>JAJDTJ010000055.1 GCA_022827225.1 Candidatus Poribacteria bacterium | reverse complement strand
CAACATATCGTTTTAAGACAGACTTTGTGGCTGCCATGCCACGATACCGTGATATTTTACTGTAGTCAATAGTTTAACTTGTGGAGTGAACGCTGGCTACGCTTCGCACAAGCCCCCATGCTTTAGCCGGGGGTTATTGACTGCCGGATACGTGTGAAAGCAGTGCGTGTATTCTTTGGTGTCCGCATATTGAAGATCCCAAGTTTTGTCTCTGTATTTCAGGTCCCTTGTGTCCATGTTTACTGGAGTCCATTAGTCTGTGGATAGCACTCGCGTCAAAATTTGGTTCACCAGTTGTGGGTTCGCCTTTCCGCGAGTGGCGCGCATCACCTGTCCTACGAGGAATCCGATCGCTTTCTTTGTACCGTCCCGGTAATCCTGCGCAGGTCCGGGGTTCTCGTCAACAACCTGCAGGACGATAGATTCTATCTCTGAAGTATCCGTAATCTGCGCTAATCCCTTTTCAGCGACAATCTCTTTCGGCATTTTGCCTGTCTCGAAGGCATCATCTAGCACAGATTTCGCTATTTTACCGCTGATGGTCGCATTGTCAATCAATTGGATGAGTTCACTGAGATGTGCTGGCGTGACTTTTGAATCTTGGATCTCGATTTCTGCGGTGTTGAGAAGTCGGGTTAAGTCGCCCATAATCCAGTTGGCACACGTGGTCGGTTCACCACTGAGTTGTGCGGCTGCATCGAAGAATTCGGCGAGGTGTCGCGTCGTTGTCAGGAATTCGGCGTTCTCGGCGGAGATGCCGTAATCCGTGATAAAACGTTCGCGACGCGCTGCCGGGAGCTCCGGGAGTGTTGGTCGGACTTCATTTATCCATTCATCGTTTATCTGGACGTGAACGAGATCGGGTTCCGGGAAATAGCGATAGTCGTCTGCTTCTTCTTTCCCGCGCATCGCTACGGTTTTGCCCGTGCTTGCATCGAACAGGAGCGTCTCTTGGATGACTTCTTCACCGGCATCTAAAATCCGTGCCTGCCGTTTCACCTCGTATTCCATTGCATCGATGAGTTCCTGAAACGAGTTTTTGTTTTTAATTTCTGTGCGTGTCCCTAATTCTTTGCTGCCCTTAGGACGGAGAGAGAGGTTCGGTTCGCACCGTAAGCTCCCCTCTTCCATGTTACAGTCGCTGACTTCGATGTATTCTAAAATTTCCTTAACGGCGCGACAGTAGGCGATGGCTTCTTCGGGTGAGTGTATCTCAGGTTCGCTGACGATTTCGAGGAGCGGTACACCGGCACGGTTGAAATCCATAAAACTACGGGTTGGGTCGCCTGTAACTTCGGCATGAATAGATTTTCCTGCGTCCTCTTCGAGATGGATTCTGCGAAGCGCGACGGTTCGCAGCTCGCCATTAAATTCAAACGTTACCTGTCCGTTTTGACACAACGGGATGTCATACTGTGAGATTTGGTAGTTCTTCGGCAGGTCGGGGTAGAAATAGTTCTTGCGGTCAAATTTGCTGGACGTGGTGATTTCGCAGTCCATCGCCAGCCCTGCGCGGACCGCAAACTCGACGGCGCGTCTGTTGATGACGGGCAATGTGCCTGGCATCCCTAAACAGATTGGACAGGTGCAATCGTTCGCCGACGCACCAAATATATAGGCACAGTTGCAGAAGAGTTTGCTCTCTGTGCATAATTCGGCGTGGATTTCCAAGCCGATAACGATTTCATATTTGTCCATGTATTCTCTCACATTTTAACAGGGCGCGAGCTGCCTACTATTCGCGGTGCAGAATAGCGGCATCTCGCGCGAACATAGAATAGGAAGTTTCTATAAGCCTTTCTCCGCCAATTCGTTGACAACGGCAACGTTCGCTTCAACTTCACTTTCCGAAGTCATAC
Source organism: Candidatus Poribacteria bacterium (assembly GCA_022827225.1). Lineage (GTDB taxonomy): Bacteria > Poribacteria > WGA-4E > WGA-4E > WGA-3G > WGA-3G. Next base: position 14,601 of record JAJDTJ010000055.1, on the reverse strand, counting down.
CGATTGTCATGGCGTGTACACAAGGCAGGCTCATCACAAATTCAATTGCCTCGCGTTGGCTCTCAGCGTCTTTCGCCAATTTGCCCATGCCTAAGACTTTCATGCCGTAAATACCTTTGCCCGCGAATGCCATCTGTTCCATCGTGCGGATAACATCTGCTGGCGATGCGTCCATACTAACACCGGAGTGATTAATGCGCGCCAGAACAACCTCAACCCATTCTGTCATAGCGGATGTTTGGAACGCGCCGTAGTCGTGGCAAGAGACACCGTGTGCGCGGATCAATCCCTGCTCTTTGCAACGGACGAGTGCCTCCATCGCGTCTGGATAGCGTTGTGGCCAATCGACCTGTGTTAGGCAGTGGAGCAGGACAATATCGACATAATCAGAACCGATTTCTTTGAGGAACCGCTTCACATCTGCTTCCACCGTCTCCCGTGTACGGGATGTCGTCTTTGTGGTGATCGTGACGCTTTCTCTCGGTAAGATTTCGAGTGCCGCTTTGACATGTGGATGGCTCCCGTACTGATCGGCAGAATCCCAGAATGTTACGCCTCTCTCATGTGCGAACAGGAGCAGATCGCGCAGGGCATCAAACCCCAAATCTGTCTGATTTGAACGCCCGTTCCAACCGTTTGATCCGGTCCCCATTGACAACCGTGAAACATTTAAACCTGTTTTTCCGAATGCTACAATTTCCATCAGATTTTCCCCCTACTTCTAAAAATATGCCAGAGTCATTCAGTTTTCGGTTTTTTAAGAATTTGCCCGAAAGATCGCGAGCGACAAGAAACCCCCAAGCAAAAACACTCGCTCCTACAGTAGGTCTTGGAACAGTCAGGGATCTCTCCCAAAGGAGAACTGAATGGTTCTGAAAATATGCTCTTAATCTAAATTTGGAATTCCATTAAACCTGTATTAAGTGTAACATAAGGTCTCGAAATTTAGCAAGCGATTTCTGTACTTTGCGAATCGCAGCGTATAACTGTCCCAGGACGGACGCAATTTTGAGTGTAAGCGGTTCTGTCAGATGAAATTTTTCGGAAAACACAGTGTTTTGGCAGCACAAACTGGAAGTTTGTGGTACAAAAGAGCATCATGCGTAAGTCCTATGTACAATTTTTTGTTGCTTTTTGGTGATGTGTAACGTTACAATTGAAAGTTAAAAAGGTAAACGCTATTATCGTTTTTATTTTATCTATGTGAACGAAGATCAGGAGGACACCGAGAAGGTTCAAAATGAAACATCTAAAATTTTTTAGCAGAGACCGAATTCAGCAGGATAAAAAATGGAATCCACGCGTTATATTAGAGGTTATTATAATGCGCCCATTTTTGTGGGGGTTGCTCATTTTGGTTTGTGCCTGCTTTGCATTAGGAGTGCCGGTTTCCGCCGACGAGGTGCGTAGTGAGGCGTGGCAAGAGGCTTTCGCGCTTATTGATAAAGGCGATCGGAAGCGCGCAGTTTCAAAGCTTGAAAGTTTATTGCAGGCCGACTTGCCCGAATCAGAAAAGCTGAAAATTCATCATGCGCTCGGTTATAACTATGAGAAGCTGCGCAATCGTCCACAAGCGGTTCGGCACTACGCGCGTGTCATCTCGTTGAGCTATCCATTGGCGGATTGCGCTGTCTATCGACTTGCTCAACTTTACGAGGGTATGAACAACGAAGACCGGGCGATAAAGTGGTATACACAACTTGTCAAGGATTATCCGTCAAGTTTCTATCTTTCAGATGCAAAATGGGCGTTAGCGCAGCTCCATACGGAAAAGAAAGCATACAAGACAGCGAAGTCATATCTAACGGATCTTGTTAAACAACCGCGATACGCGAGAGAGGCGGCTTTCACTTTAGCACGCTGCGATGAGGAATTAGGTAATGTTTCTGCTGCGTTTGATGTTTACCGCGAACTGATAAAAGAGAAGCAATCCCTTAGCGTGGCGAGAGATTCACTCGGTCGATTAAAACAACTCGTAAGAACACATAGATCGCTGAAACTCACACCAACAGACCGGCTTAATTGTGGTATGGTATTTTTTTCGAACAGACAGTGGAAGTCTGCAGTAAATGAATTAGCGCTGATACCGAAGACTGTCGATTTGGAACTCCGCGCACATGCTCTTTACTTGACTGGACGGAGTAATCAGGGACGCAAGTGGCCCAATACGTCGATTAAGAACTTTGATGCTGTGATCGCACTCGGTGGCAAAAACAGTTATATCCCGCGTGCGACTTATCAGATTGCGCAAAGTTATCGCCAGAAAGGACATCTGAAAACAGCGGTCAGTCGTCTTGAGAATTTTGTAAGCACCTATCCGACAGATGAATTAGTGGACAACGCTCTCTACGATATTGCGAAAATTCGCGAAGCGCAAGAAAAAGTAGAATTGGCACTTGATGCCTATTCACGCTTAATCAAAGTGGCACCGAAGAGCCCTTATGCGGATGTTGCGGCATGGCGAACAGGTTGGCAACGTTTCGATGAACGCCGCTATGAGGAAAGTTACAACGCTTTCAAAAGTTTGAAGGAACACTTTCCTGGAAATCGTTATGCGATGGGTGCCCATTTCTGGATGGCGAAGATACGTGAACGACAAAACAAGCCGGAACTTGCGCGAAAGATATACAAGGAAGTGGCAAAGGCGCGTTATTGGTACTACTCCGCAAGGGCGAAAGCGATTTTGTCGATTTCTGGATCCGAATTAGAGCCGAAAGCCGTTCAGGATGCTGAATTACCAGATAGACAACCCTGTCCTCCACAGATTCCAGTGCTCATGGAACTTAGGCTTTACGAAGATGCTATTCCCCAATTGGATAGGCATATTGACACGGCTCCTTTCCCTGAGCAAAGTTGTTTTTATGATCTGATTACATGCTATGAAGGCCTCGCGATGTATGACAAAGCGCGGGAGGTGACCGAGCAGTCGCTTGAGAATCCTGCCTTCGCGCATGCGACACGAGCGGATTTGGAAAAGCTCCAACGGAAACTTTATCCACGCTATTACGCCAATGCGGTTGATAAATACGCAAAATTGTACAACGTTGATACGTTTTTAGTTGCTGCGATGATTCTCGAAGAGAGCCGATACAATGCGGCTGCCGTGAGTTGGGCAGGTGCGATTGGGCTCATGCAGATTATGCCTGCGACTGGCAGAGAACTCGCCCAACAGCTCAAGATCCGGCGGTTCCGCACCTCAATGCTTAAGCAACCTGATATTAATATCCGGATGGGGACAAAATATATAGCCGACCTTAATTCGTGGTTTAATAACAACCTGATGCTGGTCATCGGCGCGTATAACGGCGGTCCTGGGCGGATGAAACGGTGGGTCTCAACGAAAAGTATTAAAGATATTGACCTGTTCGTTGAGAAAATTACGATTCGGGAGACGCGGCTGCATATTAAAAAGGTAATCGATAGTTATGATAACTATGTCCAGCTTTATGGGAAATCGGACGAACCCCCCGCGGTGAACTCGGCAACGGAGATAAAACAGAAACGACTACAAGGCTTTTAGATACCGATGGGTTCCACGCTGGATAATTGTTGTTTTATAGAAAAATCGGAAAAATAGGTTCCTTCACAGGCGGGGTTTGTAACCCCGCCTTCTATATGCGGTTGGGTTAACGCTATAACGGAACTATTTCTGGTGGGTTATCGCGTGTGATGAGGATACGGCGTTGCCACTTAAGGTCGTCTCGTGTTGGAAAATCGAAACGGTAATGGGCACCACGACTTTCTGTTCGAGCGAGAGCGGATTGCGTTATCATTAAGGCGACATTAAGCATATTCAGTGTTTCAAACGTTGATACATCTTTGGTCTCGGAACAGGTTACCATGTCTCCTAAACTTTCCGTTATGCCTTGTAATACAGCGAGGGTATTTTGTAGACCTTCGCCGGTTCGTTCAATGCTCACATTTTCCCAGAGTGTCTCTCGGATTGCACTTTTGATCTCCTCTATGTCGATCTCTGCTGTCTCAGTGGACAGTGTAGCGGATGCCCCAACATTACTTAGTATCGGTAAGTCCGGTGGCCCCGCCGGTTGTGTACTTGCGAAATTGGCGGCGTTTCTGCCTGCCCGCGCCCCATAAACAAGGCATTCAAGAAGAGAGTTACTTGCCAAACGATTTGCACCGTGGACTCCGGTACATGCCACCTCTCCACAGGCGTAAAGTCCATCAATATTCGTTTGTGTATCGGTATTCGTGCGGATGCCACCCATCATAAAATGGGCGCCCGGACGGACGGGGATTAAGTCAACGTTAATATCGAGTCCATAGTGTTTTGTCGTCGCGGAGATCGTAGGAAATCGTTCCTGGATAAAGTCTGTGGTTTTATGGGTAATATCGAGGTAGACGCACGGGAACTGTGTCAGATGCATCTCGTTTTGAATGGATCGACTAACGATGTCCCGCGGTGCGAGTTCGCCTTTCTCGTGATATTTCTCCATAAAGCGTTCACCGCGAATGTTCAAGAGCGTCCCGCCTTCACCTCGGACGGCTTCGGAGATTAAAAAGTTCGGTGCTCCGTCGAGAAAGAGTGTTGTCGGGTGGAACTGTACGAATTCCATGTCTATCATTTCGCAGCCGGCGCGCCACGCTGCGGCGAATCCGTCACCGGTTGCGATCTGCGGATTAGAAGTGCACGGATAGACGCGTCCAAGTCCACCGGTGGCAAGGATTGTAGCTTTTGCACGAATAGAGACGATCTGTTCTTCTACAATCGCTATGATGCCGTAGCAGGTAATTAATTCCTGACTGCTTTCCTTAAGAGCTGCATCGGTGATTAAGTCGATAGCGAAAGCGTTTTGGAGGACGTGGATACGTTCTGTATTGCGGACGCGTTGAATAAGGACATCCGTTGTTTCGCGTCCGGTTGCGTCGCCTTTATGTACAATCCGGCGTCGGCTGTGTGCGGCTTCTTGCGTGAAACGCGGTAGTGTTCCTTCCCAATCGAAGTTCGCGCCCCAGTCCAATAGTTCTGCGACCCGTGGAATCCCTTCAGATACCATCATTTCAACGGCTACGACATCGCAGAGGCCGGCACCAGCGACACAAGTATCCTTTATATGTAAGGCGATCGTGTCATCAAGGTTCATAGCGACAGCGATCCCACCTTGGGCGTAGTGCGTGTTACTCTCAGTCAAAGTGGTTTTGGTAATCAGGGTTACATTTGCATGCTCACTCGCCGCGAGCGCAGCGCGAAGTCCAGCAGCACCGCTACCAATGATTAGGACATCGGTGTCCCACCCTGAACGCACCTCTGGATTCATCGCTGTTTTCGGATTTTCCATATATTCTTTCAGAAAATATGCTCTTTTTTCGTCTTTGAGAACAAACGTGGGGTTTTAAGCCACAAGCGCAGGCGTCGACTTTCCTACTGTGTCGGCACCTTAGGTGCGAAATTTTCACTGACCGGCACAACTTTGCCAGTGCCAGTGGCAATGATGGTGCCGTCCCTGAGCGTAACTTCAGCCTTCGCTTCGACTAACCTTTTAGAAACCTTAATACGTTCTGCAAGGACATAGAGTTTCACACCGGTCGGTGCCGGGTTGCGAAAACGTACCTCAAGTTGCGCTGTAACAGCGTGCTGTTGAAAAGTGCCGATGCCAACGTAGGTAATCGCTTCATCTAACAATGTACTGAGGATACCACCGTGAAGAATATCTGCCCAACCTTGCAAGTGTTCCGGCGGCGTGCATTCGATACGAACCGATGCTCCTGCGTCCTTAATTTCTGGATGGACTTGCAAACCGAAGGGGTTGTTCATACCGCAAACAAAGCACTTGTCATTGTTTAAAGTATAATTTGCGGGTCTTTCGGAGTGTTGCATATCGGTGCGGATTTAACCTCCTGATTCTGTCAGCATTGCCAGGCTTCGTGCTAATTTTTCTTGCTCTGTGAGCAGTCGTTCGAGTAGCTCCTGCTTTTGAGCGACGACCTGTTTTGGTGCGCGCTGAATGAAATTTGGGTTATCTAATGTCTTCTGTGCCGCTGCTACGTCCTTCGTCGCCTGTTGATGCCGTTTGCTAAGTCTCGCGTGTTCTGCCTCTAAATCTATGACATCGGCAAGCGGAATATAAATGGCGAGGTCTCCGATAACCGCTTCGGCAGAGGCGGGCGGTTTCTGTAAAGATTCAGCGATGGTGATACTTGCCAGGCGTGTGAAAGCGGGTAAGTACTGTCGAAGGTAAGTTTCGAGTCGCTCACGTACTTCGCTGTTCGGTGCCTGAATATGTACCTCTACAGATGCCCCGATGGGAACGTTCAACTCGCCTCGTATGCTGCGAATGCTCTCAATGACTTCCATGAGGGTCGCTATAGTGGCTTCCGCTATCGGATTTTCGCCTTTCGGTTCGGGCCAGGGTGCGATTGTTATTGAGGTTTCATCTTCGGTGGTGTCCGTTCTATTTAACGACAGTTGTTGCCAAATTTCCTCCGTTAAGAAGGGCATGAACGGATGCAGGAGTCGCATCGTCTGTTCCAAAATATCCGCAGCGGTCCAGAGTGCCGCGGGGTCATCTTGTGCGATCCGCTGTTTGGTGAATTCCAGGTACCAATCACAAAATTCGTGCCAAAGGAAGGCGTAGAGTGTTTGTGCCGCTTCGTAGAAACGGAAGTTCTCGAGTGCATCGGTTGTCGCTTTAATCGTATGACTCAGGCGGCTCCGTATCCACGTTATTTCGAGCGTTTCCTGTTCGGTATCTACAGCGTCCGATCCATCTGGTACTGGATATTTCTCTAAATTCATAAGAACGAAGCGGGCGGCGTTCCAAATTTTATTGGCGAAGCGTCTGCCTGACTCAATCTGCGATTCTGGTAGCGGAACGTAAGGGATCGGGGTGCTTATGTTTGCGAGTGCGAAGCGGAAGGCATCCGTTCCGTAAGTGTCGATGGTTTCTAACGGATCGATACTGTTGCCCTTCGATTTGCTCATTTTCTGTCCCTTCTCGTCGGCAACGAGTCCGTGTAGATAGACAGTTCGGAACGGTACCTCGTCCATACATCCGAGTCCTAACATAATCATTCTTGCGACCCAGAAGAAGAGTATATCCCAGCCAGTTACGAGGACAGCGGTTGGATAAAAGGTTTTGAGTTCTTGCGTTTTTTCTGGCCATCCCATTGTAGCGAATGGCCACAGTCCGGAACTGAACCAGGTGTCTAATACATCTTCATCTTGATGGAAATCAGTTGCGCCGCACTCACACTGCTGGGGACGGGCTATTGCGGCGGTAATGCGCTCACATTCACTACAGTACCATATCGGCAAACGATGTCCCCACCATCTTTGGCGTGAGATCGGCCACGGTTCGATATTTTCCATCCAATGATAGAAACGAGCAGTTTCGCGTTCTGGGATGAACTTTACTTCGCCTTTTTGGGTTGCCTCTATTGCGCGTTGAGCGAGGGGGCGGACATTCATAAACCACTGCGGGGATACGGTTGGTTCGACAATGGTGCCACACCGGTCGTGATGCCCTACAGCGTGCCGATGGGGGACAATTTTGACGAGATAATCGAAGTTCTGCAAATCTTCTACGACCCGTTCGCGGCACTCCGATCGGGATAAACCGACGTATTTCTTGGGTGCATTTTCGTTTATGCATCCATCTCGTGTGAAAATCGTCAGTTGTTCGAGATTGTGTCGTGAGCCGATTTCGTAGTCGTTGGTATCGTGGGCGGGTGTAACTTTTAACGCGCCAGTGCCGAACTCAGTATCCACATAGGCATCGGCGATTATCGGGATCTCTCTGTCACAGAGTGGTAGAATTGCTGTCTTACCGATCAGATGTTGGTAGCGTTCGTCGTCAGGATGCACTGCCACAGCGGTGTCCCCTAACATCGTTTCTGGGCGTGTTGTCGCAATTTCCAGCACAATCTCACTGTCTTTGACGGGGTAACGGATGTGATAAAAGTTTCCGTCTATTTCAATAGGTTCAACCTCTAAGTTGCTTAGTACAGTTTTACAATGTGGACACCAGTTCCCCATATAGGTATCGCGATAGATAAGTCCTTGATTGTAGAGGTGAAGAAAGGCGGTGTTTACTGCTGTAACGAATCCTTCATCATAAGTGAACCGCTCTCGCGCCCAATCGCAGGAGCATCCGAGTTGTTGGAGTTGGGAGATGATATAGTCGCTGGTTTCCGCTTTCCACTGCCACATCCGTTCGACAAATTTTTCTCTGCCGAGCGCGATCCTACTGATGCCTTCATCAGCGAGGTTTCGCTCCATAATGAGTTCAGTCATGATACCTGCGTGATCTGTCCCCGGCATCCAGAGCGTGTTATGACCTTGCATGCGCCGCCATCGGATAAGGCAGTCTTGGAGTGTGTTATCAAGTGCGTGTCCGATGTGCAGGCTACCGGTAATATTCGGTGGCGGAATCACGATTGCGTAGGGCGGTTTTTCAGATGTCGCCGCCGCGTGGAAATAACCGTTTTTTTGCCAGAATTTGTACCATTTCCCCTCAATTTCTTGAGGGGCATAGGTTTTCGGAAGATTTGCCATGTTTTTAACCTTTATTGGTTATAAGTTGTAAGTTATAAGTTATAAGTTAAGAGAGCATGAACATTGGTATGTTCTTCTTCACTAACACCTTATAACCAACCTTTTATAGCTATCACGCTGTTATGCAAAAAGTGGCTCCACCCACCCGTATGTCCCTCGCTCCATTTCATAAAGCAGGTTTACTTGTCGAGTCTCAGCGTTCAGAAACAGCAGAAACGCTGCATTTGACGCTTGGAGTTCTATTGCGGCTTCCGTTACGGTCAACGGTTTTGATGCGAATTTCTCTTGTACTGCCATAATGGTAGGTGCATCGTTTGTATCAACATCTGTTGGTGTTTCTACATTCTGTGGATTAAGTTGCGCGACCACTTCACGATGCGGGGCATTATGCCGTCGGTCTTTTATCCTATCCTTATACCGACGCACCTGACTGAAAATTTTATCTGTTGCGGTATCCAATGCGGATAAAATTTCATCTGTTTCGCTTTTTGCATAAAACGATACACCGGGGGCAGTCACTCTCATCTCAGCATCAAACCGATGCTTCTCAGATTTCAGAACAACATTGAGTTCCTGCATGTCTCCGAAACGCGCTTCAATTTTATCAGCACGCTTTAGGATGTGCGCATGAATATCGTCCGTAATTTTTAGATTATGTCCGGAATATGTTACTTTCATTACGACGTTCTCCCTTTTTTAAAGGTGGTAGGTTATAAATTATAGCCATTTTGCCTGGAACCGATCAATTCGCGCGAGTGCTGGCATGGGCAGCGGATCTTTCACGTGATGTTGGGATGCCTAATTCGTCGCGATATTTCTGAACTGTCCGCCTTGCTAATATAACGCCTTTAACTTTCAAAGCGTTACTAATCGCCTCATCGCTCAGTGGCTTGGTCGGTGTTTCAGCATTGATCATTTCCAGAATAAGATTTTTCGCCTGCTTAGCAGAAATCTCCTCACCTTGTGTCGTCTTTAACTTATTACTAAAGAAGAATCGGAGCGGATACGTCCCGTGTGGTGTTTGTACATGCTTCTCGCTGGTCACTCGACTGACAGTTGATTCATGCCTATCAACCTGTTCAGCGATTGCTTTCAGTGTTAAAGGTTTGATGCTTTTATCGCCTTCAGTTAGGAAATCTGTCTGTACTTCAAAAATTGCTTTGGTGACACGTTCAATCGTGCTGCCGCGTTGGGCAAGACTCTCAATTAAATCTAATGCATCGCGATACCGTTTTTCTATCCATTCCTTCGTTTCAGCATCTAAAGTTTCTTGCTTATTACCCATGAGATTCTCGTAGTACTGACGATTTATATGCACCCGTGGAAGGTACCTGTCTACAGACACCACTTGACACTTACCGTTGAGAAATTGTACCTCTACATCGGGTGTAACTCTGTCCATACGCGACGTACCCTTGAGAAATTGCACTGTCGGGTCAGTGAAGTAGCGTCCCGGATAAGGAGATAGCGTTCCTATCCATTTGATGACGGTATCAATAACTGCGATGTCAATTTTCAGTACTTCTGCGAGGTAGTCCCACTTCTGGTTGAGAAAAGCGTCAAAATGGTTCTCGATGATCTCTTGGGCAACTGTCTGAACAGACAGATTTTCGTTCAAAAAATTCTGATCTCCGACCTTCGCTGAGTTTTCCGCCATTTCTGGTATATTTTCCGGTTTCTGATTCCGAATCTGGATGAGCAATGCTTCTCTAATATCTCGGTGTGCGATACCTAAAGGTTCAAAATTGTCCTGTATCTCGCGAAGTACGGATTCAACGAGTGCGGTTTCACATCCAACAGATTCGGCAATGTCTTCCAAAGTAAGTTGATAGAAATTCAAGGCAGGTTTACAACTATAAGGCGGCTGTTCGTATTTAATAGTATAAGTTTTGCCATTGTCTAAATCGTTAATTTTCCATGCGCCCTTTATAATAGATACACCTTCAGTTTCGGGCGCGGTGTGTGTTATGTTTTTTCTTGAAATCGTAGCAGTTTTTGAGAATTTGAGTTTCTTATTGCCTGTCGCTGTTTTTAGACCTTTCCGGATAGTGGTATGTAATTCTGGTGAGAGTTCTTCTGCCTTAAGGGGTTTTAAAAATTCAGACGGAATTTGAAACAGTTTGAGTTCTAATTGTCCATCCTCGTTTAGATTTCCGAGGATATATTCAGCAATAGCGCGTTCTGTGTTTGAGGTTATAATATTAGAAGGGATGAGGTCTAACTGCTCCATAAGGTAATCGTACAGTGAACATTCGTATACTGTATCTGGCGGTGTTTCATCAGCATCTATTTGTTTGGAGTTCGCACGTTCGCTGAGCGATACGCGGTCCTCAAATGCGGTTTCCCAATCAATATCAACAGACGTATCTTCCTGATCAAGATCGGCTTCAGGTTCGCTCCATTCGGGTGCTGGGTCTAATTCTTCAGTGGGGGTTGTTAATTCATTTTCTTCTTCGAGTTCGAGAAACGGATTCTGCTCAAATTGTTGGTGAATGAAATGCGTTAGCTCCTGCAGCGGCATATTTAGCACTTTAAGTGCCTGCTGTAACCTGGGTGTAATAGATGTCTTCTGCGACAGTTGAGGTGTCTGGGTGAGCTGAGCTTTGTACATTTCATGAGTCTCCGTGGGTGTTTCATAAGTTTTGCGACTCTACCCGATAGGAGAAGTTATGTCCGAAATAGAGGTCTCTCGCCGTTTGGTTGTTCACGAGTTCTATGGGCGTGCCGGCGAGCGTAATCTTTCCGTCGACGATGATGTATGCCCGATCAACGATGTCAAGGGTTTCAGCGGCGTTGTGATCTGTGATGAGTACCCCTAAGTTTCGGTCGCGTAAATGTGTTATGAGTTGCTTAATATCTTCGACGGCGATTGGGTCTATCCCGGAAAGCGGTTCGTCAAGCAGTATAAAATCAGGTTCTGCTGCGAGTGCTCGTGCTATCTCCGCTCGCCGGCACTCACCACCAGAGAGTGTATATGCCTTGCGTGATAGTAGATTTGAGATGCCGAGTTCGTCTGTCAGTTCACGGATCCGGGGTCCCCGTGCCGATTTCGGTGTTCCTTTTGCCTCAAGGATCGCCTCAATATTCTGCTGAACCGTCAGTTTACGGAAAATTGATGTCTCTTGTGCCAGGTAACCGATACCGAGCCTTGCCCGTTTATACATCGGATAGGTAGTGATGTCTGTATCGTCGTACGTAATTGTACCCGAATTCGGACGAATCAACCCGACCACCATGTAGAATGTTGTCGATTTGCCAGCACCGTTGGGTCCTAACAGCCCGACAACTTCACCTTGTTGCACCGATAGGCTCACTTCGTTAACAACGATTGGTCCCTTCCGTGTATAACGTTTTACGAGCCCGTGTGCTTGTAATTCTTTTGCCACAATTTCTAACTACGATGCCTCCTTAATAGTTTTCAGTACGATTTTTTTCTCCGAAAAAATCTTTCAGTACTCAGTTTTCAGTACTCAGTTAAGAGACTTTGGAATTATCGAAAACCTCTTGTAACTGTTAACTGTCAACTGAAAGCGTAGCGTACTGGGTACTGATACTGATAACCAGTACTCTGATAACCGATAACTAATACACTGTTGGATTAATCGGTCTCAGTTTCCTCCGTTTCAGTGTTCGTATCTGTGTCATCTGGAGTCTCAGTCTCAGGTTCACTATTTGGATCTGCCGGGGTTTCAGTGTTTTCTGTTTCTGCTTCGGATTGTTCATCTGTAGTGTCCCCAGCCTCTGCTTCGGATTGCTCATCCGTGCCGTTTTCGGTCTCGGCATCTTTTTGCGTTGGGGTTTCTGTTTTCTCAGGCGCTGTTGTAGACGTTTCTGTTTTCTCAGTCCCGGTGTCAGTTTCAGCGTCTTCATCCGCTTCCGCGGGGATTGGTGCCGCCTGTGTAATGGTTACTTTAAATTTAACGCCACCCTCGCCGGTCTGTTTACCAGTCGTCCGATTGAAAGTGAAAAGTTTGGTTTCAAGTCTATCCTTATTTTGTAAGACGACGACATTCTCTTTGAGCGTAACGGTATTCGTCAGATTGTTCATGATGGCGTGATCACAGGTAGCAAAGATATCTTGATCGCGGATTTCGACGTTACCTTCAGCAACGATCTCTATTGTCTGGTCGGTTTCTGGGTCAGTCTTGAGCGTAATTTTATCGGCATTGAGGAACCCGATTTCGACCCCTTGTTCGTTATACCGGACCGTCTTGGCTTCCTCAATCAGGATTGTTATACCTTCCTTCTCGTATCTTTCCATCCTTATTGAGGTGCCGGTGATTTGTTCCTTACTTGTTTTTATTGTGGTGCTGCTTTCTTCAGCGGCATTAGCGTTTTGTGCCGTGTCTGCTGTCGTTTGTATCTCTGCACCGCTGGTAGCCGAAGATGGTTCTTCCGTTTTCGTGTCTTCAGCAACGACAATTATAGGAACAAGAAAAACGAGAAGTGTGAAAAGTCCGACAGACAAACAGAATTTGGAGCGTTGCGGTCTGCGTTCACGCCTACTCTGATTCAATGGAGTTGTTATGATATTCATGCGTTTTCTCATCTTTTGGATAAAGTGTGAATCGATTGTTTTTCATTGTTACGGTTTCAAGTGCTGGATTGGCTAACATTTCCGTTCCGGTCCAGGTAGAATCACCGCGTACGACTGTAGCTTCCTCTGGGGCATACAATCTACCGGCGAGGTTCTGCCAATGGAGAATCTCAGTTAACAATTTACCGTTTTCGCTGATGCCGATGACATTTCCAGTGAGATGCAAATTGTCCTTCTGAGTGCCGTTGAGGAATTGTTTACCTTTCTGACCATTGATGGTGATAGAAACAACGCCGTCCTCAAAAATCTGAACGGTCGGATTTTCCACCTCAATATAACTTCCATGAAATGTTGAAGTATCGCCGACAAGTGTCCATTTGACGATACCTGCCTCAGTGTGTTGTGTCGAAAACCTGTCCAGTTTCTGTTTTGGAACAGGTTCTACAGATTCATCCGGGGCACTGACTGGCGTTTCTGTACTTTTGCAACATGTTATGCAAAGCAGAAGACACACGGTTAGCCCCACAGAGAAGTAACTAATTCTGTGTTTTCCAGCGTTGATGCATCCAGATCCATTGTGCCGGATATTCTCGGATATAGGATTCAATAATTTTCGTGAACCGTTGTGTGTTAATAACAATGTCTTTCTCTCTCACATGTGTCCGTTTCAACGCCAAAGGCGGTTCAATAATTGCCCGGTGTGAACCGTCGGGTTGACGGATAATAAACGACGGTAGTATGACTGCGCCTGTTTTGATGGCAATAGCGACTGGACTATACGGTGTATAGGCAGGTCTGCCAAAAAAATCGACGAAAACACCGCTCACGGTTGTGTCAACATCGGCGACGATGCCGATCAATTCATTACGTTTGAGGCAGCGAAGCGCGTGGCGTATCCCCGTGTCTCTGTCGATGGTGGCGTACCCCGCTTTCTCACGGTAGCGGGAAACCAAAGCGTTTAGACGAGGCGAACGCAGTTCACGGACAATAGGTGTCAGTGGTGCAACTGTGGCAGAGATACTGGCAGCGAGGAGTTCCCAATTTCCGAAATGTCCTGTTAAAATAATCGCGCCTTTCCCTTGTGCCAATGCCTGCTCTACATGTTCAACGCCTTCAAGTTTAACATATTGCTGGATTTGCTGCTTATCCAGACGTGGAAACCGCATGAATTCTACGACAGTTTTACCGAGGTTCTGGAAACACTGTTTGACAATTGTTCTGACGCTCTGCTCATCTAAAAGCGATAGGCTACAACGGAGATGTTCGGATGCCAATTTCCGCTGTTGAGAGGCGAACCAAAACACAAGTATTCCCAACCATCCGCCTATAACGAGACTCATCCGACGCGGTAGCCGAGATACGCAGAATCCAATCACTGTGGCAACAAACGCATAGCACCGATCTTTCATCGTATAATAACCCAAGTTGCTACCTTTATCCAAATAGCTGCTTTATACTCGTTGCGATAACAAACAAAAGCACTTTCAACTCAAAACCGGCTGCTGACACCGCATGAATCGACTTGGGGAAAAGTTGTTCAATGAGACTGATT
>JAJDTJ010000149.1 GCA_022827225.1 Candidatus Poribacteria bacterium | reverse complement strand
TGCCCGATTGAGATTAAAAGATCGTCACAAATCGTATAAAGTGCTACAATAGTCAAGTCCATGGGGTTCTCCTTTTGTTTTTGCGTTAAAAACACTATAAAGGATATCCCATGGATTTACAAGTGGCAACTTGGGTTATACATAAGGGAGAAAATATTTGAATTACTTGAAAAACACCTTACCTGTTTGGGGAGTGCTCCTTTTACTTTTCGCTGTAAGCACCGGTAGTGCATTTGCTTTCTCATTCGGCCCGCAGGACGGACTTACTGGAGCACCTAATGAAGGCAACTGTACACAGTGCCACGTTGGTAATACGCTCAATGCCGCAGGCGGCGCATTGATGTTGACAATTCCTGAAACCTACGAACCGAAGAAAGAATATACGATTATTGTCAATTTGTCGCGGGCTGGACAGAGCCGTTGGGGATTTGAGATGACCGCACTCAGTGCCGATGGTGCAAGGGCTGGATCCTTTGCAGCAGACAAAGCAGAAAATACCCAACTATCAGAAGCAGGTGGTAAGCAATATATTAAGCAGACTTCAATTGGTACCGGTCAAGGCACAACCGACGAACATAGTTGGGAATTTCAGTGGACCGCCCCGGATGCGGATATAGGTCCGATTACCTTCTACGCGGCTGGAAACGCTGCTAATCTCGATTTCTTCACCACGGGCGATTACATCTACACAACGCAATCGGAATCGGCACCAGTGGTCGGCAGTGTGTCGTTAGAAATTGTCGGAGATGATGCACTTTCCACAATGGATGCGGTTGAAGGTGTCAGTTATACTCTCAAAGTTACGAATACCGGCAACGCGATGGATACGGTATCGCTTGAAGCCTCAGCAGAGATCGGCATTGGAGGCAGTGTGCTTGGTAGTTTCAGCGAACGTTCAATCGAACTTGAGGCTGGAGCATCTGCAGAAGTAACATTGTCGGTTAAAGGGGACCTATTGACAGAACCGGGTGATTACCCTATCACTGTGACGGCGACCTCTGGTACCGATAGCACAATGACTGCTGAAGTCACAACGACAACGACTATAAAGATGCCGATAATCGTTGGCGTATCTCTGGAAGTTGTCGGAGATACGGCACTTTCTACAATGGATGCGGTTGAAGGCGTGAGTTACACACTCAAGGTCACGAATACCGGCAACGCGATGGATACGGTATCGCTTGAAGCCTCAGCAGAGGTCGGCATTGAAGGCAGTGTGCTTGGCGGTATCAGCGACAGCGAACGTTCAATCGAACTTGAGGCTGGAGCATCTGCAGAAATAACGCTGAAGGTCAAAGGGGATTTCTTCACAGAACCGGGTGATTATCCTATCAGTGTAACAGCAACCTCTGGTACCGATAGCACGATGACTGCTGAAATCACGACCACAACGACTATAGAGATGCCGCCACCACCGCCACCCCCCTGGGATGTTAACGAAGATGGGACCGTTGATATTCGAGACTTAGTGCTTGTCGCTGGTCAATTCGGTGAGTCTGGCGAAGACCTTAAGGGTGACCTGAACAAGGACGGCATAGTTAATGTACTTGATTTGGTGCTTGTCGCTTCACATTTTGGCGAAGATACAAGCAATTAATAGTTGTCAGCTATCAGAGGAATGGTTATAAGTTATGAGTTAAGACGGTTCTGGGAACAGTTCCGTTCTCTGTGAAGGTTCCACAAAAAACCTCTTTAACTGTTAATGAAAAGGTTTTCGCAGAAAAACCGCACTGATAACTTATAACCACCGAAAACCGCACTGATAACAGAAAACCATTATAGGAAATATAGATATGACCTCTAAATATCGCGTCGGAATTATCGGATGTGGTGGTATCGCCAATGCCCACGCCCGTGGCTATCAAGGCGTTGAACAGACAGAGATCGTCGCGCTTGCTGATCCGGTTCAAGTGGCACTCGACAAATTTGCAGAGACTTACGGTGTCCCTGCCGAGAACTGCTACTTGGATGCGCGAGAGATGTTGGATAACGAAAACCTTGATATCGTCAGCGTGGCGACATGGCATAAACTCCACGCACCGATGACAATCGCTGCATGCGCGCGAAGTCCGAAGGCAGTCCTCTGTGAAAAGCCGATGGGTGTGAGTGTAGGCGAATGCGATGAAATGTTGATCGCCGCCAGACGGAACGATGTTAAGGTTGTCATCGGGCACCAGCGTCGGTTTAATTCTGCCTGGACGGATGCCCGAAACCTGATCGCTGACGGTGCAATCGGTGAACCGAGGCAGATCGTCTGCCACGGCGGACAGGGGTTATTAAATGACTGTTCACATCTGTTTGATATGATGCGTTACCTTCTCAGCGACCCTGAGCCGGAGTGGGTCATCGGAAACGTTGAGCGTAAAACCGAGCGTTATGAGCGTGATATCCAGATTGAGGATAGAAGTGCCGGTATCATCGGGTTCGCAGGCGGCTGTATCGGCATGCTTCTGCAAGAGATCGGCAGACCGAATTATCAAGGGGGTATCGTCTACGGAACAGACGGTATCGCCGATGTAACGGAGGGTCGCGTCCGTCTTCTGAATAATAAGGCAAAAGACTGGAAAGAACGCCCCTCCGACGGTACAAACCAACACGTTGCCCAAGCCGCCGAACTCGTCTCATGGATCGAAGGCGGTCCCGAACACCGTGGCGAAGCCAAGCACGGACGTGCCGCTGTTGAAATTATTATGGGAATCTACGAATCGGCGCGTATGCACGAGGTCGTCCGATTGCCGTTACGAACCCACGCGAATCCGCTCGACTTGATGATAGAGAACGGCGATCTACCGATCGAGCGTCCTGGGCGTTATGACATCCGAGCATTTTTGTTGCGCGGTGAATCCATGAAACCGGAGTAGCAAGTTCACACGAGAGTTTTAGGTAGCCATGCAGATTACACAAGGCGTTAACGTCGGTTTAGCAGCACTCCTGCGCAATAAGTTGCGGTCTGTGCTGACAACACTCGGTATTATCATCGGTATCGCCGCGGTCGTCGCCGTCGTTTCGGTCGGCGGCGGTGCCGAACACCTCATGCTCGTTGAGTTAGAACGGATCGGCGGTGCAGGCATGATCGTCTGCTTCAGGAAAGATAAAATCCGAAGAGAAGACGGAGCCTATATCGAAAATAAACACCCGGCATACATTGAATACGAAGACCTCGCCTTTATCACTGAAAATTGCCCATCTCTTAAGCTAGTTACGGCACAGTCTGGAAGGAACCTCCGGGTATCGCACAAACATGTTAACCGATCCCTCGATGTCCAGGGTACTACCCCGTTCTACCAAGAAGCAAACAACTGGTACATTCAATTCGGGAGATTCATAACGGATAACGACATTGAACGGAGAGACCCGGTATGTGTGATCGGTTCGGAAGTCCATAAAGATCTATTTCAGATGAAGGACCCCATTGGACTTGAACTCAGAATCGGCACCGAACGCTTTACCGTCATCGGTGTCATGGAGGAGAAAGGCAACAGCATGGCAAGTGAAGGGTGGGACAATCGCGTCATTATTCCACTTACCACAATGGGGACTCGTTTTGTCGGGAGATATAAAGGTTGGATCCACCTATTTTGTCAAGCCGAGAGTTTCGAAAAAGTCGAGCAGGCTGTTGCTGAAATCAAAGTCGCCATGCGGCAACAACACGGCGACGAAAAATATTTTGAATTTTTTACCGCTAAGCAGATTATAAAACAGGTAGGGAACGTTAGCCGGATTGTTCAGGTACTCCTCGGCGGTGTTGCAAGCGTCGCACTGTTCGTCGGCGGTATCGGGATCATGAATATCATGTTGGTTTCTGTAACAGAGCGGACTCGCGAGATCGGGTTGCGGAAAGCGATCGGCGCGAGACGGCAAGACATCCTGACCCAATTCCTGATTGAAGCGATTGTTTTAAGTATTTGCGGGGGTCTCATCGGCATCTTTATCGGCAGCAGCCTCGCCTCTATTTCCGGTCTGGTGATTTCAAAACTCATGCAGGCGAGCTGGCCCGCTATCGTCTCTATCCAAGCGGCATTAATAGCCTTCGGCGTTTCCGCGTTCATCGGAATATTCTTCGGACTCTACCCCGCAAACAAAGCTGCCGGTCTCACCCCTACAGAAGCATTACGCCACGAATAAAATTAAATAAAAACCCCTACTGACAGCCAACACCTAATACCAAATAAATAAAGGAAAATCTATTATGTCAAATCAAAAAACGAAAGTCCGGGCGGCAGTCGTCGGACTCGGTTGGCCCGGGATGCAACATCTCAAAGGCTATATCGCCGACCCGCGTTCAGAGATCATCGCTGTCTGTGATTTAGACGAAACCCACGCTGCAAAAGTGGCAGCGGAATATAAAATACAGAATATTTACACCAATCACTTAGAGATGTTAAAGAATAGAGATATCGATGCGGTGAGTGTCTGTCTGCCGAACTTCCTCCACGCGCCGATCTCAATTGATGCGTTGAACGCCGGTAAACACGTCCTTTGTGAGAAGCCGCCCGCTCGGAGCGCACAGGAGGCGAAGGCGATGGCGGATACAGCCGCCGAAAACGGTAAAACACTCATGTACGCACTCGTGCAGCGGTTCGGTGGAAATGCCCAACGCCTGAAACAACTCGTCACGGCTGGTGAACTCGGCGACATCTATTTCGGCAAAGCCGCTTACGTCCGCCGGCGCGGTATTCCTATCGGTAAAGAAGGTTGGTTCGTCGATAAGGAACGTTCCGGGGGTGGGGCACTCATTGACATCGGTGTACATGCGTTGGATTGTATCTGGTGGCTAATGAATTCCCCGAGACCGGTTGAAGTTATGGGGGCAGTCTATTCTCACTTTGGGCATCTCGTGCCAGATGATGTCAAATACGATGTCGATGATGGAACTTTCGCGCAGATCCATTTTGAAAACGGCGCGACGATTATCCTTGAAACAACATGGGCACTGAACCTGCCCGGTGATAACTACATCAAAGTGGCGGGAACCAAAGCAGGCGCGACGCTCAATCCGTTCACACTTTACACCGAAGAAGACGGCAAAGAGGTCGATAAACCGCTCAACGCACCCCGGATAAACGGGTTCGACGAAGAGGTTAAACACTTCGTAGGGTGCATCGTAGACGGAAAAGAGCCTATATCTTCAGCGGAACAGGGGATCATGTTGATGCAGATGCTTGATGGTATTTACGCATCCGCAGAGAACGGACAGTCCGTCCGTATTGCCGATCTCAGCACAGTATAAACATGAGGCCCCTCTACCTGACTTTCCATGTCTATCTGGCATTTGTAAGGAAATCGTTCCAGAAGCGGATGCAATATCGGGTTGCCAACCTCGCTGGTTTGGCGACCAATTTCTTTTTTCTGCTGGTGCATATTTTTGTCTATACCGCTTTTTATGCAGCAAGCACCGAACCGCAACCGCTGAATCTGAACGAAATTATTACCTACTTCGTTCTTTGTCAGGTCTCTTTCATGCTGATGCCGTTCTGGGGGGCGCGTTCCGAAGTGACGCAAGCAATTAAGGACGGTAGTGTCGCACTCCAATTAACCAAGCCTGTCGATTTCCACACCTACTGGTTCGCCGATGAATATGGTAGAGCCTGCTACTTCCTGTTCATGCGTGGGTTACCGACCTTTCTTATCAGCATTCTCTTTTTTGATGTTACATTTCCACAGCACCCTACTGTCTTAATGGCGTTCGCGCTTTCAATGACGCTTGCCATTTTCATGAGCACTGCGATCACGATAACAATTTTTAGCAGCGCGTTCTGGACACTCGATACAAGCGGCGTTTCTGGTATGTCCGGCTCCGTAATTATGCTATTTTCTGGTATGTTGGTTCCGATCGCGCTGTGGCCCGAATGGTTAGCACATATCGCCGAGTGGCTACCATTCGCGGGATTGATTGATGTTCCGTTTAGTATCTATCTCGGCAAGATTACCGGAGTTGGGGTCTGGACGGCTATAAGCAAACAGATGATGTGGACCCTCGTTTTTATTGGGTTGGGACGTTTTCTTTTAAACCGTGGGTTTTCTCGGATCGTCATACAAGGCGGATAGCGGTATTTCTAAAAATGCACCATCTCGCACTCTATCTCCATTTTGTCAAGCTTCGCATCCGATCACAGATGGCGTACCGACTCTCATTTGTGTTTGATCTGTTCTCGCAAGCAAGTATTTCTGTTATCGACTTTTTCATGATTGCACTGCTCTTTAACCGTTTTAAAGAATTAGCGGGATGGAGTCTATGGGAAGTCGGATTCCTTTACGGTATGATCGGTGTCTGTTTTGCTGTCGCTGAAATGATTGGTAGGGGGTTTGATGTCTTTCAGAATAGCGTGATGCGCGGTGATTTCGATACGATACTCATTCGTCCGCTCGGTACCTTTTTTCAAGTTTTTTCACAGGATTTTCTACTCCGTCGCGTCGGTCGGTTTTCGCAAGCATTTATTATCCTGCTTATTGCCAATTCGCAGTTAACGATCTCTTGGTCGTTTGTAAAGGTTGGGTATCTGCTGGTTTCATTGGTCAGTGGTACCTGTTTTTTTATCGGATTGTTCGTGATTGGCGCGACAAGCTGCTTCTGGACCGTCCAATCCATAGAGATTATCAATATTTTTACGCATGGTGGCACTTTTATGGGGGGGTATCCGTTTTCGATTTATCGGTGTTGGTTTCGGCATTTTTTCACGTTTATCGTGCCATTGGCGTGCGTCAATTATTTTCCTTCTCTTTTTCTGTTAGAAAAAGTTGCGTCTTCAGGCGTTTCCTCGTTTGGCGTGTACTTAGCACCCTTCGCGGGATTCCTTTTTTTAAGTATCACGGTCCTGTTCTGGCGATGGGGTGTTCTGCATTATCAAAGCACGGGGCACTAAATAGTTATCAGAAGAATGGTTATAAGTTAAGAGGTTGTAAGTTATAAGAAAGAGGGGTTTGGATATGTTCACGCCCTTCTTACCTTACCACTTATAACTTATAACTACTGGAAACTGATGACTGAAAGATTTTTCGCAGAAAAATCGTACCGACAACTGCTAAAAAATATGATTGAAGTTGAGAACCTCAGCAAGACCTTCAAAGTCTATCACCACCGCAAGGGTTTTTTCGGGAGCTTTGTGAACCTCTTCTCTCGTAAGCACCGTATCGTCCAGGCGGTGGACAATGTTTCATTCTCCATAAAACGCGGCGAAGTTGTCGGATACTTGGGACCGAACGGCGCCGGGAAGTCAACAACTATTAAGATGTTGACCGGCATTTTGGTGCCGACATCAGGTCGCGTGAGTGTGAATGGCTATATCCCACATCGTCAGCGGAAAGAGAACGCCAAACATATCGGTGTGGTGTTCGGGCAGCGTTCGCATCTCTGGTTCGATCTACCGGTGCAGGAGTCGTTTGAGTTGCTACAGCGTATCTATCGGATTCCGCAAACGCAATACGATCAGAATGTAGAGATGTTTGATGCGTTACTCGACATCGGTGCGTTTTTTCAGACACCTGTCCGCCAATTGAGTCTCGGTCAACGGATGCGTGCAGACCTCGCCGCCGCGCTGCTCCACAACCCGGAGGTGCTGTTCCTTGATGAACCGACGATCGGGCTGGATGTTGTTGCTAAGGCGCGGATACGTCAATTCATACAACAGATAAACGCTGAACGACAGGTCACGGTTGTCCTAACGACACACGATTTAGACGATGTTGAGAAACTCTGCAAACGCGTCATCCTTATTGACAAAGCGAGGCTCTGTTTTGACGGCGAACTCGCTGCACTTCGCCGGTTGCTCTCAACAGAACGGATTTTGAGCGTCGATTATGCCGAAACCTATTCGGACATCAGCATCCCCAAGGCACACGTCACCTATCGGGAAGGCAATCGCGTCCAATACCGGTTTGCGCCAGAGGAGGTTAGTACAGCGGACCTTATCGGTGCGATACTCCAAAAGTTCAAAATCGTAGACATATCAGTTCAAGAACCCGATATTGAGGAATTAATCAAAACCGTCTATGAGGATAACACCGCACTCGAACAGAAATTTACCGAAACGGACACACTTGACTTGACAAACCGAAATACATAGGTTAAAATGTATCAGCAGATTTTGATGAATCTGATGAATCGAAACATAACTGAACGCAATTTCTATAATTGGGAGGAACAATCCAAATGCGCTTTAGATCTATTAAAGCAATCTGCGTCCTTACTGTGCTCCTTACCGTGTTCTGCTATGTGAACATGGCTGACGCGCAGGATTTTGTGACAGACGGACTCGTTGCTGTGTATACGCTCAATGAAGCGGATATAGACGGTAAGGTCGTCAAAGATATCTTTGGCGGAAACGATGCCGAACTCGTCGGTAGTCTCAAATCCGTTGAAGGGGCGACCGCTGCTACCGGAGAGGCGCTGGAGTTTGAAGGGAAAGTTGATAATTACGTTAAAATCCCTGAACTCGGCGATTATGAATTTGTGACCATCGAATGCTACGCGCTGGAAGGGCAGTTTAGCGGCATTCAAGGTATCATCTCGACGTGGCAGTGGGCTGCTGGTAAAGTCCACTTCAAATTCGAGGGAAACCAGATTCAAGTTCACAAAAACGATGGTGTCAAAATCCGTTTAGCGGCTGAAACTGACACCTGGTACCACATCATCTACACCAGCAATACCAAAGACAACGAGCTCAAACTCTACGTTGATGGTGAATTGGTTGACGAAGGGAACGCTGGAACTACACCTGAAAATATGAACGAGCGGCGCATCGGTAGCGAACACGATGGCAGATACCTCATCGGCATGATAGACAACGTCCGTATCTACGACCGGATTCTTGAAGAAGATGAGGTGATGCAGAATTTTGAATCCAAAAGCGATCAACTACCTGTCGAACCCGCCGGTAAACTCTCAACGACTTGGGGACACCTCAAGGGATTGAGAAACTAACAAAAGAAATTCACGGAAACCGAACCGATTTACAGACGATTCGGTGCGGTTTCCGTTCTTCAAACAGTAGTTCGGAAATGTAGTGCATTGTCCATCTCAAAAAAAGAAAAAAAATGTCTGACAACGTGGCTTGGAATGAGACTTTAGTTGAGAAAAATGTGACCTACACCATTGAGATAAATGGTCAGTTTGTTCTAATCGAGAATGTGCCTGCCCGAGTTAACGTTGATACGGGCGAAAAATACTTCGCGCCAGAAACCGTTGAGCGTTTACACCAAGCAGTGTGGGGCAAATGCCGTCCTATTCGCACTATCGTAACACCGGTGTACGAATACGCCGAATTGACCCAACAATAAACCGAAAACCTGACTTGTCCGAACGATCTCTTACCCTAATGTTTCTCCGACTTCTAAGGTGATAATTTCCACATCTCGAGAAGCCGTTAATTGCCGTAATTCCTCCGGTGTACCTGTTAGCAGTGGGAAGGTGCCGTAATGGATCGGTAGGATGGCTGGTACATTGAGCAATTGTGCTGCGTATGCGGCTTCACGCGGTCCCATTGTGAAATGGTCACCGATAGGGAGCAGTGCCAAATCGGGTTGGTAAATCTCACCGATAATCCGCATATCTCCGAAAACGTTTGTATCCCCGGCGTGGTAGATTTTGTAGCCGTTTGAAAATTCAATCACATAGCCTGCCGGTTCACCCAGATACACAGTCGTGCCGTCTTCTTCTGTGAAGCTGCTGCTGTGGTTTGCTGAGACCATCGTCGCTTTTATGCCCCCGACGGTGACAGTGCCTCCCTTGTTCATCCCAATTGCGTTGTCAATACCCTGTTTACCGAGCCATCCAGCGATTTCAACGATAGACACGACTGTCGGTGAATGTTTTTTAGCGAGTGGTACAGCATCGCCGATGTGGTCGGCGTGTCCGTGCGTTATGAGGATTATGTCAAGTGCGTCAAAGGTTTTGAGTGCATCGGGACAGACAGGGTTGTTTGTTACCCACGGGTCGATGAGGAGTGTTTGTCCATCCGCTTCGATTTTGAAGGTGGAATGTCCGAGCCATGTCAGGCGAATGCCGTTGTTAAGTTTCATTTTGTATTTCCTAAAATTTCTTTTAATCTATGGGCTATAATTTCTACCTCTCCGGGCATCAAGGTTTGTCCATTGATAAGGACACCGTCTGCACCTGCGCCTGCGATGTCAATAGAAGGTTCACCAGTTTGTAGTTGCCGAAGGATTTCGTCCCGTGTGATGCCGAGGTGTGTCTCGTCAAACCGGATTTCGGTGCGCGGCATCGGCTGCCCGGCTTCGGAGGGGAAACTGCGATGGACCGTGACACCTCGGATGTCCGCGAAGACTTCGTCGTAGTAGGTAACCTGATCCTCATAAGACTGCTGTAGTTCCTCGTGGTTTTGTCCGACGTACCACTCTACAGCGGCGAGCAGCCCTACCAATTCTTCCTTACCTACCTTCATACCTCTACCGATAAAAGGGTGTGGCGGTCCGTTGAAAGCGATCGCCGCAATCAACGATTTATTTCCGACGATCAGTCCGCTGCTCTGGGGTCCGCACAACCCTTTTCCGCCACTGAAGAGTGCTAAATCCGCACCCATCTGCGTGAAACGCCAGAGGTTTTCCGGTGGTGGTAACTGTGCAGCGGCATCAACGATGAGCGGAACATTGTGTCTTTTAGCGATTGCGATGGCTTCTGTGTATGGTACCCAGAGATGCTCTCTGCCGGGGTTAGCAAAATAGAAGATCGCGGCGGTCTTTTCAGTGATAGCGTCTTCTAATTCGTCAGATGTTGTCCCGTTTTCGTCGCCGATCTCCACGAATGTGACACCGACCTGACGCACGGCGAAGTCGTATCCGACGCGACCGTGGCGATGAACAATGACCTCACTTTTCATAGAGGTGTCAAGATGTGGTAATTTCTCACGTTTGGTTGGATCCATTCCAGTGATACACGCGGCGGTGCTGAGGGTTAGGGCAGCGGCGGCACCACAAGAGACATAAGCCGCTTCGTTGTAGGTGAGTTTTGCGATCTCTTCACCGACGCGTTTTTGGAGTTCGATGATATCTACGAAGTGCTTAGAAGCATCAGCCATCGCGGCGACCACTTCCGGTGGCATGATGGAACCGCCGAGTCGTGTAAGCGTTGCGTTACCGTTAATCACTGTACGGATGCCTAAACGTTCATAGATATTCATATTTCAGTAGTTATAAGTCGTTAGTTATAAGTTATAAGTCTGGTTTCTGATGCTTGATTATCTCTTTGTAACCGTGGTTTCTCAATTGAAGCACAGACGGTTACCAAAAGATATTGGACAATCGGAACCCTCTTAACTAATAACCCTAAACTATTTACCCTACCTCTTCACCATCTAATTTACCAACGTGGAGGTCGATTTCATCGCGAGATTCGATTTTGTCGACTTTACCATCCGCCATGTGGAAGATACGATCGGAAACATCTAACATTTTATGGTCGTGTGTTGCCGTGATAATTGTTACGCCGTTTTCATCATTCAAACGACGGAGTAGATCAATAATTTCTAATCCGGTCTTCGTGTCAAGGTTTCCCGTCGGTTCATCGGCGAGGACAATCGCGGGGTCGTTTGCGAGGGAGCGTGCGATTGCGACGCGCTGCTGCTGCCCACCGGAAAGTTCCAACGGTTTATGTTGCACACGGTCCCCAAGTCCAACAAGTGAGAGAAGATCAACGCCTTTCTCTCTACTTTCATCAGCACTCATGCCAGCGAAGATCATCGGGAGTGAAACGTTTTCGAGTGCTGTCATAACAGGGATTAGATTGAACGACTGAAAGATGTAACCGATTTTTCGGCAGCGGAGCCATGCGAGTTCGTAAGCGTCGAGTTGTGCTATGTCTACCTCGTCAATATAGACCCTGCCTTCAGTCGGTTTGTCGAGTCCACCAATCATATTGAAAAGCGTCGATTTTCCTGAACCGGAGGGACCCATAATAGAGATGTATTCACCGCGCTGGATTTGGAAATTGACACCGCGGAGTGCATCGACGGTCTGTGTTCCCATTTCGTAGCGTTTGATAAGGTTTCGGACACGGACTGTATTCTCTTTGGGAAGCAGACGCTGAAAGCGTTCCGGTGTTTCGGCAAAAGTTGCGTCAACATTACCGATTTCTGTTTGTTCGTTCATTTTTTTCTCCTTGTACCCCTAGCTATCTAAAGGGGTTTGCATAAGTTCCACAACTATCGCCGCTGTAGGAATCCGAAGCGTCTCGGTTTTTGAGGTTCGGGTTCCGGTGTCGCGGGTGCGTTCTGTTCTGGGATAGCGAACTGGATGAAGTTCCGTTTCCCGAGTTGCTGCATAAACGTAAAAAGTGATGTTTCCGCCTCTTTCCGTGTCAACTGGTACTGGTTTTGGACACCCTTGACAATCTGCGAGATCGTATGTTTGCCATCACACATCTTCCACACGTATGTCCCGATAGAATCCAAGACAATTACTCTTTTATCAGGCAGCATAAAAAACTTACCCGCGAGCCGTATCCAGAGTTTATCCTTCTGTGGAATGACCAGTGAGGCTTCGCCTTTGTCGTCTATCTCCCAATTTATCAGCTGATTCCGCACCGGAAACGATTTCATAACCTGCGTGCGATCCACCTCGGGACGTTTTTTAAGTTTGAGTGTGTATAAAATTCTGTTGATCATTTTTTTAGCGATCAAAAAAAAAAGTTGTTGATCTTTAGTTATTAGTCTTACGTTAAATAGGAATCGGATGCAATCAATCTTCTTTAACTGACAACTATTAATGGCATTCAATGCTGTTAGCGACCTTTTCGACCGTCGGGTACGCGTTGTTGCTACCGATGGACTGGATGACGTAGATACGATTGGAATGATGGCAATGCCAGAGATGGAACACGAGTGCCGTCCGCTTAGAAAGTTTATCTAGCATCAGCACCGGACTGAACGGGACACTGTCATAGAGGCGCGTCTGTTCTCCGATAAGTGTCAGGCGTTCATCTTCTGTCTCTGTATCGGTTGTCACCTCAAACCCGTATCCGCGAATCGCTTTTGCGTATTTGACGCGAAACCACGCCTCCAATGGATTTTGTTCGTCTTTATAGTCGCCAAGCATTACCTCAGCCGGTCCATATCGCTCAACGCTCAGTCGTCCTCTGTCGGGTGGCGAGAAGTCTATCTTTTCGAGAGGCCCGTCAGTTTTTCGTAGACGGTTCGCTGCCAACTTCGCGACCTTTATAGGTATCCGAAAGCGTCCGGGTTTTGCCCCAAACGCAAACAACAGGTAGCCGCTGAGAAGCTTCTGACGTTCCAATGTATATTCTTTCGGCACACCTAACTTCAGACCGTAGGCACTCCACAATGTCAGGGGTGCCTCACTACGGTCTACGATGGATTGGAAGATCCGTAGCACCGTCGGTCTCCAGTTCTCTTTAAGGCGACCCATCACCTGTACGATTGTAATCCGTTTTCCGGCGTGAAAGATCAATCCGTTGGCACGGATACTCCCCTTCCAACTAAAACCGAGCACGGTGCGCCCCTCAAAAAACGCAGCGTCCTTAACAAGGTCAACGTTCCGGCGGAAGGAGAGGTCAGCACCCCTTTTATACGTTTTGCGAATCAACTTGAAGTATTCGTCAAGCGTTGCGTGGAGATCCGGCTTTTTCTTACGGGTAGGCGCCCATTTGAGTTCAAGACGCGGCATCTCCCCGTCATCAAGCCGGAGATAACCCGTCTTCTGGTCACCACTGAGTCCACTCAGCTCCCATGTCGTAGGGACTTCAAGTTGTATGCCTGCCCAGCCAAAAACATTCCAGTCCATTTTAATAGTTATAAGTTATAAGTTAAAGAGGTTTCTGATTAGAAAATGCCTCTTGTAACGCAACAGGGTTCTAGGTTTCAAGTCTTTTTAATAAGGTAATTAGCATTTTTTTCACGCTGATAATTATATCCTCTAACTGATCATATTGATCGGAGCCGAGATATTTAAGATCATGCGGAAGAAAAAGGAGATACTCCGTTTCACTCATCGAACCTATTGCGATCTGAAGAAAACGCGCGAATTCAGCGGAACTCTTCCTTCCACAGCCTTCGGCAATGTTCGTTGGAATTGAGGCAGACGCGCGCCGAATTTGGCGTGTAAGCCCATATATCTCTTAACGAGGGAATTGGGATGTTAAATTATACACCCTCATAGTTAAATCATGAGATTTTTTCCAAACCATCAACTTCTTGAAGTCTTGCATACCTCTTAACTACCAAATGGAGGGTTGTTAGTTAAGGAGGTTTCTGTAGCAGCTACAGTGAACAGGACTGACACAAAGGTCTCTTGAACTAACAACTTATAACCAATAACTTATAACCATTAAAACGGTTTAACAATGACGGCTTTGGAAACGAGGGCAATAGCGACAGTTCCCATGCCGATGAGACCGACCCCACAAGCGAACCCTGCTGCGAGTACTGGGTTGAACATATACCAGCGTTTCATACCGAACCGCTTAATCATGTAGAAGCGCCCGATAATTGCCCCGAGTAGCCGTGCAATCATACTGCCTGGATCAGCACCGATACCACCGACAATGCCGTAGAACCACATCGAGGGTAACTTGAAGTACCACAACATCCCGTAGATAGCGAGACTTCCAGTAAATCCGGCTGCGACATAATCGCCGCGAATCGCTTGCAGCATCTGGCTATTTCCATCCCGCAGTGACGTTTTCCAGAGACATTCGTTTGTAGCGTTAATGGGCCACATCATTTGTGCATACGGATACTGTGCACTCGGAATCGGTGCGATCTGCCAGATAAAGTGCATCACCACAATTCCGCTGACAATCAGGATCGGCATAATTAGTAGTGTACCTGCAAGATTTGAAGTGAAGGTTGTACCTGTCAATTCAAGTACACGCCAACTCTGTGTGCCGCGTCCATAATCTTCGTCAGGCAGCGGTGCGAACCAGATGTCCACCTCCTCGTATCGGCTCAAAATAAAGGTAATTTCGTGGAGGTACGGTATATCAAACAGGTCGCGCCCTAAGACCCCGAAAGTCCGGGCGGTGATATACGAGTTGAGCGGTGTATATAGGAACGCGAAACCTAACAAGAAGCTCAATGGGAAATTAGGCACCATCCAGTGGATGAGCCAGACGAACCCGCCCATACCGACGAACCATAACAATCCCATCAACCATATCGGGAAATCGCCGCGGTTCGGCGGTGGTGCGAAGGAGCCGCGTTCGCCCGCGGTTTTCTTGGACCTCCGCATCTTAAAGAGCATCGGAATCGAAGCTGCCATACCGACGACTGCGAAACTAAATGATTTCCCCATGCCAGCAGGTGTCCAGAAATCCAGCCCGTTGAACAGACCGACAGCGCGAACGTCCAATCCAGGTTTCCACTGGTGGAGTATCTCAAATCGGTACAAGATTTGTGGGTTCAAGACGAATTGCGTTGCCATCGCAGCAATAAACTCGGTCATCACAATCGGGAACGGCAGCACGAACCCAAAGAGCATTTGTCCGAAATCGGTTCGGAGTGCGAAAACGCCTGTCGGTGCGAACCCCTCAATGCTCTGCGTAAAATCTATCCACGGGATCTTCAGGATCTGAATCGGCGTACTCATCATGACACCGGTAAGTGCCGGAACGCCGATATAGAGGAACCCCCAGATGAGTCCTGCCATAGAACCGATAGAGAAGACCCGCCATCGCCAAGTCTCTTCTTTTCCTGTCGTTTCTGCAAGCGCAGTCGCCCCTTGAGCCGTAATGGGTGCCATCGGATAGGGGAGCCGTTCGAGGTCCGCCGTGAGCCGGAACAAGATATACTGCGCACTGACAGACCGCAAAGTTCCGAGAAGTTTCCCGGCAAGGTAGATACCAATAGGTAGGAGCCAGTCTGGGTGTAACAGGTTCCGTGTCAGCACGCCGACAGAATCACCTGCGGGTACAACCCACGCCGGTATTTTATCCGCAATTTCGTAGGAAGCTGCCTGCGGGGTATTGATAAAGTAGGCGTACCAGATAAAACTCCGGTACTGCATCCCGCTCCCGACAGCTGCCCCGGTTAAACCGAGGAGCATATAGAGCTCTTGC
The DNA here is from genome assembly GCA_022827225.1 of Candidatus Poribacteria bacterium. Classification (GTDB taxonomy): domain Bacteria; phylum Poribacteria; class WGA-4E; order WGA-4E; family WGA-3G; genus WGA-3G. Next base: position 51,877 of record JAJDTJ010000149.1, on the reverse strand, counting down.
CGCCGGGCGGTTGTAAAGGAACGCCGCGCGAGTTCGGTGAATAGAATAACCGCAACCCAAGGTGCCGCCCCCGCACCGGATTCGCCGGATACATAACCGAGATAGATGGAGCCTGGCATCATCAACAAGCCGACGAAAAGTGCTCCGACGAACACTTTAACCGTCAACCCCGACTCAAAGGTACGGATACCGCCTTCAATGTCGTATCGCTGCGCCCAAGCTTGCCATTCATCTGCTTGTGATACTCTTTCTCTCGCCAAATCGAATCTTCTCCTTTTCTTAGTTACCAGCTACCAGGAGGAAGTCGTCTGTCTGCTGACCAATAACTGATGCCTCTGGTAACTCACTCTTGTCCGTCGCCTGACTCTCCGCCGCTGTCAGTGTCTCGTAACTCTTCCCAGAAGTGCGCACAGAAGATACCAATTGTCAGCACAAGAGCCGAGAACATTTGCCACTGCCAACGCCCCTCAAGGAAGATAACACTAAACAACCATAACAAGGTACCAAGGATGATAATAAAACCTGCTACTCTTTCCACACTTTCTGTCCTTTTTTAATTCGCAGTCAGCATCGGTTTTCAGCCGCCAGCCACAAAAGACTTTAGAACTCTCACAGCCCTATTCACTGACTACTGATTGCTGACTGCTGACTGCTATTCTTCAATCTGCCGGTGTCAATGCCGGATCCATCTGTGCTGTCTCTGCCTCCGACGCTTGCGTACCTTCCGTTCTACCACGTTCATGGAACTCTGCTCGAACATCAACACTGAACGTACGCCAGATGAGCAACTGTTTCCGTAGGAGGTTCAAGAACCGTCGGTTCACACGTTTCCAAGAAGCGATCTCACCACTTTCACGATTGACATCCAACGTGATTTTGTAGAGATCCTCTTCCTCACCACCGACCGGGGATGTAACGAACTGGATAGACTGACTCACCCCTAAATCGTAGGGTGCCAACCAGACCATCATGCCAATCTGGTAGGAATCTTCCGCCGTTTCGCTGAAGGCGACCTGATCGGTATAGAAATCACTTGCGGATTCATCTGCATGCGCCTCAAAATAGTCACGCATAAAGACGTTCAAACCGAGTGCCTCTTCCTCAAGTACAGTGAAAGGCAGGTTGAAATGCCAGACATCGCCTTCCGGTTCCGGGAGCTTCCATTTACGTTCAATATCCGGGACAGCCATCCGTGACGCTTTGATTGCTGGGTAGAGCGTACTCAGAAGCACGACAATCATAACGATAACCGTCGCAACGACAGTTGACATCGACGAGTAATTGAGTGTCAACCCAGCGAGCCAACCGAAGTGGACAAGTGTCGTTGCTATCGCTTGTCCCATGAGGTAACCCAAGACAGCGCCGACGATAGCGTACACGCACGCCTCGGCAAGGAATAGGAAGGCGATATGTACCGGCGCGAGACCGACTGAACTGTAGATACTGATCTCTCGGACACGCTCATAGACCGCACCGAGCATTGTGTTAAGGACAATAAGGGCGGCAATCAAAATCGGCACAAACAGGTTACCCATCCCGCTGAAACTCGTCATTCCGATACTGCTATAGAGGTATGTGTCTTTATCGCGTCCGACGAAGAAGTCGAGTGCGATACGGTTCATGAGAGGTGCCATGATGAGGTCTAACTTATCGATAGCACCGAGCAGCTTCGGATCGTCTTCACCCGGCTCCATATTGACGGCGACGCTGCGGAGCGTCCCGCCTTGGTTCATGACCACCTCATAAGGCAGGATTGCGATACTGTCGGGGGTGAGGTGGAGGTATTTCTGCAATTCGCCTTCAAGTGTTTCATCGCCGGTAGCACCCCGACTCCGCTGCTGTTGCATCAACTGATAATCGACCGGTGTGAGTTCTTCGCCGTCGTTATCAGTGAGGTCCTTGAACCCGATACCGAGGACACCGACGACGGTGAAGTCCGCCCCGTAGACAGAAACGGTCGCTTTACCCATATCGCTTTCCGTAATCTTCAGCAATTCTGCCATCCCTTTCGGGAGCACAATCGCGTAGGGCCACTCTGTGGGCCATTCGCTGGCATCAGCAGGATCAAACCACTTGCCATATTGCAGGTATCTATCAATACCTGTAACAGCAGGTTCAGTTGCCCCCATCCCGACGAGCATATTCGCAGCGAATGTTAGCGCCTCACCCGTCAACTGATGCGTCGGTGGTGATGTATCTATTGTGTTCGGCGTACGGGTCAACTGCACAAACGACTGATCACCGGTCCCTGAAGACTGATACCACGCGCGCGGAGCAACCGTATTCCGAACAGTTACCACAGATTCTTCGTCCACTAATTCAATGAAGCCGCCCTGCCCTAAAGCTGTAATGGTTTCAGGAATATCGATCGGTTGTTGTCCATCTTTGATAAGAATTTCGCTCTTACGTTGGAGAAGCCGTTCTAATGCAGGGACTGTGATCTGCGTCTTCTGCATATCGTTCCGCACGGAGGTCAATACCGGTTCCTCAAGCGGACGCCAGTATTGGTCGCGGATGAGGAGCCCTGTATAGCGCGGCGTTACCTGTGGGAGACTCGTTCTGTTCGGATGCATAAACGTCCGGACAGAGGTGAACGAAATGACGGTGAAAGTCAGGATAACCAGCGTACAGCAGGTCAGGATTGTGCGTCCTTTCCGTTTCCGCATGTTGGAGATCCCCAAACTAAACGCTGCGGCACTTGCACTCAATCGACCGACATCCGCCTTGTAAACCTTGTTCCCTTCCTGCCGAATTTTTTCGAGCTGCTCCTCAAATTTTCGGATAATGATGCTGATGACGATAACCGTCAACGCAAGCACAACAAACGCTATCAAGATAATCACAGGTGTCGTCGTAATCTGGAATGCAGGGTGAACCTGACTTAAGAAGAAGAACACAAGTAAAAAGATACCGAACGACCCGATAATCTGCTTGTGGATGTTGGGGAACCCGAAAATGAGCCGTTCCATAAAGTAGGCAAACGGCATCAGCAGCGCAAGGTAGAACATCACGCCGTTGACGACATCGTTACCGGTCTGCTTGACATCTGGGTATGCCCGTGATTCGTAACCCCAGGCGGCGCGGGCAAGTTTGAGTGCCTGCTGGTAGTCATTTTGGAGCAGTTCAGTCTCAGCGCGGGCAAGGTATTCACTGGCATACTGATGGAGTTGATCAAGCCGGTCACTGGAAATACCGAAACGTTTATAGAGTCGTGAGCGGTTCTCGTCAAGCCACCACATATCTCGGACAACGACATACGGCGTCATACGAATCCGTCCGTTTTCACGCACGACGAACCCTTCACCGGTATAGAGCGTCGGGTTCTTCATACCGCTCTTTGTCGCTTTGATAAGCAAGAGACGTTTGCCGATCTGACCGTAAGCCATTCCGACTTTGATACGGGTGTTCGGTTCACTATAGACGAGTGCGATCGGTTCCGCAGCGGAGACACCCTCCTGTTGCCACGGTTTAGACATTCCAAACTTTTCCGGTGCGCTATCGGTGAGGGCATCATAAACTTCCAACTCTCGCAGGGTACGAAGGTATCGCTGGTCAACCAGATCGTAGATAGTCGTAGACACACACGGAAATGTGACGACACGGCACCCGCGTCGACGGGTGTTGATAGGTACTTTATTTGGGAGCAGCTTCGCTCCATAGTTCCCTAAATCCGGAGCATAGACGATGTCGCCTGAATCCTTGTCAAGGATATATGCCTCGACCTCTTGTGCCCCACCGAGTCGACGTGTCGCTCTACCTTCCATCGCTAACCCAGGAACCTCAAAGTTGCCTTTATTATCTCCCATAACAAAGAGGTCGCCACGGACACCCATCATGGTCTTATGCTTTCGGCGGAGGGTCAATATCGGGTAAGGCACCGGTTTATTCGGGAGAGCGGACTCACGTGCATCGAATTCCACGACATCGCCGAAGAGGTTACAATAGAAATTACCGACCCGAGCGGCGGTCGGCATCTCTTCGTCGCGGAGGGCTTGGATGAGTATTGATGCAAGGGTCTGTGCCTGCTGATGGAGATTACCACCTTCATGTAAATCGACGCGATCAATTGTATCGAGTGGCGTATCGGTTAAAACACGGGCATCTTCGATCGTTGCAAAAGCGATACCGGTTTTTCCGACGAGCGTCGCGACTTCACTGTCAAAAGCGATTTTACCTGGGATATATGTTTTCCATGTTTTTCCACCGCTCGCAGATATGGCGTTCACAAAGTTCGACTGTCCACCGAGCCCAGCGATCGAAATCAGGGTTTTGATGTCCTCAATTTCGTCATCCGTAAAGGTATCGGGGTCCTCATGTCGGAGGCGAAGCATCGTATCAAGTTGCTCGCGTGCCCGAATGCTATTCTTTCGGTTTTTCTTTGCACTGCGTACGTCGTTTCGGATGAAGCGTTCAACCTCTTTTCGGATATAGTCCATATCCTTGAGCATATCCTCGGACGGTTCCCCCTGATTGCGCCACTGCTCGAACTGCATCTTCATGAGACGACTCACGCCGCTGAGTCCAGTCAGTTTACCGAAATGCGAACTGAGCAAGGTTTCCAGCGTTTTCCCTTCGAGGGCAGCCTTATCAGAAATCCCGTTCGCAACTGTCCATTGACGCGCCATAACGGCTTGTCGGATTTGGTCATCTGTCCACTGCCAGAGTTTACGGATACGAACACCGAAGTCAGCATCTTGGGCGTAGGTGCCGAGTTTATTACCGATGCTCGCAAATTCACGACGCAGCACAAATTCGGGTTCCTGGTCGTAGAACCACCCTTTGTTGAAAACACCGAACTGATCCGACTGAGAGGAGAGGTCAACACTAATAAAGAGTGAGGTATAATAGCGGTTGAACAGGTCCTGGAGTGCGATAGCTGCTTCAATCTGACCGAGTTTCCGATTGTATTCATCGGTATCAATGCGCAGCATCTTTTCAATACGACTCTGAATGTTGCGGAAACGAGCATTCCGAAGGGTTAGCATGTTGTCGCGTAGGAGGTTTTTCGTCTCCTCATCAACATCCGTATCCAATGTCGGAAGCCGTTTAAGCAGGTTGTCGAGTGCCACAAGGTCGGTTTCTGCACGCTTTTTAACTGTTGCTAACAGCTCTTTTTCATTAATATATGCTGCGACGCGTGAACGGAGATCAAGTGCCTGTTCCACCTCACTCTCCGATAGATAGTGTTCCAAGATGAGCTGTTCTTCAGCGAGGTATCCACGTCCTAAAGTTTCGGATGTCGCAAGCAAATTCTGGATACGTGTTCGCTCCAATCGTGCGTTTCGGAGGGCGATTTCAAAGATCCCCTGCTTATCTTTGAGCAGATCCGCAACCAATACACCTGTGTCAACGCTATCATCGGATTCAGCGAAACGTTGTCGGAGTTGTGTATCAATTGTGTTGAGGCGCTCCACACCGACTTTCGACAGGTATTCGCCACCGTAAAGCAGGTTTCTCTCATCATCACCTCTCCACAATGGTGTTTCCTTAAGCTTGCGGATATCTTCCTTAATTTCATCTTCTATAGGTTCGCTGTCAGGGATTTGTAAGCGTACCTTTTCGAGGAGTTGCTTCTCTTTTTCGACAGCCCTCTCTTGCGCTTCGGGCGCAGCATTTAAGATGCTACGTGCTTTCTTCGCCTTATTGAGGCTGTGGAGGTCAAGGTGTCGATCAAGGACCTTTTCCGGAGTCCACATCAGGGCGAACTTGCGTTTATCGCTCATCTCCCAATCTGCGAGGACGCTGTTAAGCGTCTCTATATCAGGAACGAGTTCTTGTGGAAGGTCTTCTGGTACAGGTATGTACCAAGTCGATTCCCGTTGCTCTGGAACCAGATAGGCATCGTTGGGATGTTTCGCATATTCATCGACCTCACCGGCTTCAACGGCGCGAATAATTTTATTGACTGCCCACACATCAAGCCGTGCGGTCGGGAGCGCGATTGTCTCAATTAATTCGGTCTGTGCGGTTCGGCTTGTGTTGAGCGCGACTGTACGGACTTCAGCGAGTCTGCCTACAATATCTCGAAGGAAGTGTGTTGTTTGCAACGCCTCTTTTTTTGAACGTGCAAGATTCGCTAACAAGAGGCTCTTCTCTTCACCGGTAAATCCCTGTTTCTCTCGTTTCCGATTCCTGTCTGCTTGCTTCTTCTGACGCTCAGAAAAATCGCGCTGTTGATTCGTGAGGCGGTTAATTTGAGAGCGTGTCTCAGCCAAACCGTCAAGCGTTATTCCGAGCGATTCGATATCTGCCTTTACGTTGTGTATACCGTGGAAGAAATTAGAGGGGAGATCAACGAGGACGCTCCGATCAATTGAGAGTAGGAGCCTTCTACCGAGTTCCTCAAATTCGATAATATCTGTAGAGAGTCCGCGGCGGAGCCCGTGCATCGTCGGTGTACCGGGTGAGTCTGTATCAGCACCGACAATATCCTGCCCGATACCTTCCATAAATGCGCGCATACCAGCGAGTCCTTGAAAATGTCCATCAACTGCGACAAAAAGGACGGAATAGCCGGGACGATACTGCGGTTGACTGAAGAGGCGTGCCAGTTCCATGAGGGTCGCAATCCCGCAGGTCGGATCTGCACCGGGTGCCATCGCCGGGACCACGGACATAGCATCGTAATAAGCGGTGATAACGACGAGTTCATCACTGAGCGTCGGATCGCCGCCCTCTAAGAAACCGCGTATATTTTGTCCGACGCGGCGTTCCCAAGTCATTTTACCCCGGACACGAACATTGACCTGATTACCTTGCGCGTGTTGGTCTTCGAGCAGAGCAGTGAGAACCTCGGCATCCGTTTTAGAAATCCAAAAACGTGGGATGTTAGCAGGGACGGTGCCAAATTTGTTTTCCGCTTCGCCTCGGATCGTCGTTTCCGGTTCTATGAAAATGACGGCGGTGCCGCCGAGCATTGCAGCGTTGATGTAGCGGGTACTCGAATTGAAGTCAAGGAGAGCAATCGCGCCTTTCGGGATAAAGACATTTGATTCACTCGCAGCGACGAACTCCCCAGGTTCATCAATCTGTCCATCCTGGTTATTATCAATACCATCGGCATCGTCGCCGGGAACCTCATCTGTCCAACCGTCGGCATCGTTGTCTATACCGTCTGTTGCCCAGCCTCGAATTTCTGAGAGCAGCGGAATCTCGCCGTATTCGTCAATCGTACCGTCTTCATCGTTATCAATGCCATCAGACGCTTTCTGTAAATGCTCATTGAGTATGTCATCGGTGATGCTGGCTTTAGTGATACGGTAACGTCGTGCAAGCGTTGTGAGCGTATCTCCATCTTGGAGTTCGTACCAGAATCCACCGATATTGGTCTCGTTAAAATCAGCAAGTTCAGCGTCATCGCCGTAAAGAAGCGGACCGGACAACCCACCTGTCGGGATATAGACGGTACTCCCTTCAACCACCGGTGTCGCCAAAAATTGGTTCCGCTCGTCGGCAAGGATAACAGCTTCATCAATTTGGAAACTGTCGGCGATATCTTTTAGCGTCTCCCCGGCTAATACGGTGTGTTTAATTGCATCTGCTAAGAGTGAGGTACGGACAAGGTTGGGCCAAAGCGGTGTGAGTTTAAAGGTATGCAGGACGGTGGCATCAGGTGAAAGCACCTCAATGATACTGTCACCGTGATCAATCGGTACAGTGACCGGAAATTCGCGACTCTCGACGTTTTGCAAACCGATTTCAACAAATCGGTCAAAGATGTACTTACTCCCACTTGCGGCTTGTGGATAGCCTGTTACGCGACTCTCAAGACTCGAAAGACGGGCAATATCCTTTCGGATGTTACCGATAGAGAGATCATCTCGAATCTGGATCGCAGCGGTTTTCATATCGGTACTAGAAACCAACTGTGCATCCGCAGTATCCGAGAATCCGGTAACTAACAGCACAGACACAAACAATGTCAATACACTTATTAGAGCAGTAAAACGTTGCGAGCGATATTCATACCTACTACGCATTCTCATATTTTAAAGTCCCTCACCTTTCTTTATTTTTCACACTTCTCCCAACAGGTACATACGTTAGCGTTTTTCAAGATTACCTACTAAGGCACACTGCGCGAAGGGAAGACACCGCGGTTTATAGCCGGACACGGTTCACTTATTTTTTTTCTTCTGGTTTCTTTAGAAGATGTCTGCGATACAGACTTTTCTGATACAATATTCGCAATCAATGTGTATATTTTATCCTAATATTATAATTTTTGTCAAACTTAAATTAAAATTTGCATTTCGAGGCTTTTTGGGTTAAAATATATTTCACGTTTTTGCCTCGTTTCGTAGCAAAAATCTCAAACTGCATCTCTGTAATTTTGCTATCATCTGTAAAAAATAAAATAATGGAAGATCGTCCAATGATGTCTTCCTGATTAAAAGGAGTCAAACGTGACCAAAGAATCGAAACAACCGAACGCAGACAAAGTCGTCTCGCGCATAAAAACGCGTCGTCATGAATTGAAGTTAACACAGACGGAGCTCGCGAAAGAGGCGAACCTAACGCCTGCCGCAATTTCGCAATTTGAATCGGGAACCCGAAAACCATCCTTTAAAACACTCTCAAGTCTCTCTGACGCTCTAAAAGTTACCACCGACTACCTGCTCGGCAAATCTGAAAAAAGTTACAATGATCTGTTGGCGGATCCTAAAGTCAACGCCATGTTCCAAGGAATGATGGAATTTACAGAAAGAGATAAAGAAACGCTCTATGAATTCTATGAGTTCCTGAAAACAAAAGCGGACACATAGGCGGCAGCTGAAGACAACGCTTCTTAACGGAAGCGTTGTCTGAATGAACGACGCTTCTACATGCAAACCCAAATTAGTATTGTTTAGAACTGTACATCCACTTCAAAAAAGGTTAGTGAGACTTACGCCCTTTTAAAACGACATGCGGATGTACCGTTCTAAGCATTGACCAAAACGACCTTACCGAAATTCTTACGATTCTCTAACAATAAGTGTGCCTCACCGGCACGGTCAAGTGGCAAACTCCGGTCAATGATAGGCTCCAATTTTCCCTGTCCGGCGAGCTTGACAAGTGTTCGGAGTTCGGGTGCCGTTCCGAGGGCGGACCCCATTATCGTTATCTGCTTCTGATACAACTTTCGGATATTAATTTCGCCGATGTTGCCTGTTGTCACACCGCAGGAGACGAGCCTCCCGTTTTTAGCGAGGCTCGCGATGCTCTGCTCCCACGTCGCAGCACCGACATGCTCAAGCACCACGTCCACGCCGCGCCCATCTGTCACATCAAGTACAACCTCCGAAAAATCTATATCCTTATAGTTGATTGTGACATCTGCCCCCATTTCTCGTGCGCGTGCAAGTTTCTCCTCACTACTTGCTGTCGCAAAGACTCTCGCACCGCTCAATTTTGCGATCTGCAGCCCTGCACTTCCGACACCACCCCCTACGCCGAGAATCAAGACATCTTCTCCCGGACAAAGTCGGGCGCGAGCTGTTAGCATATGCCACGCCGTGAGATAGGCGATCGGCATCGCAGCGGCATTAACAAAGGATAAGGTTTCCGGTATCCGAATCGCGTTTACGGCGGGCGCTTTCACATATTCTGCGTATCCACCGTTCGTTTGGAAACCGATCAGGACCTGTGTGTCGCACAAGTTTTCGTCGCCACTATGACAGTCACCACAGGCACCGCACGGAATACAGGGTGCCAAGACAACCCGGTCCCCGACCGCAATAGAATCGACTCCAGCACCGACCTCAGCAATTGTACCAGCGATGTCGGATCCGAGTATATGCGGCGTATCCCCTCGGCGGAGTTTCGCTTCAATCTCCGGTCGGTTCCGTCGGGCATGGAGGTCAAGATAGTTCACTGCACAGGCTTTGACGTTAATAAGTATCTCATCAGCACCAAGTACCGGTTTCGGTACCTCTGTATAGCGTAGCACCTCTACACTGCCCTGTTCTGAAAAAACAATTGCTTTCATATTGGTTGTCAGTTATCAGTTATCAGTAAGTACAAAAACTAACCGTATGCACCGTGATTAAGGAAACCGAGCAATCGACGCAAGCGAGGACTCGCATCCTTATAGACGGAATCCGGCATATTGTAGTTCATAAACGGATAATACTTATGCCCGACCAGTCTGCGTGCGTAAGTCACCTGCGTGATATATCGGGTGCGGTTACTCTGATTGGGTCCGCCACGGTGCCACACCTGATTGTTGAACATGATAACACTTCCGGCTTTTCCGAGGTTATACTGGATTTTCTCTTCCCATTGCGTCCCATCAACCGGATTCGGTGGCGATGCACCGAAAAGATGCGATCCAGGTATGACCTCCGTGCCGCCGTGCTCAATCTCAGTAACATCTGTGAGGTAGTAATTCGCGGTAAAGAGTAGCACCGGCAGCCGGACGTTCTTCGGCGGTTCGCCATCCGTTACGATGTAGTGTAGGGCATCGTCTTGGTGCCACGACGTAATCCCGCCGCCCGGGAACGTTTGAAACGAATTGTTGTGAATGACGTGGCAATTTTCTGCGACAAGCGCTTCAGCGAAGGAGACAATCGGTTCGAGATCGAAAAGCCGACGATTGGCTTCGCTGTGCTCAAACATCCGATGGCTTAAGTGCATGTTCGCGGTGGGGTTCCCACTGTTTAAACTATTGGGGTTGTTTTTCAGTGCCCACTCCAAATCTTGCCGAAGCTGCGCGCAATGATCAGGGGTCAAGACGTTTTGTAGAAATAAGCAGCCTTGCTGATGGAAGGTTTCCACCCATTCTTGGATTTGTTCATCACTGACAACCTGATCTGCTAAATAGGTTGTTTCTGCCATTTTCCCATCCTCTAATTGAATTGTCCATAGTATTTATGCCTTTGCGGACTATCCACCCATCGCAGCAGCGACAATGATACCGAGTGAAACGAGGACACCAGCGACCGCAATACCCGCAGCGACGTTGTTATCTTCAGCGATTTGACGGTTTAAATCGTACGGTGTCGCCATATCAAAAACCTTGTAACCCACCATCAGAATTATTAGACCGACGATGCTAAAGACAATACCCTCAATGATGAAACCACCCAAGATTTTGAAATCTACCATGGGGCCTCCTGCGGCGGCTGCGTCATCCTGAGCATCCGCATTATGGGCGAACATAACAAAGGCAACAATTGCTACAGTAACCAGAACGAATGTAGTGAAAACAATCTTTTTAGCCATTTTATGAGTCTCCTTACCTTGGCGGGACCCGTGAAGGATCTGCGCCGGTATGTATTTGCCTTAATGTAACGAAACGGCACACGGCGTGTGCCTACGACTATCTCGAAAGTTCAAACTGCACATCCGTGGTCGGGTGCAGGTACTTTATCAATATGGCATCTTTTTCTTGAATATAGAGCCATCCAGATTCAACGTTTTCGAGCGTTTCCACGGCTGGGATCTCGGTCTCAGCATATTTTTTCAGATCATTGGAAGATGCATCATCGTCCGGAGATTCCTCCGCATCAGAGATTTCGGTTTCCTCCGGTGGTGCGAATTCATAGGTCACCCGAAGTTTTTGTGGGGGATGCCCGTAACCGATAATAAGGGTGTTACTGACTTCGCCTTCGGCGTAACTGAGTTGCCAATTGAGTTGACCGGCATCGGTTTGCTTGACTGCATCGACCTTTGCCCCTGAACTGAGGTGGACATCACCGGCAATAGCGGTTTTGATACCAGGATCAAGACCTCGGAGTGTATAAACATTGACCATAATATCTTCGGGGTTCAGATGCGGGCCTTTACCTTCGGTACAGAAACCGTAGAACCCATCGGGATAGGTGCCTTTGAGTTCGCCATCGTCCCACTGCTGATACATTGCGCTTACCGTAATTCCTTCAGCAATTTGATGCCAGCGTCCGTCTCCGACGTGTTGATTCAAGCGTTGGAGGTAATAGGCGAGGACTAATCCGTTCCATTGGACAGGCACACCAAACCAAGGGTGTGTATAGAAAGTTGTACCGAAAACCGGGATTGAGGCGAAACGCATGCCGGGTCGATCAGGCAGATGCCAGTGGTAAAGAAACGGTAGCGATGTTTCTGCCCAGTACGCTGCCCGTTTGAGATGCGCTTTTTCACGCGTAAGTTCATAAGCCTCAACGTAAGCCCCGATCGCGTGTGCCGCCGCGAGGACATCGGGTTGGTACATCGGACATTCCCACATCTGAGCCCCGCGAGGCACGGAGAATTGTTTCATGAATTCAAGTGCCTTTAAACCTGCTTCGCTCGACATTTTATTCCCGGTTATCCGGGCGTGCCTAAGAAGTAGAAGTGCCGATTCTGTACAGGTCCCGAGTACGGCTTCTCCCGCCTTTCCAAGAGTGGCAGTTTTCTCGCTTGTCGGATGCCACCGCCAACTGCCATCCGATTCTTGCGTAGCGATGCGTTGCTGTGCCTCTGTTTCCATGTAAGCCAACGCTGCGTCAACGTTGCCGACATAGAACGGGAACTCCCATCGTAAGATGTGGCAGGAGCCGCGGGCGGCTAACCCTTCCGGTCCGGCATCCGCTACAGTATTTTTCACGATTTCCTGTACCCGTTCCTTAACTTCGGCATCTTTCGTAGCAAGGTAATCGTACCAGAGCAGTGTGCCAAAACCGGGTTCATTGTGCGCCGCCCAACCGACACAGTGCCGTGATTTACCGGCATCTTCGTCCCATGTCGTATGCATGAACCCGTGCCGTGAAAGCAGTACCTCTTCTTCGTCACCGCGCGGCGGTCGTAGCGGTTCAGGGGTCCCGTAAACATCTGTCCAGTGCTTCACAGCATCTACAATTGAAGCTCTGCTGTCAACAATAATTTCGGCTTTGATGGAGATCGGACGCGATGAAATCAGCGGGTACGGGATAGATGCCTCTGTATGATTCTCTTGAACCCATTCCGGTATAGTCGGTAGGAACACACCGAGCGCATGATTTTTCTGGTGTTGATGCCAATTCGGCGAAGCAAATACGGCAGAGAGCATCCGGTTTTCGCCATCCCAAGTGTCAAGCGGATCCCAGATAATACCGACAACCGACTTCTGCATCTCAACTGCCATCACTGGCACCGTAATTTTATAAGGATGCGGTACCAGACGGTTGTTGAGTGGCGGTGCTGCATCACGTATGCTTGAAGAATGCTCCTCGTTCTCTAAAAATTCGAGTCCAGGGAAGAGTGCCGCCGTTTTCTTCTCTCGGTTCCGTCCTTGTCCGGCATAAAGCATCGGACCGCGGAAGGCGAGGAGTTCTCTGTCGCCATCGGTTTGCAGATGAGATTCTGTTTGTACCCGCGTTGCATCTTCAGCGAGTGTCCACCCCATCTCATAACTCCATTTCACACCATCGGCATCAGTGTGTGCACCGCTGAGTCGAACAATAGATTCACCACGACTGTTTCCGGCAAGCTGATAGTCTGTTGGGACAAGTCGGGTCGTTTGACGGTTCTGCGCGGTATCCAAATAGGTAACCTCGGAGAGTGCCGGACAAGCTGCAACCTGTTGATAGTTGCCACCTTTGGCAACGAATAGCAGATAGTACGCAAAACCATTGTCAATAGGGGTCTCGTCATCAGTTTTTGCGGTGGCATTATTAAAACGAACAAAAATGATCCGAAGATTTTTGTTGCCCATCACAACACTACCGTCTTCCGCTGTGTAGGTGTAAAGTTCTTTCACAACCTTGGCGTTGAGTTTCGGAGATGCGGGTCGGATTTCGATGTGCCCTTGTGCCGTTTCGCGATCTTCACCGGCTGAGGTTCGGCATTTGAGCGAAACACCGACTGTTGTTAGCGTCGGATGTGAAAAGCGGCGCGCCACCCAAGAGACAGAGGTTTCTTCGCCCGGTTCGACATCTTTAACAGTCTGTCTCGGTCGTCCGCGTCGCAATTTCACACCATTAATAGAAATTCGGGCATCATCCATCCGCCCTAACGGGGCAGTGCCGACATTCCGGACGGTACATTGAACTTCAAAGTCTTCACCTGCAGCAACAATCGCTGTTGTCGCACCTACATTCACAATTTCTAATTTCGGGAGTGCCGTATACAGTTCTATTTTGATCGGTGGTTCCTCGGATTCCGAAGATTCGAGGCAAATGCCTGTTAGTTCAGAAACCGCTGTCCATGTCGGTAAGTCAAACGCGATGAATTGTGTCTTCTCATCGCTGAAGTGCAGGAGTGCCATACCGCAACGGAGTTCCGGCTCCGGATCCCTTCTCCCTTTTCGGAGATGTGCCTGCTTGAGTTTCCGTAACTGTGGTTTGCCCCACAATGCCCAGGCGTAATTGCTATTGCCTGCCACATTGCATTCCGTCAAAAAAGATATGACGATCTCTTTGCCAGCGTAGTGCGTTAGGTCAATCCCATTCTCTGTCCAACGACACTCTGTAGAGACAGATTCAAAGCATCTATCTGGTGTGGCTTCAAGGTCTACATTATTATGGAGGTCGAAAATTTCGATAGCGAACTTCACGCCGCCGGGTTCTCGCGCCGCGTCGTCAAACACAACACCGTCGCGCAAACCGATGAAAAAGTGTAAACAGAGTTGTTCTTCATCATCAATATCGGGCAGTGAAACGGTATAGTCAATTTTTGCGGTTTCGGTTGCGGTTGGGTGTTCAAAGATCGCAGGTTTGGTAACACCGCCCGCGCAATCCGTTCCACTGGCGGATGCCTGTTCCGTACCGGAAACAGTACTCTGCCCAAACATCTCCACAAAGTCATAAATCTCCTCAACAACACCGAGCTCCAGCGCTGGAGATTCAGGCTCCGTTTCGGTATTATCGTCTTGATCTACTTCCTCCACTTCTTGTGTTTCAGTTTCTATGGTTTCGCTATCGGCGACCTGTGGACTGTCATCTGGAGTGTCTTCGATTTCCTCTTGAGGGGTTTCCTCTTGAGGCGAAACGTCCGCCATCTCAGACGTTGTATCGTCCTCGGAATCCGAATCAGTGTGCGCTAACGATTCCTCGGGTTCATCGGTGTCATCTGAAGACGCAGCGTTGGGAACCTCTTCATCAAAGACGTCTTCTGTATCTGATTCATCAGAAGCGTCGTCCTTATCCGCTTCGGCATTTTCATCTACAGGGGTAGGATCATCATGGTCAGCGTGTGTCTCAGCACTCTCGTCTGTAGGGACAGGTGGCGTGTCGTCCGTTGGAGGTGTCTCCTCCGGTATGGACGGTACGTCCTCAGCTTCTCCTGCTTCTGCATGCTTGGAAGCCGAGGGGTCTGTCTGTTCAGTATCATCTACGGAATTATCATCCGTTGCGATTTCTAATTCCGTTTGAGGTTCGTCATCATGCTGTGCATCGTCGCGTTGATCGGTATCTTCCTCTGTTTTTGCGATACATGCAGCTAAAAACTGTTGAAAACCGGTAACCATTTTTAAATTATTCCTTGCGGTTCGATAAGCTGGGGGGTTTTGCTTGGGCGTTTCCCCAGGAATTTGATGTGCCTTTCCGTAAGTCCGCCTCCCACTGCGTTTCAGGCTAAGTGCTTTGGCTTACGACCGGCTCCATTTCTGTTTCATCTGCTTCATCTCATCGTTAAGCACGAGTTCCGCTGATGGTGTTTGTGCGGATGCCTCAATCTGCCATGCCCCAGATTCATCTTTCAGTACAGGCTTACGCTGTGCGACAGGTAAAATACCGAAGGGCGCGTGCGGCTCAATTTGGTACCAGTACGCCACGGAAGATGTCTCATTACTAAGGTGATTACCGTGTCCGTGTTCAATCGTAACCCGAATTTCCTTTTCAAAACGGATCGGGTTTTCGATGTGATAGACATAGGAACTCTGGTAACCATCAGTATTATTTTCGTGAATAGAAGATCCGTTGTGTGCAAAAGCGTTCTGTTGCATCCCCCAGGCTTGGTTGAGATAGTCCTCCGAACCTGTGCCGTGCAAGTCAGGGGGCCACTTATAACCATCTACCCAGATCATATCATCACCTTCACCCCACCATGTACCTTGGAAGTTGGTGACTGAGAGATTACAACCGATATAGTGGCCTCTGCCTTCAGCGGAGAGGATTAAGTAATTGTTATCCCACGCGAGGCGTTCTGCATTGATAATATTGGCTTCCGGTGTATTCACTCGGATTTCGTGTCCCCATCCATCACACGGGTTTTCGCGATGAAATTGCGCGTGAAAATAGGCGACATCCGCGTCGTGCGGTTCGGGGTATAACTCATAGTCAACGTAGAAGTATTGACGATGAGTCGTATCGCCTTCGTTGACGAGTTCAATTCTCGCGCTGCGGTTAAAGGGCATCTGCAGGTAGCAGTTGAGCGCACAGCCTGTATTAAAGGTATTATTTTGGTGTGTAGAGGCGGAGAACGGGATGGAATCGTAAGAGTTAACAATTTCGTTACCGAGTCCGAAGAAATCCCCTAACGGACAGAGGACACTCGGATGTTCCTCGTCGTCCCAAAACATCTGAATCAGGACGTTGCGATAACCGTTCGGCTGTGTCATCCAGATGTGATTGATACACCCCGGACCTTGAATTTCTGCGAGAACGCGCGTTTCACCCGGGGCGATATTCCATGCGTCGTTATTCCTACCTGTCGTATCCCATGAGGAGGCGCGCAACGAACGCGCCTTTTTAACACGCGTCAACGACGACAATAATCCGTCAATATAAGTCATTCAAAGTTTTTCCTTCTAAAATTGCTCAGTCTCAACAGTAAAAATAGATATAAGATATTTGCATCATTATAACAAGGCTATTGTATCACAAATTACAGCAGAAATGCCAAAAAACACATCAAGCCTTTAGGACAGCCTGCATCTTTTCCAATCCAATCCGAGCAACTTCTGCAGGGTTTTCCTCCCAGTAACTTGGGTTGAACAGTTCTAACGAGATGACACCTTCATATCCTGCGTCCTTCAGAATAGAGATCATCCGTCCGAGGTCGAGAATGCCATCGCCGGGGTATACCCTATCTGCATCGGATTGTTCAGCACGCGCGGGTTCGGCAGGCGCGTCGTTAAAGTGGAAGACTGCGATCTTCTCGCCGGGGATACCTTCCATATCTTCTATTTCGCCACCGCCGCGATAGATATGGAACGGATCAAGGACAATCGTACTATCGGGATGATCTGCGACCTCCATCACTTCCCATGCATGCTTGACTTGATTAACACCGTCCACGAAACCGAGGAATTCCATAGCAGGTTTAACGCCGAATTCACGTCCGAGTTCAAGAAGTTCGCGATAGTTCTCACCACCTAATTGAAGATCAGCGACTTCACGGGGTGGACTTGAGATGATATGCGTTGCACCGACAGCGGCAGCCTGCGCCATCCGCCGTTTCGCTTCCTCAATCGCTTCCTGATGTTCCGTACCTGTCGTATTAAGCCAACCGTGCAGCGCGATGACGGTGGGTACTGAAAGCCCGTAGTCGTCAAGTGCACTCTTCACATCAGCGAGCGAGCCGCCCTGTTCCTCGTAAGCCGTTAAATCGTCGTTCCACAACTCAATCGCTGAATAACCTGTTTCGGCAGCGATCCGAATCTTATCCATTAACCCAGCAGGACGGATTGTGCTGGTATTTAAGCCTAATTCAAACTGTGCCATGTATCTCCCTTTACTTTTCCATTAAACCTCTAATGAAACGGACATCTACACGAGCGAGATCGATGACGGTCTCCACAGGTTCTCCGCTGTATTCGCTATGGAAACTGATCGGACCAGAAAAACCGATAGTTTGTAATGTCGCCACTGTCGTCTCCCAGTCAACGAAGCCTTTACCCATTCGGACGACTCTACCGCCGCGCGCCCCGGGTGTACGTGCCAAATCCTTGAAAGCAATAAGCGCGAGGTGCGATCTGACGATATCCAGTGCCATGTTGATCGGTTCCCCGACAATCGATAAATGACCGGTATCAGCAAAGACACCGACGTGTTTGGGATCGAAACCTTTGACGAGATTCATCACGGCACACGAATTCAGTCCCATTGAGGTGCCTGAATGGTTATGAATACAGGTGCGGGGTCCGTATTGTTCGGAGAGTTTCGCGAATCCTTCCAACTGCTTGCGGATAGTATCGACTTGTGCCCAATAGCCTCCATTTTCGGCGTGCCAGTGCCAGTATCCTAATTTGATATTTTCGACACCTGCCTCACCGGCAGCGGCGTAGACACGCCGCGTCTCTTCCTGTGTCGGGTCGAGAAAATCGCCGGGTGTTGTGACGAGTGGGATGGACAAACCTGCATCGGCAAACCGTTTCGCAGCGGCGGGTAACGCCTCCGTTGCGTTTTCAGGGTTCACCGGATAGCCCGGGCGGACACATAAATCCGCCCCACTAACACCGACAGATTTTAACGCTGTAATGATCTCTGGAATCTCTAAACCTTCCAGATGCTTTGTAAACATTATAAATTTCATAATAGTTTTTATGAGTTATAAGTTATAGGTTATAAGTCTGGTTTCTGATGTTTGATCATCCTTTGTAACGGTGGTTACGTAATTGAAGCACCGATGGTTAGCAAAAGATATCGGAACCCTTTTAACTTATAACTTATAACCAACAACTTATAACTATTCCTTTACCAATCAACAACGGAACCGTCGTCTGGGTGGTAGGACATCGGATTTAGCCAATCGTGGTCAATTTTATCTTCAAGTGCGTCTTCATCGAGTTCGATACCGAGTCCGGGACCGGTCGGTAGTTCAACGAAGCCGTCTTTGAAAACGAAGGGGTTCTTGAGATAGCCTTCGCCGAGCGTCGTATGCTCTTGCATCACAAAGTTCGGGATAGAGGCATCCAATTGGATACACGCTGCTAAAGAGATGGGACCGAGCGGGTTGTGCGGTGCGATACCCCCGTAATAGGCTTCCGCCATACCTGCAATAATTCGTACTTCGTTGATACCTCCGGCGTGGCAGAGGTCGGGTTGGAGGACAGACGCTGCCTGTTTCTCTAAGATTTCACGGAACCCCCACTTCGTGAAAATCCGTTCGCCTGTCGCAATCGGGAGATGCGTACTTCGCGCGATTTCGGCGAGTGTATCAACATTTTGGCACTGGATCGGTTCTTCAACGAACATCGGTTGGTAGGGTTCTAACGCTTTAATCAGTACCTTAGCGGTCTGCGGGCTGACTGCCCCGTGAAAATCGATGGCTAAATCGACTTCTGTACCTGCGGCTTCTCGGAGTGCTGCGAAGTGATTCACGGCTCTGTCGATGAAGGCTTTATTTTCGATAATACGTGCGGGTCTACCGCCTGCAACACCTGTTTTAAAGGCGGTAAAACCTTTATCAATCCACTCTTTGATTCCGTCTGGGTCGCCGCCGCCTTTGTAGAGTCTGATGCGGTCGCGTGTTGGTCCGCCGAAGAGTTGATAGACGGGAACACCGAGCGACTTTCCAGCGAGGTCCCAGAGTGCCTGCTCTACGCCGCTGAGCGCGCTTGTCAGGATCGGCCCCCCGCGATAAAATGCGTGGCGATACATCGCCTGCCAGTGGTGAACAACGCGCCTCGGATCTTCACCGATGAGATAGGGTGCCAGTTCATCAACGGCTTGCGCACACGTTTTCGCGCGTCCCTCTAAAATCGGTTCACCGAGCCCTACAAGTCCTTCATCCGTATGGATTTTAAGGAACAGCCAGCGCGGTTTTACCAGAAATGTTTCTAATTTTGTTATCTTCATGAAGATTCCCCGGAGTAATACGGCTCGCAAGCAGCAGCTTGCAGGTCAAAATAGATTTTCGTGGACTTTGGATGCTATGTTACCATTCACCCTGAATTTTGTCAACACAATTAAGGAAAATAAATGATTAATGTTGCCAATAACAAACACAAATGTTACAATATGTTACAGTCCAGTTATCTCCAATCACTTCAACTTTTTCACTTCAAACATCCGCAAAAGGAGACGTTCACCATGAAACGTTCTTACGTGACATCCGTTATAGTTTTCGTCGCGAGTGTGGCACTTTTGTTTGCGACTTCTTTATCGAGCATAGCGGCAAGTTTTTCAGGTAGAGTCGTTGACGAGGACGGACAACCCGTTGAAGGCCTCATTATCGCTCTCCCGTCATTTCCGGGCAACACACCACCAGACCCACACCATCGGGTGCAAGTTGAGCTCCCTGAGTGGTTTGAAGGTATGTTTCCACCAGCACCGCCGAGTGAAACAGACGCAACAGGCGCGTTTTCGATTCGGAACATCGCTACACCTTCGGTGAGTCGATTAACACTATTCCCTGAGCGCAATTCAGATTATGAAATGCTCTCTGTCGAAATCGAGGGAATACCCATCTACTTAGATCCACACCGGCAACATTTTGCAGCAGGTCTTATTGGAGGTCTTAATTTTGCTATTGAACCGGATGCAGATATTGAAAACGTGGAGATAACTGTCCGACTTCGGATGCGGATTCGCGGGCGTGTTCTTTCCGCTGATGGTACCCCGCTCCGTAATGCGAGGGTTAATCTCAGAGTTAGCCACCGCGATGTAGATGGTAGAGGCCAAGGTAGTGGCGGTGGCACAAGAAACCTTGATGAAGAGGGTTACTTTGTGGACTATTTAGATGATGGCAATGCCTATTACACGGTCACTGTAACATACCAGGGACAAACCGTGGAATCCGAGGAGATCTTACTTGAGGAAGGGCAGCGGCTTGATGGACTCGTTTTAAAACTTGAAGATAAACCTGAAGCACCTAAGCCTGAAAGGATCGTCGTAAGACCACCTCAAGCCCGCGATCCTGCTCGCTTTGAAGCGGCGCGAAGGCGCGAACGCGAAGGCATGTGGGCAATCAACCCCGACAATCGACACGCCTACAAAATGATTCGTTGTGAAACGCGTGAAGAAGCACAAGCACAAGCGGATGCCCAAGACGCACATCTCGTCACTATCAACGACGAAGCAGAACAGGAGTGGTTCCTTGAAGTCTTTGGAAAAAGCGAAAACTATTGGATCGGATTGATCAACAATTCAGAAGAAGGAAAACAACAGTGGGATAACGGCGAACCGATCACCTATACAAACTGGATGTCGGCACAGGAGGCTACCAAGATCAACACAGCCGCTCAAGATGGTGATGCGAAACCGAATTACATCGTCCTTGTCGGAATGTCAGGAAAATGGCAGGTAGCGCGTCCAGGGAACCCACTCATCCGCATGACAGAGCGAGCGATTCTCGAAAAAGAGAATCTCATCATCGGCGCGCCTGAACCAGAAAGCAATGGCGAAAAGCGTTGAATGCTTCAAAACACAAGGAGATATAGAAATGGATCGTACCTACACCATACAAAAACTCACAGTGTTAGCACTGATACTTTTGTTCACCGTAAC
The DNA here is from genome assembly GCA_022827225.1 of Candidatus Poribacteria bacterium. Taxonomy (GTDB): domain Bacteria; phylum Poribacteria; class WGA-4E; order WGA-4E; family WGA-3G; genus WGA-3G. The sequence continues at coordinate 30,569 of JAJDTJ010000149.1, read as the reverse complement.
ATACATTGCAGCAGCACAAGATGCTGAGAACCCAACATTACAACCGCCGAGCGGCATGTCGGGCAAAGTCGTTGATTCGCAAGGAAACCCAATTGCCGGGTTTACGTTCACCCTTCAACCTATGCGTCTACACGAAGGGCATCTACAACGTGACGGCGGACGCTTAAACTTTTTTCAAAGACCTCCAGAAGGTATGAAGGTGCCAGGAATGCCTCGTATGACTGTCAATGTAGAAACCGATTCTAATGGCACTTTCAGTGTCGCTAATATCCGACCCGGTCTTGTCCAATTAAACGCTGCTTTAAAAGCTATGGTAGAGGCATTTGAGAAGGTTGACCCCGAAAAAATTCGCCAAGGGGCAGAGGTTCCACCCGAATTTATGAGACCTGTCCCGTTTGAACCGGATATGAAGATTCTCTCCCTTCGGATCGGGAAAGTCACCTTCTTTTATAATGATGGAAGACACGTTCCACCTTTTATGAGAGGACTCACGTTTGCCCTGAAGCCTGGTGTCCGCCTTGAAAATGTCGAAATCACGGTTAAGCAGCGGTTGCGGATCCAAGCACAGCTCCTTTTTGCCGACGGTACTCCGGTTGCCAATGCCAACGGAGACCTCAGCATGCAATACGGGCGAGAGGATAATCCGAGAAGCGGTGGTACGCATGGTACAATCTTTTTTACCGATGCCGATGGTAATTTTATACAATATAGGGATGAACCCGGATTTTACACGCTCTCTATAAAATACAGTGGGCTGTCTGGAGGCGCAGGTCCTTTTCTCCTCAAAGATGGAGTGGCACCAGAGAATCTGGTTATAACACTTGACGGTAACCCGCTTGATGTCGAACAACCCATTGATCGACCGGTTGGTGCCGGTGGTCCGATTGAACAAGGTAAAGTCCCTCCTGGTGCTGAAAATGTTGTTATTGAACAGGTTGAAGTCCAACCGAAAGTCCGCGCCCGAGCGGTTGTGCCACCGCAACCCCCAAAACCGCCGAAAAGGGTGTGGGTTATTAACCCCGCAAACGGGCATGCATACAAAAAAATTCAGTGTCAAGACTGGCACGATGCACAACAACAAGCTGTTGAAGAGGGAGCACATCTCGTCTCCATTAACGATGAAGAAGAGCAACACTGGCTTCAGGTCATTTTTAGGTCCCATTCCACATGGATCGGACTTACCGACGTTGAAAAAGAAGGCGAATGGCAGTGGGATAGTGGTGAACCTGTTACCTATACGAACTGGGCAACCGAACCGATTTTCCCAGACGGACAGCCGGAAACCGAAAAGGACTACGTTGTGATTACTTTTAGGGATGGTGAATGGATGTCTGTCGGTCCCAAAAGCCATTTCTGGCGAGCGACGCGAGAGGCAATCATTGAAAAGGATGGATTGGTTTCTAAAGCACCTGCCGCAGAGCAGTCCGGTGAGGAGTAAACTCCCTTCCTAAAGGAGAAAAATCGTGATACATCTGTGTTTCGGAAAAAAAGTTGTTGTTTTTTTCGTTGGTATTACTGTGCTGCTTTTCACAGTTATTTGGAGCAGCAGTGCCCAGGAAGGCGCATTAACCACCTTCTCTGGACGTGTCATTGATGGAACTGAAAATCCAATTGCCGGGTGCGTTGTAGCTATTGTTCCTGTGTTTGACGGTAATGGTGCTTGGTTCCCCATCATTCAAGAACCTAATGCCCCAATTGAAGGCCCTTTGCCATTTCGCGCGGAAAGTGATGCGGAGGGACGTTTCACCTTCGCCACTGTTATTGATGGTCCCGTATTATTATCGCTATCTCCATCACGTAGATCAGATGTCCGCATTGTAAAGGTTAAAATTGGCGGATTATTCCTCTATCCAAGTGGGATGATGGAACGCGGTGTTGTGTTTGCTACGAGCCCGGGTAGACGCATCGAAAACATTGAAATTATCATCCAACAACCGCACATCCGTGGCAGCCTGCAACGGACAAATGGGACACCGATCTCCAATGCAGATATCCGCCTCCGTTTACGATCCGTGAGTTTATACGGGAATTCTTCCGGATCATACGGTGGTATACGGACTGATGCTAAGGGGTATTTTACCTACTATGTGGAAGGAGAATTCGGGGGACCAACATTTTACATGCTATCGGTCGTCTACCAAGGACAAACCGTGAGTGCGAAACCGATTATCCTTAAACCCGGAGATAAAACGCAGGAGGTTGTTTTCACGCTTGACGACATGCCTGCCTCGCCTTTGCAGGCACAGCGCGGCAGGTTTGCCGGCGCGTCTGCCTCAACAAATAGCCCCCGACCCATAGCGAGTTCCAGTTTAGAAGATGTATGGGTCATCCGTCCAGAAAATCGGCACACTTACAAAAGAATTCGATGCGAGGATTGGGAGGATGCCCAAACGCAGGCTGCTGCCAAAGGCGCGTATCTCGTTACTATCAGTGATGAAATGGAGCAGAAATGGTTGCAGACCGTCTTTGGCGGCCGACCGAGCTGGATCGGGCTTAATGACACTGCCGAAGAGGGGCAATGGGTATGGGACAACGGCGAACCACTTACCTACACGAATTGGGCACTTCAGGAACCCAATGATACCAGTATCGGAGATGAGGATTATGTCATTTTAGGTCCTTCAGGAAAATGGCAGAGTTTTGGACCGGGACACGACGGAATATCTCTGGTTCGGACAGCACTCATTGAAAAAGAAAATTTGCCGATCAAAAAGTAATACCATTTGTGTGAATAAATCTCTCTTTATGTAGAACAAACTTTTTAGCTTGTTCCGCATCACCACACACTTCATGATTATTTCAAAATGGTGTAAGTCTCATGTCCTACGCAAAGGAGAAAGCTATGAAACATTCACCCCATACAAAAGGTTTGTCCTTGTTAATAACAGTTGTTTTGCTTTTTATTACCTTAGGTTCACACAGTGTTGCCGAAGAAGAGACAGGAACTTTCTCCGGACGCGTTATTGATGTGGAAGGAAATCCGGTTGCAGAGTTACCAGTTATGATTGCACCAGCGATGGTTATTGGACACGGATCTCGACCTGCTTTTCATCCGATGAGTTATCCGACGACGCGACGCGCACGCACGGATGGAGACGGTCGATTTTCCATCACAGGTATTGCATCAGGGATGTTGTATTTCAGCGCACTTCCACAGAATGTGGATAACCTCTTTCCGCGTGAACTTGAGACAAGAATTGTGAAGGCTATAGAAGAAAAGGACTTCGCTACGATTTACACAAGTGGCGTTACGGAGATGGAACCCGAAGATTTTGAACCCGACTTTGAGGTTTTATCTATTGATATTCGAGGTATAACTCTCTATCCGCGCGACGATTTTAGTCTAATCGCGTTTGATGTTGATCCAGGATCGCATATTAAAAACGTGCAAATCACTATGCAACCCCGGATGCGAATTCGCGGACGTGTCCTCTTTAAAGACGGGACACCGCTACGCAATGCGCGGCTGCGTCTCAGCTACAGTGCCGCTCACATAGATGGACAAGGACACCGGAGTTCAGGTGGGAGCCCTCGAACAGATGCCGATGGCTACTTTCTCTTTTATTTTGATGAGAAAGACGATACCTCAAACTACACAATTTCAGTGAAATACCAAGAACTGAGTGCAACAGCTGGACCTGTACGCCTAAGCCCTGGAGAACGCCTTGACGGTCTGAGATTGACGTTTGACAGTGAACCGATTGCCGCCGAACCACCACCTGATAAGCCGCCATTCATTCCGCCAACTACGCCCCCGAAACCGCGACCTATACCGGTCACAGCGTTTGACGCAGTTTGGATCGTCAACCCGGCAAATGGACATGCCTATAAAAGGATTCTATGCGAGTCTCGTGATGATGCTGTTACGCAAGCAGCAGAAGAAAAAGCGCATCTCGTCGCGATTAATGACGCTGAGGAACAGGCGTGGCTCTCAGCGGTTTTTGGACATGAATTTTACTGGATAGGACTCAGCGATGCAGAAAAGGAAGGACAATGGCAGTGGGATAACGGCGATCCTCTTACCTATGAGAACTGGTTACCCGATGATTTTTTTGCTGAACCGTCTGATGTTAAAGAAAGTTCCGACGAAAGAGACTACGTTGTTACAACATTCACTGATGGAAAATGGTATGCCGTTAGTTCTCACAGCGTACTCTTGCGCATGACTGCGATGGCACTTCTTGAAAAGGTAGATGCGTTTGATGGGCAATAGTCTTTGTCGGGCTGCGGTTTTTCTCCAATTGATGTTTCAATATCCAAAAAAGGAAATCTAATATGAATTTTCAAAGTTTCAAACAAAAAATCCGATATTTCGTCGGTATTGCGGTGCTCTGTTTTTTAGCATCCTCGTCCACCTTCGCACAAGAAGGTGTAACTGTTTCTGGACGTGTTGTTAATGAAGCCGGGGATCCGGTTGTCGGTATTTCAATAGCGATTCAACCCTATAAAGTTATGGGGAACAGACTGGAAGAAGGTGTCGTGCCACTCTGGGAAAGACAGACCGACGCAGAGGGGAATTTTTCCATCTGGCCCATTACGCCAATGGAATCCGTCAGATTTGTCCTAAAAGGTGCCGTAGGTGAACAGACAACAATCCAAATCCTGTCTATCAAAATCAATGAAATAACGCTTTATCCGAGGGGTCATCCACATCCACCTTTCAACACAATACAATTTTCCTTAGAAGCAGGAACAGAGATCGAAGATGCTGTTATTACAGTAAAAACAGATATCCGACCGCAGGTCCGCGCACGCCTCGTTTTTGCCGACGGCACCCCGGTTACCAACGCCCAAATCCGGGTTCGTATGATACGAACAGATTTGGACGGAAGTGGGGGCGGGAGTTCAAGCGGTGGAAAGCAAACCGACACTGACGGATATTTTGTGGAAAACCTTAGGGAGGATGGTGAAACTCAATTCTATACACTTGGTGTTGAACATCTCGGACTTCTCGCAAAAGCACCGCCGTTTATTTTGCATGAAGGGCAACCGCAAGTTCATCTACTTTTGACACTCAACGGCAACCAAGTACCACCGGCAGAACGTCCTTTGCCGCCTACATCCGATGCATTAATAGCATTTATGAATCCACCATCTGTATGGATAGTGAATCCGGCAAACGGACACGCTTACAAAAGGATTTATTGCGACAATATAGCGGATGCTATGGAACAGGCTACTGCAGAAAATGCTTATCTGGTTTCCATTAACGATAAAGCAGAAAATGAATGGCTCCAAGGCGTCTTTGAGCGAGAGGAATTTTGGATCGGACTCAGTGATGTCGCTGAGGAGGGACAGTGGGCTTGGCACAGTGGTGAACCAGTTGAGTATACCGATTGGGGAGAGCATGAACGAGATGGCGGCAACACCGAGATGAAAGATTACGTCATCATGTCAAGATATGGCAATGGCAGGTGGGGAGCGACTGCACCTGAAGGCGGACGTGCAAGTTTTACCAAGAAGGCAGTTATTGAGAGACCAGATATGCCTGTTGAGAAATCGGCTGAGGACAATTAGACAATCGAAGTAACACAGCATCGGGCTGACTTTAAATTCAACCCAATCTATACTTATTCGCTTTAAAGGAGAATTTACAATGGAGTGCTTGAATTTCAGGTCCATTATATGTCGTATCGGACTTGTAGTATTATTCCCGCTTATTGTCTTGCTACCTTGCATCGCACAAGTGGAGAGCGCTACCCTCTCCGGCACTGTCCTTGATACGGAGGGGAAACCGATTTCTGGGTTTACCATCAATCTATCACCAGTTTTTCAAATGTCAAAGACTGATGAAAACGGAGCGTTCTCTTTCACTAATGTTCCTGCCGGACCGGTGCAAATTATGATTCCGCCACAGCAGGCCGGGGAAAATGGGAAGCCTTCATTTAACCTTGAACCGGACATTGAGCTCATCTCAATCAAAATAGGAGGGATAACAATTTATCAAGGGATGGAGTTTCCTTTCGGAGGCACCAGATTTGCTATCAAACCGGGCAGCCATTTTAAAAATGTAGAGGTTACCGTGCGGCCACGGATGCGGATTCGCGCGCGAGTTGTTTATAAAGATGGGAAACCGTTAACTAACGCCTCTATTTCCACAGTCATCAGGAGCAACGGCACGCGGAGTGGCGGCGCAACCACGGACTCCGAAGGCTATTTTCTACATTACCTTGAGAACAACGGTGAGCCAGCACTCTTCACGGTTTCGGTGAAGTATAAAGGACTGTCAGCAGAGTCGGAACAGTTTGAAATTGAAGCGGGTGGTCGATATGACGACTTGGTCCTGACGCTCGATGGCAATGCCCCACCTGCCGCAGCGCCTACGCAATCAAAACCTTCTAAGGAGTCACTGCCTAACTTACTCCGAAAATTGACGGGGACACCGACACCGCCTGATAAACCGAAAACTACGGAGTCAACCGGCACCGCAACATCGACACCGCCTGATAAACCGACCTCTGCACCAACTCGTGTTGCGGTTGAACAGACACAAGTGAAACCGCGTGTAACAACGAGTCCTACCCCAAAGAGGCAGGTGCGACGCCCGCCATGGGAAAAAGATGCATGGGCTGTGAATCCTGCAAACGGACATGCCTATAAAAAGATTCGGTGTAGAAGCCTAAAAGATGCGAAAGACCGCGCTGCTGACGAAGGCGCGTATCTGGTCACCATTAATGAAAAAGCCGAACAGGAGTGGCTATCAGGACTCTTCGGGAATCATCTCTATTGGATTGGGCTCAGCGATGCGGAAAAAGAGGGAGAATGGATATGGCAGAACGGTGAATCGCTTACCTATACGAATTGGGGCCCCAAACACAGTTTTCCTCGCAGCATCCTCTCATCCGAAAAAAAAGATAGTGCTGTCATGACGTTCGTAAACGGGAAATGGCACGCTGTAGGTCCCGGGGACCTGCTCTGGCGTTCAACAAAGATGGCAATCCTTGAAAAGGAGATGCCACGAACTGACGAAGCTGCCGAAAGCGATTGAATGCATTATCTCAAGATTAAAGGTTTCCGCAATAAGCGCAGGCATCCAACCGGACAGTTTCACCGAACGTTTCACGTTCAGCCGTTAGGTATGTCTCGTGCTTGGTAACGCAGTTTGTGTTTTCACACTGTTTTTCAGTGGTAGCGATCTCTCGTTTCGGGGGTTGCGTCAAGATGAGTTGTTCCAACCCCATAAGGCTGGCAATCAGTGCCATCCGAACCGGGACTGCGTTCGCAGATTGCTCGAAATAAGCGGCACGCGGATCGTCGTCCAACTCATAAGCGAGCTCGTTGACGCGCGGGAGCGGATGCATGATCATCGCATCAGGTTTGGCGTGCTTCATGACCGCTGCATTCAACAAGTAACTTCCACGGACAGTCGCAGCATCCATGTTCGGTGGAAGTCGCTCCTCTTGAAGTCGGTTGACATAGATGACATCCAACCTGTCAATTACCTCTGTAATATTCTCTGCTTCAAGCGGTATTTGCCCGTAGCAGTGTTCAAGTTGCGCGAGCACCCACGGTGGCATCTGTAGCGGTTTCGGTGCGATGTGAATCAGATTTCCACCGAACCGCGCAACTGCAAGTGCGAAGGAGTGTGCTGCCCGTCCGAACTGCAGATCACCGCAGATACCGACGGTTAACCCTTGTATCTGTGATTTCCGGCGTATAATCGTATAAAGATCGGCGAGTGCCTGTGTCGGGTGCGTATGGCTCCCGTCCCCGCCGTTGATGACAGGGACATGTGCGTGGTGTGCGATGACCCGTGCCGAACCTGCCCAGTTGTGTCGAACAACAATGAGGTCGGCGTAATTCGTTACCATCCGTGCGGTATCGGCAAGCGTTTCGCCTTTAGCAGTGGAAGTTGCACGCGGATCAGAGAAACCGAGCGTTCTACCATTAAGCCGTTCCATAGCGCTCTCAAAGGAGAGCCGCGTGCGTGTGCTCGGTTCATAGAAAAGGGTTGCCAGCAATTTACCACGGCAGATCCCTGCCCATGTCTCTTGTTGTGACTGCATTCCCGATGCGAGTCGAAAAATCTGTTCAATTTCAAAATTCGACAAATCGTCGAGTGTTACCAGATGCCTCATCTTCCTCCTCTGAGGTATTTTGTTAAGTATACCGGTTAATTGTTTAGATTTCTACCGATTGAGAGATTACATGAACGCTTCAAGGCTGTCAGACTTGCAAACTTCCAATTAGTTCTTTCATTGATCTTATATTTCCGTTTTTGAGGTAGGCGTGAATGCCTTTTACCACTTCCATTGATGCTTGTGGATTGACGAAGTTCGCGGTCCCGACGGCTATAGCGGAGGCACCAGCAATAAAAAATTCCACAGCATCCGTCGCTGTCATGATACCCCCCATCCCGACAATTGGAATAGAGACACTTTTGTAGACCTCCCAGACCAATCGCAGTGCTACAGGCTTTATTGCGGGACCGGAGAGTCCGCCTGTAACGTTTGCAAGTTCCGGGTTCCGCGTTTCTGCGTTGATTGCCATACCGAGAAGCGTATTAATAGCCGAAAGTCCATCTGCACCCGCATCCTCAACGGCGCGTGCGATGACAGTAATATCTGTAACGTTCGGCGAGAGTTTCACCAATAACGGCAGGTGCGTTTGTGCCCGGACTTCCTTAACAAGTTGATGCGCCAATGTCGCGTCAACACCAAAACTCATACCGCCGCAATCCAAGTTCGGACAAGAGATATTGAGTTCTACACCAGCGACACCGTCTGCAGTGTTGAGTTTCTCAACGACAGTCAGGTATTCTTCCACCGTTTTACCACAGACGTTAACGATTACCGGGACATCAAAATCGCGCAGGTAGGGCAGCTTTTCCGAAATGAAGCCGTCCACGCCGACGTTCTGGAGTCCGATCGCGTTAAGCATACCGGAAGGCGTTTCCATGATACGCTGCATCGGATTGCCGGGCCACGGCACGCTCGTAACACCTTTAACGACCACCGCGCCGAGTCGGTTCAGATCCACGAAATCTGCGTATTCGGAGCCGTAACCGAAGGTGCCTGATGCCGTCATGACGGGATTCCGCATCTCGATCCCGCCGATATTCACACTGAGTGATACGTCTGTTGTATCCATCTTGTTTTTGTATCCGAAATGACAATAACCGCTTAGTGAAAAAATTCGAGAATGCCCTCAAACAATAGTATAAAAATAATAACAACAGATATCTCAATTGGTATTATCACGTGGGACCATTTCGTTGGTAATTTGTCTTTAAAAAAAGTTGCAACGGCTAAAATAGATAATACTATGAAGCTTGTCAGTCCGTCAACGATATTCCCTGAAAGGAGATTGCTCGCCGCCAAGCCTATCGCGCATATCCCAGCGAAAATACCGACAATGTGATGACGTTTCATAAGGTATGTTCCTACAAGTGATATGTTTTTAAATATGTGTTAGAATCAGGGCATCAATGCTATAAAAAATTTACCACTAACATACTTCGGATGTCAAGCAATATTTTGCATTCTCTTGGAAAGAGATTTACCAACTTAGGTAGACAACCCGAAAATCAAAGATGAGTCCGAAAATGCTGATGACGGAAGCAACGATCACATCACCGATAACCAAGCCGATAAAAAAGGGAATCGAACGTCGGTATAAGCGCACGCCACCTGTTGAGAGCAAAATCCGTTTGACTGTCCAACTGATTAAGAGCGGAAACCAGAGTCCGGTAAAGGTCCACCAACTCGAAACGACGTACCCTACAGGATGTAGGGGCCACTGAATGAATCGCCACCGCAAAAGCAGCAGACCGATGGCAAAAACGAATCCACCGGCAGTGTAGAGCATACCGGCGACACTCGTTTCGCTCGGATTGTAGAGCCATCCGGCAAGTCTATTGAAAGCGGCGCGGGCATACCACGAACGCGCTTGCTCTAAACCGACCTCGTAGGAGAGATGCAAGTGTCCCCACGCTGCAGAGAGCGCGCCTACGAAAATAGCAATCGCTAATACCCAGAGAAGATGGGTCGGATTAAAACGGGTTTGATGCGCAAGTTTTAATCCCTCTAACTGGTGCGGCATCGGATGTGCGCGGTAAGAGAGGTGATTCAGCCAGAAGAAGAGCGACATCACCGAAAGGTTCCGATTCCCAATCCGCCGCGTACCGAGCGCGTCTGTCAGAAGAAGATCAGGACCGGCATTGTAAAGGTCGTGCGCCGGGGGTCCGAGTTCGGCACGGATACGCGTGATTGTCACCGACATCGCGAAATAGAGAACGAAAAATAGGAGTGCGAACCAGAGAGACATCCCCGCCTTCAAACAGAACGCCAAAATCAAGATGAACCCGATGAGTACGCCGATTGATGCCGTTCTATAGCGTAACGCTTCACCTTCGTCATGTAGGGACGGGGTAACCCCGCCCCTACTAAAAACTGTTTGTAAAACGCCCCTGACATGCGCACGTCCCATCCACAACGTCCATAGAAATAGAGCCAACCATACACCCCGAATTTGTGCCATCTCCTTCGGAAATCCGATCGCGCCACGCCAGCCGAAACTCTCACCGATAATCCTTTCAAAATGCCAAAATAGATGAAAAAACCAGCAGGAGAACCCTAAATCGAGCGGGATCAAGAAACCCACGCCGACCGCAAACGGGAAAAAACTGATACGGAAACCGGGATTGTTCATCGCGCTCCACGGTTTTTCAGCGAGTCGAAACCCGTGATAGAGCGGAATTGTTGGAAAAACGGGATCAATTTGATGTAAACTATAGAGGAGATTCAGAACAGCAGCGATGCTTAAACCGACTGCCATCATCCGTCGATTGAAAAATAGGTACGGGGCGGTTCTTAGGTTACCGGCGCTTGATGCTGCCCGTGTGATTTCATACGGGAGTTGCGCAATAGGATAGGTCAGTCGCTCGTGTTCCTGCCACTGTTTGCGTAAAAGTACATTCAGGCAGAGCATCGTCACACCGATGACAAGGCAGAAACCGACCCAGATAAGTGTCGGTAGGAGCCAGGCACTTATATGTGCCTGTAGATAGAACGTGCTTTCACCTTCATAAAAGCCGCGCAGAACCTCTCGCTTTCCGACGACAAGCCATTCCGGAAGATGCTGATGAAAAAGTTGTGCCCATTCGTTTTCGGTCGTTGCGTACCAAAAGCCGTTCCCCATCAACGGTACTAAGACCTGTAGCATATCGCGCCCTGCAAAAACGGAGGCTTGGCATAGCATCGCATAGATCGTTAACAGTTCTGACTGCGTAAATGCTAATGTCGGACGTAAACGGCGCAGGAGCGCACTGAACCCGATAAGTACAAGCAACGTAAACAGAACATTGAACAGCAACGCTAAACTCGTGGGACGGTTAGAGTCCCAGATATAACTGAGATGCAGGATCCAGTAACTATTAAATGGTATGAGAACGATGCCGATCAGCGTTGCACGTAGGGTGACAGGACTTTTTGAAGAGTGTCTCATATTTAAACTATATTCACGGGAGGAGACGAGAAGAAATGTTGACGGTGGCGGTATTCGGTCTCATCGTTATCATCATGATATGTGGCGGTATGTTGCTCGCACGACTATCAACCGCTGCGAAATCCAGAGGTTCGTGGATGTGGGGATGCTTCATCCTCATCGTACTTATCTGCGTTCCACTTTTTCTAATAGGTCTTGGCGTGTGGTTTCTCCACTTTAGCGGAATATCGTCGGGCCAATTTAGTCCATTTGGTTAATGGCGTGTTGCAAAGTCAGAGATCGTCCTCGGCAGATGTTTCTTCTTGGACTATTGGGGTTTTGCCTGCAAGATAAAGAAACCATAGCGTAAGACCGATTGCGATGAGAATCCAAAGTATGCCCCAAAACATTGTTGGAAGAGGTGTCACTTCGGATAGCATCCTAGCATCAGAACGTAAATGTGACCGGTCCAAAACATCGCTCTTGATATCAAGAATTGCATAAAGGCAGCTTGTTACGCCAATGGTGCGTAACATCCAATCATTGGCCACTTCTGGAAGAAACAATCCGATAGCGATAAGTACTGCTCCAAAACCGACACCGAAAAGGTAAGTGAACGAAGGGGAATCTCCATACGCAATGAAATTGCCATCTTTAAAAAAGTGAATGCCGAAAAATGAGGGAGACTCACCTTCAGTAAAACCGATAGTAATCGCTACCATGCCAACGCCAATCAATACACTAATCACTTTGTCGAAATGCGTCCTCGCTGCCAGAAGCAGGATAAGCCCGCCCCAAAGAAGGCTGCCGAGATAACCCGCAGTCAGCGTCCAAAACCGAGAACCGCCTTGCGTGAGCGCATGTCCGCCTTGTTGTGGGTTAACCTGAATCTCGACGACTCTACCACCGGTTACAATTGCAGCAAGTCCGTGGCTCACTTCATGCATGAACACAACAAAGATTTTCAACGGATACACAAACAGCGTGTCCCACAGAAACACGATGATTATAAAGATCAGGAGCAGTGCAATATAGCGTTTAAAAAGCGATAACATAAGTTCTCTTCTTTTAGATAGTAAGTTTTCGGTTGGCAAGCGGCACCGAGCACCGAAAAATGCTTGCATTTTACGACAGAATCTGTTATAGTATATCACAAGATGCTTAAAATATACAATTCTAAAAGTAAAGGTGCGCACCTACAGCGTGCGACTGTGCAACGAAATGAATACGTTCGGTCACCTTTTTCGGATTACAACTTGGGGTGAATCACACGGCGGTGCTGTCGGCGTTGTCGTCGACGGATGCCCGCCACAGATTGACCTTGACATATCCGCAATACAATTTGAACTTGATCGTCGGAAGCCGGGACAAAGCCATCTCACGACCCCGCGTCAAGAGGGCGATGCTGTTGAAATACTCTCCGGTCTCTTTGAAGGTAAAACACTCGGAACGCCTATCTCTATGTTGGTATGGAATAAGGACGCGCGTCCGGCAGCTTACAACCATCTAAAAGACCTCTACCGTCCCTCACATGCCGATTACACGTATCAACAGAAGTACGGTATCCGAAACTGGCAAGGTGGTGGCAGAGCCAGTGCACGAGAAACCATCGGGCGTGTCGCAGCGGGCGCGATAGCGAAACAGATCCTGTGCGAGAGGTCAGGAACTGAGGTGCTTGCTTATGTTAAACAGATTCATACACTAACAGCCGACGTGGACACAGACACGGTAACACTTGACGCGATAGAGGCGAGTCCTGTGCGGTGTCCCGATCCGATTGTGAGCCCCAAAATGGCGGAACGTATTGATCAGGCGCGGCGCGATCAGGATTCGCTCGGTGGTGTCATTGCGTCGGTAACCCGTAATGTGCCCGTCGGACTTGGTGAACCGGTTTTTGACAAACTCAAAGCAGATTTGGCGAAGGCGATGATGTCGCTCCCCGCAACGCTGGGTTTCCAAATCGGGTCAGGATTTGAGGGCACTGCAATGACAGGCTCCGAACATAACGATGCCTTTTATATCGAAAAAGAGGGTGAAGCGGGACGCGTTCGGACCCGCACGAACAATTCCGGCGGCACACAAGGCGGTATTTCAAACGGCGAAAACATCGTATTCCAAGTCGCATTCAAACCGACAGCAACAATCGGTAAACCCCAACAAACGGTTGATGTAGACGGAAACGAAGTGACCCTGGAAGCGAGTGGACGACACGATCCGTGTGTGTTGGTGCGGGCACCTGCAATCGTGGAGGCGATGGCGGCACTTGTTCTTACAGACCATCTACTCCGCCAACAGGCAAAATCTTGATGCAAGGTCAAGCTCTTATAACCACACACGATGTCGACGAACGCTTTATCAAATCTTCCGTTACAAAACCGAACCCCTTTTTCTTAGCGAAGGTTCCTGTTTTAGTAAAACCGAATAAGAGGCTTAACACAATGTCTATAAGTGCGAAAACCAACGCGATTTCACCCGATGAGACGTTGGAAACTTGGGCGCGGGAGATAATCGTGGACTATTTCCAGCAAATGATGTCCTATAAAGATGGAGCCAAGGATGGACACGACATCGAATATGTCCACGATATGCGTGTCACTTCGCGGCGTTTACGGGCAGCGATGGATAATTTCGCTGATTGTTTTCCGCAAAAATCGTTCCGAAAACACTATAAAAAGGTGAAAGCGATAACCCGAACAATGGGAGCCGTCCGGGACCTCGATGTTCTTATTCATCGTTTCCAGAAAACGTTGGGTACTTTGTCGGAAGCAGAACAGGCAGACATCCAAGCATTTATCTCGCATCTACAAAGTGAACGAGAAAAAGCCCGAAAACCGATGCTAATACTCTTTACCGCCCTGGAAACCGCCGGTTTTGAGACCGAGTTTTTGGATTTTTTCGTTGTCAAAAAGTAGACCAAGGCGTGTAGTTCGTAATGTAATGGAGAGGTGTTTTTGCTTACAAGAAATCCGCAGAAATACGCAGAAACACCCTATCAAAAACCCCAAGCAAATACCCCAAGCAAAAACGGTATTTCTGCGTATTGATAGGGTGTTTCTTCATAGATATACGGAGGTGAGCTTGAAAGTTTCTAACCCACCTTACTGAACCGCAAGGAAAAATTAAAAGATGGCGAAAGCTCACAAAATCAGTGGTGTCAAGCCACTCTGTAGTTACCGCGAAAATGCTCGTATCATTCTTCCACAGAAGGTCGAAGAGGTCTACACGTGGGAGCCGTTCATTCGGGACGTAGCGAGGCATGAAGAACTCCATAACATGCGAATTTCGATCAAACGACTCCGTTATACGATGGAACTCTTTCGGATCGTTTATGCGTTTGAAAAAGAATGCCCTAAAGATGGGACGCCAACGGACGAAGAACGTTTTGATGAATTCCTCGCGGTGATCGTCGATTTACAAGAAATCCTCGGCGACATCCACGACGGCGATGTCGTTTTACAGGTTTTAACCGATTACGCACATCAATCAGCGTCGGACGCTGTCGCACCACCGTCCCTACCCGCTACAGGGAAAGACGGGATCGCTAAACTTATTGATCAGACGAGAGAGACTCGAAAAACCGATTACGAAAAATTTCTTGAAAAGTGGGAACAACTCTCCGCAGCAGACTTTAAACGGAAACTGTTATCATTTTTGGTAACATAACCAATTTAACGGGAGACTATTAAGAGATGAGCACCAACGTTGTCGGTGTCGATATGGGTGGCACAAAGATTTTGTCCGCTGTCATTGACGCGGGAGGTAATATCTTAGGGACATCCAAAGTTTCAACAGGAGCAGACGAAGGGACATCTGTCGTTATTGACCGGATCGCTGAATCCATCCAAAAGGCGATCAATAAGTCAAACGTTGATAAAGCATCAATACAAGCAATCGGCATCGGGGCACCGGGACCCCTCGATCCAGAAACAGGGATCGTCATTTTCGCACCGAATCTCGGGTGGCGGGACGTTCCACTCAAGGCTGAACTTCAAGCCCGAACCGGATTGCCGACGTTTGTAGACAATGATGTGAATGTCGGAACACTTGGTGAGCACGCCTTCGGTGCCGCACAAGGTGTCCAGAATGTTGTCGGCATTTTTGTCGGCACCGGCATCGGTGGCGGTATTATTTTAAAAGGTGAATTATTCCACGGCGCGAGTAAGACCGCTGGTGAAATTGGACACATTATCGTTAAAGCCGATGGACCCCGGTGTGGATGCGGCACACGTGGTTGTTTAGAAGCAATCGCAAGCCGAACCGCTATGGCAAAGCAATTTCGGAAGGCGATTAAGAAAAAAGGTAAAAAGAGCGTGCTTACTAAACTCACCGATGGCGACCTCAGTGTCATTCGGAGCGGCGTATTGGTGAAGGCGATTCGGGCAAAGGATAAGTTAACCCTGAAAGTTTTCAAGAAAGCAACCAAATATCTCGGCATCGGTATCGGTTCCATAGTGAATTTCCTGAACCCGGACATGATTGTATTAGGGGGCGGCGTTGTTGAAGCACTTGACGACACCTTCATAGACAATATACGATCCTACGCAAAAAAATACGCGCTCCCAAATACGCTAAACGGTGTCCAAATTGTACGCGCAAAGCTCGGAGATAATTCGGGAATCCTTGGCGCAGCAGCCCTAGCACGCCAACGGTTTGAACCGACGTAAAGTAACCAAGACACGGCAGCATCGTTTTATGGGGCAACGGAGGGTATATCCATGTTAGTAGATGATAACAGAGAAGAACATCGGATGATGATTTTCGGCAACGATAGCCGACGCGTCCAGGAACGGTTAATCGTCGAAGGCGACGCGAAACTTGACCGTATTCTGGCGCAGAAGGTTCACGCGGATTCTTATACTGTCACGTTGTACGTTTTGCTGAAAGATTATGGACTCACACCCGTCTTTCGCATCAAGCCGCGGATCCGCTTCCATCGCTCTAACTACGATAACCTCTCTTCAAGCGCGCCGCTCCAGTATAGTTGCGACGATATTATCCACTTTGCTGAGCTCAAACGTGGTATTGATTTGACTGAGAAGATAGACGACGTTAAGCTTGCAGAAATTCTCGGCGATGCACCTGCACTCAAGGATATAGCAGATGATGTGGCGTTACAACTCGTCTCGCAACGCGATGTGTCGCTTCGGAATCCGCCCTTTAAGACCAAGACTAAGGTTTTTGGAAAAAGCGAAGATGAAGGTGTAGAAGAAGGTGGTATCCCTATCGGGACGTTTCTTGATGCCTTGAATCAGCCACAGCGCACCGAGCAGATTTTCAAGCGGTTTGCACGCGGCAGCGAGTTCGCGCGCGATCTACGAGAGGCTTTAGCACCTTACCAAGGCTTTGAATTTCAGTTCGGACTCTATTCCCGATACGAACGACGAGATTGCGTATTAGCGGGAGATGCAGAAACCAGCGGAAACTACCGTGCGACCTTTGATCCGTGGACAGCACTCGGTTATATCCGAACCGATGGCGATATGCAGCAGTTCCAAATTTTAATGCATGAACGCGGGACACGATGGGAACATAAGGTTATGTTGGAGCAGCTGGATGCACCAACGCTCGAACGTCTCGCCTCGGAAATCCCAGCACTTCGCTGCCAATATTTGATCGGACGCGTCCTGTCCAAAAGTCAGACGGCACTCACGCGTTTAGCGGATCTTCGACAATCACAACTGAACCTCACAACCGAGTTACACACAGGTTACACGCTCAGCCTCGAAATACCGATCTCTAAAAAGCGGTTTTCTGTCATAGAACACCGTCGAAAGTTGCGTGAGACATTTAACAACAATGGTACTTATCGTCTGCACCCACTGAACAGTGAATTCATCGAAAGACATCATAACTCGGCAAAAGGTATACGAAACGGTGTTGTCTGGACGCTGGATTCCGTTGATCTCCTCATAGGGCAACCCGCTTCTGAGCACGAAGATGAGGAATTCCTTATTGTCAAAACACCGCATCAAAACAAGTTCGTCGTCCGTTCCGCCGAAGAGCTTCGTGAACGTTTGCCTAACAACGGGTTCGAGAAATGTTGGAACGAAGCCGTTGATGCAGGCGGTTATACTGTCCGCAGCCAGATGAGCGGTAGAGTCTATGCAGTGAACTATGGACGGCGGATCACAGGTAGCATCCACGAAGGCGAGATTACGCAAGAGAAGGTTGTGCACTATTTTTCAATCGAATACTTAGGAACAGAACCGGCGCGTCCTGGGGTTTCGCAATTCGCGGGACCAACAGCAGTGCAGCGCAGTTTCTTTGACAGGCTCCTTAACAGGCAATCTATACCACCTGTCTTTGAGCAACTGATAAAAACTGAGACACAGGTCATAGAAGAGATGAAGCTGCTCGCACGGCATTGTAAAGAAAAATTGGAGATTTCATAGGCATTCAGCCTGATAACCTTTGAAATAACTACATCAGGAGACCACTCCAACATGCCAAATCGTAGAAAAGTTCTTATCACTGGAGCCTCTGGCTATATTGCCAGTCGGATGCTCCCAGAATTTCGAGAACGCTATGAACTCGTCCTTTTGGATGTAAAAACCACCAACCGGCAAGGCGAAGAGGTCGAAGGCATTGAGATCGTTGAACTTACCAATCCTGACCGAGACGCATACCGACACCATTTTGAGGGTGTCGATGCCGTCGTTCACTGTGCTTTCAAAGGCGGCGGTTTTCAGGATGAACTCAACAACATCCAGATGGCGTATAACGTCTATCACACCTGCTGGGAAACGGATGTTCGGCGCGTCGTTGTCTGTAGTTCTAACCACGCAGCAGATTATTATGAACGCCTTATTTGGACAGGTAAGTGGGATTTCGTAACCCCAGAGATGCGTCCACTTTCCGATAACTTCTACGGGTGGGCAAAAGAGTCTTATGAACATCTCGGTTTTGTCTTTGCGACGGGGTTCAGGAAAAACAAGAAACTCCAAAACGTGCAGATCCGTATCGGTGCACCGCGCGAGACAGATATGGCGGATATCACAACGGACAATTATCAGAATATGCACCGCGCGCTTGGTGCCTATTTAAGCGTTCGCGATCAGGTTCAACTCTTTGTCAAAAGCATTGAAACAGAGAATATAGAGGACGAAAACGGGATTCCGTTCCAGATTTTCTACGGCATCAGCGATAATTCGCATAAGTTCTGGAGCATCACCAACGCTCGAGAAGTGATAGACTATGCACCAGAGGACAACAGCGCATTCCGTTTTGCTGAGCGGTTAACAGAAGTGTTCAAGGAAGCGAAAGGATCATAACGCGTGCCGTCCGCGTTTAGCGTTGAGCATTCAGGCGTTCTGTGAGGGACGTTTTTGCATCACAGGAATGACGTAACTCCGAATCTTCATCCCATCTATTGTCTCTGTTTCTGCCCGAGGCTCTGGATGCTCACGATGATCAAATACCACGTAGTAGCCCTCAACTGTCCGTTCCAATTGGAGATACGCCGCGAGTTGTTTTTTACCGGTCTGATAGGATCTGTGCCCCTCCCATATCTTGGTCTCGACGATGTATTTCCGCGCGTTGTAGAAGATGACGAGGTCCATCCTGCCGCGTCCGGTTTGAACTTCAACGTAAATATGTCCATTCACCAATTGGACGCATTGATCCAGATATGCATAAAGAAGATGTTGACCGACGAACTCCTTTGGGGTATTGGGGACTAATAGAATCCGAAAGCCCGCGCGGGCGACAAAATCCCGAAAATTGTCAAGGAGCAAGTCCATATTAATCTGACTTGTGGACGTTAGGTAATCAACCAAGCCTGGCTGAGTGTCCTTTGGGAAATATTCGTGTTCCAACCCATTTAAAAGAGGCTTGAACGCCTGCATGATTCGCTGCTGATATATCGGATTGAGAATCTCACACATCCCGTCCGGCCCTTTCGCTATGACGCCGTAAGTGGTGAGCTCGCCAATGATTTCGTCGTCTGGGTTAAAGCGAATACCGTTTTCATAGGAGGCGATTCGCATCAGGATACTTTCAAAACGCGGATTTCTACGAATGTTGGTTAACAGGTGGCTGATATTCGCGTTTGTTTCTCCAAGGAGTTGGGTATGCGCCGCCGCAAAGTGCGCCATTTGGATCGTCTCATTTTTAGGGATATCCATCTCCTCGGTAAGAATCTGTGCGAATCGGTTGACGAGGAACGGCTGTCCGGCAGTCTGTCTATGAATGTTCTCGATAACTTCAGGGGTGAACGGTTGTCCGACTTCTTCGGTATACTGTGCCAGCAGCTCGCGGACCTGTTCAAGCGTGAAGGGCGGCAACCGAAACTCATCTTGGATATTGAACGGCGAAATGGACCTATCATAATCCAGCTGCGTGATGTCTTTAACCCCAATAATGCCAATGCTATGCGGACAGCGCGTCCTGCCGGAGAGATAGATCTCGCGGAGCACACGAAGAAAACCTTTGACAGCATCGCGCGGAATGGCATCAAATTCGTCAATGATGAGTACAACCCGTAGTTCACTTAAAACTTTTCCCAATGCCTTAAGGAATCCGCGCAGAGAGAGTTGATTCGTAAGTTGTGTAGTTTCTAATAAGTCGGTGAGCGTTTCAGGCAGTGCTTGTCCACGTTCTTGAAAGACTTCTATGATTTTCTCACGCATATCACCTGTGAGACCACCGTAAAACTCTGAGGGTGTGCAGCCTTCGTACACCTCAAAATTGAATTGTATCGGGAAATAGGTTAAGTCTTTGGCGGTGAGTTCCTCAAGTGCCAGTTGGAAAAAGGTAGTTTTACCAGTCTGGCGGGGCGCGAAGAGGACGATGTACCGCCCCTGTTTGACACGGGTGATAAAATCGGTAACCTCCGCTGTACGCGGGATAACGTAATTATCTTCAGGGTACACACGACCTTGGGTTCCGAAGCGTCTCATTTTTTATTATCTTCCAAGTTTAGAGAAGTTAGAGGCATTCGGTTTTCAGTTTGGATGGGGCAGAGCGACTATAACGAGTACGAACCTATGGAAGCCTCTGTTTTTAGCCATTATATATGTCTGTTCAAAATTTTTCAAGCGAAAAGGGATATAAAAAGGAGTTTGACAGACGATCTGAAGGCGATGCACCGCGGACTCGGCGCGTATTTGAGCATCCGCGACCAGGGGCAACGCTTCGTCAAGAGTATTGAAATAGAGAACATAGAGGACGAAAACGGGATTCCGCTCCAGATTTTCTACGGCATCAGCGATAATTCGCATAAGTTCTGGAGCATCACCAACGCACGGAAGGTGATCGGCTACGCGCCTGAAGACAACAGCGCGTTCCGTTTTGCTGAACGATTGGTGGAATAGTCCAAAGAGGCGGGTACGATATAGCAAGACGACTTTGAATCCCGACAAACAATAAAAAAGCCGCCGTATGTGTAAATCGCAGAGGCGGCTTTTCCTATGTTGCTGAAAGAAAACTTTCTATCCAAAGGGCAAGTGTTTAAAGTGGCAACTCGTGTTCGCCTATTTTAAACGTTCAATGACACTATCTGCAATCTCTTCACTCCAGGTTGCTGAGAGCGTCTGACGAATAATGGAAAGTTTCTGGTCTCGATTTCCGGGAGCATCCTCTGCCAAAAAACTTTGAACACGATGGGCAATGTCCGCTTGCATTTGTCTTTGCCGTGCTTGGAGTTCCATCCGCGAAGCCTCCGTCGAGAAAATCGAGTTAAACGCCTCTAAGGGAAGGTCTTCTGCGATCAGAACATCAGGGTAGCTTTTATTGATACCTTCCTGCCATTGTGCCATTTCGTCAAGAAACGTGTCCCGGATGAAGGTCTCGGATACAGGATCACGACGTGCTTCACTATGGGGGGGGGCCGAAACTTCTGTCGGTGAAGTTAAAGCCCCCTCTGGGGGTTCAGGAGACGGGACCGTATTTAGTGAGTCGTCAGTGTGATCATTTTCAGACGGTGTTTGAGACGTTGCTGGATCGGCGAAACGCGCCTCGTAACGAGCGATGGCTTCTGCTGTCCGTCTCCTCGATTCTGCGACCATCTCAGCTGTTTCTGCCATAATACGTTCTGTTTTCTGTATTGCCGCCTTCGTTTCTTGGATGTCACGTTTCGACTGCGCAGCCTGACTACGGTAATCAACCTGTCTTGCTTGTGCCTTACGATGAAATTCCGCAAGTGCTGCAAACCATTCTTTTGACGAATGGCGACCCGGAACCTCCATAAGGGCATCCCATTCCTTTTTTAATGTGGCTTCATTTCTCGAAGCACGGAATCTCTTTAGCATTTCAGGTGTTATCTCTGAGTTCACCCCAGTCCTTGAATGCACTTCCTCCAAACGCTGTCTTGTGTCATCAAGGGATCCCTTTTGAGGTTCTTCACGTGAGAGCGGTAACGCTGTAAGATGACTTCCTCCGTTAGAAGTTTTAGTGTCCTTTTGCCCCATCAGTATTAGAATAGAACCCATCCCTAAAAGGACGATAACCAAAACACTAAAACGTATGCGAGTTTTCAACGTCATTGTAAACCTCCTAATTAGGGTTCTAATCGCTTGAACCCGACAGTTGCTCGTTTAATCTATCTATCTCGGCAAGTATCTCATCAAGTTCATCTCTTTTTTTCTCGAGCTTCTCGAGCTCGTATTTTAAATACATTTCCTGATAGACAAAAATCTCGCGGTCAACCAAATCAATTTGACGATTCCAATATTTAATTGACTGCATCGCATTACTATATCTCCTCCAATGATACTTTGCACTTTCATAATCTCCGGTAGCCATGGCACCACAGTAGTCCGTATAAGCTGAACTCGCTATATGCCACAACACATCTCGCATCTCTATCATCTCAGCTTTCTGCTCTTGCATCTCAAGAATATCGTTTTGAAGACTGAGAACAGTCTTAGCAATAGATATAATATCTTGGTTAAGCGCGCTTTCGATGGCCTGAGCTGCCTTGATAGCCGTTAGTATATGGCTCATTGGGTTTGCTAAGCTGAAAACACAGATTGTCAGTGTTAATAGATAAACCAAAGTCAATAGTTTTCGTAAATTTTTCTTGTGCCTCATTATTTTTCGCATCCTCTCTGTATGAAGTTTGGGAGTTTTGCCGACACAACGCAACAAAGAAAAGGAAGGTCAGGGAAAAGGAATGTCTGGCAATACGTCCCGATTAAGGGCTGGTCTCTATTGTTATAGCACATAACCCTGTTATCTGCTATGATAGAAACCAGCGCTGGCATAGTCTGGTTATGGCAGTGCCGCGTCGATGGGTGGTGGTTTCACCCTCGACGCACCTCAAGAAACGATAGAGGCTGCCATGAAAAAAATATGTATGACAACAACAAGAGACGTGTTTAAATGTAACACATGTGGGTGTTATTGTCAAACAAAAAAGTTGCAACGCGAGGGAATACATCATATCTTTCACAAAAGTTGGCAATATTTGCAATCGAAATGTGTAAGATGACGTGTCATCTGTTCATCTTACGGGTTGGGAGACTTGGAGAAACACCCCAGCAAACATCCCTACAAGAAATATTTATGCACCATCCTCAATCAATTAATTCCCTTGGAGTTGCTCCAATTCAGCCTCCTTTGCAGCAATTTCTGCCGCCAAACGGTCAATTCTTACATTATTTTTCTGGTATTCTACTTGTAGGTTACTCAAGTTGTCGGTAGCATCTCCGTATTCGGTTTGTACCTCAAGTAGGTAATCCGCTAAATCTATGACGACGCTTCGCCAGTATGCAGCCCATTCTTCGGCCGCCTCCCTGTTCTCGTCATTGGCATTTGCGAGGTCCGCCTCCGCATCAACGAGGTATAATCTCGCGATCGTGAGCCAGTATCGGGCACTGTCGACTTTCTCCGAGATTTCCTCCAAGTCGCGATATGCCTGCGCCATGGCTGCAGTGAGCTCTATCTGTGCCTTTCTTAAATCAACCATATCTTGTTTGAGTGCGTCAATCTCTGCCTGCAGCTCCGCTGCGTTTTGTGCGTTGACGGTGCCACCAACAGTGAAAAAGATGGTGCCAAGTAAAAGAAAAAGGATATATCCCTTATATTGTCTCATAATTAATGTGTTCTCCCTTTGAGCGTGTCAACACGGTCGTGTGGTTCCGTGCCGATGTTAAAATACTATTCTTAGGTTCAAGGTAATAAATCATACAACTTGGAGACTGTCAGGTCAGCGAAACAATACCACGGTTGTCAATGAGACCTTCTCATTTTTCTGACTTCTTGTTGAATTCAGAGAAATCCAGGTCTAACCCTTCAGCATTTGCTTCTTCCCAAGCTACCCCCCAGGCTTCGAGTTTTTTCTTTGCCCGAGGCAACCGATTTCTTACAGATCCTACAGAGACCTGACATATTTCAGCAATTTCTCTGTAATTTTTCCGTTCAAGTTGCAGCTGAAGCATCCGCCGCTCTAATTCAGGAAGTTGTGCGATGGCTTCCGAGAGTGCTATCCATCTCGCTGTCTCCGTTGCGTTTTCTTGTGCAGCCTGATGGATAACAGTCGTCGCTTCATATTCTCCCTCAACTTCATAAATGTTGATGAAGGATCGTGCTGTGTCGGACTTCCGATTTTTTCGGTACCATCCGGCGACCAGTTGGCTGGCAATGCGAAACATCCAGTTCAAAACCTTTTCAGGCTCTTCAAGCGTTTCTAAATGCTCTTTCGCTTTGAGGAACGTGTCGTTAGTCAGTTCCTCAGCATCTTGCCAGTCGTCTATTCTATTAGCGATATACCGGTAGAGACGATGCTTGTAGAGTGTGTAAAGCACTTCAAAAGCCCTTTCGTCCCCAGATAAGATTTGCCGAACGAGTTCTGCATCTCGTTTTTGCTCATCGGTCACCTGACATAAAACCCTCCAACTGAAAGCAGTCTAAGACAGACCTCAAAGTAATAAGAAAGACCTCAAAGTAAAATGAAATTTTGTGCTTTTATAAGGTATGAATGCAACTTTGAGAAAAAAATCTCACAAAGCGTATTTTTTTTTGTGATTTACACTTGACAACACCAACCGGGCGGTGTAAAATAGCAAGACCTCATACAAGGAGCCACACAGTGCCGAACTTTACAGCAGAAGAACTCACCGCTATTTGCCACAACGTCTTCCAAAAATTAAACATTCCAGCAGCCGAGGCGGAAATCGTGACCCGTTCCATGGTGGATGCCAATCGCGTCGGACACGACTCACACGGCGTTATCCATCTCCCGAAATATGTTCGTGAATTGGAAGCAGGACTCATCCAACCGGGGGCTCCGACGGAGACGCTTCACGAATCAGCATCCATCTCGGTATTAGATGGCAATTGGGGGTTCGGTCCCGTTATAGCGACGCGCGCCGTCGAATTGGCGATTGAGAAGGCAAAACAGACAGACATCAGCTCCGTTGCGGTTTCACGGTGCAATGAGGTGGGTCGGTTAGGTGGGTATGCGTGCCTCGCAGCGGATGCAGAGATGATTGGATTGCTCACGGCAAACGATCACGGCGGCGGTACGTGTGTCGCACCACACGGTGGGGTTCAAGGACGGCTTTCAACGAATCCGATCGCGTGCGCAGTACCGATTAAAGGACACGATCCGATCGTATTGGATATGTCTACAAGCGTTGTTGCGTCAGGAAAGATTCGGGTCAAACAACATGAGAATAAAGCAGTCCCGCCCGGTTGGCTCATTGACGCTGAAGGCGAGTCAACGACGCATCCGGATGATTTCTATGGCGTGCCGCCTGCTGCCCTATTGCCGTTCGGTGGTATCGCGCAACACAAGGGGTTCGGTCTAAGCGTTATTGTTGACATTTTGTCAGGCGCACTTACGGGCGCGGGGTGTAGCAAAAGTGAGGATGCCCGTGTCGGTAATGGACTGTTTGTCCTTGTTATCAACGTGGCGAGTTTTAGGGGGTTTCCGGGGTTCAGCGCGGAGATAGAACGGTTTATCGGGTATCTCAAATCGGCAAAGCGTGCTGCGGGGGTTGATGCAATTCGGATGCCGGGGGAACGCGGGTGGGCGGAACAACGCAAAAGGGAGTGCGAAGGTATCCCGATAGACGCAGAGACGTGGGAACAAATTCAGGCACTATAAACATAGTGAATTGCCTGTTTCTGCGTGGAATAGGTGTGCTTTGTCCATATTGAAACTGACTGTCAATGGTGCATTGTGTTGGGGTACATCCATCAGATCGGATTGCGCAACGAAACTGTTTTTGTCTGTCCGCAGGTACAGGAGCGCATGGTTTCCGAGCGGTTCAACCAATTCCACCTGCGTTTCAACACTGTTTTCTGCGTTAAGACCGATGTGAATATCTTCTGGACGGATGCCGAGCGTCACTGCACTTTCTGAAAGTCCTTTCAATGCGGATTGGAGACGGGTATCCAGTGCCATCTCGAAGTTCTCAAACTGAAGTGTCGCGGTACCCCCGTTATTCACAATATGTGTCTCTATGAAGTTCATCGGTGGCGTGCCGATGAAACCGCCGACAAACCGGTTTGCAGGTTTATGATACAGCGTTCCCGGATCGGCGATCTGCTGGATTTTCCCTTCATTGAGCACAACGATCTGATCACCCATCGTCATCGCTTCAACTTGGTCGTGTGTGACGTAGACGATCGTCGCGTTAAGACGGTTGTGTAACCGACTGATCTCCATCCGCATTTGCACACGCAACTTCGCATCGAGGTTACTCAACGGTTCATCGAACAGGAACACCTTCGGATGACGAACGATTGCCCTACCGACAGCGACACGTTGGCGTTCCCCACCAGAGAGATGTTTCGGTTTACGATTTAAGAGGTGCGAAATACTCAGAATCTCTGCCGCTTCGTTGACGCGTTGATCGATCTCTTTTTTTGGGTATTTGCGGAGTTTCAACCCGAACGCCATGTTCTTATACACCGTCATGTGCGGATATAGCGCATAGTTCTGAAAGACCATAGCGATGTCCCGATCTTTAGGTGGGATGTCGTTGATGCGTTGGTCGTCGATATAGATGTCGCCCCCAGTAATCGCCTCCAGTCCGGCAATCATCCGTAGGATCGTTGACTTCCCGCACCCCGATGGACCGACGAGTACCGTAAACGATTCGTCCGGGATCTGAAAGTCTACCTGTTCAACTGCAAGAACATCACCGTCGTAAATTTTAGTGACATCTTTCAAAGTGACTTGTGCCATAATTTCCGCATCAAAATATATTTTGATAGTAGGCGAATTCAAACTCGTCAAAAAATATAGGTGGCGAGCGTTAAACCCGATGTCTATTTTTACGGACGAAACAGTGCCTCGTCAAGTTCGGCGTTCAATGTGATGTTAGTGATTAACACTTGACGATATTCACCGTTCTTTGTGGCACGGTGGTGTGGGATCTTAATACCGTCTACGTCCTGATAATCATCAAAGAAGGCGACAACATTTTCTACACCGCCTCCGCCGATCTCAGTATCATAACTGAATTGGACGACATAGCGAGTTTCCTCGCTAATGAAGACCTTTAACTTTTTCCCGGAAGGTTGCGTAACGAGGAGAACGGAAGCAGGAACCCCCTTTACCGCCTCCGTTCCTAAGTATTGAACCGGAAAATCGTCTTTCACGAGTTTCGCTAAAAGCCAAGTCGGCTCTCGGAAAAGGCTATCTTTAAAGAAGGTGGCATAAGACTCACCTTCCTCCGGTGGAAGCTGTTTAACCTCGCCATCCGATATCATAAACAACGACTCCCCATCAAAGATTATGCCGCCCGTACGATTGTGATTGCGCCATTCGCTACGGAATTTGTTCGCGTAAAAGTATGTTTTACTTTTTCCTTCATCTTGCATAGAACCGTCAGGGAAGTGTTCAAAACTATGAGACTCCATCATGACGCTTTTTACCGCTTCAAGTTTCTCAAGTCCGCCGTGCGCAGCGACAGCCGCTTTAATGATCTCTTTGGCATTCGGTTCCAGATTGTGGGCACCTTCGGGGGCATCAGTGGCACGCTTGAGATTCTCTTTTACCAGTTCCGCAACAGCGGTTTCAACATCAAAGCCGCCGAGGCTCGCCTTTCGGATAATACCTTCACCGTCAATCAGAAAGGCTGTCGGAATCGCTTGCACCCCGTATAACGTTCTTATACTTCGATCTTCATCCCAGTAGTTACGCCACGCAATCCCCTCTTTCTCAATGTATTCCGCAAGTGGCTCCTTTGACCTATCCAAGCTAATACCGATAATCTGAAACTTCTGATCTTTGTACGTCTCATAAGTCTTTTTAACTTTCGGCATCTCAGCGGTACACGGTCCACACCACGTTGCCCAGAAATCGAGCAGCACTACCTGCCCACGATATGGCTCTAAGGAGAGTGCTTCACCGTTTAAACCTGTCACCTGAAAGTCTGGTGCCGGTTTACCGATCCACGCCATCGTCCTTGCTTTGAGATCGTTAACCGATGCTCCCATTTGAGGCGTTGTATCCGGTTTAGTTAGTTTTGTCGCAGGAATCGATTTCGACAGTGGACTCGATTCAACTGTTTTCGTGGATGCGTCGGTAGGTTTTGCAAGGTTTTCCTGCACTAATTCAGCAACAGCGTGCTCAAGGGCATGCCCACGCAGGTTCGTCTTGCGGATAACACCTTCACCGTCAATTAGGAAGGTTGACGGAATTGCCAGTACTTCGTAAAGACGGCTGACTTTTCTGGTGTTGTCCCAATAGTGAAGCCACGCGAGTTTTTTTTCCTCAATATACGCCTCAAGCGGTTCCTTTGATCTGTCCAAGCTAATACCGATAATCTGAAACTTCTGGTCCTTGTATGTTTCGTAAGTCTTCTTGACATTCGGTATTTCAGCTATGCAGGGTCCACACCACGTCGCCCAGAAATCAAGCAGTATGACCTGTCCACGGTATTTCTCTAAGGAGAGTATTTCACCATCTAAGCCGGTTACCTCAAAATCTGTCGCGGGTTTACCGATCCACTGACTCGGATTTGAGCCGGATGCGGGTTGTGCACCGGGTGCTTTCGGTAATTCGCCTTTCCGATCGGCTCTTTCTTGTTCAAGAATCTTCTTCGCACGTGTCGCGTGTGATCCCGAACCGTACTTGGGGTGGTCTATTAATTTCTTATACGCTATATCCGCCTCGTTGTGTTTACCGAGCTTGTCGTAGGCTAATCCTAATTCTAACAGGCTATCTCTAACATAGCGGGCATCTGGATGGATCTCAACAAACTTCTCAAAAACTTGAATGCCTTCCTCAACACGCTCTAATTGAACTAAAGCGTTGCCGAGGAGATGGTAGACCTCATCCACCCGCTTGTAGTCCGGATGTGATGCGATGAAGTCGCTGGATTTCTCCACTAACTTTTCTAAATCTTCAGGTGTCCGCTGCTTCTTGAGTCCCTTCGCGATCGCCTTAATTTCCTGATATTTGTAGGCGGTTTTCATCGGGCTTGCATCGGCAAAGTTCGCGGAGAAGCCTATTAGCAAAGCAACTGTGAGCAGAAAAATAAATAAACGACTGGAACCTTTGTTAACTTGATTTCGGACGAACATCTTAACCCTCCTTAGACCTGTGGAACTACCGAATCGAACATGCTTTACATTCACTCGCTCACTCGCGATGTCCGCTTCAAGCCGTGCTATTAGCGGATCTAAACCGATATCGATAAATCGCGGTATATTAAACGGCGTTCTGATAGGAATACGCCAGTAACAATTTAATTTCTTCCACCTGTACCTGTTGTAAGAAACGGGCTACATCATCCGTCCCGTTTTCGGCTGCCTGACACCAATCAATGAACTGGTAAGCGTCCCAATCCTCCGATGCCGCAATCGCTTGTGCAATGCCTTCGAGCGTGTCCGATGGATTCGGTGTCTCTTTCAAAATTGCGATTGCGCGTTCGCGGAGCTGCGGAAAAATCGGGTGTGCGCCGACCCTACCGAACCAATACTTGGAATTGCTGTAGTCCGGTTCACGACGGTGCATAATGCCGTGCCAGTAGCTACCCGTCTGATTCTCAAGTCCTTGTGAGATATTATGTGACGCATTCAAGGCATCGTTCCACAAAAGCAGACCGCTCTTGATCGCACTACCAAACGCGGTATTTTTCAACGATTCTCCCCGAAAAAGTTCGTCAAGCGATGTCGATTCGAGAGCGTTCGTCAGTTCGCTATTCCACGCTTCTTGCGGGACGAGCCTCGGGAGTGGGTTACCTGTTTCTAATTTTTCGATAACTTCGGCGATTGCCGGGGCATACATTACTGCCATGGAAAACTCCTTAATGTTTGAATTCGCATAACTCCAATTGACATACTCCCCCAGCTAAAGCAAGGGGATTCTTTTGTTCCTTGTAGGAACATTCCTCGTGTTTAAGACGAGGCAACAGGGACTTTCAATCGAAAGCCCAAGGGCGGTGTCATTTTCATGGCTTGGTTATCCATGTCCGCCACTACAGGGACACCGAAGTGTCCAAGATACTTTCGTCTGATATTGATCGCACCTACACCGTCACGGTGATATTTGAACCCGCACTTACAAGTATAGTTTCGGTTGTTAGACTTCTTTCGGTTGCCACATTTTGGGCAAGTTTGAGAGGTATATGCCTCGTCTATTTGCTCAACCTTGATACCTAACTCTTTCGCTTTGTAGGTGATTAGTGAGGTGATTTTACTGAACGCCCATTGGTGGAGTTTCTGATTAGAACGCTTACTATAGTTAATGTTTATTCGGATACCTGTGAGGTCTCCAAGCACAATAGTGCCGATATTGCGTTCTGCTGTGGACTTCACAAAGTTGGTGGTATGCTTGTTGAGAGCATCTTTAATTTGGGCATCAATCTTTTTCATACGCTTCCACTTGCGGCGTGTGAGTCTCCACCAGCGTTTAGAATGGCGTTTACAACGACTAAGCATCTGATGGAATTCAGCAAGCACTTTATTTCTATGTCGGTATAGCGAGCGGATATACCGTCCATTATAGATTTCAGTGTGCTGTCCATCGTGACTGACAATCGGGTGTATTTCACCAATATCAACACCAACAACACCGTCCCCTCTTCTTTTAGGAGGTGCTATCGTTTTAGAATAACCCAAGTTGCTACCTTTATCCAAATAGCTGCTTTATACTCGTTGCGATAACAAACAAAAGCACTTTCAACTCAAAACCGGCTGCTGACACCGCATGAATCGACTTGGGGAAAAGTTGTTCAATGAGACTGATT
>JAJDTJ010000148.1 GCA_022827225.1 Candidatus Poribacteria bacterium | reverse complement strand
TCTTGTTTTTACCGCCGTATTCTCCAGAGTTGAATCCGATTGAAAAGGATTTCGCTAACATCAAGCGGAGACGTCAATATAACGCTGAGGCTTCTATTGATGATATTATAAAAGTGTATAATTAATTGCGGGATTCACTATAACAGCGGGACCGCGGATAGTATATCGCCGCCGGGTGGTAGTAGTGTGCCCCCTACGCCGACAGACGGCACCCCGAACTGTCCGGACTGTACGACTCATTGTTCTTCACCGTGTCTTTGTACGAATTCAGGGACGTGTAATGGATCGACGTCGTATCATGCGTGTGGCCAGCATGAGACATCTGTGAGTGGTGATCACAGTAATGGCAACTATACGTGCAGTATTCATTCGGGGTATAAGTGTCAAGAGTCGCATGACCATAAGACGTATATTTCGTCGTGTACACAGACAGATTCTAATGGTAACACGTGTACCAACTCATCGGGGTATTACGAGTGTTCGCCGCATAGTCATACGTATCCGCCATCGTTAGTTGCTTGTGGTGGAGCGGCTTGGACAGGTTGCACAACGTCTGTTTCCTCACGGACGGAGCACAAAGTTTCTTCTTGTAGCAACTGTGGGAATCACTATTGGACGTGTATGGCGGGTGCGGTGGATCGTCATACGGATGTCAAGACGTGTAAACGTTCAGGGTGCGGTGCAAGTCTGGCGCGGTGTCAGAACGGTCCCGGCCAATGCACCAATGGTGGGTATCACTGGCTCTGATGTCCGAAAGGTACGTAACTTTTTTCTTTTGACGCGCCCGTTATATTTCTATAGCGGGCGCGTTTGTTTTATTCCTCGTCGTGTTCTTTTCGTTACGTCGGAGACCTGATGCGATGCTCTAACAAAATAAATTTGCATCTCTACATTATATATGTTATCATATACATACTAATTGAATTACATTTAGGACTTACGCATGCTGCTCTTTTGTACCACAAACTTCCCAGTTTGTGACACCAGAACGCTCGGTTTTCCGAAAAATCTTATCTAACAGAACAGGCTGCAGTCAAAATTGCGTCCGTCCTGATATTAATCAAGCAAAGAGATAAAAATAACCCTTCACCCAGACAAAGGAGGACAAAACATAGACTCGGTTAAAACGAAACCCTTTTGCCTAACGACTCAGAGTCACCCCAAACGCAAATCGAAAATCGCAAATCGAAAATGTTACACTTTTCGCCTTTTTTTTCAAATACGAAACCATAACACAATTGCCTCTGAACCCTTACAACCACTACGTTTATCGCAATAGTCTATCCATACAAAATGTTACACAGGTGTAACATTTTAAGCACAGACGCACTGTCCCTTAAAGTCCATGATAACCGGACACTGGTGATCGCAACCCGAACCTCAAACGCCCAAACATGAACCAATTGACCCTAACCCATCGGAGAAAATATAACGCAGATTTTTGCGTACAAAAAAAATTAAAGTGCCTTTATGACAAAAATCACAGCAGCCGAACGCATCTTTCTATCGCGCGCCGAAGCCGTTACAGAGAAGAAACGCACACGCCCCGCACACTTTTCATAACTTCTAATGAGATCAAATTGTCCAAACTACAACCTATGTCAACCCAAACCGATATCGGAACTGAAAACTAAATCGCCCTGGATTGTCCAACAAAAAATGTGGACAAATCCGATATTTTGTGGTATCATTAAAGCACACATAGATTCTTGAAAATATATTTTCAAAAGGGTCGTTCCTAAATAATTCTTTTTCTATGTTTTTCTTGGCTTTTCCACGTAAGTGGTAAAGGGTGTAAAGTTGCGCGGTTCAATTCCGCGCGACCGTATGCGTAGTGGTGTGCGATAACCAAGCACAAGAGACAAAAACCACGTCTTTGCTACGCAAAAGGTTCATACGCGAGTGAGACGAACCTTGACATTGTGAGGACACTCGGAAGTGATAAAGCGTCAGTCTTTAGAGGCTGACTTTGAGGGTTACTCCACGTAGCGTGAACCTTTGCTACGTGCCAATCGCCTGTATCTTCTATGACGTGCATAGACGACACTGGATACAGGCAGGTTAGACACGACGGTGTCTATAAAGGGGCTTAAGGAATCCCGTAGAAAACTGCGTTTTTCAAATTTACATAGATTAACATAGTTTTTTACTAACAGGACGCGTTTTGCATCGACAATCTGCAAAAAAACACGCGCGCGCGGACAAGGCGAAACGGATACGCAACCGCCACCGCAAAGCGACGCTAAGAACAGCACTCAAACAGACAGAAGCCGCACTTGAGGCAGGCAACGTTGAGACAGCACAAGAATTGTGTAGAACAGTGGTGGGGCTTTTGGATCGTGCTGCCGGTAAAGGTGTTATCAAAAAAGGCACAGCAAATCGTCAGAAGTCTCGGCTTACCCGTAAATTGCATGCTATTACCCAAGCAGCAGCGTAATTTTGTCTCTCTATCGGATGCATAAAGGGGTTTTTGCTTGGGTATTTCTGCGTATTTCTGCGTATTTTTTTTACGTTACCTAATCCCTACGAATAGAATGGAACTCGCGAGGTATCGGAACCGTAAGCCGTGAAACCTCGCGTTATCGCGAATGACGAACGCTCGCAAAGTCGCCTTAGCGTGTCTGCTAACGCTTTCGCATAGCAGGGCATCCATAGCATCTGTCGTTGATAGCGCATTTGAACGGCATGCGGTTGATGGACGTGAACGTCGCCTGATTAATGGACTCGTCTACGGCGTTATCCGTTGGCAAAAACAACTCGATTGGGTGCTGGATCAGTTTATTCATCCAGGGTTTCAGTTAGATGTACGGCACCGTAATATCCTACGGCTCGGTGCGTTTCAACTTCTACATCTCGACGGCATACCTTCGCACGCTGCTATCTTTGAAACCGTCGAACTCGCGACTTCCCACCGACGGAGCGGTAAAGGCAGGAAAACTGCGGGGTTCATCAATGCGGTCCTCCGTTCCGTGCAACGTGAAGGTGCCACGCTCGATTATCCGGAGCTTGAGACGCACCCGACTGAACATATCGCATTTTCGCTCTCCTACCCGACATGGTTGGTCCAACGGTGGCTTGAGACGCGCGGCGTTTCTTGGACGTTAGCGTTCTGTCGCGCAAGCAATCAGGTCGCCCCGCTTGCACTCCGTGTGAATACCCACCTAACGAAACGTGAAGATGTCTGCCAATCGTTAGCGGCGAACGGTATCGTCGCGACTGCCTCCGAAATAGCACCGGGGGGGATAACCTTCGGAAATCGTGCGATGACCGCTTTTGATGCTGCCGGTGAAAAGACATTGAAGGATATTCTCAATCGAGAGGACATCTATGTTCAAGATGAGAGTGCGATGTTAGTTCCGTACCTGCTCTCGCCAACAGACGCGAAATTCACAGTGGACTTATGTGCGTCGCCGGGTGGCAAGACGACGCATCTGGCGCACCTCATGGGCAATGTTGGGAAGATCGTCGCTGTGGATGTCTCGGCGGAGAAGATCGCTTTGCTGAAAAAAAACTGCCGACGCATGGGTGTACGGAACGTTGAAACCGAAGTGCTGGACGCGACAAAAGCGGATCTCGGATTTATGCGCCAAGCCGACGCTGTGCTTATTGATGCGCCGTGCTCAGGGTTCGGAACACTTCGCCGCCATCCCGACATCCGATGGAATAAGACCTTAGAACAGGTTCGTGCCCTCAGTGAAATACAATATCGCCTGTTAAGAAACGCAGCGGAATATATCAAACCTGGGGGTATCCTTGTCTATAGCACCTGCAGCATCGAACCGATGGAGAACGAAGAGGTCATCCAACGGTTTTTGGCGGATTTCCCGATGTGGACAGTAGAAAATGCGCAACAATTTCTACCGGAAGTACCACCAAGTATTATAACACCGCAAGGCTTCGTTCAGACGTTTCCGCATGAACACCGGGTTGATGGCGCGTTCGCTGTACGTCTCCGAAAAGCAGTTTAGAAGTGTGATGGAAATTAAAAGAATTGACTTTAGGTTATA
This sequence comes from Candidatus Poribacteria bacterium, assembly GCA_022827225.1. GTDB lineage: Bacteria > Poribacteria > WGA-4E > WGA-4E > WGA-3G > WGA-3G. The sequence continues at coordinate 27,727 of JAJDTJ010000148.1, read as the reverse complement.
TGCCATTACAGACAGAGATCGTTGTGCACCCACGCCGTTAGCCGATGTCGTCTCTGAATTGTTGGATGCCGGTGTCACCGCTATTCAATTACGCGAAAAGGACTTAGACGATACCGAGTTACTTCAATTGGCACAACCAATCACTGAGTTATGCCGGAATTATGAGGCGAAACTTTTCATCAACACATCCGATAAAGTGCTTCAGCGGAGCACCATGTCTATAGCCGGTGCATCAGGCGTTCACCTCCCCGAAAGCGCAGCATCTGTAACCGAAGTGAAGGCACAGGTAGACGATGATCTCTATGTGGGGTGTTCCGTCCACAGTCTCGACGCAGCACAGAGACGGGCGGCGGAAGGCGCGGATTTCGTAACCTATAGTCCTATCTATCCGACAACAAGCAAACCGGGATACGGTCCGGCGGTCGGTATAGAGGGTCTCACGGAGGTAGTAGAGCGTGTTAGATTGCCGGTCTTCGCGTTGGGCGGGATTACACCGGCACGGATCGCTGAATGCTTATCCGCCGGTGCTTTCGGAATTGCTGTGATGTCAGGCGTTATGTCTCCAGAAAACGCTGGGCAACAAGCGAGGCGTTATCTTGATGCATTAGACTAACGGTGTAGGCGGGGGAAAGATGAAACAGATTTTAACAATCGCAGGTTCAGATTCAGGCGGGGGTGCCGGTATACAGGCGGATATTAAGGCGATCTCGGCGAATGGCGGTTTCGCGATGTCCGTGATTACCTCCGTCACGGCACAGAATACGGTGGCAGTCACCGATGCGTTCGATCTGCCGATTCCGCTGATTGAGGCGCAGTTAGACGCTGTCTTCACAGATTTCGATGTCACCAGCGTCAAAACCGGGATGCTCTCCTCATCAGCGATTGTTGCGGCGGTCGTCGGGAAGTTAAAAGAATATGCACCGCCAACCCTCGTTGTGGATCCTGTGATGATCTCGAAAAGCAAATTCCCGCTGTTAAGAGAGGAAGCAATTGATAGCCTCAAAACGGCGTTGATTCCACTTGCGACAGTGATTACACCTAACGTCTACGAGGCAGAATTGCTCGCAGCACAAGACATCCGGGACATGGATGACGCGAAACGTGCTGCGAAAACGATTGCTGAACTCGGTTGCTACGCTGTCCTTGTCAAGGGTGGACATCTTATCGGTGACAACGCAACAGATGTGCTTTATTGCGATGGCGAGTGGAATTTTTTTGATGCGGAGCGTGTCGAGACAGAAAACACGCACGGCACGGGTTGTACCTATTCAGCAGCGATTGCGACCGAATTAGGGCACGGTAAGGATTTGGTTGCTGCGATCCGGGCAGCGAAAATATATATTACAGGTGCCATCCAACACGCCTTGGATATTGGGAATGGACACGGTCCGACGAACCATTTTTTTAGAACGTAGGGGAGACCGGGTCACCCGGTTTCCCTACAACGGCTGCCGTCCCTCAAACCCGTCATCAATTTCGTGCCAGTATCGGATATTTTTTTCCCCCATCCGCCAACAGAGATAGACCTCTCTGCCTTCGCGGAGGTGCGGGAAATCGACCAATCCGGGATCAAGTCCTTTCAGATGGCAGCCGCGCGCTGCAATTCGGTCGAGAACCTCCTGAAATTGGGCAGTTGTTTTGAGCAAATCGGGTGTGCGTTTACTGCCACCGTTGAAAGAAACCACCTCTAAGAGCGGTGTGATTTCTGCATGGAGCAGTGAGAGTTTGGCTCTTATGGCTCTTAACAGTGAAATCTCATCCATTAATTCAGGGATACATTCGTTGGCTTCTTCGACTGTAAAATATCGTTTTTTTTGCATTTTGGGTTTCTCCTTAAGTTTATACTAAAGTTTAGACAATTTTAAGAGGTCCAAGGTTGTGGCACTGATCGGATACACTCTTGTGTAGAATAGGCTGTTAGCCTGTTCAGTCTCCTGTAGAATAGGAAACCGTTGGTCTCCTGTGGCGCATTCATAGTTACCGTTATTTTTCGCTAAGTTTTGTAGCAGCGGAAACAAGCGTAAAATCTCTATACCCTTTCAAAACGCAACCCAAACGGCGGACAAATTGTCCAAACTACTGTAGGTTTATAGTAAAAAAGCATATCAAATTTACGCTGGCACTGCTGTAAAATTTACACCAAATTGCGTCCGATGTCAAGGAGAAGTTGTCGCTACGGAACTAAAGAGGGTTTTGAAGTCTTCAAGGTTTCCGCGTAGAAGCCGGTTCGGTTAGGAAACCGAACCTACCAGCTTGGGTTCTCGAAATCTATGTAAAAATGGAAAATGAAACGAAATCCACTGACCAACAGCATCAGAACGTCACCCATGCAGCGGGCGTTGTTAGTCTTGCAGTGATGGTGTCTCGGATATTAGGGCTCGCCCGCGAAACGGCGATAAGTTATTACTTCCGGGCGGAAGTCAGCGCGGATGCTTTTTATCTCGCCTTCCGTATACCGAACTTTCTGCGTGATATGTTCGGCGAAGGCATCTTGAGCAAAGCCTTTATTACGACGTTCCTCGCGACAGAGGCTGAAGATGGCGAAGCGGCGGCGTGGAACCTCGCGAATCGTATCTTCAATCTGGCTTTCCTCGTTTTAATCGGTATCACAGCGCTCGGTTTCGTTTTCGCCCCTGTCGTGGTCGATGTTCTGGCACGAGACGATTTTAACGAAAGTTTAGACACCGCGGCGCACTTCGGATTTGAAAATAAAGTTGAACTGGCGATTTATCTCACGCAGCTGATGTTTCCGTACCTATTGTTTGTATCGTTGGCAGCAATTGCGATGGGATTGTTGAACAGCAAAGGCCGGTTCGGCATTCCGGCATACGCGTCGACCTTCTTTAATATAAGTTCTCTCGCTGTCGGGATAGGTGGCTACTATTTGGGTCCGATGTTTGAGGTCCATCCTGTAACGGGTATGGCGATCGGTGTCATTGTCGGCGGTATCCTACAGTTCCTGATACAGGTGCCGTCTATGTATCGCGTCGGTTTTCGGTATCGTCCGCTGCTGAGCCTTCGGGACCCACGGGTGCTTCAAGTTGTGCATCTCATTGGACCCGCCGTCTTAGGCGTCGCGGCGGTGCAGATAAATCTGTTGACGAACACGTTTTTTATTACTTCGGAGTCTGCGTGGTTGACGTGGATTACGAGAGCCTATCGCGTTATGCATCTTCCGATCGGGATATTTGGTGTAGCGATTTCGACGGTCGCCCTACCGCACCTCGCGCGGCTCGCGACAGCGGGAGAGACAGAGAACTTTCGCGAGGCACTCTCTTATGCCCTGCGTTTAATGCTTATCCTGACGATCCCCGCTTCGATCGGATTGATGATGTTATCGGAACCGATTTGTCGTCTACTTTACGAATGGGGTAAAACGGTAGAAGCAGACACAATCGGGACAGCGGGTCTCCTGTTCGTCTATGGGTTCGGGCTGTGCGGGTTCTCAACGCTGAAGATTGTCACAGATGGGTTTTACGCTTATAAAGATATTCGCGCCCCTGTTATCGTCAGTATCTGTGCTGTAGCACTCAATATCTGCCTCAATTACCTGTTTATCTACCGCGAATTCTTTTTCGACCCGCGCGCCGTGGTATTCTCAACGGTTTTGACTGTGACACTCAATTGTTCGGTTTTATTACTACTGCTCCGGCGTAAGGTTGGCGGCTTGGGACTCCGATCGGTTGTGCCACTGATATCCAAAACCCTGATTGCCTCCGCAGTGATGGGGTGCGTCTGCTGGCTAACAAACGGAACCATTGAAGGCGATTTGATCGGCACGGAAGGGATCGTTCCACGCATTATCGGGGTGTTCGTTCCCATTGGATTCAGTCTGCTAACGCTCGCAGCGATGTATAAGTTTCTGAAGGTCTCGGAATTTGATGACATTTTGAATATGTTCAAGCGGCGACTCAGAGATTGACTATAGACATAGCACTCCTACGGAGTGAAGAAGTGGTAAGTTATAAGTTATAAGTTAAAAGATTGTGTACTGGTATAATAAACTTCTTAACCTACCACTTATAACTCTAAAGAAAACTGATGATTTTGGCGAAGGGAAAAATCATAGTGAGGTCCAAACCTAAAAAATGTTAACCAAACGTATAATTCCGTGTTTAGATGTGCGTGCTGGGAAGGTTACGAAAGGGATCGCTTTTCAGGGGAATGTTGATGTCGGCGATCCGGTTGAGATGGCACGTTTTTATTATGAAGGCGGTGCCGACGAACTCGTCTTTTACGACATCACGGCGAGCAACGAACGCCGCGATATAATGATTGATGTGGTCTCTGCTGTCGCCGCTGAGATTTTTATACCGTTTTCTGTCGGTGGTGGATTGCGGACGCTTGAAGATATGCGACGCGCCCTGCTTGCAGGGGCGGAGAAGGTGAGTATAGATTCCGGTGCTGTGCGGAACCCCGAACTCATCGCAGAAGGCGCGCGGGCGTTCGGTAGCCAGTGCGTCGTGTTGAGCATGCAAGTAAAACGCGTCCCGAAAAGTGAAAATATCCCAAGCGGTTATGAAATTTACATAGACGGCGGCAGGAAACCGGTCGGCTGGGATGCGCTGGAATGGTCGGCACGCGGTGTTGACTTAGGAGCGGGCGAAATCGTTGTCAATTCCATCGATGCAGACGGCACGAAAGCCGGCTATGAACTCGAATTGACAGGTGCTATCGCCGATCTGGTGCCGGTGCCGGTGATCGCCTCCGGTGGTGCAGGAAACCCACAACACCTGCGCGATGTTTTTGTCGAAAGCAACGCCGATGCTGCGATTGTCGCATCTATTACACACTACGGTGAATTCACGATTGAGAGCATCAAAACCTATCTAACAGCTGAGGGTGTAAGCGTCCGGGATACATGGTAGTATTGGTTATCAGTTGTCGGTTGTCGGTTAAAGAGGTCGCTGTGGTCTGAACTGTAAATTGGACTACCACAGGATATTAACTGATAACTGAAAGCGAAGCGAACTGATAACTGACAACTATCAAAATGGAGGATATATGGAACCTAAATTACCTGATTCAAGAAACGAAAACATTTTAATCCACGTCAACGGTGAACTCTTACCTCGCGAAGATGCGAAGATCTCTGTGTTCGACAGTCTCGTACAAGGTGGCGACGGTGTATGGGAAGGTTTGCGGGTCTATAACGGGAAGATTTTCGCGTTGGATGCCCATCTCGACCGACTCATAGATTCCGCGCACGCGATGGCGTTCGCAAATATTCCGACGCGCGATGAAGTCAAAAAGGCGATCTTTGAGACGCTCGCTGCAAACGGTATGCGCGACGGCGTTCATATCCGCCTAACGCTCAGTCGCGGGAAAAAGGTTACCTCCAGTATGGATGCGCGCGTCAATCAATACGGTACCACTTTGATTGTGCTTGCGGAGTGGAAACCGCCCATCTATGCCAAGAGCGGTATCCGTTTAATCACCTCAGCGATCCGCCGGAATCCGCCGCAGTGTGTTGATTCCAAGATCCATCACAATAACCTGATAAATAACATCCTTGCTAAGATTGAGGCAAACGTTGCTGGTGTGGACGATGCGATTATGCTTGATATCCACGGCTATGTCTCGGAGACGAATGCGACGAATATGTTTGCTATCAAACGCGGGCATGTGCTGACACCGCATGCTGATAGCTGCCTCCCCGGCATTACACGGGGTATGGTCATCCAAATTGCGCGCGAGGCGGGTATTCCACTGACAGAGCGGAACGTTTCACTGGTTGAAATCTACACTGCAGATGAAGTTTTCACGACAGGGACCGTCGGTGAGTTGAGTCCAGTCTTAGAGGTTGATGGCAGAAAGATTGGAGAGGGCGGCATCGGTCCCGTAACAACACGGCTTCAGGAACTGTATGCAGAACGAACTGCCAACGAAGGCGAACCTTTACTATAAGATATGTAAGAGTGTTGGATACTAAGGACAACCATCCGTTTCGGCTTCTCGTAGGACAGGTTTGAAACTGGATCGCTCGGAAGTTGTAATTTCCTTCCTTTTATGATATACTGCTTAAAATAGTTCGGGTGGCACTGTTATGGCTCGGAAAGATTTTTGTCATGCCACCCTCCCACCATTTGATTGGGGGATAAAAGGATTGGAACAAGGAAATCCGATGAAAGCGCATGTAATCGGTGGAAGCCGGGATATTTTCAACGAACCACGTCACATTACGGTCTCAGACATCTATGATACCGATGTAGACGTTGTCCTTTTTGAAGGGGATTGTAACGAGCTGCTAAAGAACACACCGTCAAATTCAGTAGATTTAATCATCACATCTCCGCCGTATAACATAGGCAAAAAGTACGAGAAAAAAACGTCATTAGCATCATATCTAAAAGATATGGAGCCTGTAATCGCGGAGTTGGTTCGGGTCCTCGCTGCTACTGGAAATCTTTGCTGGCAGGTAGGAAATTACGTCGAAAAAGGCGAGGTTTTTCCGCTTGATATTTATTTTTATGAAATTTTTAAACGTTTTGGATTAAAATTGCGGAATCGGATCATTTGGCGATTCAATCACGGTTTGCACTGCACCAAGCGATTTTCCGGTAGATATGAAACGATTTTATGGTTTACGAAAGGTGATGATTATGTCTTCAACCTTGACCCAGTGCGAGTTCCCGCAAAATATCCCGGCAAGCGACATTTCAAAGGTCCGAAGAAAGGACAACTTTCAGGAAACCCGCTTGGTAAGAATCCTTCTGATATTTGGGATGTCGTCAAACAAGACTGGGAAGCTGAAGTTTGGGATATTCCAAACGTGAAAGCGAACCACCCTGAAAAAACCGAGCATCCGTGCCAGTTCCCTGTTGAGTTAGTCCAACGATGTGTTTTGGCACTCACGGACCCAGAAGGAATTGTGTTAGATCCATATTGTGGTGTCGGATCGACAATTATCGCTGCATTACAGCATGACCGAAAAGCTATCGCCGCTGAACAAGATCCGGCCTATGTGGCTATTACCCGTGAAAGGATACAGAAATTTGCAGAAGGAGAATTGCCACTCCGCCCCTTGGGCAAACCGATTCACCAGCCAACCGGAAAAGAACGTATTGCACAATTGCCATTGGAATGGAAATAGATGGTGAAAGCAGAAGGATTATGATTATTGCTGCTGAGTATTCATTCAACGACGGATATTCCATTCAACGAACACATCCTTACCTTTTACAAGAAGTCAAGGATATCATCGCTTCTGTTGATGCCATAGGCCACAAAATTAAAGAAAGCAAAGAGGTCACAATGCCCGGCAAAATGTTGTATAGTCCGGCTGACCTTAATAGTGATTTTGCCAGAGGTTTCGGATCCAAAGGGTGGCAGAAGAAACGTGTAAAATGCCACTATTCAACAGAACATTACCGGCCTGGATATTCACCGAAACAGATGCGTCCGGCATACCGAGAGATAGATTTTCTGAAAGAGCGACTTGGGGTAGAGGTCCAGTTTGGAAAATACGCGTTCATGGTCTATAATGTGTGTGCCAAAATGACCATTTTTCGTAACTTAGGTTACATTGATGCGGGAATTGAGATTGTCCCTGTGAAGTCTTTTGCTGATGATATGTCTACGGGAGTCTCATATTTTGAGCAATTCGTCTGGGATTTAGAGAAGCGTGGCGTTTCCGACATTGATATTCCTGTCCTCATTCTTGGTATTGATGTGTAGCGGGAACTCATGGCAGAAATGCTTCGTTGAAAAATCGAGGAGAAGTGAGAGCAGATGATAGATTTTAGTGCTGCCTTAAAAAATTCACCATCTTTACAGGTCCACGCACACTGGGACCCGATTGCTGATGCGACTTACAACCTACACAAAAACTCACCAGAAAATACGGAACTCTTTGATCTTTCACCAAACGAACCCACCAGAGAATATAAGGGAGAGACTTTCAAAGCCTTTCTTCCATCGTCAAGTGTGACAGTAGGAGATGTATGGAAACTGGATCTGGATAGCGTAATTCCATTTCTGGCACAGTTTCACCCCGGTGCTACAGGGAAATTACGCCACGGACAGAAAGGAGCTTTCGCCTGCTTACGTGCGCTTTCAGCAGATTACGCCGACGTCACGCTCCGAATTCATGCGGAGTTTACTTTAGCGACGCGTCCGATACCGGAATCGGAACGCCGCAAGGATGAGGATCCTGTGGAAAGAGCTCGATTTATCCCATCGCAATTTACAGGGTGATTACTCATTGATTTGAAGACAGGCGTTATTTGCGACTTCTCGCTCGCACTACCGCCGCGCAATAGTAATGTGGACATCAACGACTTCGGGTACGCTGATATGGTCTTCGTGCCACGCATGAAACTCCATACCACCGCAACAAAAATATGGGACGACCTTGCGTGGGAGAGTGCCATTACATCCGAAGAGGCACGCAAGGCGTTAGAATTGAAGTTGTACAAGTTCGCTGAAATCGATTGGTTGACACTTGAGGATGCAGTTGAAAAAGCGGAGGCGACACAGCGTCCGATACACGCAGTGATTAGTTGGGGACCTTTAGAAGATGAATCCTGCTGAGCGAACGGTAAAAACTTGAGAGCGGGTCCGCTCTCGAATTCGGAAGTCATCGAAATGCTCAACGAGAATTTTGTGAACACCTGCATTCTCTTTCGTGACTTGTCGGAACTCATAGATAATTATTCGGACGAGGAATGGGTCGGTATCTTCGCCAGAACGATTAAAGAGAATTACGTCGGGGCGGTGGATATTCAGGTGCTGAGTCCTGAGGCAGAGATGATTGTGCACCAACCAGAAAATAAACTCGGTCCAGGTCGAGATCGGAGAGAAAAATATTTGACGCTGTTAGCGGGTGCCGCAAAAGGTGAAGTTGCAAAAACCTCTGACTAAACCCTTAAGTCAAATTCACGTCAAATAGGCAATCGGTTTCTTTAGAATTGATGACAATGTATCACGGTTCAAAAGGTTTCGCTCGCGCATAGCGTTCCGAAGCGTTATCTTTTAATGGAGAAGACTATGCGACATCTTCGCCGTTCCTGTTTTCTTGCAACCGTTTTCTTGTGCTTACTGACGGTTCTCAATCTCTGTTATGCAAACGATCTAACTGACGCAGAGAAGGTAGAATTTTTCAATTCTCAGGTAAAGCCTATTCTCCAACAGAACTGTTTCCAGTGCCACGGCGAGGGGGATACTGTGGAGGGTGGACTCGAATTGACGGGTCGAGAAAAGATTCTTGAGGGCGGAAATTATGGACCCGCGGTGTCGTTAGAAAATCCTGCTGACAGTTTCCTGCTCGAAATGGTCGGCTACAGTCAAGAGACGGCACAGATGCCACCGGATGGTAAATTAGATGATGCCGATCTTGAGATTCTCGCGAAATGGATCAACATCGGACTCCCCTATCCCGTTCAAGATACCGACGTTCACCCCGAATCTAAAACCGAAACCGATTACTGGGCATACCGTCCGCTGAAACGACCGCAAGTGCCATCGGTGCGAGCATCCGATTGGGTCAACAATCCGATTGACGCGTTTATTCTCGCCAAGCTGGAGGCACACGGTTTAACGCCTGCAGCACCCGCCAGCAAACTGACACTCATCCGCCGTGTATACTATGACCTGACTGGATTACCGCCCTCGCCAGAAGCGGTGGAAGCGTTCTTGAACAACACGGCACCTGACGCTTACGAAAAACTCATTGATAAACTTTTGAAGTCACCACGGTATGGTGAAAAGTGGGGACGGCACTGGCTTGACCTTGTCCGTTATGCCGAGACCAACGGCTATGAGAACGATTCGGACAAGCCGTACGTGTGGCGGTACCGCGATTACGTCATCAATGCCTTCAACCAAGACAAACCGTATGACGAATTCATCAAAGAGCAATTGGCAGGCGATGAATTGGATGCCGTGACGACTGAAACCGTCATTGCGACCGGCTATCACAAACTTGGTGTTTGGGACACTGGACCTGCCGATCGGAAGCTCGCACGATACGACTATCTTGACGACATCGTTTCGACGACAGGGCAGGTGATGCTCGGTATGACCGTCGGCTGTGCTCGGTGCCACGACCATAAAATAGACCCGATTTCGACGCGGGATTACTACAGCCTCCTCGCGTTTTTTCATGACATTACCCCGAACAACCATGGTCCCCTTGCTGACATTGGTACGCCTGAACAACAGGCAGTGCGAGATAAACTGCTCGCTGAAAAACAGCTTGCAGAACAAGAGGCACAGGATAAACTCTTTAAGACACAAGAAACCATCAAAATCGAACTCGCTCAACATATTTCAGGGGCGATAGTCCCCGATCTGCCAACGTCCCCGATGCATGACCTGACATATCGCTTCTATCGGGACACCTCTGATCAGTTTCCTACTGATTTTAATCTCCTTGAACCGACTGCCGAGGGTAGACTCTTTAGCAACCTATTCTCTCTTGCACCTGCCAGCAAAAAGAAAGACATCGGCTTAGTGTTTGAAGGAATTTTACAGGTGCCAGAAGATGCGACTTATACGTTCCATATTAATCTACAGGGCGCGTGTAAACTGATTATTGACGGTTATCAAGTCGCCGAATTGATCGGTGCGCGAGATGTAGAGGTTGCGCTGACAAGTGGCGAGGTCCCGATTCGTCTTGAATACTTCAACAAAGATATAGATAAACCGCAGTTGGAGGTTTCATGGTCTAATACGAACTTTGAAAAACAACCGCTTTCGACAACGGCTACAGTCAATTTTAATGAGCTCCTAAAAACACACGCTGAGCTTATTGAAACAGATGCATCGTTGAAGGCGTTAGTGGATCAGCAAAGAGAATTGAAAAAACAGCGCGATGAGCGACGGCGGCAGCGCGTGCCTTACGACTATCAAGCTCTGGCAGTTTCAGAACGTGGGCAGACCCCGACACACATCTTACGACGTGGCAATCCACACCTCGTCGGCCGCGAGGTTAAACCGGCATTTCCTGCAGTGTTGAAGCCGCCTGTTGTTGACCTGCCGCCTGTCGCAGAGGGTGCGAAATCGTCTCGGAAGCGGCGGATTTTCGCGGAATGGGTGACGAGTACTGAGAATCCACTGACAGCACGTGTAATGGTCAATCGGATCTGGCAATACCATTTTGGACGCGGGATTGTCCGGTCAGCTAACGATTTCGGACAACTCGGTACACCGCCGACACATCCTGAACTTCTCGACTGGCTCGCCTCTGAATTCATTGCGTCCGGTTGGCGATTGAAAGCGATGCACAAGATGCTAATGACCTCGAAGGCTTATCAGATGTCGGCGCAGAGCGATCCGACATGCGTTCAACAGGACGCAAATAACGACCTTTTCTGGCGATTCGACATGCGCCGCTTGACTGCAGAAGAAATTCGGGATACAGTACTCTGGATCACTGGAAAGCTGAATCTCAAAATGGCGGGCCCCAGTGTCTTTCCGGAATTGCCGAAAGAGGTATTGGCAACATCCTCAAGACCAAGGAGCGTGTGGGGGCAATCACCGCCGGATGAGGCGAACCGACGAAGCATTTATGTGAAGGTCAAACGCTCGTTGCTGGTGCCTATCCTGAACCAATACGATCAAGCAGACACCGATTCGAGCTGCCCGGTCCGTTTTTCGACAACGGTACCGACGCAATCGTTAACTATGCTCAACGGGAAGTTTATCAACGATCAAGCCCTCGCTTTTGCCAACAGGATGCGCTGGGAAGGCGGTGTAACAGTTGAAGATCGGGTGCGATTTGGACTTCGACTTGTCCTGTGTCGTGAACCGGCACCAACAGAGATTCAGCAGGCATTGACCTTCATGCAAGAACTTCAACAGCATGAAGGCGTAAGCGCAGAGATTGCACTTGACCGATTTGCGTTATTGGCGTTGAATTTGAACGAATTTATCTTTTTAGATTGATGCGACCCGTTTTTACAAAACGGAAACGCTAACATTGGAGATAATGTGATGAAGCGTCAACCTGAGAGAAAAAAAGAGACACATCCAAAAGGCAACTTCTGTGGTCAAACCCGTCGGGAGTTTATCGGCAACATCGCAGGTGGTTTCGCGTCACTTGCGCTGACAGGACTTCTTTCCGCTGACGGTTTTCTCGATTCACAAGCCGTCGCGGCAGACGGTGTAACGCCGTATCTGAATCCGCTTGAGCCGAAGCCGACGCATTTCACGCCGAAGGCAAAGCGCGTGATTTTTTTGTTCATGTATGGCGGTCCAAGCCATGTGGATACCTTCGACTACAAGCCGATGCTGTACGAACTCAACGATAAGACCGTTGAAGTGAAAACGAAAGGCCGTGGCGGTGAGAGATCGAAGGGACGCATTGTCAGTCCGAAGTGGGAATTCAAACAATACGGCGAATCGGGACAGTGGGTCTCAGGGCTTTTCCCGCACCTCGCAACCTGCGTTGATGACATCGCCTTCATCAAATCAATGACTGCAGACTCACCCTTGCACGGTTCAGCGATGTTGATGATGAACGCGGGGCGCATCCTAAGCGGTCATCCGTCGCTCGGCTCTTGGGTGAACTACGGACTCGGCAGTGAAAACGAAAACCTTCCGGGATATGTTGTCATGCTTGACCGGACGGGCGGTCCTATCAGCGGTGCGAAGAACTGGAGTAGCGGGTATATGCCCGCCGTTTATCAAGGTACAGTTTTCCGTTCAGAAGGTGCACCGATTCTCAATTTAGCACCTACAAACGACATGAGCAGCAGCGAACAGCGCAGGTTACTTGATCATCTCCGTCAATTCAATACGACGCATCTCTCTAAACGCACAGATAACACCGATCTTGCGGCTCGGATTTCGAGTTATGAATTGGCATACAAGATGCAGGCTACTGCACCTGAAGCCGTGGATTTGGAGAGCGAACCGGAGCACATCAAATCGCTTTACGGGATTGACGCAAAGGAGACGGAAGAGTTTGGCACGAAGTGTCTTTTGGCGAGACGGTTGGTTGAGCGTGGTGTTAGGTTCATTCAACTCTACTCCGGTGGCGCACATAACGACGACAATTGGGACGCGCACGGCGACATTGAGAGGAACCATAACAAACACGCTAAGGCGACAGATAAACCGATTGCCGGACTGTTGAAAGACCTTAAACAGCGCGGGCTCCTTAATGAAACGCTCGTTGTTTGGGGGGGCGAATTTGGTCGCCAACCGACAGCGGAGTACGCCAAAGGCACCGGTCGAGACCACAACTCTTACGGCTTCACGATGTGGATGGCGGGTGGCGGAATCAAAGGTGGTATCAGCGTTGGTGAGACCGATGAACTCGGTAGCGCGGCGGCCACAGACCCGTTCCATGTGAGGCACTTGCATGCGACCATCCTCCATCAACTCGGAATAGACCCGAATCGACTCGCTTACTTTCACGGCGGGTTAGATCAGAAACTCGTCGGCGTTGAGGGTGCCGAACCAATTTGGCAAGTTATGAGTTGAAATTGGACATGAATAGAATTAGGAAACAGATCCGCCAGCAGATTCACGAGATTCAAATTTCAAGCCGCACAAAGGCGAGATACGCGCCTGACGCAATAACCATCAGAAACAGCACCAACAGCAATAAATCCGTCGATGCAGTGTTGAAATCACGGTTGAGGCTAAGTGTGTCTTTAAATTTGGGAATCGCCTTCGGGTTGACAGGTTTCTGCGACATACCTTCCTGAATCCCGACGACGTGAAGACTTTCAGGGTCTGCCCTATCCGTATCAATAACAAATTCTCGGTATTCACGGGCGTAACGCTGCACATTCTCAATAAATTGCAGATGCCGTTCAAACCCCGTCCCTGCAAAAGATTCAAAGAGGCGTTGCGTAATCGCTGTCGGTGAAATCCGGATTATCGCACGCGCCCGTTTACCCTGTTCAATCTGCTGCTTCAAGTACGCTTCGTTGAAGCGTTCATACGCTTCTGCTTCTGAGGTAACATACTCCCCCAGGACATGCACCGGCGGCGGGGTTTGTGAATCTCCATATTTATCCCGATATGCTTCGCGTGCCTCGTTTCCGAGTTGAATACGTCGGCTCCAAAATTCCATGTATGCGATCGGTACCGATGTCCGACTACCAATAGATGCCAACGTATTCGGTATAAATATCACAAAACTGACCCAGATTAACAACAGCACGACAAGGCTCACACCGCTCTCTCGCACCGCTGCCGAGATCAGAAGTCCCAACGCGATAAAGAGACAGGCATAGAGAATAACGATACCGGACAAGATGCCTAAACGTCCCCACGCCTCGGCATTGAGTTGTACAGCGTCTGAGGTAGAAATCAGGAGTAGGTTCATCAACACTGCAACCGCGAAGGGAATGTTAACGCTGATGAACGCACCTAAAAACTTCCCGACCAAGACAATGTGGCGCGGGATGGGGTTTGCCAATGTCAATCGCAATGTTCCGCGTTCCAGTTCGCCGGAAATCGAATCAAAGGTGAACAGCAGGGCGATGAAGCTCAGTACATAGCCGACAATAAACGCCCAATCGAGTGTTGTAAAATCAGGACGAATGTTAAACAGATGGGGTGTCTCTTGTGGGTATATCATCCGCCAGATAGGTCTTACATTGGCGATGCCAGGAAAGAAATTGCTGCCACCAGCGTGTGTAGGCAGAAACGCTTCGTCACCTTCTGCACAAAAACGGAGGGGTGAAGGTGCTTTGTGTAAATCTCCGGGGCCCTCTGCTGCAAGGCGATATAAACTGGTGCTACGTGCTTCTACGGTCTTTGTAGCGTTGGCAGCGGCGTTGTGATATGCTTGTGCCCGCGCTGGGTGTTCGCGCAGATACACAATCGCATTCGTCAACATCAATGCAAGGATCAGAACCGTCGCTAATGCGAAACGGAGGCTATTCAGGTTGTCGTAGAGTTCACGCTTTGCAATATGCCACATTTTAATAGTTGTCGGTCGTCAGTTATCAGTTTTCAGAAGATTGGTTATAGGTTATAAGTGATAGGTTATAAGTAAAGAGCGGTGTTTTTGCTGGGGTGTTCTTCGTGGAGTCCCTGAACCCTCTTAACTTATAACTTATAACTGTTAACTTATAACTACTCTACACTTCACTTTTCATAAAAATAAGGACTATCAACATGAATAGGGCGAGGTTACAGATCAGCAATAGAAACATATCTGGTAGTGCCCGTTTCGCATTCGTTCCAACAGTGCTTCTCTCAAAAGTAAACTGGGGGAGTGTGCTCCAATCCACAGCACCTTTATCGGCGATAAACCACTCTCTTGAGGAAAACGCTTCTTTCGCGTAGAGATAGTCAATCACAGCTTTTCGGTAACGTCGCGCTGTGGAAAAAAAATCTCGGACCCCTTCTAAATCTGTGCCTGCCCACGCTTGCGTCGCTGCATCATAAACACCCACCGGTGAAAATTTCAACAATACCCTATCCGTTTCAGCTTGTCTAACGTAAATTTCATCGAGTGCTTGCTTCCGAATGTGCCATGTCTTTTCTACCGTTCGGGCGGACAGGGGTTCAACGAAATTATAGTATCTCTTAGCACTCGGGGCGTACTGCTCAAATTCTGGATGGATTTCTGAAATAAGACTTATATTTTCGACGTAGGACATAAGAGTTACAGGATCTACAAACGCGTAACTATGAAGCCCTAATGCCTTGCTAAATTCCGATGTTTCCCCAGCGATCCCCTCCTTTTCAAGAAATTTTTGACGTTCTCTTTCATATTCATCCAAAATCTGTTGAATCTGATCTTCAACAATCTTCGTGCGTGCTTGGATGTCGCCTCCAGGATTAACCGTTGCTCGAATCAGGTTCGGATACACGAGTATCAGAAAGCCCCATACAAACATCGCGAGCATCAACGCTGTACCGGTTCTACGTGTCGCTACGGAAATCAGCAATCCGATGAGGTAGAACAGAGATAGATACGCGAAGGAAGCGAAAACAATTCCGGCAATCCGTAGGAAATCAGCGGTTGACAGCGGAATTGAACGCATTAGCAATAGTAAGGCAAAAAGCAGACTCAATATCAGTGGAACCAACAGACACGCCATCGCACTGATATATTTCGCAAGTAAAATCTGCCCGCGTCCGATAGGTTGTGCGAGAACAAGACGTAACGTACCGCGTTCACGTTCTCCCGCAATCGCATCGTAAGCGAAAATCAACCCCATCAGACTGAGGACCACCTCAAAGATAAAGACAATATCGATCAAAGAAAAAAAAGCGATAAACGGGTTGTCCGTACCGTGCATTTGGGCATTCCACAACGTCGGCATAAATCCGTGATAAATACCGACGAGGTTTCCCAAACGTTTATCTAATCCTACATTGAAAATACTCAGCGGATTCGGGGCGCGATCCACCAGTATGGCCATCGTAGAATAAGTTTTCGCCGCCCGCAGTTCCTGATAATGCGTTCTGATAGCACCGTTGTAACTCTCCAAACGTTGTTCGTAATCTTGGATAAGCACAACCGTATTCGCGACCACAAGCAACAATGTGATAAGTAGCACCGCCGCGAAGCGAGACGTCATTAGATTGTCAAGCAGTTCCCTGCGAATGAGTGTTTTAAGCATTTTCTATTACACCTCAACGCGCACAAACGCTAGATACGCCGCCGACATCAGGACCATAACAAACAACACCAACAGCAGCAACTCCATTGCAGTGGTATTGAAATCCTCATTGAGATTCAGTGTGTCTTCAAACTTCGGAACTGATTTTGGACTGACAGGCTTCTCGGACATACCTTCACGAACACCTATGAGATGAAGGCTTTCCGGATCCGCTCTATCGGCGTCAACAATGAATTCACGAAATTGAAGGGCATAACGTTGTGTGTTTTCCACAAATTGCAAATGCCGCTCAAACCCCGTTCCAGCAAACGATTCAAGGAGGTGTTGGACAATTGTCACGGGTGAAACACGAATGATGGAGCGCGCATGTCGAAACTGGTCAATTTGTAGGCTTAAGCGGTCCTCGTTTAAGCGTTCATCTAATGCGGCATGTTTGGCGAAGTACTCGCTCCTTGCTGTCAGCGTTTTTGTGTCCGATTCATCTGTCCAAACCCGATCTTCATATTTTTCATCAAGTTCCTGATGCAGTTGACGATAACGTTTCCAAAATTCACCAGACAACATGGAAGGTGAAAATTCGCCAGTCATTGAAGCGAGTGTGTTGGGCATGAAAACAACCAAGGTAACCCAAACCAATAGGAGGACCACGAGACTCACCGCGCTCTGGCGTACACGCGTTGAGACCAACAGACCCAACACCAGAAACAGACTCATATACAAGATCGAAATAAAGAAGATAATACCTAAACGTCCCCATGCCTCCGCATTGAGATGAAGGTTACTAGCTGTGGAAATCACCAACAGGTTCATCAATACCGAAAGCATAAACGGGATACTCACACTTATCAATGCCCCTAAAAATTTACCAATCAGCACAGTGTGCCGCGGAATTGCATTCGCCAACATCAAGCGCAGTGTACCGCGTTCACGTTCACCGGAAATTATATCAAAGGTGAAAAGGAGTGCGACAAGGCTTAGAACGTAACCAATGATAAAGCCCCAATCCAGTTTGATAGCGTCCGGACGCACGTTCTCCAGATTCGGAGTCACAGATGGATATGAGAGTTTCCATACACCTGTCATATCTTCGGAGTACCCGAACGGATCACCAGCATTCACAGTGCCTGACAAAAAGGAGTCACCGCCCTCCGCACAGAAGTGGAGTGGCGAAGGCTTTTTGTGAAGATCACCAGGTCCTTGTTGCGCGAGTAGATATAAGCTTTCGTTCGCATAGGACGCTAAACGATTCTGATATGCGGTGACAGCCTTGTTATACTTTTCAACCCGATTCGGGTGTTCACGGAGATGGACAATCGCGTTCGTCAGCATCAACGCCAACAACAATACTGTTGTCAGCGCGAAACGGAGACTATTCAGATTGTCGTAAATCTCACGTTTTGTAATATGCCACATTTTATTAACTATCCTACACCTCTCTCCTAACAAAAATCAGAAATACCCCAATAAAGAGAACAATATTAAGCGTGAGCAGCAGGAACAGGTCCGGTAACGCCCGTTGGACATTCAGGCTGATGTCACTTCTCTGGAAAATAAACTGAGGAAGCGTACGCCAATCAACGGTCTCCTTATCGGCGGAAAACCATTGGCGAGACCCAAATGCGTTTTTATCATAGTAATAGTCAATTACCGACTGTCGGTGCTGTTGGACCGCTGTAAAAAAATCTTGCATACCCTGTAAATCTGTACCTGCCAGTGCCTGAGTTGCTACATCATAGATACCCGTGGGAGAGAGTCTCAACCATGCTCTATCAATTGTTGCTGGCAGGATAAATAGCTCCTCAAGGACCGGTTCTCGGATGCGCCATGTGCGTTCTGCGGTGTCAATAATCAGCGGCACAAGAAAACGGTGATAATTCTGAACGTGAAGGGCTTGGGATTCCGGTTCTTCATGAAACCCATCAATTTCTGCTCCAGCGTAATAGTAATGCTGGAGAACGGATGCCTTGTCTTGAAAGTGCTCAAAATTGTAACCGCCTCTCCATCGCATATTACCATACGGGTCCCCTTCTAAGTGCCTATCAGTCGCAAGAAACTGCTTCCGCTCCCTCTCAAATTCTTCCCATATCTGTTTGATATGATTATGAACAGATGCCCTACGTTCCTCTGGGGGGTTAGACGGTTGGATGACTGCGACAATCATATTTGGATACACCAAGACTAAAAATCCCCAGACGAACATAGAAAGCATCAAGGCAGTGCTTGTTCGGCGCGTCATCGCCGAAATCAGCATGCCGATCAGATAAAATACAGACAGGTACGCGATGGAGGCAAAAATAATACCACCGATGCGGAGAAAGTCAGGCATACTAAGTGAAAATGAGGCAGATGTTGTTAGTAAAAACATCGCGAGGATCAGACTCATAAGCAGTGGTACAAGCAAGCACACCATCGCACTTATGTATTTCGCAACTAATATGTATCCACGACTCACAGGATGTGTCAAAACTAAACGCAACGTACCCCGTTCGTATTCCCCTGCCAATGTGTCATAGGCGAAAATTAATGCGAGTAGGCTAAGAACGCCTTCAAAGATAAAGACAATATCAATTGAAGATAAAATATTCATAAATGGATTCTGAGAGCTATGCTTTTCCGCGTCCCACAACGTTGGTACATGACCATAATATACCCAGATTTCGTTGCCCAACCGTTTGTCCAAACCGGCATTGAAGATACTCAACGGGTTGGGCGGGCGGTCAATATTTAGCTCACCTACTGAATAAGTCTTGCCGTCCAACATATACTTCCGACTCTTTTGGACCTCCGTTTTGTGACCTGCCAACCGCCGTTCATAATCCTTTATCAGCACGGCGGTATTCGCGACAACAAGGAACAACATGATGAACACTGCCACTGCAAATCGGAATGTCATGAGGTTGTCGAGAAGTTCTCGACGGATCAGT
Organism: Candidatus Poribacteria bacterium; assembly: GCA_022827225.1. Classification (GTDB taxonomy): domain Bacteria; phylum Poribacteria; class WGA-4E; order WGA-4E; family WGA-3G; genus WGA-3G. Next base: position 8,268 of record JAJDTJ010000148.1, on the reverse strand, counting down.
GTTAGCATCATTTCTATCACACCTCAACGCGCACAAACGCTAGATACGCCCCCGACAGCAGCACTAAGACAAATAACGTTAGCAGTAACAATTCCATCGCTGCAGTATTGAAATCCCTGCTCAGATTAAGCGTATCTTCAAATCTCGGAACTGATTCTGGGGTGATAAATTTCTTGGACATGCCTTCACGCACGCCCAAAATATGCGGACTTTCTGGATCGGCTCTATCGGTGTCAGCAACGAATTCACGAAGTTGACGGGCATAACGTTGTGTGTTTTCCACAAATTGCAAATGCCGCTCAAATCCAGTTCCAGCAAACCCTTCAATCAGATGCTGCAGAAGTGTAGCGGGTGAGATGCTGGTGATAGCGCGCGCACGATACACCTGAGAACTCCGATACCTCAATCGTTCTTCGTGCCGGCGTTCCTCTCTTTCAGCGTTTTCGGTGAAAAACGCGCTCTTCCCCCTTAACGTCTTGTCGTCCACTTTACTTGACCAGAGCCACTCGTCGTATTTATCCCATAAATCCTCTTCAATTGGGTTGCGCTGCTTCCAAAATTCGTCAAAGGATGTTGCAGGCGAGAAACTGCTTGCAATTGAAGCGAGGGTACTCGGCATAAAAACGACAAGAGTTACCCACATCAACAGCAGTATCATCAGACTCACGGCGCTCTGTTGCACACGCGCCGAGACTAACAGCCCTAACGCCACAAACAGACTCGTGTATAAAAGCGCGAGAGCGAAAATGATCCCTAAGCGTCCCCATGCCTCTGTCGTCAGGTGAACAGTACTTGCAGTAGAAATTAATAAAAGGTTCACCAGCGCGGCAAGTGCAAACGGGATGCTAATGCTGATCAATGCCCCGAAGAATTTGCCGATAAGGACCGTGTGTCTCGGAATTGAATTGGCTAACATCAATCGGAGTGTGCCGCGCTCGCGTTCACCGGAGAAGGCGTCAAAGGTGAACCAGAGAGCTATCAAACTCAAGATGGAACCGATGATGAATGCCCAATCCACTTGTGAAACCTTCGGTCCAACGTTCTTATTCTGCAGGTTAGCATCTGGATAGGATAGGCTCCAGACACCTTGGAGTATCACTCTATTTTCTGAATCGGTCGCAAACACCGGGGGGTCGCCCACCTTGATCGTATCCGGTAAAATGGATTCGCCTCCGTTTGCACAGAAGTGAAGGGAAGACGGTTTTTTGTAGAAGTTTCCCGGTCCGTATTGTGCCAGTTTATAGAGGCTGCCATCGGCGTGAGCCGTTAAGCGAGCCGAAGATTCGGTGACAGCGTCCCGATACGTCTGTACCCGTTTTGGATGTTCTCGGATATGTCTAACGGCGTTGGTTACCATCAGTGCCAGCAATAACACGGTTGTTAGGGCGAATCGGAGGCTATTGAGATTATCGTAGATTTCACGCTTTGTAATATGCCACATAAGTAACCAGTTAACAGTTTTCAGAAGATTGGTTATAGGTTATAAGTGGTAGGTTATAAGAAAGAGCGGTGTTTTTGCTTAGGTGTTTCTTCGTGGAGTTCCTGAACCCTCTTAACTTATAACTTATAACTTATAACTTATAACTGGAAACTACTTCACACTTCACTTTTGATAAAAATCAGCATTATCACTGTAAAGAGAATAACATTCATTGTAAGCAACAGCAGCATGTCTGGTAGGGCTCGTTTTGCATTGATATCGGTATCGCTTCTGTGAAAGGCAAACTGAGGGAGTGCATCCCAATCAGCTGTGCCTTCGTCGGCAGCGAACCATTGTCGCGATTCAAATATCTTTTTATCATAGAAATAGTCAACGACTGCGCGCCTGTAACGTTGAACCGTGCTGAAAAAGTCTTGGATACCCTCTAAGTCGGTGCCTGCCCAGGCTTCCGTTGCCGCATCATATAATCCGACGGGTGAAAACTTTAACAGCATTTGACCGAGATTTGCGGGTTGGACATAGATCGCCTCAAGTGCCGGTTTCCGGACGAGCCACGTTCGGTTGACGGTACTGACAATCTCTCTATTGTGGAAGCCGTAATAGTTCTGTACGAGTGGTACATGGGGTTCAGATTCTGCCTTAATTTTTCCAGCATAGAATCCGCTTTGGTAGAAATAGAGCAGTGTTGACGGTTTGTCTTCATCCCTCAAGAAGGAATATTCACCACCTTTCAAGCGAAATCCCCAATCTTCACCGTTACGCGATAGCGGACCTAAGACGGTATCATTGCGGAGAAACAGTTTTTTTTCTCTGTTCAATTCCTCCCACATCTGTTTGATTTGATGATAGGCGGAGATTTGCGTGTTCGGTTGCGGGACGATGTCAACTGCGGTAAGAATCAAATTTGGATATACAAGCACTAAGACTCCCCAGACGAACATACAAAGCATAAGCGCAGTACTGGTGCGACGCGTCATCGCGGAGATGCATAAACCGATGAGGTAGAACAGCGACACATAAAGCAGCGATGTCAGCACAATCCCGCCGATGCGCAGAAAATCATCCGCGTGCAAGGAAATCGTAGTGGATGTTGTCAGCAAGATGATAGATAGGAGAAGGCTTATCAATAACGGTACAAGTAGACAGAGCATCGCACTGATGTACTTGGCGAGTAGGATGTGTCCGCGCTGGATTGGGTGTGTCAGCACGAGGCGTAACGTGCCGCGTTCCCGTTCGCCAGCGAGCGCGTCGTAGGCGAAAATCAGCGCGAGCAGACTGAGTACGCCCTGAAAAACAAGCACAATATCAATGGAAGTGAAGAGGTTGAGAAACGGGTTATCCGCCCCGTGCTTCACTGCATCCCAAATTGTCGGCACAAACGCATGGTATACAGCAATTTCGTTACCCACCTGCTTATCCAACCCCAAATTGAAGATGCTCAAGGGGTTCGGGGGGCGATGCACAATTAAATCCATAGCGTAACGGGAGTAGACTCTTTCCTCACGCAATTTTTGGTAACTTTCCTGGGTAGCCGTGTTGTAAGCGGTGAGTCGCTGTTCATAGTCCTTGAGAAGCACAACAGTATTGGCGACGACAAGCAGCAATGTAATGAAAACAGCTGCCGCAAATCGGAATGTCATGAGATTGTCGAGGAGTTCTCGACGGATCAGTGTCATCAGCATTTCTATTACACCTCAACATGCACAAACGCAAGATATGCCCCCGATAGCAAGACTATGACAAACAACATTAACAACAGTAAATCAACTGCCGCTGCGTTGAAATCGCGACTGAGGCTGAACGTATCTTCAAATATCGGCACTGCCTCTGGACTGACAGGTTTCTGCGACATACCTTCACGAACACCAATCAAATGAAGACTTTCTGGATCGGTATTATCGGTGTCAATGACGAATTCGCGGTATTCGCGAGCGTAGCGCTGTGCATTCTCTAAGAACTGCAGATGTCGCTCAAACCCTGTTCCAGCGAATAACTCAAGAAGATGCTGGAAAATAGTGACGGGTGAAACGCGGCTTACAGTGCGAGCGCGTTGAACCTGATCAATCTGCTGGGTTAAGTGTTTTTCGTTCAAGCGTTCCTGAATTTCAGCGTCTCTGGTCACGTATTCACTCCTTACCTGTTTTGTCTTTAGCGTTTCATCTGCCCACAGCCGATTGTCATATTTACTAAGAAGTTCGCGATCAAGTTGGACTATGCGTTCTTGAAATTCATCTGCTGTCATCGGTGCCGGTGAAAACCCACTTACAATTGAAGGAAGCACGCTTGGCATAAAAACCACAAAGACGATCCAAGTCAACAAGAGTATCACAAGACTCACCGCACTCTGCCGCACACGCGCTGATACTAACAAACCTAACGCAAGAAAGAGACACATATATACAAGCACAAGAAAGAAGATGATGCTTAAACGTCCCCACGCTTCGGCATCAAGGCGAATAGCACTTGACATCGAAATCACTAAAAGATTCATTAATACCGCAAGCGTGAAGGGAATAGTAATACTTATCAACGCCCCTAAAAATTTGCCAGTTAGCACTGTGTGTCGTGGAATTGAATTCGCCAATATTAATCGCAATGTGCCCCGTTCGCGTTCGCCGGAAATAGAATCAAACGTGAACAAGAGCGCGATCAAACTTAATACAGAACCGATGATGAATGCCCAATCCACTTTGGTAATATCCGATCGGATATTCTTCAGATCCGGAGTAGTGGATGGATACTTCATTGTCCAGAAACTTTTTAACTCCCCATCTTCCCAAACGGTGTCGTTTCTTCCAACAGCATCGGGTAAAAGGGTGTCACCGCCCTCTGCACAGAAACCGAGCGCGGATGGCTTTTTGTAAAGCAGTCCGGGGCCTCGTTGTGCAATGTCATATAAATCTGTCCGAGATCTTAAGGCATTTAGAGCAACGGCAACAGAGGCGCGATACTTCTTTATTTGTGCTGGATGCTCTTGGAGATGCACTAACGCGTTTGTTAGCATTAATCCGAGCAGCAACACCATTGTAAGTGCAAATCGGAGACTATTGAGGTTATCATATAATTCCCGTTTCGCAATATGCCACATTGGTTATCAGTCCTCAGTACAACTACCCTACACTTCACTTTTAACAAAAACCAGAAATATTATGATGAAAAGAGCGACATTAATCATAAGTAACAGGCATACATCTGGTAACGCTCGCTTTGCATTTATTACGACATTACTTCTCTGAAAAGAAAATTGGGGTAGTGTGCTCCAATCCACAGCACCTTTGTCTGCAGAAAACCACTTCCGAGACCCGAACACCTCTTTATCATAGAAATAGTCAATTACTGCCTGTCGGTACTGCCTCACCTTAGTAAAAAAATCACGAATACCATCTAAATCAGTGCCTATCCAGGCTTGTGTTGCTGCATCGTAGACCCCAACAGGCGAGAGTTTCAACAGTATTCTCTCTATGTTCGCTGGTTGAACGAAAATGTCCTCAAGTGCCCGTTCACGAACGAGCCAAGCCCGCTCTGCAGTGCTGATAGTTTGTAAACCCAGGAAGCGGTAATAATTTTGGATGTGCGGCACTTGAGGTTCAGATTTTTCCTTTAACTTTTCAACACATAATCCAATTCGGTAGTAATACTGTAGTATTGATGAATCTTCCTCAATATGTTCAACAGTGTCCCCGCCCCTCATGATGCCAAGAAAACTCATATCCTTACCTAAGCCAGGATTATTGGTAAAGAATTGTTTCCGTTCTCTGTCAAATTCCTCCCATATCTGTTTGATTTCATTGAAGGCAGATGCGGTGCGCGTTTGCGGAGATTCTTGCAAATTTATTACGGTTCGGACCATGCTTGGATACACGAGGACTAAAAACCCCCATACAAACATCGCGAGCATGAGGGCAGTACTGGTTCGGCGTGCTATTACCGAAATTAGCAAACCAATGAAATAGAATACCGATAGATATGCCACCGAACTAAAAACAATTCCACCGACACGGAGGAAATCACTGAAACGTAAAGAAATAGCGGTGGAGGTCGTCAGCAAAATTACCGTGAGGAGTAGACTCATCAAAAACGGCACAAGCAGGCAAAGCATCGCGCCAATATATTTGGCAAGCAAAATGTAACCGCGCCCCACCGGGTGTGTCAGGGTCAAGCGTAACGTACCGCGTTCGTGTTCCCCTGCAATCGCATCGTAGGCGAAAATCAGTGCTAAAAAACTAAGGACTAGCTCAAAAATAAAAACGAGATCTATTGAAGTAAAAAGGTTGAGAAATATATTATCCGAGCCGTGCATTTCGGTATCCCATAGCGTCGGCACAAACCCGTGATAAACTCGAATTGCGTTCCCCAACCGTTTATCTAACCCAATATTGAAGAGACTTAATGGATTCGGAGGTCGGTCAACGGACAATTTCCCCACCGAATAGGTTTTTCCTTCTTGCAGTTGTCGCTGATGCGTTTTGACAGCGGTATTGTAACTTGCCAATCGCCGCTCGTAATCCTTGATCTGCACAGCAGTATTCGCGACGACAAGCAGCAGCATGATGAAGACTGCTGCCGCGAAACGGAAGGTCATCAGATTATCAAGGAGTTCTCGGCGGATAAGTGTTGCCATCATGAAGTGTACCCTTCTACAAGTTTACCTGTTACGCACTTTTTCTACAAGATTTTTAGTAGCCAGTTATAATCTGAGTTAATGCTTTTTCTTCATTAAATCTGAGTTAATGCTTTTTCTTCATTAAATTTATACCATTTCTGAAAACCGATATTGGATTCATGACTTTTCTGAGCGGATACATGATAAAAAACCCAGTGTCTCAATTAGACCGAAGTCCATATTGAGATGCTGGGTTTCATTTATATCGGGAAAGTAGATGTGTGCGTTAACGCTACGTCAGTGGACGCTGTCGAATCTTGTGCCAAGGACCGGTGATGGCGAGCGTGATCCCTGGGCTCTGAATGTTCACAAAGAGCGTGGTACCATCAGGTGAGAACGTCGCTCCGGCAAATTCAGACATGTTGCCTGCATTGCGAGCGAATTTATAGACCTCTCCTTCGGGTGTTACGCCAATTATAAACTCTTCATTAGGTCCATCTTCACAGATAATTAAATCGCCCCAAGGTGTGACTGTCAAGTTATCCGCATTCTCCATGAGGTTGCTGTCGTTTGGCTCAATGAAGAGTTCAATGGTTCCGGGTTCTTGTTCTTCGCGGCTTGTGCCTTCATAAGGACTCGGTATGTATCTCCAGATTTGCCCTTTGTATTCAATCCCGCCATTCGTGCAGGCGATATAGATTTCGCTTGTGCCTTGATTTTCGCCGTGCCATATCCCTTCACCGCGTGCGAATCTTGCTGTGCCTTTATCTTCAAACCCTTGTAGCCGGAGATCATCATCTGGTGATTCCACGTTCTCAATATCGACCCATTCAACAGCGAGTGGTTCTCCGACCGGCACAGGATTATATGTCCACCAGAAAATTTTTTGGTTTCGACTCCGCCAGTTTCGGGTATCCGCGCTCTTGAGGTCTCGAATTTTCAGTGCTTGCAGCTTACCACCTGCAGCGAGTTCACCCGGTTCATCAGGGATAAATCGGTAGATTAGACTATCTCCTCTATCTTCGGTTTCATAGACGATACCGGTTTTTGGGTCAACGGCGACCGCCTCATGATTGAAACGTCCCATCGCTTTCAAGGGGATCGGATCGGCTAATCCTATGTCGTCAGAGACGGGGACTTCAAAATTATATCCGTGGTCTGCCTCATAAGTGTTCTCTTTTTCTGACTTCTGTATCGTCTCTTCGCAAGTGATCCATGTATTCCAAGGTGTCGGGCCCCCGGCACAGTTACGGATCGTCCCGGTCAGACTCAAGAAGTGCTTCTCCAATGTTTTTGTGTGGGTGTCATAGACGAGCGTTGTCGTGCCGCCGAGGCATGGTAGTTCACCGGAACCGGCATCATAGAATTTGTTGATGGCTGCGGGCTCAATTTTTTCGTTGTTCCATCCAAAGGGGCCGACGGTTTTGGCGGTAGCGACTAATTCGTGATTTCGGATGAGGATCGTTTTACCATTAGGACCGGCGAAAGCTGCCATGCCGTCGTGTCCACCTGGCACCCAGAGTCCGTCATCCATCTGTTCACCCGTTCTCGAAAAGGCGTGCGCGGTAAATCCTTCTGGTAGGTCAAGGAGGCGGTTTGCGCTCGGCATGAACTCGAAGGGAGGTTCAGGTCTAAAGCCTGGTACTTTTTGGATCAAGGTCTGGCTACATCCCATAAATCCGAGGCTAACGGCTGTGGATGCGGTTGCGAGCGCGCTGGAACGTATAAACTGCCGTCGAGATAATGTGTGTTTCATAGAGTCCCTCGTCAAACGAACGTTAAAGAGGTCACCAAGGTTTTGTGTTGTAAACTGGATGCTTTTTCTCACATATAAAGTATAGTCTCAATATTTTACAATAATTTTGCTTTTTTTTCAAAAGTTTGTTTCGTTTGGCGGTGTGTAATTATTTTTTCAACGGTTTCCGGATCATGAGTTTTCGCGGATTGGGAATACTTTGCACAGGAAAACAACAGCCTATGGTACAGGAACGGGAAGACCACAGACTAACAGCCTATGGTACAGAAAACAGGAAGACCACAGGCTAACAGCCTATGGTACAACAGATGGCAGGGGTATTTAGTTTTAGGTAGTGTTTACATTTAGAAGTTATTGACATTTTGAGCATGGATTGGTATACTCTTTTCCATGAAAACTCAAAAGATAGATAAAACTCAAGACTTGCCTATGATGATTTCTGATGCTGCTTGGCAGAGCATCCACCCA
>JAJDTJ010000110.1 GCA_022827225.1 Candidatus Poribacteria bacterium | reverse complement strand
TCTTGTTTTTACCGCCGTATTCTCCAGAGTTGAATCCGATTGAAAAGGATTTCGCTAACATCAAGCGGAGACGTCAATATAACGCTGAGGCTTCTATTGATGATATTATAAAAGTGTATAATTAATTGCGGGATTCACTATTTAACCCTCTTATCAGGGGGATAGGGGACTTTAAAAGAGAATGGGTGAGTCCTACATATTATACTACTTTAGTTGTAGACTGTCCTGATTCCTTCAAAGAATATCAAATCCACTGAAAGTTAATTGGAACAGATAAGAGGATATTTTCAGAAAACTAAATGTGTCCGCAAGAATGTTTGTTGCTTTAACCATGGATTTATGCTACTATAGTGTTGTGAACTTAAAAACGACTTTTGCTCAACTCCAAGGTAAACGGGTCATCGTTATCGGTGATGTGATCGTGGACGCATATATCTGGGGCGATGTGAACCGAATTTCGCCCGAAGCTCCCGTCCCTGTGTTTGAAACCGAAGCAGAAAAGACTGGCTGCGGTGGTGCAGCGAATGTTGCGCAAAATATCGCAAGTTTAGGTGGCAATGCAATGTTGGTGGGTGTTATCGGAAAGGACAGGGAGGGCGAAAAGTTAGTCCAGATGCTCACCGAAATGAATCTAAGCACGACTGGCATCTGCGTAGACTCCGAGCGCCCAACGAGCACAAAAACACGTGTGATTGCCCGCGCCGCCGCTACAAATTTTACCGGTCGTGAGCGAGATGCGGGACATCATCTCCTTCGAATTGATAGAGAGTCCAAACAGGAAATCTCTATAGCTATCCGGAGACATCTATTGGATATTATCGTCTCTGAGTTGCCGGACAGCGATGCGATCATCTTCGCTGATTACGATAAAGGTGTCATCGACGGGCATCTGATCTCGGAAGTGATGAACCATGCACAACCGTACGATATACCGATTATCGTTGATCCGAAGCAAAATAACTTCTGGCACTATAAAAACGTGACAGCGATTACCCCGAATTATAAGGAGGCGTGCGCGGCTGTCCGTGAAGAGATCACCGCTGTTTCACGGCTTCACACTGTTGGTGAGAAGATTTTAAATCGGTTGTCCCTGAAGGCGTTGTTAATTACACGCGATGCGGAGGGGATGTCTGTGTTTCAACGAAAGCCTGATGGCAGCCTCAAAGTTGAGGATCTGCCGCCGTACGCCAACATCGTGGCGGATGTGACAGGTGCTGGGGATACCGTTGTCGCGGCCTTCACGCTTGCGCTCGCAGCGGATGCTGATTTTTACAGTGCAGCAGTCCTATCAAACCTTGCGGGTGGGATCGCCGTTGGAAAGTTAGGGTGCGCAACTGTCACGCCGAAGGAGCTGCTGAACGCAATTGAAGCCGGAACGTCTATCTCTTCCGGTATGTAGACAGCGAATATTTAGAAAGCGAAAACATGAGAACTATCTTCCTGGATCGCGATGGCGTTATCAATCGGAATCCACCCAATAAGGGGTATGTCCAGCGGTGGTCAGAATTTTCTTTTCTCCCGAATGCGCTGAACGCGATCCGAGATTTGACGGAAAACGGTTACCGTCTTGTTGTGATAACGAATCAAGCAGGTATCGGAAGAGGGCTTTTCTCCGAAGATAGTTTGAAGGACATCCACTCCCGAATGGTCAGCGAAATTAGGGCTGCTGGTGGCAAGATTGATGCAGTCTACTACTGTCCGCACCATCCGGAGGCTGGATGTGAATGTCGAAAGCCGAAGTCGGGCATGTTAATGCGTGCTGCGGACGAACATCGCATTGAACTCTCAAGGGCGTACCTGATTGGTGATTCTACGACAGATATTGAAGCCGGACAACGCGCCGGAACAAGGACACTCCTCGTTTTAACCGGACATGGACAAGAGAGTTATCACCACTATATTTGTACAAAGGCTCTTCATACAAAGGCTCGGGGTGGCACGGATAAAAATGGATGTCATCCCGAAAAAATTTTCACGAACCTCTATGCAGCGACGCACTGGCTAACAAAAAATGATACTTGAAAAAATAGCAAACCGGACGGCTCACGCGGGGATCATTGGGCTCGGTTATGTTGGACTGCCACTTATGGTTGCCATCGCGAGTGCGGGCTTCCGAACGACAGGCATTGATATCTGTCCGCAAAAAATAGAGCGGTTGAAACAGGGTATCTCCGACGTGCCGGATGTCCCGAATAGTGTGCTCGCGCCTCTGATTACATCCGGTCACATTCAGGTAACAACAGACTTCAGCGTGCTCGAAGCCTTAGACACGGTTAACATCTGTGTTCCAACGCCGTTGTGTGAGGACCGAACGCCAGATATGCAATATATCGTTGCTGCATCGGAACAGATTGCTCAACGTCTGCACTCCGGACAGTTGATAATTCTCGAAAGTACGACCTACCCCGGCACAACTGAAGAGTTCGTGCTGCCTATACTCGACGCCCATGTTAATAAAAAGAGCCTCATTCAAAGTTTAGAAGTGGGGCAAAGTTTAGAAGTGGGACGCGATTTTCATCTCGCGTATTCACCGGAACGTATTGAACCAGGAAATAGCACCTATTATGTGACAAACACCGCGAAGATTATCGGTGGTGTTACACCGCGCTGTACGGAGGTTGCTGAGACCTTTTATGCACAGTTCATCAATAAAATACACACGGTGTCCTCATCGCGAACAGCGGAGATGGTAAAGCTTCTCGAAAACACGTTTCGGAGTGTCAATATCGGACTCATTAACGAAGTTGCGTTGATTTGTGATCGGATGGATTTAGATGTCTGGGAAATTATTGACGCTGCTGCGACGAAACCGTTCGGGTTCATGCCGTTTTATCCGGGTCCTGGCACCGGTGGGCACTGTATTCCTGTTGATCCGCACTATCTCTCATGGAAAGCACAGAAATATCAATATCATGCGAGATTCATTGAGCTCGCCAGCGAAATTAATAACGAAATGCCGAGATACGTGGTCGAAAAGATCAGCGATGCGTTGAATCTCCAGCGCAAAGCCCTTAACGGATCGAAATTATTAATGTTGGGTGTTGCTTATAAAAAGGATGTCGGGGACACTCGCGAATCGCCTGCCCTTGAAGTGATACGTTTAATTCTTGACAAAAAAGCGGAATTTGTATATCATGACCCGTACGTATCAAATTTGTCTCTTGACAGCAAAACAACCTACCACTCAAAACCGTTGACAGCCAATTTGGTACAAAGTGCCGATTGTGTTGTAATTCTGACCGATCACGGTGTCGTAGACTATAATTGGCTCGTCGAACATGCCCAATCTGTTGTTGATACGCGCAATGCAACACGCCGTGTGCAGATGGGGCAGGAGAAAATCATCAAAATTTAATCACACCCTATTCTTCGGAGCAAATAATGTCAAACTTACATTTGAAATCGCAAATGCGTCGTGATCAACTCACCTGGTTTCTCGACCTGCTTTTAAATGAAAGAGAGATTTTCCAGTTGAGTGCTTCTACCGGTATTATTCCGGACGTAGATAGACTCTACGCCTTACCGAGACGGGAGTTATTGGCAAGTATAACTGACACATTTTTGGCGGTGGATAGCGACGCGAACCGGACAACTGAAAACAGTGATACTCACCCCCCGAAACCTGAAACAAATAATGGAGAACCGTCAGCCAGAGAATTGACCAGCCGGTTTCTTAGTGAGAAGGCGGAAGCCGCAATCTCGCGCGTCGGCTATATGGATGTCTCCGAAATCGAAACCTTTTTTAGAACGTCTGATCTCCTCATAGAATCAGGTGATTTTGCCGAAATTGTATGGGCACTTCTCACTGACCAACGTACAGCAGTCGTTGAACACGGTTACAAACTCCTCAATACAACATACGAATCTATAAGCGTTGAATACACAAACGGATATGAAGACCTCAGAAGTCGGGAGCAATCGGAGAAAATGGCGGATCAAAATTCCGATGATTTAGAAGCGGGTGACGAACAGTTGGAATCCTCTGTTCAAGAAATTGAGCAACTTGAGCGCCAATTAGCCGACTCGAAAGCGAGTTACATCTCACTTGAGAAGCGGCATAGTCGATTAGACCAACAACGTGCTTTTCTGTTAGAGGAAAATAAAGGTCTGAAAACCGAAGCTGAAGCCTATCACGGCAATGAGAAACGCTTGAAGGAACTTGAACAAGAGAACCAAAGACTCCAGGAACAGGTCACGCAATACGCCGAAAGCAGTACTGAACTCCAGCAACTCATTGAGGAACGTGAGCATCTCCTTGTAGAAAAGGAGCGCCTCACGGAACAGTTGAAAGAATACGATCAGATCAGATCAGCCAAAGAGGGATTCGCCGCGGACCTCAAATTAGTTGAGGAGGCAATCTACAAGGGTCACCAAGAAATCGAAGAGTTCCAGACCGGTTTAGATAGTTACTTCGACGTATTAGAAAGTTGTCATCAGACGGCGCGGGGCGCGCTGGCGCAAATTCGGCAAACGCTTACCTATTTAGATACACAGGATCTCGCTGAAGGCGCGGAGGGGTATCCGATGACATCTGAGCAACCCCGTGTCGGTGTTTTTGTGGATGTCCAAAACATGTTCTACGCTGCGAAGGACCGGTACGGAAGAAGAGTTGATTACATCAAACTGCTTGATCTCATCGTGGGTCCGCGTTACCTTATGGGTGCTTATGCCTACATCGTCCAGATACCAGAAATCGATCAAACACCGTTTCTGTCACTTCTGGAACACAACGGTTATACGATCAAGAGCAAAGATTTACGCTTACGCGGTGACGGGTCTGCCAAGGGTGATTGGGATGTCGGTATCGCTGTGGATGTTGTTTCAATGCTGGGTTCACTGGATGTCGTCATTTTAGCGAGTGGCGATGGCGATTTCTGCCCACTCGCTGAACTGATTAAGCAACAGGATAAACGGGTCGAAGTCGTCGCTTTTGAACACAACACCTCCATGGATTTGCAACAGATCGCGGATCAATTTTTCCCTATTGGAGACGAACTGCTTATATAGACTTACAATGGTTTGGAGGAGGGAACGCGTGTGGTATTCCGGTAACATCTCAAATCGTGATCCTTTCCTGCGAGCCTCGGTGTGTCTCGTTCTCATCACCCTTTCTGTGTTGATTGTCATAGCCTTTGCGTGGGCAGAATGGTCATCTTCGGCAACACAAAACCTTCCATTATGCACAGCAGAAAACGAACAACGGTTCCCTGTCCTCATTGCGGATGGCGAAGATGGTGCGATTGTCGCTTGGAGCGATGCTCGGCATGCAAATCGTGATGTTTTTGCGCAGCGTGTCAGTATGACGGGGGATATGCACTGGAACGCCGACGGTATCCCGATCTGTGATTTGCCTTCATCACAGAGTTGGCCCCTGATCGTTAGCGACACAGTAGGCGGTGCCATCCTTGTCTGGGGGGACACGCGACACGGGAATCAGGATAGTTATGCCCAACGCATTGATGCAAACGGCAATAAACTCTGGAATCCTGAAGGGGTCCCAGTCTGTACACATCCAACGTTACAGGACGATGTACATGCTATCGCTGACGGTAAAGGCGGCGTAATTGTTGTCTGGGAGGACTGGCGAAACGAGAACCAAGATATTTATGCGCAAAGGATTGACGCGAGTGGAAAACCGTTGTGGGAAGCGAACGGTGTGCCGGTGTACCGGGGTGAAGGTGATCAATATGACCCTGTGCTAATCGCTGATGGTGAAGGGGGTGCTATTTTTGCGTGGTGGGACATCAGTACGCCGGATTGGAACATTTTCGCGCAACGCCTCTCAGCAGACGGAAAACCGGTGTGGCATTCGGGCGATGGTGCAGAAGGTGCCCCTATTCCGGTTTGCACGGCAATCGGTAACCAAGGCGCGCCGATTGCGGTGAGCGATGCGAACGGGGGCGTGTTCTTCGTCTGGTCGGATTACCGAAACGATCCGAATTTTTATACACGGGCGCAGCTATACGCACAGCGCATTAATGCAAATGGCGATGCGTTGTGGGCAGCGGACGGCATTCCTGTCTGTGATCTACAAGTCAACCAACAACAACCGGACTGTGTCGCAGATGGAAAGGGCGGTTTCATTGTCACATGGTGGGATGAACGAGACATTTTCGCGGACATCTATGCGCAACGTATCAACGCGAACGGTGAAGCACTCTGGCAGGGTGAAGATTCAGACGCAGAGAAGGGTGGTATTCCTGTCTGTACCGAGGGCGGCGTTCAACGACTGCCACAACTCGTTCCGACAGAGGACGCAGGGGTTATCGTCTATTGGCTCGATTACCGAGAGGATTTCGGAGATTCAACCGAGGATGCGATCTATGCGCAACGCCTTGATGCCGACGGGAAACCGATGTGGCAAATGAACGGTATCCCTGTCTGTAGCGCGCCGAACTCACAAATCACGCCGAAAGCCATTCTAACAAGCAGTAACGCTGCAATTGTCGTCTGGGGCGATGCCCGCGGTTCAGACGAGGACATCTATATCCAACGGATTCCGTAGACGGTTGTCGGTTGTCAGTACAGTTTTCTGCGAAAAACCTTTCAGTTGTCAGTGCTCAGTCGTAGGATGGGTAGAATGTAAGTCGTCCTGTACAAGTTTGACTTTTCGCACCTTTTGTGTGATAATAGATCAGGACTTACGCTATTTTGACTGCAGCCTGTTCTATGAGATGAGATTTCTTGGAAAACCGAGCGTTCTGGTGTCACAAACTGGGAAGTTTGTGGTACAAAAGAGCATCATGCGTAAGTCCTATAGATACTACAAAGGAGGGTGAGACATGTCAGACCAAGATTTCAGAGAACGGGTGTTAAGTGCCATTGCAGACCTCAAGCGCACGACCGAACGCGTAGAAGATAAAATAGAACGTGTAGAAAACAGAATAGAACAAGTGAACGAGAAAGTGAATAGTAGATTAGCAGCCGTGGAAAAAGATGTAACCAATCTTCACGACGATGTTAGATGGATTCGTGGCAAATTAGAGGGAAGACGAGAGGCAACATCAAACCAAGACGCAAAGACTGCCCTCTGGATAGCATTAGGTTCAGCGTTAGTAGTCATCGTATCGCTGATCAAGTCGTTTTGGGGTTAATGAAAGGAATTTTTATGACAAAACGCACGCAGCTCGCCCCTGCGAAACGGGCAATTATTGTCGGGATGGACGGTGCGAGCATGGAACTGGTTAAAAATATGATTGATTGGGGACACGCGCCGAGTATGGCGAAACTGCTTCGGACCGGTGTCTACCGTCCGATGATCGGCGTGTTTCCGACGCTAACACCGCCCGGTTGGACAGCCCTCTCTACCGGCTCCTGGCCCGGCACACATCAGGTGATGGATTTTAACATTCGGGCTGTCGGGGAACGGCTCGATAAAACGGTTTGGGGTATCAACACCGGGTTGTGCCAATCCGAATATCTGTGGAACCTCGTTGAACGCGCAGGCGGGAAACCGATCTTAGTGAAATGGGAAATGTCTTGGCCCCCGACCGTCAAAACCGGTATTCAGGTAGAAGGCACGGGTCCGGGTGTCTCTAACCATCACCAGGTTGCGGGATACCACCTCTTCGTTGGCGGAAAATGGGCACCGCGTCCCATCGGCGGACAGCGAGACCCAGAAACGTTAGACCCAAGCGCGCTGCAGAAGGTCCGTAACATTGATCCTGTGACCATCACACCTATTGAAAATCAGGAATGGAACGCATTACCGGATTCTACAAAACCTGCACAAGAGGTGGAACTGACGATCCAACCGCTGGCACGTGGCAGAGAGGATGTGATGCCGTCTGTCCATGTCAAAGATGACGGTTCCGATTCTTCTTCTCAAAAAGTTGGGCGGGTGCCGAAACCGTTTTATGGACTCATTTACGCCTCCGCTGATAACGGCTACGATCGGATACGGATTTGTCGGAGCCGTTCTGGCGATGACGCTGTTGCCGATCTCGGTGTCGGTGAATGGAGCGATTGGTGGCTGGACAATTTTGAAATTGACGGTAACGCGGTGGAAGGTTACGTTCGGATGAAGCTCGTGACACTCACACCGACAGCCGATGCTTTTGAACTTTTCGTCCCACAAATCTGGCCCCGGGAGGGTTATACAGTTCCCGATACAGTTGCCGCGACAATTGACAAGGAAATCGGTTCATTCCTACAAAACCCGGCTCGCGATGCACTCGGACAGATGGACGACGACACCTATTTTGAAGTCTTGGATTACCACCACCAGCGTCTTGCAGATGTCGCGACACACCTCGCGCAGCACAACGATTGGGACGTTTTGATGGTGGAGAGCCACGCGCCGGACTATGCGAGCCACTTCTTCCTTAGCCAAGCGGATGAGATTAGCGGCGCATCGCCTGAAACCATCCATCGGTGCCGTGAAGGATTACGACGTACTTATGAATCGGTTGATCGGATGATCGGACAGTTGATGGAACTCGCGGATGAGGAGACGGTTATTCTCGTCTGTTCGGACCATGGTGGTACGCCGAACCAATTCCGCGCTGTCGATATCGAAAAGGTTTTGGAAGAGACAGGATTTATCGTCAGGGATGCAAACGGCAAAATAGATTGGACACAAACGCGGGCTGTCAATGTCGGTCTGGTACATATTTTTATTAATTTGGCGGGACGTGAACCGGACGGCATCGTTCCATCTGAAGCGTACGAAGAGACCCAACGTGAACTTATTGCAGCACTCCATACTTACAAAGACGAAAAAACTGGACGGCATCCGTTCACATTAGCCGTTACGCGTGCCGATGCTGAGATGTTCAATCTGCACGGCGATTTAGTCGGCGATGTCGTCTACGCGCTGCGTCCTGAATTTGATGGTGCACACGGTAAGCAGCTGCCCTCGGTGAGTTTCGGGATTGGTGGACAGCATTCCACGTTTCTGCTATCGGGTGCGGGTGTTCGCGAAGGCGTTGCGCTGGAGCGGCAGGTCCGTGTCGTGGATGTCGCCCCGACGCTCTGCTATTTGTTGGGACTCCCGATGCCGGATAGAGTGGAGGGTGGGGTCGTTTATGAGGCGTTAGCGGATCCGAATTGGCATCTGACGGCACTTGCTACCTCCGAGTAAGCAACGAGACCGGTGGGTGTTTTAAGAATGTTCACCGATGCCGTATTTTTCGCGCAATTCTTCTAATGTATAGGTGTTGATGACTTCGGCTTTTGTGAGCCAACCGCGACGGGCGACGTTTAAACCGGTTCGTCGGTGCGCCAACTGTGGAATGCCGTGTGCGTCGGTATTGACGGATAGTAGCACACCGGCTTCTTTTGCCTGACGCACAAACCGAGGATCCAAATCCAACCGACTCGGTGATCCGTTAATTTCTAAGACGGTGTTATTTTCTGCAGCGGCTTCGATGATCGCTGCAATATTGAGCGCGTACATTGGTCTGTGACCGAGCATCCTACCGGTCGGGTGACCGATGATGTTGACGAACGGGTTCTCAATGGCGCGGATGATGCGCTTTGTCATCTCTGCCTCGGTTAGGTTGAAATTGCTGTGAACACTTGCGACGACAACATCGAGTTGCGCCAGTACCTCGTCGGGGAAATCGAGCTCTCCGTACCGCCGAATATCGACTTCGGAACCGGCGAGGACTGTGATATCCTCAACGGCTGCGTTTAATTCACGCACCTGCTTCACCTGTTCAAGGAGCCGTTGCTGATCCAAACCGTTTGCGATAACCGAAGAGACAGAGTGATCCGTGATAGCGAAGTATTCGAGACCTTCCGCCTGCGCTGCTGCTACCATGTCCTGAAGCGTCTGTCGTCCGTCGCTCCAGTTGGTATGTGCGTGTAAATCGCCCCGTAAATCGGTGAATTCAACGAGTTCCGGTAAGGCGTTGTCCTTAGCTGCTGCGACCGATGTGCCATCCTGCCGAAGTTCAGGTGGAATATAGGCGAGTCCAAGTTTTTTGTAAATTCCTGCCTCTGTTATATCGGGTTCAGTCGTTCGCAAGGCGGAGCTGTCGGGGAGGGCACTAAAGTGTGCGTCTGTTGCTGTCGTTAAGAATAGGGTCAACGCGTACGTGGCAGGCGTGCAAAGATAAAGAGAGACGGAAAAATCTCGGTCAATGGAGAATTGGAGGACAGGGAGTGTCGCGCGGACATCATCTGTCGGTTCGGTGCGATCTGTTTCAACGAAAGATGCGCTGTCGCTGTGATACGCGTACACAATGCCATCGCCTGTTTTAAGGACAATTGGATTTTGTGAGAACGGCTCAAGAAACGATCGTAGCGGATCGGTTACGGTGCTATCCGGGCATCGAAAGGCTGCTTCATCTTCGCAGACAATGATGAGCTCTATGCCTCGACAGACTTCTTCGAGCCTTCGTAAATGTCCTGTGAGTACGGGTTCCCGTTTCATCCATCCATCGGCAATAAGCGGCGTTAGGTTTTCGACAATCTGCTCTGATAGTTGTAAAGCGTGGCGTAGGGGGCGCGCCTTTCGGAGTTCCATGCGAAATGCCAAACTCTCGGTTATCATCCGCAGGGTCTTCTTTCCGATGCCCTTCATATTTTTAAGTTTCTCGCTCTCGAGTCGTACTTCGAGGTCTTTAAGGCTTCGGACACCGAGTTCCTGATAGAATCTCCCGACAGTCTTTACACCGATCCCACGAATTTCGAGCACCTCCAGTATCCCTGTCCCCATCTCTGCGACGAGGTTATCATAATACTTACAGCGTCCGGTTTCGAGCATCTCGACGGTTTTGTCTTCGATAGCCTTGCCGATACCGGGTGTCGCACGGAGTTGTTGGATTGCTTCTGTATCATAGCTGGGTGCGTCGTGTTTAGTGGTTTCGCTTGCCAATTCCCGCGGGAATTTATTGATGACATCGGCTGCGCGATCATAAATGCGTGCGCGAAATGCGTCGTCCCCCCGGATTTGTAGGAGCGACCCGATAGCTCTGAAAATATCGCTGATCTCACGATTCGTCATATTTTTAACTTTCCTTGCGGTTCGGTTAGGTCGGTTTGGTCTTTGACGTTCCGCCTACAAATCCGCCCTCCATTTCATTACGGGCTACACACCTTTTGAAACAGAAAAAACAAATCCGAAACTTTTTAACTTTCCTTGCGGTCCGGTTAGAACATATAGGATAGGACTTACGCATGCGGAAACTCTTTTGTAGCACAAACTGTTAGTTTGTGTCACCAGAACGCTGTGTTTTCCGAGAATTCTCATCTATAGTGACCATCAGAATTAAAGAGACATTTTTTGTATTTTGTAATAGACTGTGTCTATTATGACATATTCAACAGATTTACGCAAACGCGTTTTAGATTTTATTGAAAAAGGCGGTAAAAAAGCTGAAGCCTCCCGC
>JAJDTJ010000064.1 GCA_022827225.1 Candidatus Poribacteria bacterium | reverse complement strand
AGCTCCCAATTGCATTATCTGTGACAGCACATCGTCTGAAATCCCGCTGAAATATTCGTCATCAAGTTGATTGTAGTATCTTTCGCCGGTTTGAAAGTAGACTTCTCTTTTCAACTTACCCGTTTGCGTCAAATTCATCGCAGAATAGGTCAGAGAAGATGTCGGGGCGATCCGAGAGAGCATCTCGCCAATCTGTTCTTGACGATCCTTCTCGCGCTGATAGTCCCGGTCAATCTTGCCTGTTTGATTCTGAAACGCCAGTCGAAACTCCTCTTCAATCGGGCCTCTAATTTCATCCATCCTTTTTTGCGTTGCTGGATTGCTTAGGTCTAGCGAAAACTGAATACCCTCTCCATTCTCGGTGGGTTGAGCTATGGTTTCAGACACTTTTTCCCAGACCTTCTCTTCTTTATCTTTATTTAGGTTATTGCGAAGTGCATTTTTTTCCATATAAACCGCCTGCTGTGTTCGGGTTGGTGCGACGAGTTTAGCGACGACAAACGCCCCTCGGGGTGCAACCAGCACCGCAAGCACCCAAAACGTAAAAGCGACAATTAGCGCGGTCTTAGCGTTGTCAAGATACGTTGAAATGAACACACCTATCGCAAAAAATACCGCAATATACAGCAACGAGATGAGTGTCAGCCCCAACACGGGCAGCGCAATTTTGAACTCACCGAGTGGAAATCCCTGCCAAGTGATTAGAAGGAACCCTAAGAGGAAAGACACCAGAAACGGAATAACGAACACGATGTATCCACCGATCAACTTACTCCACAAAAACACATCTCGCGGCAGCGAATTTGACAGATTTATCCGAAGCGTTCCTGCCTCCCGTTCCCCTGCCACAGCATCGAATGTGAACAGCAGTGCCAGTAGACTGAAAACTGTCCCCACAATAAACAGGAAATCAAGGTTTCCTAACACGTAAGCGACGGATGCCTGCACAAGTCCCGTTGAACTCTGTCGAACGCCATTACGCGTCATCCCAAGATAGGTCGGCAGTGCCTCCTCTAAACCGTTTACGAAGACGCTCAGCGGCGTAGGTTTGAGGAAAAGCTTAGAGACTTCCGTGTTCGGGTCCTGTGCATTCGGCGGATTCTCCTTCGCTTCTGCTTGTGCACGATTCACCGATTCCTGATAGTCAACGAGGTTCTGGTTATACCTACGATGGTTGATAGAAAGGGTCAGCGGAATGAGCAAAACACACATCACAAGAAGCGCGACAAACCGGACGCTCAGAATATGATGCATAACCTCTTTTTGAATCAATGTCATCAACATGGTAATTTCTCCTCTATCTTTTGTTTTAAGCAATATTGAGAACCCAATTTTAGGTTTTGCGGAAGGGTGGAAAACAGGAAGTTTGGAAGAAATACGCTGCTCATTATCTCCCATACTTCCAATCTTCCAACCTATCTAAAAACCAAAAGCGCAGATTTAATATTGATACACTCTGTAAATTAGCGTCCGTCGAGTGAAAAACCATC
Organism: Candidatus Poribacteria bacterium; assembly: GCA_022827225.1. Taxonomy (GTDB): domain Bacteria; phylum Poribacteria; class WGA-4E; order WGA-4E; family WGA-3G; genus WGA-3G. Next base: position 4,648 of record JAJDTJ010000064.1, on the reverse strand, counting down.
AATCTGTGCTGATAATTGTTTGAGTATGTCTTGTCCCTCTGCTGTCTCAAGAAATTCTGCGCCGAGTCGCGCTTCAAGTTCCGACTGTAGTTGTTCTCTAATCTGATCTCCCAACTGCACGGTTGCTTGTTTGAGTAGATCCACAGCTATTGATGACTTGAGAATATTTTTTCCGAGATGCGCCTCAAGTTGCGTGTAAACCTTTTCTTCAAAGGCACTCAGCATTATCGGCACGAATTGTTTGATTATCAGTTCTTCAGTTGCCTGCTTCAGTTTTTGCTTACCTTCTTGTGTCTTGAGAAACGCTTCCCCGTGTTGCGCGCGTAAATCTCGGATAAAATCATCCAGCACTGAGAACCCCATTTTGTTGCTCGTATAGATACCTCTTTGCGGTCCACTACGATAAAGTTTTCCATTGACGCTTAGATTGAGGTGATGGTGTTCACATCTAACAATCGGTAACATGTCACCTTGTTGTATCAACAGGATGTCCTGATCCATTTTCACGGAAGGACGCAATTCATAGAGATAACTACACGGTAGCGTCGGATCCGAGGCACCTTCAGTTAGAACCCCCGGAACACCCGCTGTAGCGTCCGCCGGGCAAAGCAGTACCTCCTCCTCCAGATATTCTGGAGAAAGGTCGGAAAGCCATTGCGGATCTGTATTGCCATTAGAAATTCGATATTTTTCGAGTGCCAATTTTATCCGCCTCAAATTTTCTCGACATACCTCAAGCCCTTTGTCATCAACCTTTTTTTCTTCCGAAAGCGAGGCGAGTTCATAAGGATACGCATCTGACAAGAGCATACGGTTTAGGCGGACCAATGCTTCTCCACTTTGCGGGTTTTGGGCAATAAGTGCCTGCACCCCTTCGCTGAGTTCAATATCGGCGAAAATTTGCGCATCGTAGAGAGACTCCACTTGGATGCGTCGGTTTAAATCTGCTAGCAGTGCTTTCTGCAGATCAACAGATGGCTCACTGGCACCATCGTATTCTCCTAACAGTCGCTGCGTCTCATCGGACAACTGTGAGGCGATAGCGTTGGATACTGCAGCCCGCGTGTCTTGGAGTTTTACTGCCAAACTACCAGCGTCTTTAAGGGCATCCATATCGTATAGCAACTGATTTGCCTCAGCATATTGCGGTAATAACAACCCTATAACCATCAGTAAAGTTGCGGATAGTACCGTTATCGGTTTGGAACGTTCAATCATTTTTAACATTTTTGAAATCTCCTTGAATTTTGTTATTTTAGCGTTCTGATCGGATCTCGTAGCGGAACACGCCGTGCTCAGTAGTTCCGACATAAAGCACGTTCCCGCCAACAGCGAAAGAGATAACAGGACTCGGAATATCTGGGGTAACGGGTTCCCATGTACGTGAGTTCTCTTTTAATTGATATATCTGTTTCTGTTGCTGAGGTGCACCGTATACGATCGTGCCATCTACTACCATCTTTTCTATCACGATCGGCGTGCTTTCCGCATCGGTCGCTGTCCGCCAGTTGATGCCATCGCTTGAATAGGCGACACCTTTATCTGTTGCCACATAGACGGTTGGTCCGGCGAAGGCTATAGACTTGAAATGCGCTCCAGAAAACGGTAGGTCTGCGGTAACATTGTTCCAAGCGTTGCCTTCATCAAACGATTGAAGCAGGTGTCCATCCTGTTTTCCAACGTAAACAGTTTCACCTGAGACGGCGATTTTGAAACCGATGGAAGCTTGTCCCTGAATAATTTCGGAAAAATCAAAAGGCGTGCCTTCATCTACTAAACCGGTGTCGAACCATTCAGTCATGCCAGGTTTCCATCTGAAGAGTTTCTGATGGTATTCCATATAGTAAGTGCTGCCGCTAACAGCAAAACTCCCGAAATACCCATAAATGAGTTCAATTATACTTTCTATCACGTCCTCACTGACAGATGCCTTCAGGTTCTCCATATCGAGATCTTCAGGTCTTAATTCTGTACCTTCGTCAGTGTTTTCCTTAAATTCAACTTCCAAGAGTTCCCAAAAATCGCTTTTAAATTTTTCATCGATCAGTTCCGCATAGTCTGGCACCACTATACTTGGCATCCCAGAGATAGGCGTTACCCCGTTATCTTCAACAGATACGCGGAAAAGTTGTGGGGATGTCCGCCCTAGGACACCTATGACACCTTTTGCATAAAGCACATCGTTAAAATTCATTATAGTCAAGAGATTTTCCGGGGAACGGCGAACAGGAGCCCACGATCCACCCTCATCATACGAGACAACAAGTCCTCCCCAAATTTTTGCGTAGAGTGTGCTATCCACATAAACCAAATCTTCTATACTCGTCCTCACCAATCCTGTGTTAAATGGATGCCACGTCTTACCTGCATCGGTCGTGCGTTGAATCCCAAACGGCCCGCTTCTATAGAAGGTATCTGCGTTAGATAAAATAACAGTGGAAGTATGCGCTGTGTCCTGGGAAGTTGAAGGCACAGACACCCATGTTCCCCCGGCATTGCTTAAGTAATAACTCTTCTCGCCATCTAATACGAAAAGGCTCTCTCGCCCTGCCACCATTTTGACGCTGGAAAGTTTTTCTGTTTCTGAGTCATCACCCACATCTGTTTCTGAGTCATCACCCATATTTATGGCGCTAGATTGAGCTGTCATGCTAAACCCATCGTTTTTTTCGGAATCCATTTTCGGGAGATCTATTGACTGCCACAAATCTCCGAGGTCTGTTGACCAATAGAGCAACAGGAGGGATTTATCTGGGGGTGTTACTGACATAGAGCTCGAAAGGTTCTGACTCTTAACTTCCGTTTTGACGGCAACATAGAGTCTATTATTGGCACTTGCCAATGCCCGGATATTCTCGACTTCACCGACCCTTAACTGTTCCCAGCCATCTAAATTGCGCCGATAAAGCCCTTTATCCGTCCCTACAAAGACTGTGTTTTCGATAGCGGTAATCGCTCGGATCCGCTTACCCTCTAACTCTTCATCGTTCAGGGATGTCCACGATTTACCGGCATCCACAGATAGGAACACACCGTCAGTAAGTGCTAAGTACATTGTAATGTTGGCTTGCGCCCCAGGGGCCTCATCTGTTATGACAGTGCCAATCAACGTTCCTTTTGGACGCGTCCCAAGCACATGCCATGTCTCACCCCGATCTACGGAAGTAAGGGTTTCCGTGTCAGAGATAATATAGAGGGTGTCATCACGTTCTGTCATTTGCCACGATCCGTCAATAGACACATCAGCATCAAGGAGTCGCCATGTGTTTCCGTCATCCGATAGTCTATAAAGATCTGCCCCCGTTCTGGCATAGAGGTCGCCGTTAGACGTTGTAAAAAGACTGTTGACCATTCCACCTTCGGGTCCCTGGGTTTGGCTCCATTGCGGTCTCGGCGTTGCGACATCCGACGTGTCAACGGGTACTGTGGCAAAAACAGATTCTTCGGGTTTCTGACCGGCACCTGGATTTTTACCGGGAGTATCTGAACCTCCGGGCTGGTTCCGAACGGCAGGTTTTGCAGGAGAGTCCACAACAAAAACCGCGTCAATAAGTTCAATCGTCGGTTCGGAAGCGGCATCCAGATTGTATGGCTTCTGAAAACGAGATAGGTATTGCGCGCCGACACCTATCAAGAGGAAAATCAAAACAGCGGAGGCAGCAGAAAGTGCTAACGGGATCATCGGTTTACTCACCGGCGGTTGAATAGGCGTCATACGCCAGACTTCCTGCATGACATTCTCCGCGAATTGATTCGGAAGTTGGAAACTACCCAGATTTTGACGGATTACGTCTTCCTCTTTCCGTAAACGGTTCCGAGCGCGGCTGAGACGGCTCTTGACCGTATTTTGCGACACACCGAGAAACTCACTGATCGTCTTAATCGTCATCTCACCGAGGTAATGCAACGTCATGACCGTCCGTTCACTTTCAGGCAGCTTTTTTAAGAGCTCCTTGACGACTTCACGACGGTTCTCATCTGCCTCAGTTTCCCGTTTTTCTGCTGTATATTGTGAGTATGACACTTTGTCCACCTCATTTGTATCCTCAACATCTAAAGACTCCATCGGCAACCGATTCTTTCGGAGCCAATCCAGAGACAAGTTCGACGCGATAACGTACAACCATCCCGCGAACAAATTATGGTTTTTCAAGGTTCCAAGTTTTTGATATGCATTAAGAAAGGCATCTTGTGTAATCTCTTGCGCGATGTGAAAGTCCCCGATCTTTCGCCATACCAGCGCGTGAACACCTTTCTGGTATTTTTTTACCAAGGGGCCGAACGCGTCTGGGTCACCTTGGAGTACCTGCTGAATAAGTTTAGTATCACTCTGTTGCATTGTAAGTCTCCTTCAGAATTAACTCGCCGTTGATAGAATGACGAAACTTAAGTACTGAAAGGTTGCATTTTTTTCAGTTCCACCTTATTATTGAATTTCACTCACCGAAGCGGTGCCGATTTTTCGTTCGATAATACACTGACACACAATACATCGAACCTCCGGCGTTATTATAACCCAAGTTGCTACCTTTATCCAAATAGCTGTTTTATACTCGTTGCGATGACAAACAAAAGCACTTTCAACTCAAAACCGGCTGCTGACACCGCATGAATCGACTTGGGAAAAAGTTGTTCAATGAGACTGATT
>JAJDTJ010000086.1 GCA_022827225.1 Candidatus Poribacteria bacterium | reverse complement strand
TATTTCAGACATAGCACTCCGCTGGAGGGCAAGAGGTTAAACACACAATTTTCTATAGACATACCACCCCTCTGGGGTGGGGAAAGCGTCTGAAAAACTGTGTTGAAACGGGCAAAAGTTGTTAGTAGCAACTTGGGTTATAAGAAGTACGCTAAGACTTAGCTATTGGGTTGCAAGTTCTTGGACATTCTGTCCATCAATGCTAACAACGGTAACTTGTGTTGCTTCTAACCAGAAAATCTCACCTTTGCTATTACAGACACAGACTAAGGCGTACTCGCCTTCTTTCACATCAGCCATCAGATTTCCGAGAAGCATGTTCGGTTTCGAGGATTGAAAGACACCAAACCCGGCACCGAGCATACAGTAACGTTTGCCTGTCTGGTTATGTTTAACGATTGTTGCCATCTATTTCTCCATGGGTGTATTGCGTTTCGGTATCGTTAGCTTAATTGATGGTTTCTTTATTATACTGCAAGTTTTCGGAAAAGTCAATTTTTATTTTTTCCGATAGAAAGGGAAATCACTCTTCATCTCGTATAGCCTTGCCTAACTCTCGGACTCTGTCTAACATGAAATCCCATAGATTTTTTGGCATTGAGAGAATAAATGGTAGAACAATCTGTCTCAATATCCTCAAAATCAGTCTGACCAGAGCAATTACAGATGGCATCGCTACGCTTATTTCTGCAAGACTTTTCACAGGATGCTCTCCAAACCCTCCTTGGCTGAACGTTTTTGCGGTAGTAGCGATACCACGTGGAATAAAAGTAACAATACTTTTCCCTACATCCGCTGCGACACCGACAGATCCTTTTTGCTCTAAATGCTCTGCTAACCTTTTCTTAAGTTCGCCTGTCAATAACGCGCGGTGTGCGACTTGAAGTTCATTCTCGGCACGCTGAAGGATGTTCGGGACTAACGCACGTTGGAAAACTGACGCGCGGCGTTCCGCCATCCTTGCAAGTACTGTATCGCGTTCACGTTCATAGATATCACGATGGCGCGCATACTTCGGATCATCAAGGTTGATATCTCGCCACCCGCGTTCCACCCAATCAATGTGGTCAAGTTCATTGCTCAGGCGCGGGATAAAGGTATCCTGTATCCAGTCGGTTGTAATCTTCCGTCTTTTTACAAGGTCTTCAAGGTGTTGCAACTGGTCTTCTGTGAGCAGTTCGCTTAAAGTCGTCCTTGTTGTCTCATCCCCCCAGTTTGATCTTTCTACTACCAAGAGGGTATGCACAACCAAGTAGAAAACTCCGACTGACATTATCGTTATTAAGATAATGAGTCGCGTTTTACTAAATCCCATGAGCAGAAATATCCATCATGTGTATGTAAGTAAAGCAAAGGGTGTAGGGACAGCCAATTACCTATTATCAAGTGCTGAATTTTCTGTCACATATACTGAGGCTTTCTGTCCATCCAACCCTTCAGTACCAATTTAAAAATTAGGGTTTTCGGTTTCTAACGGTTTGATTGAAAGTTGATAGCCGAGTGCTTTGAGAACGATGCCAAGTGCGTCGATGAGCGGTGTCTTTTCGTTGGATAACACTTTTGAAAGCATTTCAGGGTCCATATCAGCCTGCTTTGCCAGCTTGGCAACTCCGCCCTGTGCTTTAACAACAGTATCAAGAGCCCTGAGAACTACATTAGGCCCCCCATAGATATAGTAGTCGTCAAGAATTGCCTGAAGATAGCCAATCGCCCTCTCCCGATCAGCCAATTTTTTAATGAGGTAATCACGCCATATTCCCATTTTTCTCATAAGTGTGTCTCCTTGTATTCTCGCCAATACGTTTTTGCCCGCTCAATGTCGCGGGTTTGCGATGACTTGTCACCACCACAAAGCAAAAGAACAACTATGTTACCTACCTGTGCAAAATAGATGCGATAACCCGATCCAAAGTGAAAACGTAACTCAAAAACACCTTCACCAACGGACTTATAGTCGCCAAAATTGCCTTCTTCGAGCCTATCAAGTCTTGCCTGCATTCGATCTTGCGTATTTGTATCTCGAATTGATTCCAACCATTCGGTGAAAGGTTGTCGACCATCTGGCATGCGGTAGACTTGTATTTCTCGTGGATGTACGTCACGCATTATCGATTCATTCTTTTTTATCCAGGTTCGGAAAAATGTCGTTTCTGAAACTCCCATAACCATCTGATGAATAAAAAAGCGATTGCCTAACCCGCCCGTTTTGGGCGCGGGCGGCAATCGCCTTCGTGTGAAACTTAGTTCCGATGAACAGCAATCTTAAACCTTACTCACCTTTGCGAATGGTAAGGCGATAGTGTTTTCCGACCTTCTTAGTGTCAACGACCTCATGTCCATCGTTGGTGAGACTCACCGGTACATTCTCGATGGGTTCACCATCATCAATAGTAATCTCAAGGAGTTGACCGATGTTCATCGTCTCCAAGCGGACTTTTGCCTGTACATAGTTGAACGGGCAAGCGACACCTTTGAGATCGAGGCTATCGGTGATTTCCTCAACCGGTTTCGTCTCCTTGACGACTCTCGGCTTCCGCGCGGGTCTCGATCTGCGTGTCTTGCGCTTACTCGCTTCCTCTTCTTCCTGCTTGATGCGCATACGATTATACACGTTATGCGATTCTTCTACGAAGAGCGTAGCCTCTTCAACTCGGCGGTGTGCTAATTCATGGTCAAACGTAGAGGCATCTTCCTCTGTCGCCTTGAAGATGTGTGCCCCGTAACCGGGGAAGAAGTTACCAGGTTCAAAGAAATGGGTTCGGAATTCGTTGACCGTGGTCGCGTCGTCAATATATTGCAACCCTACCGTCGTCGAGAGTCCATCAGCAGCTCTGATCATCGCATCAAAAGCCAGTTCTGCGGAATCCTGATATTCGCCCCTCTCCAGGTTCAAACCGGATTCATAGATGAGTCGATCCGCTTCTTCCAACTTCATAGAAACGAGTGCGATGACTTCTCCGGCACACTCACCGACACCAGTTTTGAGTTGATAATCTTTCGTGTCGCCAGTGTCTATGTAGAATTCCGGTGCTTCTTCGTATGGAGGAATTGTACCGTAATTGGACAGGATCGTTTTGATACCTACTTTACCGAGCCGTCCGACGTAATCGGTGAAGGTTTCATCATCTTGCTTTTCATCAACGTATTTGCCGGTCAATTCTTCAATGAACGCTGGAATATAATTGGCGTGAATTTTTCCAGTGGCAAGTCCGTAAGAATTGGCGTTTTGCACCATGTGTCCACCGAGTAACACAAGGTAAACGGGAGCGATATGTCCACCTACTCGCAGCGAAGAACCAAAGAAGCCAATATTGGCGATGTGGTGCTGTCCGCACGAGTTCGGGCATCCGCTAATCTTAATACGGAAGTCCTTAATCTCATTCTGCACACCGGTTTCAATGAAATGGCTTCGCAGGTGTGCTGCTAGACCACGCGAAGAAGAAATACCGAGTTTGCAGGAGTCCGTACCGGGGCAAGCCGTAATATCAACCATAGACTCTGCACCTGGGTCGCCGAGACCGATCTCTTTGAGTTCACGATAGAGTGCTGGCAAATCCGTCATCGTCACCCAGCGGAGAACGATGTTCTGCTCCACTGTGGCACGGATGGTATCTTTAACGTATTTCCGTGAAATGTCTGCCAAAGCACGCGTCTGATCTGCGGTAATATCGCCAAGCGGTAGCGTAATCGTCACAAAAGCGTAGCCGGGTTGACTCTGTAACCGCACATTGGATGCGTACCACTCTTCAAACCCTTCAGGTTTCGTGGTGCCGTTGAGCTGTGTCGGTGCCTTGAGCGGACTCTCATCGTAGGCATCTAAATTATCCAAATATGCTGTCCATCGGGGGTCATGCCGTAGTGTTTCTCGATCTTCAAGCACCAGTTTACGGAATTCCTCAATACCGTATTTGGCGATAACAAACTTCAGACGCGCCTTATTCCGATTTCTGCGTTCCCCTAAACGGGTGAAGACTCTGCAAATTGATTGTGAAATTGGGAGGAGTTCCTCTGCCGAGACGAAATCGTCAAAGATTTTTGCCTGATGCGGGACTGCACCGAGACCGCCGCCAACGTAAAGTTTAAAACCGCGTTTGACCTCACCATCTACCTCTTTAACAGCGGCAACCGCACCGATGTCGTGCATATTCGCCAAGCCGCAGGCGTGTTCCTCACATCCGGAAAATGCGATTTTAAACTTACGACCAAAGTTCTCCGCATCCGGGTGTCCCAAAAGAAATGCTGACAACGCCTTCGAGTAGGGTGTTACATCAAACGTCTCATCATTGCATACACCGCTGAGGGGGCATGCTGTGACGTTTCGCACGACGTTACCACACGCCTCTTTTGTTGTGATGTCAACGCTTGCAAGGCGCCGCATCAACTCAGCGGTGGTGTTGATGTCTACGTAATGATATTGTACATCTTGACGCGTCGTAATGTGGATGATGTTATCCGAAAATTCTTCGGCAACATCGGCGAGCATTTCGAGTTGTGCTGCTGTAAGTCCGCCGAACGGGATTTTGACGCGGATCATCTGTGAGCGGTCATCGCGCTGTCCATAAACGCCGCGTCGAAGTCTAAATTCGGTAAAAGTTGCCTCTTCCACCTGCCCGGCTTGGAACCGATCAAGTTGAATTTCATAAATTTCGATTTCGCGGGCAGCATCCGGCGGGATTGCCGATGCATCGTAAGCTCCCGCGTATTCAATAGCCATCCTGTTCTCCTTGTAATTACCTCAAATTAATTATAGTGGACCGCGTAATCACTTATACACTCGTATTGTTGCGTGAATATGTGAAATGCGTTCTCACGGAGGCACAGGGAACTAACGGTTTCCTATGCTACAAGTGTGAATATATTTTTCGATTCTACTATAATGTCCGTCCGATTGCTTCTACTTAGGCGGAACTTGCAAGCCGATATTGCATAGGGTCCACCATCAGAAACGCTTTAAATAATATAGTATACCGGAAAACGAAATAAAAAGCAAACCTAATTTTCTGGGGCATCTCCCCAATCAGGAATCGGAAGCACTTCACCATCTCGTAACGCCGATTCGTGTGCAACAAATCCGGGTGCGCAGTAGCGAACTGCTTCCCAAACATTGATGCGTGGCAGGCGTTGGCGATTGACAGCATCCACAAACTCGTGTACAAGGTAGGCGTGCGAACCGCCGTGTCCACCGAGGTCCGCCGCGAGTGCTTCTGGCAGGTCTTCATGTTCTCTTAAAGGTTGAACGATTTCCCTTTCGCGTTTACTTGCCCAAACACTACCTGCAAGGCTCTGCTCATAACTCCCTTCCGTTCCATAGAGACCGCTGACGCGTTCGGAGCCTGGGTGTCCAATCCGTCGGAACTCACAGATTTGCATTGTCGCGCCATTGCTCATCTTGAAAAGTCCAACCTCATTGGAAAAGGGGTTCTTGTAAATAGTATCCTTCCGAAACCAGTCGTCGTTCGGATAGACGTACCCTTGTGCCGAGACCGATGTCGCGTGTGCGTTCATCACAGAGATCGGGAAACAGGTTGAATGGGTCGGATAGTACATCGGAATACCGCCAGACTTATCGCGTCCCCACTGCTCGCCCCAGCGATTCTTTGCGACATCGTAGAGTCCGTGGTCCATATCGTGAAAATATTCGGCGCGGCAGTGAACAAATTCGCCAAACGCGCCTTCCGCTGCCTTCTGGCGACAGAAGACGGCTTCCGGTCGGAAATAACTCGTTTCACCGTTCATATAGATCATCCCGGTCCGCTCAACCGTCCTGACGAGTTGCTCACATTCATCTAAGGAAGCAGCGGCAGGCACAGCAGTATAGACGTGCTTGCCTGCCTCCATTGCCTGAATCGCCTGTGGCGCGTGCATCCAATGCTGGGTAATAATGACCAGCGCATCTAAATCCGATTTGCAGATATCGTCGAGGCTGGAATATGTCTCCGAAATCTCAAACTGTTTTGCCCATTTTGAGAGCCGTTCCTCGCGTAAATCACAGAGTGCAAGCCGATGTACATCCGGATGCGCTTTATATGACTGGATAAACGAGGGTCCGAACATCCCTAAACCTACCATCCCTACACTGATACTCATTCGTTCTCCTCCTTCACGCTCACAGCGCGCCTATGCGGACCATTAAATCCTATCTATAGTGACCATCAGAATTAAAGAGACATTTTTTGTATTTTGTAATAGACTGTGTCTATTATGACATATTCAACAGATTTACGCAAACGCGTTTTAGATTTTATTGAAAAAGGCGGTAAAAAAGCTGAAGCCTCCCGC
>JAJDTJ010000101.1 GCA_022827225.1 Candidatus Poribacteria bacterium | reverse complement strand
GACAATCAGTCTCATTGAACAACTTTTCCCCAAGTCGATTCATGCGGTGTCAGCAGCCGGTTTTGAGTTGAAAGTGCTTTTGTTTGTTATCGCAACGAGTATAAAGCAGCTATTTGGATAAAGGTAGCAACTTGGGTTATCGTTAGCGAGATAGAGGTCGAGATCGCCGTCAGCGTCGTAATCCGCCGCGCCGACACCCAGCGTCAGATGGAACCCACCGTTCACCTTCGCAGCGTTTGTGATGTTGATGAACCCACCATCCCCTTTGTTCAGATAGAGGATGTTCGCTTGTCCAAAGAAATCGTAAGGAAAAAAGACCTCATCGCCTTGTGGGACTTTGCTATATTCGATATAGTTACCGACATAGAGATCGAGGTATCCGTCCGCATCGTAATCACCCCATGCGATGCCAGCGCCGAAACCCTCGTCTCCGATCCCGCCTGCACCAGATGAGAAGCGTTTGAAGGTGCCGTCCCCGTTATTCCGATAGAAGACATTTGCCTTATAGTTCGTGACGTAGAGGTCAGCATCGTTGTCGTTATCGTAATCGGCGAAGGCGCAGCCCATCCCCCAACCGGTATCACCGACACCCGCAGCATCGGTTACATCGCTGAAGGTGCCGTCGCCATTGTTCCGATAAAGCGCGTTCTTCGGTAGTACGGCATCCGGTGCCGGGCGGACGAAAGCACTGTTGGTAATATAGAGATCCAACCTACCGTCGTTATCGTAATCCCGCCACGCCGCACCAGAGCCGACGAGTGCAGGCACGACACGGTGATCAATGCCACCAACGTGCGTAAAGTCGATCCCCGACTGTTCAGTGACATCCACGAACCGGATATCGGCTGCGTAACTGCTTGATATAAATATTGAGATAAAAATCGCCATCGCGTTCCGCAAGCTATTCTGCATTCAACTGTCTCTCTGTCTACCTTCGGATTGTACGTATCTATTATACACAAAATGCACCATGAAGTGTATCTTAATTATCAGTTATTAGCGGAATAGCCGTCAGCCGACGGCTGACGGCTGACAGTTGATAGCCATATTCCACTTTTAGTTGCAATTGACCTAAAAATGTGTTAAAATACATAGAGGATAATGTGGTTAGACCAACCTTCGAGTTAGAGGGAATGCAAGTGGAAATGTCTGTCTTAGTACTCAATGCAAGTTACGAAGCGATAAACGTTTGCAACCTCCGGCGTGCCATGAAAATGGTTTTCAAAGGCACCGCACAGACGGAAGAAGTCTCAGATGTCGAAATTAATTCACCAAGCGCCGCGGTGAAAGTACCACACGTCATCCGTTTGGTGAGATATGTTCACGTCCCACGGAGCGTCGTCAAGTTTTCACGTCGGAACGTTCTTGTCCGCGACCAGTACACATGCCAATACTGCCGCAAAGAGTTTCCGACCGTACAACTGACACTTGACCATGTTGTACCCATCTCACGTGGCGGTGAAACGACCTGGGAAAACGTCGTAACTGCATGCAAGAAATGTAATAATAAAAAGGGCAGCAAAATGCTCTATGAGACACGGCTGAAACTTGCACGCCAACCCAAAACACCGTCAATCTTGACGTATTTGCAGCTCAACCGCCATTTTCGCGGGTGCCACCCGTCATGGAGGAAATACCTGTATATCAACTAAGCCATGCAAGATCCCAAGAAACTTAAAAAACGTTCCGAATTCCAGAACGCCTATCAGAACGGCAATAAGTATTGGAATCGCTACTTTGTGATATACGTGCTGAACACCGACTTCAAAGTCCTACGGTTAGGGATAACCGTCAGCAAAAAGGCAGGAAAAAGCGTCCAGCGGAATCGAATCAAAAGGTTAATCCGTGAGTCGTTTCGGCAATTACGTCCAAAGATCAAAATAGGATACGATGTTGTCGTCGTCGGTAGGACATCGGCATCTCGGCTCACATGTCAGGAAGCACACAACGCATTGGCGCACCTTTTCCAGAGAGCAGCAATTTTAGACCACAGAAACCAGAATCATTAATGGCACGGTTTGCCTAACGTAATGATACCACACAGTTAGAAGGAGAGAGGTGTGGCATATTCTAAACAGCATCACAAAGATAGCAAACAGCTTAAAAAGCAACGCACGGACCGTCCAACCGGTGGAAAGATGATACTCACTTACCCGATCCGCTTCTATAAACGCTTTATCTCTCCTCTGTTGCCTCCCTCGTGCCGCTTCTACCCGTCATGCTCACAATACGCAATTGAGGCTTTAGAACGGTACGGGGCACTTAAAGGATGCTGGCTAACACTTAAACGACTCGCAAAATGCCACCCTTATCACCCAGGGGGCTTCGATCCGCTCAAATAGCGGATATAAGAAACACAAGAAAATACAAGAAATGAGGAGCACCTATCTCAATGGGCGCACGCTATATTCTCGCACTGGTTCTAATGATTGTTGTAATGGTCGCATGGAGCATATTCTACGGCAACCGATTCGCACCGCAACCCGATGAATCTGAAACGACCGAACAGACACCCGCAACATCAGACACAGGCGAAACAACCATTGATCCAACAACACAAGCAACATCCAACACAACCACTGCACCCCTGAGCCCAGATCTCTGGACACAGGTTGAGGAGAGCCCAGACGATTCAATGGTCAACGTCCAGACGGATAACTATAGTATCGTCTTTAACGAAAAACTTGGAATCCCTAAGCAGTGGCGACTCAACCGTTTTCCAGACCGATCGGACCCGGAAAGCGCACCTTTGAACTTGATCCCCGAAAACGCACTCGGATGCCTGGCACTAAAATTCGGGAGCGCGCAACTCGCACTTGACGCACTCCGCGCAACTTGGAAAGCTGATAAACCCGAGATCGACATTACAGATGGACGGGACACGCAGACACTCCTCTTTACCACAACAATTGGGGACAAACTACGCGTCGGAAAGCAGTTCGTCTTCTATCCAAACACCTATTACGTCGATATGACCGTTACTTTCCAGAACGTCTCCAACGCACCGATCCTTATCGGCGGTAACGAACGCGCTAACGGATATGAACTTCAGTGGGGACGCGGTATCAACGCCGATCTACTCCCTTATGAAAAAAGGAGCGGGAAACGTGGACGGCATGGCAAGGAAGGCGCGAAGGTTTATATCGGCAACGGCAAACCCAAACGACAACTCAAGCCGGAGAGAGCATTAGAGACCGTCCTCTGGGCAGGCATGGATAGCCAGTACTTCACGGCAATGATGATCCCTGACAAGGAGATCGCAGCAACATATCGGCTAACAGAGACACCACAGGCAAACACTGCAGCCGATATCACCGTCATCGCACCGACAGACACCGCATCACTCGTCGTACCCAGTTTTTACCTGACAACGCAACAGAAAGAGGAACACGAATTTCGACTCTATGTTGGCCCCAAAGATGATACAATTCTAAAGACGATAGAAGCACCGAGTATCCCCGAGACACCAGAAAGTGCCTTAAACCTATCCAAAATTATCGACTTCGGATTCTTCTCACCCATCGCATGGGGAATGCTCTGGGTGTTCAAAGGCGTTCACAACATTTTCGGGAACTACGGCATCTCGATTATTTTATTGACCGCTCTCGTGAAAATCTGCTCTTACCCTTTCACGCACAAGGCGCATAAGTCAATGAAGAAAATGCAGAAACTCCAGCCGCAGCTCCTCGAATTGAAGGAGAAGTACAGAGACGATCCGCAGAAACTCAACCGTGCAACGATGCGCGTCTATAAAGAGAACGGGGTCAATCCGCTCGGTGGTTGTATCCCCTGGATCCCACAAATCCCAATCTTCTGGGCACTCGTCGCACTCTTGGGAAGCGCAGTCGAGCTGCGCGGCGCACCCTTCCTGCTCTGGATTGATGACCTCTCAGCACCCGATACGCTCATCGAACTGCCTTTCACAATACCGTTAATTATTACACAGATAGATGCAATACGCCTACTGCCGATTATCAACGGTTTGACAACCTGGCTCCAACAAAAATTCGTCGGGAATATGGCACCAGCGACCGACAACATGCAAGTAAAATTGATGCAATTTATGCCACTCATCTTCATCTTTATTTTCTACAACTGGGCATCCGGATTTGTACTGTATTGGTTATGCAACAACGTATTCACCGTCGCACAACAATACTTGCAAAACCGGTACGCAACGGATGAAGACGAGATTGTAGTCGTCGATGGAAAAAAGCGGAATAACGCCAAACAAAAACGAAATTCATAGTCAATTGATAGCGCAAAGCCTCCGAACCGCAGCCTTGCGCCGCACCAACGAATTCGATCCCCGAAACGTTTAATTCAGGAGGATGATCTGTGCAACACTATATTGAAACCGAAGGCGAAACAGTAGAGGAAGCAATTGAAAACGCACTCGGTGAACTTGAAGCGACACGCGAGCAGGTTACAATCGACATCATCAGTGAGCCAACAAAGGGGATATTGAACTTCGGCGCGAAACCTGCCAAAGTCCGAGCAACACTCAAACAAGATGTCTCCGCCGCACCTGAGACGATACTAAAGGAAATTCTCAGTCGGATGGGGATTGACGCAAAAATTGAAGCCGATTACGTTGAGGGAAGCACACACCTGAATATCCTTACTGACACTCCCGCATTGCTTATCGGCAAACATGGACAGACCCTTGACGCGATTGAACGCATCCTCAATTGTATCGTCAATAAAGTTTCGCTCGCAAAAAAACGTGTTTTTGTTGATACCGAAGGCTACCGAGAACGGCGAGAAGAACGACTTATTGAAATGGCAAACCAAGTCGCAGAGAAGGTCAGATATACCGGCAGGGATGTTGTACTTGCCCCTATGTCCCCACGCGACCGACGCATTATCCATGTCGCTCTAAAAGAGGATGAAATCGTCTCTACTTACAGCCAGGGTGAAGGGGATATGCGCCGGGTCGTCATTACGGCACAACGATTATAGTGTTCTATCAAATTTGAAACGTGTAGAAAATGAAATTCCACGACACGATCGCAGCCATCGCAACCGCACGCGGTGAAGCCGGTATCGGCATTGTCCGAGTCAGCGGACCCCTCGCACTACCAATCGCTGCTGAATTGTTCCGGTCACCGCGCAAAGTGCCGCCGACACAACTGCCGACGCACACCCTTACGTACGGACATGTCGTTGATACATCGGCATCCGAGGCGGTTATTGACGAAGTACTGCTCGGTGTCATGCGGGCACCGAAAACCTATACCGGCGAAGACATCGTCGAGTTCAACTGCCACGGCGGGATTGTACCGCTCACGGCTGTCTTAGACCGCGTCGTGAAAAGCGGGGCGCGGATAGCAGAACCCGGCGAATTTACGAAACGCGCCTTTCTAAACGGAAAACTTGATCTCGCACAAGCCGAAGCCGTCGCCGAACTCATCGCATCGAAAACCGACTTGAGCCGAAAAATCGCTATAGAGGCACTCGCAGGAAAACTCTCAGATACCGTCAACCGTCTCAACGATCGGCTCGCAACTTTACTCGCAGAGGTTGAGGCTTCTATCGACTTCCCAGAAGAAGACCTCGATTTCATGAAGGTGGAGACACAACTCGAAACCGCACGCTCGGTTCAGAACGACTTAACGACACTTCTCGAAACCGCTGCCGACGGGCGACTTATCACCGAAGGCGTTAACGTCGCGATACTCGGTAAACCGAACGTCGGAAAATCGAGCCTATTGAACGCACTCGTCGGAACGAACCGTGCAATCGTAACGGACATCCCCGGCACGACGCGCGATACAATTGAGGAGATGATTAATATCGGTGGTATCCCACTGAAACTCATTGATACTGCCGGAATCCGATCCACAAAGGATGTCGTAGAACAACAAGGGGTCGAGCGAAGCAAAGCCGTCCTTGATACCGCAGAACTGCTACTCCTGATGTTCGACGCATCGCAACCGCTCAACGATGCCGATCACGAACTCTTACAGGTCGCGCAAGCGTCAAAGGCGATTCTTATTCTAAATAAGGTTGATCTACCCGTTGTGACATCGGCAACAGCACTCCTTACACATTGCCCGAAAAAACGGATCGTCGAGACAGCGATCCCTGATGGCAAAGGACTTGACAAACTGAAAGCGGCTGTCTGTGAGGAACTCCTCGGCGGAGAATTCGTCATCGGTGAATCGCTGATTGTGACAAACGCACGCCATCAAGAGGCACTTCGACGCGCAAACGAAGCACTCAATTATGTCATAGAAAGTCTCGAAAACGGTATGCCACCAGAACTTGTCGCTGTGGACCTACGCATAAGCCTCGACGGACTCGGGGATATCGTCGGTAAGACAACAACTGAAGATATTCTTGATAGGATCTTCGCGCAGTTCTGCGTCGGAAAATAATGTTCGTTGGAAAAAATAAGAAAAAAGAAACTTTTATCGTGGTGCGGTGTGTCTATTTCTACGCGCAAGCGGAAGACGCAGCATCACAAGGAGTTACGATTATGTTAGTCGCGAAACAACAGTGGTGCCCCCGCTGCCAACGGCACGTCCAAACCGAGCAGAAACGCTCCAATATCGGCAGACAGAAGGAACTCGTCAGAATTACCGTTACCTGCTTCAAATGTCGGACAACACTTTCGAGCAAAACGACCAGCGCAGCCGCACTCGAACAAAACCAGGACGCTACACCAAACGAATAACCTCCGAAAAGGACGTACGAATCGCTGACCCTTAAGGGGTTCCGATTCCCATAGCCATTATTTACTTAAAATGAATCTAAGGAGAAAACCATGTTCAATTCTGTTTCTCGACGCATCTCACTCGGTGTCTTACTCTTGGTGGTAGGCACAATGTTCGCACTCACTGCAAACGCAGAGGTCAAGTGGGAAAAATCGCTTAAGGACGGTATGAAGAAAGCCGAAGAGACCGGCAAACTTGTTATGCTCGACTTCTACACCGACTGGTGAGGGACATGTAGTCAGCTGGATGCTGAAACATTCACAGATGCTCATATTATTGAGTTGTCCGAAGCGTTTATTCCGATCAAAGTGAACCCAGAAATTAAGGAACAACCTGAGAATATAGAGGCACTTAGACGGTATAAGGTTACGGGATACCCGACAATCGTCTTCACAAGTTCGGATGGCGGTATGATCTCCCAACAAGTAGGGTTTATCACGCCAACAGATTTCGCACCGGTGATAGAAGCTGCAAAAGAAAAAGAGAAAATCTTCGTGGCGCAGCTCACCGAACTTGAGAAAATGCCGGACGATCCGAAACTTAACGCACAAGTTGCACTCACTTATTTTGAACGAATGCAGCCTGAAAAGGCGTTGCCTTTCAGTGAGAAAGCCGTTGAACTTGACCCGAAAAATAGCACAGGGTTAATACCAAACTTGCATAACGAACTCGGGCTCGCTTATGCTACAAAAGGTGAAACGACTCAAGACGCTGAAGAAGTAGCGATGTACTTTGAAAAGGCTATCGTTCACTTCAAAACTGTGGTAGATAAGTATCCGAAAAGTGATGTCAATGAACTCGCCCAGTATTATCTCGGTGTCACGTATGCGCTCAAGCAGGATTATGACAGTGCCATCTCAGTCCTTGAGAAGTTAGTCCATCACACCAGTGACGATATTATCAGACGAAACACCGAAACGATGTTGACACAAGTGAAAGAGTTGGCGGAAGGCAAATAACCATCTCCGATCGCTGCAGGCGGGGTTGTAACCCCGCCTGGAAATAAAGTATGTGCAAGTCGTCTTAGAGATGATTCTGGTTGGTAGTAGGGCAATTCATTGCCCGTTTTTAGTCCGAGAACCTGCCCTAACATTAGCGCTACGTAAACCGGTCATAACGCCATTAACGCCGTAATCTCCGACTCGGTCAAAAACCGATGCTGCCCCTGTGGGAGATCGCCCAACCGCAAATTGCCGATCTGAGTCCGCTTCAAACGGATGACCCGATGCCCGACGGCTTTGAACATCAGGCGTACCTGCCGTTTCTTACCCTCGTGAATCACCATCTCAAACTGTGTTGATGCTCCGTCTCTACTGGTTTTTAAACGTTTAACCCTCGCTGGTGCCGTTTTCCCGCTCGGAATCGTGACACCTTGACGCAGCCGCTGAACTGCGGTGTCGTTCGGGACCCCCTTCACCCACGTTAGATAAGTCTTCTCGATCTCATGGCTCGGATGTAGCAACCGATAGGCGAAATCACCGTCGTTTGTAAAAAGGAGCATCCCCTCTGTCTCTAAATCCAAACGTCCGACCGGATAAATGCTATCCGGGAGGTCTGCGACGAGGGTCATGACAGTAGGACGCCCGCGTTCATCATGACGGGTCGTCACGTAACCCGGCGGTTTGTTCAGCATCAGATAGAGGTGTTCCGTCAATGGTTCGACCGGTTGCCCGTCAAATACAACGGTATCCGTCTCGACATCAATCGGGTATCCCGGAACTAAGATAGTTTCGCCGTTGACGGTAACCAATCCAGCACGGATGCTCTTTTTCACCGCCCGACGAGAGGCGATACCTGAGGTGGCGATATATTTTTCAAGTCGCATGTTGGCTGATGGCTATTCTTCTATCTGCCATCCGTTCTCTTTCGCAATTTTCCATAATTTCCGATCAGGGTTAACAGCAACTGGGTGTCCAAACAGTGCTAGTTTGTACGCGTCTGTGTGGTGGTTGCCGTACGCATAAGAACGACTGAGATCGAACCCGTGCTCAGCTGCGAGTTGTTCGGCAAGTTTCGCCTTGTTTTCGCCGTATGGATGCAAACTGGTCCGCTGTCCTGTGAACCGTCCGTCAACCGTTTCCAATTCGTGTGCAACCATCAAATCGGTTTGGAAATGCTCGTGAAAGGGTCGAACGAGAATCGACAACGAACCCGACATCAGGACAACCGTCCGTCCTTCGGCGCGGTGGGCATGTATCAAGTCGGAGATGTGCGGTGCGATGCTTGGATGGAGTATATCGACGAAGCAACGTTGCACAATCTCGTGAACGCGTTGCACCGCCAAGCCACGCAGATAGATTTTGTTGGTTTTCGCCACGGATAGCGATTTAACCTTCAGACAATAGCGGGTCCATTCAAGCAAATTCGGTATTGGGATCTCGCCTTGACTCAACAGCGTTGAGAGAAAAACCTGCTCTGAAGAGGCGCGGATAATCGTGCCATCTAAATCAAAGATGGCACAGGTTTTATGTGATGTCATGTTACCTGTTGTCCCAGCGCACGTCGGTACGCTTTCACGGCAGCCGCCATGCCGATGTAGAGCGCGTCTGCCATGAGATGATGTCCGATAGAGACTTCGAGGAGTCCGGTTAACTTCTGCATTAACGGCAGATTGTCGAGGTTCAGATCGTGTCCGGCGTTGATACCAAGTCCTAACGCCATTGCCTTTGCCGCTGCAGTTTCTAAGAATCCAAATTCGCGTCGGATCTCCTCCGTTGTTTCTGCCATCGCGTAAGGCGCGGTGTAAAGTTCGATCCGGTCTGCACCGATATCAAGCGTTCTCGCTATCTGTTCAACATCCGTACCACTGAACAGACTCACACGGATACCGGCATCTTTCAACGTTTTGATGATCGGTTTCAGCAGATCGCCGTCTTTACGGATGTCCCAAACGGTATGGCTGGTGATCTCGCCCGCTACAACAGGAACGAGAGTACATTGTGTCGGTTTCGTGTGTAGCACCATATCAATGAGGTCCGGCCTCGGATCGCCTTCAATGTTATATTCGATTGTAGGTGTCTTTTGTGTATTGATCTCTTTTAGGCGTTCGGCGATATCCGTAACGTCTTTAGGTGTGATATGGCGTTCATCTTCACGCGGGTGGACAGTAATACCTTGCGCACCCGCGGCGACACAGGTATCCACAGCTGTCAGCACATCCGGAATATCACCCCCCCGTGAATTTCTTAATGTTGCAATTTTATTTACATTTACACTTAAGGCTATCATTTTTTCTCCATAAGGGTTGCGCGAACGTCTCACGCTTTTTGGTTTACCATATTCGCAAGGATACCGAGAATTTTATTGCAAAGCGCGATCGGGTAGATTGTCAAATCAATGTGCAAGTGCTTCGCCTCCAATTTGAGAAACAGCCAGTCTGTACCTGAAGTGACGGTTCCGTAAATGCAGGCGACATTATTTTCTTTTTCCGCATTAAAGCGTTGCGCTGCAAGCATCTCAGCGACACATTGTCCGAGCCCGCTGATCAAGTCTTCTTTCTTTGCCTCAACGAGCATGATGACCGGAGCATCTAAAACAGTTTGCAGTGGGGACAGACTGACCAAGAAATCACATACGCCTGTCAAACCGCTTTCGGCATCAACGCTGAAGTCAATACCGGAAAAGAGACTGATGCGCTCCTGAAAATGTTCCCGAAGTTCAAACAGAACGTCGGCGACAATGAGTTCTGATCGCGCTTTCTCCGTTCCGATTGTAGCAGCTAACGGAACCTTTTTCGCCAGTTCCGCCGTGAAATGCGGGCGCGGTGTCACAGGTTTACTTTCAGAAAAGAGACCGACAGATTCAACTGTTTCTAATTGAAACGTTGACAACACCTCTGCTAACGTAAAGTTGCTATACGCCATTTGTCTCACTCCTTCAACGGAAGCATTGTTTAAGGAAAGATACCCAGCTGCATATACGACTGTGCGATTCTGTGAATGGCATTAATAAATGCCGCCGTTCGGCAATTCACAGTATCATTTTTGCTTTTAAGTTGCATACGGGTCTCACGGAGTTCATGATACGCGCGGATCATCGTATCCTGAAGTCCAGAGTTCACCAAATCTGCCTCATCGGCACCGTGGATTAACTGACGTTCATCGTCCGAGAATTGATAGCCGGTCGCTTTTTCAACAGCCTGGAGCATGGCGTGCTGCGTACTATCTTCAAACCGTTTTCCGAGTCGTCCGAGTTGCACGTGTGAGAGATTCCGAAGCCACTCGAAA
This sequence comes from Candidatus Poribacteria bacterium, assembly GCA_022827225.1. Classification (GTDB taxonomy): domain Bacteria; phylum Poribacteria; class WGA-4E; order WGA-4E; family WGA-3G; genus WGA-3G. The sequence continues at coordinate 61,194 of JAJDTJ010000101.1, read as the reverse complement.
TAGGAGACAGTGACACCCCCCGCGTTAAGGTAAGTATCCGGTATAATCATAATTCCGCGTTCTTGAAGGATTCTATCGGCAGCTGGTGTGGTCGGTCCGTTCGCCGCTTCCGCTACAATAGTCGTTTGAATCCGAGGTGCGTTTTCCGCTGTTAGTTGGTTCTCAAGGGCAGCCGGAACGAGAATGTCGCAGGCTAATTCTAAACCAGCGTTCGGATTCTCAAGGTGTTCTGCATCCGGATAACCGCAGATGGATCCGGTTTCCGCACGGTGCGCTGCAACTTTCTCAACATCAAGTCCTTTCGCGTTATAGATCGCACCCCGTCTCTCAATGATACCAATCACCGATGCCTCCGATTCCATCAGAAACTTCGCTGCATGATACCCGACGTTGCCGAAACCTTGGACAACAACCGTTTTACCCCTGAGACTCGGTGTCAATCCTAACGGTTTCATATCTTCTGTGATGCTGCATGCCTCTTCCAAACCGTAGACGACACCACGTCCAGTCGCCTCTTTCCGCCCCAGAATTCCGTTCTGTTCGATCGGTTTACCTGTGACGCACGCAATCGCATTAAGCTTATCGGGTGCCATTGTTGCATAGGTGTCGAAAATCCACGCCATCTCGGTTTCACCAGTCCCGAAATCCGGTGCAGGCACGTCTACCCCGGGGCCAATGTAATTTTTCTGGATCAGTTCGTAGGTATAACGTCTGGTAATGCGTTCGAGTTCGCTTGGTGAATACTGATTTCTATCGACTTGGATACCACCCTTGGCACCCCCGAACGGGACATCAACGATCGCACACTTGTACGTCATCAGTGCCGCGAGTGCCATGATTTCATCCTCGTCGACCAGCGTACTATAACGGATACCGCCTTTCGTCGGGAGTTTATGATGGCTATGCTCCGCACGCCAACCGTGGATCGTTTCTATCGTCCCGTCATCACGCTTCAGCGGAAACGTAAAATGGCAGGAGTTATTACAGATCTTTATCTGTTCCAATAAGCCGCGTGGGTAGTCGGTGAAGCGCGCAGCCCTGTCAAAATCCGTATTCACTTTCTCGAAAAACGAAAGTTTTTCTGCCATAATACTTCGACCTTACAACGCCTCCTTTACAGGCGGAGTTGATAGTAGGAGCGAGTGTTTCTTGTCGCTCGCGATCTATTAACTTCTACCGTTGCCGAATAAATTTTTGCAGGCGTGCGTCCGCTTGGACCTCGCCGACGTATATATCGCCGTGTGAATCCAACCAGATACCGTGTGGACATGCGAAGAACTCACCCGGAACGGTGCTCCCGCGTTCGCTACCCCACTGCGAAATAACCTCGCCATCGAGGGTCATGATAGTAACCCGCTGCCCCAACTCAGCGATATAGACGAGATCGTCATCGTCGATATAGATCGTGTCGGGTTGCAGTAAGTCACCCCACTCCTCAATATACTCGCCATCAAGCGTGAAGAACTGGATACGATTGTTCTCCCTGTCGGCAACCATAAGTCTGTTGCGTGGATCGACTCTGACGCAGTGTGGCAGATCGAATTCGCCGGGACCTGTGCCGGGTTGCCCCCACGATTTAATCAGTTCACCATCGGGTGAGTATTTATGGACGCGCGCGTTCCCGTATCCGTCGCTGATATACATCTCGCCATCGGGGCCGAGTGCTAAGTCCGTCGGTAGGTTGAAAGGTTCACCGTCCGCCCCTGGGACATCCGGTGTACCGAGCGTCATCAACAGTTCGCCATCTGCTGTGAACTTACGTATGACGTGCGGCTCGCGTTCCGTACAATAGATGTTATCGTCGGCATCGATGAAAATACCGTGTGCGTCTTTGAGGATGTCATCACCCCAAGAGTCAATAAAATTACCGTCTCGATCGAAAACGACCATCGGATGCTCGCTTCGACTATAGACATAGACGCGATCCTGCGAATCAACCGCGACAGCAGGAATCCAGCCGAATTCCCAACCCTCTGGAAGCGTCCACCAATTTTCTTGCACAGTATACTGATGTGTTCCTTGTCCGAATACCATAAATTTTCTCCTACACCGAAAAGAATTGGCATCTATTTTAACAGGTTCATCACGATTTCTCAAGCGAAATTTTCAGCCTTTTTTTGATATTTTTTCGGACTTATGTTAAAATTCCGTAAAACCTTCCAACAGAGGAACATGTGAATATGGAAAACGAACGCACCCAAGAGAAAAAACAGGTGTTGAGAAATTTTATGTGGGCAGGGATATTTTTTTGGAGCTTGCTCTTCGCAGCTATGGGAATCCTGTTTTATATGCAGCTTCCCAATCTGCAAATCTCACCTATTTCACCCGGTACAGAAAAACTCCTTTTATTAAGTGTATCAATACTTGGGCTCGCAGCACTTCTTACTTGGGTATTTTGGTATAGACTCGCTTTCAAGGAATGTAAGAGAGAATATAAGGAAGAACTGGAAAAAATGGAAAACTCAAAGCGTGGTCGAGTCTTTAAAGTGCTGCTATTTCTCTTGATTCTCTTAGGCGGTGTAATCGGTTGGTATTTCTACAGGATTTTCGGTTAAATAATGATGGATGTGTTTATAGAAACTGCGTATTGAAGCGACCGCACTCCGTAGGAGTGCTATGTCTATGGAAAATCTGACTGTCAAGAACCCTGATGTCCGATATACCAACCAATTCCAATGGCTAAGAGAATCATAAGAAATAGAAGCCCATAAAATGCTCGACTACTAAGGAATATCGCTAGCTTTGACTTTTCCAGTTCCGCCTTATATTCTTTAGTGTGTCTCTTACGAGCAGGCCTATACCAAAATATCCAAGCGAAAAATGCTGCGAGCCCAAGTATTGATACACTTAATAAAAGGAGTTTTTCTGTACCGGGTGAAATTTGCAAATCGGGAATCAACATATAAAACAGGATTCCTATAACCGAGAAGAGTAAGATGAGTAAAAACATCGATGCCCGCATAAAATTTCTCAACACCTGTTTTTTCTCTTCCGTACGTTCGTTTTCCATATTTACATATTCCTTTATAGAGAATGGGTATCTCAATTAACGAGAATCTGATTAAAGAGCGAACGCGTCATCTCTGTCCATTTTCCATAATCCTGCAGAAATGCATCCACAATAGACGTGTCCTCGGTCGCCTCGTATCCGAGCCGTCGTGCGAGCTGCGCCAATTCCGTTCGGTTTTTCGGTAGTGCGTCAAGTGCGCGATCGTGGACAATCCGCAACGCATTCTCAACGCGCCGCAGGTATAGATACGCCTCTGACAATTCGTCACGCTGTGCCACAGTTAGCGCGCCGATGTCGTGTAATTTCGCAATCGCGAGCGGTGTGTTTTGCACACGTACAGACGGTGATTCTCCACCATGTACGAGCTGAAGCGTTTGCATAGCGAATTCGATATCGACCAGTCCGCCGTATCCTGATTTAACATTCGCAATCGAGGTCTGCGTTTTACTGCGTCCTCTACGTCGGGTGGTAGGTCTGCGCGTGGCTTGCGCCTCCTTCCGTTTCCGTGTGTGCACAATCTGCGCGATTTCCTCGGATGTGAGTGAACCGCCATAACAGAAGTCGTGCCCAATTTCCAAAAACCGGTTCCCGACCCCTTCTATGTCGCCAGCGACAACACGGGCACGCGTTAACGCCTGACGTTCCCAGACCTCTCCGGTGTTAGCGTAATAATTCTGGTATCCCGACAGCGACAGCGCAATCGCACCGCCTGTTCCGTATGGGCGGAGCCGCAGATCAACTTCATAGATACCCATGCCTTGACTACCCGCAAGCCGGTTTACCAACTCCAACCCGACAGCCGCGAAGAACTCTACATTCGGCATGCCTTCTGTCGTTTCGCCGTCTTCCGAATAGACGTACATCACATCTAAATCTGAGCTGAAGTTCAATTCACGTCCACCGAATTTACCCATTGCAACGATGGCGAAGGTCGCCGGTGTACCGTCTGGGTTCAGCGGTGTGCCGTGTGCCTCGCGCAGCTCGGTTTCAATTTCCGGATAGATTGCTTGCAACACAGCCTCTGCCAGGTCGGAGAGTTCCGCCGTCGTCGTAGGAAGCGTCGCATTGCCGAGGATATTCCTTAAAGCGATCCGCCAAATCTCGTCGTTCTTGTACCGCCGGAGCATCGGAAAAGTTCTACCCGCTGATGCCTCCGCAACGATTTGCAATGCCTCTCCCTGTTTCTCAGCGAGGGTCTTAGAACGTTCTACCAACGTAGGCACCGTTAGTAAGTCGAAAAGTTCGGGACTCGCGATAAGCATATCCGCGAGGTAGAGACTCGTACCGCAGACACGCGTGAGCACTTCAAGCGTTGACGGTTTCTCGGCGAACATCGTGTAGTAACTGCTCCGCGCACCGACTTTATCCGTAAATGCGGAGAGATAGCGGAGCGCCATATCTGGGTTCGGAGAATCACGTAACACATTTAAGAGCGTCGGCGCAAGTTTGAAAAAGGTACGTCTAACGCTCGGTGAGAATTGGATGCCATCGCCGCCGTTCGCAAGCTGTCTGAGGAGACGCTGCGCCTCCCGCACGTTTTCAAAACGGAACTCGCTTAAGAAGGTCTCTAACTGTTTCGGATCCTCTTCGGAAAGCAGAAGGCTAATATCGATCCCTTTTTCGGACGCAATCGCCGTCGCGGTAATCTTCTGGAAAATAGCGCGCACACGCTCAGTATGCATGCGGTAGTCCTTCCGAAATACTACCAACGCATCCGTCTCCGGTGTGTGTCGGTAACCCACGCGTCTGGCAAGTTCACGTTCTTCAGATGCTTTCTCAGGAATTGAATATCGCTGTTGATCCGCCTCAACTTGGATACCGTTCTCAACGGAGCGTAGGAACCGATACGCAGCCGCGAGCGCGTCCGCATCCGCCGCAGTAAGCAGCTCGTTCTCCTTGAGTGCCGAAATCGTTTCGAGCGTGTTGTGTGAACACAACGATTTCCGCTTCGCACCGTGAATCATCTGCAGACACTGCACCGTGAACTCAATATCACGGATCCCACCCGGACCGAGTTTGACATGTTTTTCGAGATTCGCACCTTCACCGACGAGCCGTTCCTCTATCCGGACTTTAGTGCGTCCGATGTCCGCCTTAATCTCACCGAGCGTGACACCGTCCAGATAGCGTTGATACACAAACGGTTGGATCATACGGATGAACTCGGCACCAAACGCCATATCGCCAGCAACCGGACGCGCCTTAATTAACGCCTGACGCTCCCACAGGTCACCCCAGCCTTCGTAGTAACTTTCGTAACTCTCCATCGAACGGATAATCACCCCGGCACTGCTTTCCGGACGTAAACGGATGTCAACCCGGAAGACGTAACCCTCTGGTGTGATCTCACTCATCGCTTTGATGATGAATTCGCAGAACCGTGCGAAATATTCACTATTTTCGGTGCCGGTATCCGTTTTGGCATCGTCTGAATACACGAAGATAAGGTCGATATCGGAACTAAAGTTCAGCTCATAGCCGCCTAATTTGCCCATACCGATAATCGCGAAACGGCACGGCGCGTCGCCGTCTTCATTGAGCGGTGTTCCGTACTTCGGTTGCATCATCTGATCGCGTCCGATCTCGTAGCAGTGTTGCAACGCTGCCTCTGCAAGGTTGCTCAGTTCCCACGTCGTCGTCTTGACATCTACCGTCTTAAGCAGATCGCACAATCCGATACGGAGCGTCTCGCGCCGTTTGTAGCGTCGAAGGACACGGAGTTTCTGCTCCACCGAATCGAAATGCGAAAGCGAGCGCGCAAGCTCTTCGTACATTGTCTCGGAAGTCTTCGCCGTATCCATCACATTCGCGTCGATAATATCATAGAAATATTCCGGATTGCGGATGAGCGTTTCCGACAGATACGTGGACGCACCGAAACCGAAGATGACCGTGCGCATAAGGAACGGCGCATCTCGTAGGAGTTGATAGAGCCATCGACGATTGAACGCAACTTGCGCAAATCGGGAAAAATGGTTGAGGGATACTTCAGGGTTCGGTGAATTGAGAGCGGCTTCTAACACGGGGATGACGATTTCTGAAAAGCGGGATTGGGTATCCGCATCGTCCGTAGCGAGTTCTTGTAGACTGCGCACGATAGCGTCGTTATTCACGTCACCAGCACGCTCGGCAGCATCTGATAAGATTCGATGAATTTCTTCTTTCTGATCTTGTGGAAGTGACAATTCTGTGTAATTCACCATTCCTCCTCCATGTATACGACGCTACAATTAATGCTATTTTATCACACTTTTCGCCTCCATTGCAAATTAATTTGCTATTGACTTATACCTTCAAATCTGCTACTATATCTGCATGCCGCAACTGAAACTTAAATCCAGTCACAAAGCGATCCGCGACTACTACGCCACGCTACAACAATACGAACAACACGACATCACACACGAAGGTGCAGTCAGCAACCCGTTCGCGTTTTTGCTCGATGCCTGTGCGAAACAGGTGGATGCCACGCTCGTTCCGCAATATCCGATGCGGACACCAGCAGGCAACCGCATCGTTCTCGACGGCGTGATACTCGACGCATACCGGATCCCCTTCGCTTATTGGGAGGCGAAGGATATGGACGACAACCTCTACCGAGCCGTACAAGAGAAACGGGACGCAGGCTACCCATTCGATAACATCTTCTTCCAGAACCCACAACGCGGTATCCTCTACCGAAACGGTGAACAGGTTTTTGATGTTGACATTACCGATCCGACACGACTGATTACGGCACTCCAGTACCTCTTCGCCGCGCCACCTGCTGCACTTGAAAATTGGCACGCCGCCGTCGCAGAATTTAAAGAGAAGGTACCCGCACTCGGCAAGAGACTCGCAGAACTGATCGCCGAGCAGCACGAGACAAACCCTCAATTCGTGAAAGCGTTCACAGATTTCTACCAACAGTGCCGCGCCGCAATCAACCCAAACCTCTCCATCGCTGCCGTTGAAGAGATGCTCATCCAGCACCTCCTCACGGAGCGCATCTTCCGAACCGTCTTCGATAACCCTGACTTCACACGCCGGAATATCATCGCACGCGAGATTGAGAACGTCATTGAGGTACTCATCCGAAACGCATTCAGTCGCGACGAGTTTCTCAGTCCACTAAACCCGTTCTACATCGCTATTGAGAACGCCGCAACGCTCTGCAAAGACTTCTCCCAAAAACAGCAGTTCCTCAATACCGTCTATGAGCAGTTTTTTCAAGGGTTCTCCGTGGAAGTGGCAGACACACACGGCATCGTCTACACACCCCAACCGATTGTCGATTTCATGGTGAAAAGCGTTGAACGTATCTTGGAAAGTGAATTTGGCAGATCGCTATCGGATACCGGTGTGCATATCATTGATCCGTTTGTTGGGACGGGGAACTTTATCGTCCGGCTGATGCAGGACCTCCGAGCGACAACGTTGGCAGAGAAGTACCAGACCGAACTCCATTGCAACGAAATCCTACTGCTCCCCTACTACATCACTAGTCTGAACATTGAACACGAATTCTTTCAACGGACACAGACGTATCGACCATTTGAAGGCATCGCACTTGCGGATACCTTCGAGCTGCTTGAAGAACGGCAGACGCAACTTTTCACGCAGGAGAACACAGAACGCGTCGAGCGACAGAAAGCAGCGGATATGTTCGTCGTTATCGGCAACCCGCCTTATAATATCCATCAAGCCAACGAAAATGACAATAACAAGAATCGGAAATATAAGGTAATGGACACGCTACTGCGGAAAACCTATTCGCAGGACTCGAAAGCGACAAATAAAAACGCACTCTCGGATCCGTACGTGAAAGCGATTCTATGGGCATCGAAACGGATTGGCAAAGAAGGCGTCGTCGCGTTTGTGACAAACAACGGTTTTCTGGATGGCATCGCGTTTGATGGCATGCGGAAGCATCTCGCACAGGATTTCGACGCAATTTACATTCTGGATTTGGGTGGGAACGTCCGTAAGAATCCGAAGTTATCAGGCACAACACACAACGTTTTTGGGATTCAGGTCGGTGTGAGTATCAACTTTTTTGTTAAGAAAAGTGTAGGTAGCACGGACTCAGCTTCTGACCCGAAACTTGCTGAAATCTTCTATGCATCTGTTGATGGATTTTGGCGAAAGGAAGAAAAGTATCACTATCTCGATTTAAAAGAACATTACCAAGAGGTTGAGTGGCAACAAATAACACCTGACAGACGGCATACATGGCTCACAGAGGGACTCCATGCTGAATTTGATACCTTTATTCCAATCGGAACTAAGGAGGCAAAAGCAGGAAAAGAAGCGGCGGATGTGGTTTTCAAAACCTACAGCCTCGGAGTTAGCACAAATCGTGATGTGTGGGCTTACAATTTCAACTCGGATACCGTCACTAAGAACATTCAGCAAATGATGGAATTCTACAATACACAGGTTTTGAAACGACTTGCCTCATCAGAAAAATTGACTGTGAACGTCGATGATTTCGTGGCGTATGATGATACGAAAATCAGTTGGAGTGCCAGTTTAAAACAGAAGTTGAAAAGTGGACAGATGGCTGAATTTTCAGAGGCAAAACTTCGGCTTTCTCTCTATCGTCCATTTACAAAGTCAAGCCTCTACTTTGACCGAATGATGAACGAACGGGTACGAGAATTTCCATCTATCTTTCCTACACCTGAGACAGAAGCAGAAAATCGCGCGATTTGTGTGCCAAGTACGGGCGGACGTACTGATTTTTGGTGCTATTTGACGAACATAATTCCGAATTTGACGATAACCTCTGTAGACGGCACCCAATGCTTCCCGTTCTACACCTACGACGAAGACGGCACAAATCGCCAAGAGAACATCACCGATTGGGCATTGGCAGAATTCCGAAACCACTACGGCGATGATACTATCACCAAGTGGGACATCTTCCACTATAATTACGGTATCCTGCACCACCCCGACTATCGTGAGAAGTATCAAGCGAATCTCAAGCGCGACCTCCCACATATCCCGTTTGCCGAAGATTTTTGGGGTTTTACCAACGCGGGCAGGGAATTAGCAGACCTCCACGTCAACTACGAGTCCGTCCCGAAATATGATGGACTCAAATACATCGAAACGCCGGAGCTACCGATAGACTGGCGCGTTGAGAAAATGAAACTCTCCAGAGACAAGACGCAGTTGGTATACAACGATTTCCTCACACTCGACGGCATCCCCGCAGCAGCGTATGATTACCGATTAGGTAACCGGTCAGCGTTGGAGTGGATCGTGGACCAGTATCGCGTCAAGACAGACAAGCGGAGCGGAATCGTGAACGACCCGAACCGCGCCGATCAGCCGCAATACATTGTAGACCTCATCGCCCGCATCATCACCGTCAGCTTAAAAACGGTGGAGGTTGTAAGCGGGTTGCCCGGCTTGTAAAAAGAGGTATGGTTCATAGTCGCGCAATTGCGCCTTGCGTAAGTCCTATCGGTATAGAGTTCCAGAATTTTGGAATTTTGAACTGCGTTTGATAATTGTTAGGAGATATGTTATACTTGATTAATATAAGGAGGTCTCGTAATGGTTACCCGCGAAGAGATTCAAGCGACATGTGACGACATCGTGCGCGAATTCGCGCCGCTACAAGTGATTCTTTTCGGCTCCTATGCCTACGGCACGCCGACGGAGGATTCGGACGTAGACCTGCTTATTGTGATGGATGTTCCGAAGTCGGAGTTTACGCGTAAGGCGATTGAGATACGCCAACGTATTTCATACCGTTTTGGTCTGGATTTATTAGTCCGTTCACCGGAAGAGATCGCGTATCGTGTGTCATATAACGACTGGTTTCTTCGTGAAGTCACTGAAAAAGGGGAATTGCTTCATGGTTTTGACGCAGTCTGCAATGTTAAAAACCTACAATTCACACATTACGGAATAAACCTCGCTGAAAAGGAGGGGGACTGCATGAATCCATTGACGCAGGAGTCGGTCCAGCGGGGTGAAGCCGATTATGTCACGGTACAGCAGCTGCTGTCGACAGCGAACCCGCTACTACATAATATTATCTGTTTCCATGCCCAACAGTGTATCGAAAAATATCTCAAAGCATGGTTGCAAGAGGCAAACATGCCTGTTCTAAGGACACATAACCTTGAAGAGTTACTGGCGTTAATTGTACCTACGCTACCAGATTGGTCTGCTTGGCAACCGGACTTTAAAATAATCACGAAGTACGCGGTGGAGCCTCGTTATCCTGGCGATCCGGTGACAGTCGAAAATACGGAACATGCCAGTTCCATTTGCGAAGAGGTGCGTCAAGCGGTTCGCATGCAGTTGAAACTTGGGATGTCTGGCAATTGATCCAAAAATGACCGGTTCATATGGAAACACAAAAGTACATTTATTGGCAAAATGAGGACATGTTTCTTGGCTACCTTGAGGTATACCCCGATTATTGGACGTAAGGCGAGACATTAGCAGCACTTGAAGAAAATCTTCTTGACCTTTACACTGAACTCACGAGCGGCACTATTCCATGTGTAAAGATTAAATAGGACTTACGCAAAATCACAAAATTATGCCTATTAACGTGAGTTTGATAAAAGTGGGATGTTGGGTTTCGCTACCGCTATTTATGCAAAAAGTGCCTTGAAAAGCGGCATATTTGTCCAAATTATACGGTTTTTAGTGTGTATTTACCGCTCAACCCAACCTACAGATTTATTTTCAAGTTCACGTTATTACGATGTGGTATAGCACATACCAAGACCTTGCGTAAGTCCTAAACTATCTAACGGATCCGATACCGCTCAACCGCATCCATATCAAGACGGATACCCAATCCCGGGGCATCTGTCAGGTTGATTGCGCCATTAGAGAGATCCATACTACCGCCAGAGAGGTCGTCGATACGGATGTGTGGGAGTTCGTCGATCGGCATCGTGCAGTTCGATATTGTGCATGCCATGTGTGCGGCGAAGGTCGAAGCGACGCAGGAACCGAAAGCGAAGATTTGCACCCAGATCGGCAGGTCGGCGGCTTCGGCGACAGCAGCGCTCTTACGCAGTCCAGCGACGTTCCCTGCCGTATTGATCGCATCCACAGCGTCCGCCCGGATGTTCTTTAAAATTTCTTGCCCGCCCCCGATATGCCGTGCAACAGGAACCTCCACCTTCTCCCGCATCTCACGATACCAAGACAAATCCTCAAATCGGATCGGGTCTTCATAGACTTCGATATTATACGGGAGCAGCTCTTCTGCAAGCCGGAGTCCGGTCTCCAAGTCTCCGAATTCTGTGTTCGGATCGACACGAATCTGGAAATCCGGTCCGCACGCTGCTTCCGTTAAGCGTGCCGTTTCGACGATAGTCGCCTTCCGAGCCTTGAGTTTATGGACACGGAAACCGAGGTTCGCGGCGCGTTCCGCCTCCGCAGCGGTCACCTCCGGCGGCATCGGGGGCGACCAATAGGCGAGTTCTACACTATCCCGATATTTCTCACCTATTAACTTATGTGCTGGCACACCCAACGCCTGGCCCGCCAAATCGTAAAAAGCGGACTGGAAGGTGAACGACTCGGACGAAAGATCGATCTCCCAGAGGTTTTTGCCGACGTATCTTTCAGCGATCGCATCGGCTTGATCCGTAATATCGCTATGTAGAGAATTGCTCTCACCCAACCCTGTCAACCCTTCATCTGTATGTACCCAGACCAAAGTCGTCGGGTACTCCATGGGCCAGTGTTCTTCTATCGCAGGAATAAACGGGATGGAAACCGTGCGGTATTCAAAGCCTGTGATTTTCATGGTGTATCTCCTTGAAGTAGAATCAACGTCAATTTACTGGTGCAACTTGCTCAGGAGAAATAATTTGCAAAATAATAGCACATTTGGTGAATAGAATAAAGAAAATTAAATCTGAGCCTAATAACGTGAGCTTGATAAAAACAAGATGTCGGGATCGTCGTAGGGGGTTTTTGCTTGGGTGTTTCTTCTAAGGTCTTCTCGCCCGTAGGGATTAGGCAACCTAACCCCTACGAAAAGGTTCATTTGCGTCTATGATTTGCTATATATCAAACTCACGTTAATAACTAATTGCTGACGGTTTCCGATAGCTGCTGGCTAATTGCTGGCGGCTGACAGCCGACTGCCGATGGCTAATTGCAAAATCCTACTTGCTATTAACGTCGCACTGTGCTAATATACGGTAAAAGTTTCAAAGGAGATTTACGATTATGTTTAAACTCGGCGTTATCGGCGACGAAGTCTCACAGGATTTCGCCACCGTTGTCAATTTTGTGAAAGATTTCAATCTACACTCCATCGAAATTCGGTCTGTCTGGGATAAACTCCCGCACCAACTCACCGACACCGACATCGACGAAATGAAGCGTCTGCTCGACGGCACCGACATCGAAATTATCGGTGTTGCATCCCCATTTTTTAAATGCGATATGGACAACGCTGAAGAACGGAAAGAACACCTTGATATCCTCAAAGGCTGTATCCGTACAGCAAAGGCGTTTGATGTAAACCTTATCCGCACCTTCGTCTTCTGGGATACCGGCGAGACCGAGGCGCGTTGGGACGAGATCATCGCTGCTTACGACGAGCCGCGTCGGATCATAGATGGCGAAGGCATCGTCCTCGGCATGGAAAACGAATCCACAACCTCGCTCAGCACAGCCAAACTCACCGCGGAATTTATTGAACAGATCGATTCCCCGAACATCCGCGGTATCTGGGACCCTGCCAACGAAGCGCATGCCACAGGCGGCGAAACTCCATACCCTGATGCATACAATCGCATGAAACCGACAATGATCCACGCGCACCTCAAGGACGCAGCGCCGAGTCCCGATACCGGCGAAATGGAATCCGTTCCCGTCGGAGACGGTATCATCGACTGGCAAGGGCAGCTCCAAGCCTTTATTGATGACGGTTATCAAGGGCATCTCTGCCTCGAAACGCATTGGCGACCGACACTCAAAATTGACGATGCTATCCTCAATAGACCGGGCGGACAGGCATTCTCCGAAGCCGGTGAAGAAGCCTCGCGTATCTGTGTCGAAAAATTAATGACGATGATTGAGAACTTAAAACAGTAGGCAGGCTCTGATGAAGATTAAAGCAGTTCGTACCTCTCTTTACGACATCCCGCCGCAAGTCGAACGAGTCGATGCTATTCAAGCCTTCGTCTCTATGGAGTTTCCTTTCATCGAAATAGAGGATGAAGATGGTGTCGTAGGTACCGGCTTCTCCTACACCATCGGCAAAGGTGGCGCAGCGATCAAACAGATTATGGATGCCTACCTCACACCGATCCTCCTTGAAGAGGATGCCGCCAACATTGACCGCATCTGGAACCGGATGTGGATGGAGACGCACTGGGTCGGCAGAGGCGGTATCGTCGGTTTAGGCATGGCAGCGGTGGACATCGCACTCTGGGACCTCATGGCAAAGCGCTCCGAGTTACCGCTTTACCAACTCCTCGGCGGCGCGAGGTCCGAAGTTCCCGTCTATAATACAGACGGCGGGTGGCTCCATCTCTCCGAAGCCGAACTCGTCAGGCAGTCTGTCGAATTTGTCGAGCAGGGATTCAAAGGTATCAAGATTAAAGTCGGGCGCGACAGCCTCTACGAAGACGTGGAACGAATCTTCGCCGTTAGGAAAGCCATTGGACAAGACCCCTACCTCATGATTGATGCCAACATGAAGTGGAACGCACGCGAAGCCATTCAACTCGCATGTCGCGTCGAAGAAGCCGACCTCTTCTGGTTCGAGGAACCCATTGAAGCAGATGACGTAGATAGCCACGTCGATTTGCGAGAGAAAACCACCATCCCGATCGCTATCGGTGAAACGATTTACAATAAATACGTCTTTAAGGAGTACATCGCGCAAGGCGCAGCGGACATCTTACAACCCGATGCCGTCCGGGTCGGCGGTATTTCCGAGTGGATGAAGGTTGCGCATACAGCGGAATGCTTCGGACTTTCCGTATCGCCGCATTTCTTGATGGATTTGCACGTGCATCTCTCCGCAGCGGTGCCGCATTCGCTCTTTGTCGAATACATCCCATCGTTTGATCCGGTGCTTGAGGATACCTTAGTGCTTAAAGACGGTCACTTCTCGCCACCGGAACGTCCGGGACACGGGATTCTGTTCGATAAACAAAAACTCGCAGCGCACCAAGTTCAGTAATGCGCTTACTGTAGGAGCGAGCTGTGCTCGCGACCTTTACAGCAGTCCGCTACCGTGTGTAACTGTTGGCAGGTTCGCTTACTGTGGGAGCGAGCTGTGCTCGCGACCCTTACTGACAGCCGATGACTGACGGCTGTTCCACACTACCTTGAGGAAAAAACCCGTGAAACTTGAAAACCGTATTGCAATTATCACAGGTGGTGGACGCGGCATCGGTCGCGCAACCGCCATCGCATTTGCTAAAGAAGGTGCCGATGTCGTCCTCGCCGCACGGACGGACACCGAGATAACCGCTGTCGCCAAAGAGGTGACACAACTCGGCAGACGTGCCCTCGCTATTACAACCGATGTTCAGTCCAAAGCCTCTGTTGATGCTATGGTATCCCGGACGCTTGACATCTTCGGAAAGGTGGACATCCTCGTCAACAACGCAGGCGTGGCAATCCACAACCCGATTCCGAAGATCCGAGAGGAAGATTGGGATTTGACAATGGCAGTCAATCTCAAAGGTGTATTTCTCGGTACACAAGCCGTCTTCAGCCAGATGTGTGAGCAGAAATATGGACATATCGTCAATGTTTCCTCCGTTTCCGGCAAATTCGGACATACCAACGGCGGCGCGTACTGTGCCTCCAAATTCGCTGTTATCGGGTTCACCGAGACAACGAACAACGAAGGGAGACCGCACGGCGTGAAAGCCTCAGTTGTTTGTCCGGGACCTGTAGATACCAAGATGCGTCGCGATAACCATCCCGACGATGTGATTGAACATCTGACACTACCGGAAGATGTGGCGGATCTAATCCTATTTCTCGTGACGCAGCCACCCCGTGCACATACGCTTGAGACCGTCATCCGAACACCTTTGATGTAAATTATTGGTTATGTTTATTGACTCACATGCACACATTCAGCTTTCCCAATTCAATCAAGATCGCGAAGCAGTGCTAACGCGCGCGGAAAAAGCCGATGTTTCCAACATCCTTGTCATAGGGTTTGATATGGAGACCAGTCTCGGCGCGGTGGAATTGGCGGAGAAACATACACACATCTACGCCACCGTCGGCATGCATCCGCACGACGCAAAAGACCTAACACCCGATGTGCTAAAAACCTTTCGCGAACTCGCCGAACACCCGAAGGTAATCGCGCTCGGCGAGATGGGGTTAGACTACTACCGTAACCTCTCACCGCGTCCGGTTCAGAAAGAAGCGTTTAAACAACAGTTGGACCTCGCCGAAGAATTGCAGATGCCGATCGTTATCCACAACCGCGATGCCTATATGGACATTCTACCTATCTTAGAAGCGCGGCAGGGACGAGTCCGAGGCGTGCTGCACTGCTTCACCGGTGATGTCGAGTTGATGCAGCGGAGCCTCGCGATCGGATTCCATATCGGTATCGGTGGAATTGTGACCTATCCGAGTGCCAAAGATATCCGAGCCGTCGCGCGGGAAGTACCTGAAGATCGACTGCTCATAGAAACCGATTGTCCATGGCTTGCTCCGCAATTTCGACGTGGCAAACGGAACGAACCGGCTTATGTCCGCGCTGTAGCGGAAAAGATCGCCGAACTCCGCGACACCTCTATAGAAACAATTGGTAAAATCACAACAGAAAATTTCAAGAACGTCTTCAAATCAGCATGAAGAAGCTAAATCTCCGTATGTATGCGATGGTGCTTGCGCTTGTCTGTGTCTGGGTGATTTTCACACTGTTGACCAGTGGCACCTTCCTTAGCACTCGGAACCTCTCGAATCTCTCCCGCCAAGCCGCCGTCACAGCCATCCTCGCTGTCGGCATGACGCTGGTCATCGTCTCTGCCAACATTGACTTGTCTGTGGGTTACGGTGCCGGGTTGCTCGGGGCGATCGCAGCGATTGTGCACGTGCGGTGGGGGCAATCGATTCCGGTGACACTTCTCCTTGTTATCTGTATCGGGACCCTGATCGGATTGATGCAGGGTTACCTCGTCGCATATCAGCGGATCCCGGCGTTTATTGTCACGTTAGGCGGGTTTCTGGCGTATCGCGGCTTGATGCTCGCGTTTACCGGAGGTGAAACGATTTTGCTTCCCAACAATTGGCTCAAAGCCATCGGTAACGCCTACCTCTCCCCGACACTCGGATGGGGACTCATGGCTGTCGGCATCGGTATCAGTGGGTACCGTTTTTACCGGCAACGCATCGCGCGGCTACAATACGGAAACCCGGAACAAGCCGCTCTGCCAGTGTTCCTATTGAAAATCGCTGCGGCATCGGCACTCATCGTCGCTTTCATTACCGTGATGAACGCTCACAAAGGTGTTCCGTTTCCGGTCTGTATTCTTTTCGGATTGGCGTTCGTATTTCATTTCATTGCGAACCACACCCGTTTCGGACGTTACGTCTATGCCGTCGGTGGCAATTCAGAAGCCGCGTACCTCTCCGGGGTCAACGTGCGCAGCATTACGTTGCGCGTGTTTGCAACGATGGGCGCGTTGATGGCGATCGCCGGTGTTGTCATGACGGCACGGGTCGGGAGTGCGAGTCCAGAAGCCGGACGCTTGCTGGAGTTAGATGCCATCGCTGCGTGTGTTATCGGTGGCGCAAGTTTAATGGGTGGGCGCGGGAGCATCTTCGGTGCAATCTTAGGGGCGTTCGTTATGGAGAGCCTCAACAACGGCATGAGCATGGCAAATATGGATGCCTCGTGGCAGGATATTATCAAAGGTGTCGTACTCGTCGCAGCCGTCGGTTTTGACATGGCGTCACGACGACGATAGGAGAAAAAAATCAACTCTTTTTATTTTTTTAAACCCTTTCCCCGAAAATTCCCCTCTTTATAACTACAGTCTAATTGGCAAAATCTAATTGGGAATTTATCTATGCGATATGATTCATCGATATATACATATACGGATCTGACAGATGAAGAACTCATCCAGCGCGTGCAAGACGGAGACGAGGCAGCGTTTGCGCAACTTGCATCCCGCCATAGCTCAAGGATTTGGCAAATGGTTGTCTCACACTCCCGTCAAATCCGAGATGCTGAAGAGATCTTTCAAGACATTTGGGTGGCAGTCTGGGAAAACATCGGAGGCTTACGCGAAGTCGGCAGCTTCGGTGCTTGGCTCCGAAAAATAGCCTACACCACTTGCAGAAGGTACTACGCCGCGAAGGCGCACAACAGAAGCGAAATCCTTCAGAGTGCGGAGAAACTCGCTGAGACGATTGATCGGGATGTGCTTGCCCGTACTCGGGAAATAGAACTTCGCGCCGCTGTAACAGAAGCCGTGCATCACCTACCGGAGCGGGTCCGCGCCGTCGCAGTGTTGTACTATTTAGAGTTGTGGACTGTCAACGAAATCGCAGAGGAACTCGGTTTGGCGGCGGGGACTGTCAAAACGAGGCTCCGCCAGATTCGCTCACTTTTGCGTGAGGAATTTGGCGTTGAAGAGATTAAGAGGGGAACAACTATGACACGTGAAAAAGAGGTGTCCAAGCCGGTACGAGACAAACTTAAAATTTTCGGGGTCGGCGATGCCGGTTGCAACGTCATCAAACAGATGATGGCATCCTATCAGAAAGACGTGGAATTTTATGCTGTGAACACGGATTTAGAAGCACTCCGCACGTGTGAGGGCGCGACGCAGATACAGATCGGAGTTGACACCACGAAAGGCTTTAGCGCAGACGCGAATCCTGAGATCGGTAGAAGTGCTGCTGAGGAAAATCTGGAGACGCTTGACACTGCACTTGCAGACGCGCGTCTGGTTTTCGTTGTCGCAGGCATGGGCGGTGGAACGGGGACAGGTGCCGCACCCGTGATTACATCCCTCGCACGAGAACACGAGGCTTTGACAATTGGTGTTGTGACGCTGCCATTTGATTTTGAAGGGCAACGCCGCGCCGAACAAGCAGAGGACGGATGCCAAGAACTTCAAGAGCACACAGAGGCCGTTATTGTCGTACCGAATCAGCGACTTCTCGACACTGTTGAGGCGGAACCTTCACCGAGCGAAGCGTTCCATCTTAGCAATGAAACTGTAATACGCGGCATTAAAAGTGTTGCCGATATTATTGTGGAATCAGGCGAGATTAACGTGGATTTCATGGATATAGAAAGCATCATGAAGAGTGCTGGCACAGTGTTGATGGGGGTCGGACACGCGAAGGGTGAAGGTCGGGCGCGAATTGCTGCAGAAAAGGCTGTCTCCTCTCCGCTCTTAGATGGCAGGAAAATGGGTGATGCGCCTGGATTGATTGTCAATGTGGGTGCTCCGTCAGACTTCATGATGAATGAATTGGATGCAGGAATGACGGTTATTAAAGATGCCGCGCCCGAAGCAATGATTATCTTTGGGCTGGTCTATAAAGACGACGCTCCTGAATCTGAAGACACCGTTGATGTCACTGTCCTCGCAACAGGAATTGGCGGACAAAGTGACCCGACTACGCCACTCTCCACTCGGCAGGACGGTACCTCTCCTGATGCCGGTACTTCTATTCCTTCCAAAACCGCTTCCGAATTCGTTCATCTACATAACCATAGTGAGTATAGCATGCTCGACGGCGCGTGCCGTATTTCGGATATGGTGGACTGGGCGGTTACACATAGTGTCCCCGCTGTCGCACTGACCGACCACGGGAATATGTTCGGCGCGTGGGAGCTTTACAACAAAGCGACGGATGCCGGTATCAAGCCTATCATCGGGTGTGAGGTGTATGTTGCACAAGCGAGTCGAAAGACGCGTGAACAGGAACACGGAGGTCCCTATCACCTTACACTCCTCGCGGAGGATGCAATCGGTTATAGAAATCTCTTAGAACTGGTATCGCTCGGATACACGGAAGGGTTCAATCGTAAGCCGCGGATTGACCTGGAAATCCTGCGCGAGTACCGGGACGGAATTATCGCGCTAACAGGGTGTATCCAAGGACAGGTGCCGCAACTCCTGTGCACAAATCGCCGCGACGAGGCGATCCAAAACTTCAAAACGCTCATGGAGATCATGGGGCAACACAATCTCTACGTTGAGCTCCAGAACCACTACATCGACAAGGAACTTCAGGCGTATCCGGTGATGGTGCAACTGGCGAAAGAGTTCAATCTTCCCCTCGTCGGCACAAACGACTGCCACTACCTCCGCAAGTCCGACCACGCCATGCACGATGTACTGCTCTGCATCCAGACCAAGAAGACCATCAACGACCGAGACCGCGTGCGGTTCGATAACCATTTCTACTTTAAAAGCGTTGACGAGATGCGGGAAGCACTCAAGGATTACCCCCCAGAGGCGATCAGCAACACACTTGAAATTGCGAATCGGTGCAACCTTGAACTCGACTATCAGCGCGACCCGATGCCGAAGTATAAAATCCCTGAAGGGTACACGCACGACAGTTACCTTCAGGAAATGTGCTACCGAGGCTTGCGCGAAAAATATGGCGAACTCTCTGAACCCATCCGGCAGCGGATTGATTACGAGTTGGATATTATCAGACAGACCGGACACGCCAATTATTTTTTGATTGTCGGCGATTACGTCAACCATGCACACAAACAGGGATACCCACTCTCTGCCCGCGGTTCTGCCGCTGGTAGTCTCGTGCTGTATGCACTCGATGTGATTAACTTCAATCCGATGGATTACGGTTGTCTGTTTGAACGATTCTTAAACCTTGAGCGTCTCGCGCCACCCGATATTGATATCGATTTCGCCGACCGCGCCCGGGAATCTATAATTGAGTACTTGGCGAAAAAATACGGCGCGGATTCCGTCGGTAAAGTCGCCACCTTTGCGACATTGGGGGCGAAAGCCGCTATTAAGGATGTCGGGCGCGCACTTGAAATGCCGCTTGAAAATGTCCAAAAATTAACGGAGTTGATTCCACCGATGCCGGGTATCACGCTTGATGAGGCTTTGGAACAGGTACCGGAGTTCCAAGCACTCGCTGAACTCCCGGAGAATCGGGAGCTGATTGAGATGAGCAAAGCCGTTGAAGGTATGAAACGGCACGTCTCTTGTCATGCCTCCGGAATCGTGGTTTCAGAGGGCCCCCTGACAAATTACGTTCCGCTCTTCAAGGATAAACACGACCAAGTGGCAACGCAGTTTGAAAGTAAAGCGGTTGAAGATGTCGGTATCGTCAAATTCGATTCGCTCGGCTTACGAAGTCTTACTGAGATATACGACTGCCTCCAGATGATTAAGGCAAACCATGGTAAAGAGATCAAGTTAGAAGAAATCCCATTTGATGATAGAGACACCTACACACTTCTCAGTCATGGATTGATTAATGGTTTGTTCCAGTTGGAAGCCTCGGGGGGTATGTATCGGGTTGTCACGGAACTCAGCCCCGACAATTTTGAGGAGTTCTCGGCAATCCCCGCACTTTATCGCCCGGGTCCGATAGAAGCTGGGGATCTGCAAGACTACATAGACCGGAAGAATGGGACCCAACCGATAATATACGGACATCCTTCGTTTGAGGAAGCACTCAGAAGCACCTACGGTGTGTGTATCTATCAAGAGCAGGTGATGCAAATCGCACACGATGTGGCGGACTTTACATTCGCTGAAGCGGATGTCCTCCGTAGTGTAATAGGGAAACGAAATGAAGTATTGATTGAAGAACAGCGTGAAAAATTCGTTGATGGTGCAGTGAAAAAAGGGTTCGCTAAAGAGGAGGCAGAAACGATATTTGGGCTGCTTGAACCGACTGCGCGCTATGCCTTCAACAAATCGCACACTGTCGCTTATTCTATGTTAGCATACCGTATGGCATACCTGAAAACGCACTATCCGCGCGAGTTCATGGCAGCGATGATGACCGGCGAGTCAGGATATGCCGAGAAAATCGCACGCTACCGGTCCGAATGTGAAAAACTTGCCGATTTTCTCGGTGTAGAAATTGATCTGCTCCCGTTGGACATTAACACGAGTGAGAAGGGATATACGGTTGAAGGTAACGGTATCCGTACTGGCTTTGTTGCTGTTAAAGGTATTGGAGATGAGGTGATAGATGAAATTTTAACAGCGCGGGAATCCGGTGGTGTTTTCACCTCATTGCAAGATTTCCGTGCGCGAGTAGACGGCGTAAAGGAGGCACGAATCATGAATTCCAGTTGTGGCTGTTCTGATAATACCCCAACCAAAGAACTTGTTCGGTTATCACCACGAGACGAAGAACGTATCTCATTACCGCATCTCTTCGAGTGGGAGCCGGTAGATGACGCACACGCGTATGTTCTTTTGATTAACGAGGTTAGAGGCACGGAAGCGACCTATATCAAAGAGACGAAGGAGCCACAGGTTCGCCTTGAAGAGATAGATTTGGATGTTGGCGAAAACTATCTCTGGCATCTTGAAGTACTTGATGATGCAGGACGCACTATCGCTACAACGAAAGGGGGTTGTGGTACACCGCTATCTACCTTCGCAGTCGAATCCACTGCAGCAGCAGATATACCTACTGCTGATCGGCGAATCTTGCTCGACTTTTCCCATAATCAATCGGATATAAGAGGACTCGGTGTCTATAATTTCTCGCAGTATACGGCATACGCACTGCTGCGAAAAAACGGTTTTGAAGTCGGGACAAATGCCGATAGAAAACTATCGGAAGACCTACTTTCTAGCTATGATGTGTTGGTGCTGCATAGCAAATATGCCGGTCCCATCGTCCCTTTTGTTCCGAGTGAGATTGAGGCAATCACCGATTACGTCGCTAATGGTGGAAGGCTATTTGTTTTGTGCTGGGGCAGCGGCGGTTGTGTTGATGGTCCTGATTTCTATAACCCGTTGTTGAAAGAATTTAACATTGAACTCAAACCGATACCCGACCCAGAATTTAGAAAGGCGGAGAATCTCGCAGCAGAGATTTTCCAAAATGTCAACGAAATAGCACTCCAGTGTCCAGCTGAAATCGTTGGGAACGGATACAACGTGCTCGGATGTGCTGCTACTGGAGAAGACCTGTTAGTCAAAACGGACTATGGCGAAGGAGCCGTTTTCGTTTCAGGCATGGGTATGGCGTTTCAAGATTCTTATATGGGTGGCAAAGACGAAAGGGCAATCAATAACCAACGGGCTTTCGTCAATTTGATCAAGGCTCTCTAAGAGACCTACCCAAATCGTGTTTTGTAGGACAAACACTTTCACTGTAGGCGGGGTTTGTAACCCCGCCAATCCATATAAAATAACGGATATGGATCCGCATAAATAGGGGCTATCTAACGAGGCTATCTCGCCAGATTCCGTGCTTCTTTGAACTTCTCTTTAGCAAATTGACCCCATTCTTTGATTTTCTCGTTTCGGATTTCTGGGTCTTTCCAAGCACCGCTCGCCAATTCCATCGCCTCTGCTTCGGTTATCGGCATCTTCGTTAAGACCGCAATTGCCGCGGCGCGTTTTGTTGGGTCTTTACTCTTCTCAATCGCTTTCCACGCGTTGACGAGATCCTTATGTGAATCGATGATGAGGATACCGAAAAGATCGTTGACGATGTTCCAGCGGGTACCCCCTTTGTCTGAGTCGTATTGAAACGGCGAACCTTCCATAGCGAACGGATTTGGAACGATACATCTTTCACCGAGTTTATCATAGAGTGCTGGCAGCACGCTGGCTCGGTTTAGACCGCCTTTCCATTTAGGGCCCTCAGAATCCGTATCGCGAAGCATCCAGAGTTTCTGCGCATCTTCCGATAAAACGAATTCGAGAAACTTTTCCGCAACCGGCAGGTTCGGCGCGCCTTTAAGGATAGCGATCGGGTCTGCCGTGACAACCGCACCGTCAGCCGGAACAACGTATTTGATTTTATCCGCACCGACGACAGCGATTTGGCCATACGCATAAAAGTCGATTGCGAGTCCGTAAATGACCTGTCCCGCGACAACGTCTGTCGGGATAGCGTTAGCACCCGCGGAGAAACCGCGTACATTGCCGCCGATCTTAGTGAGGAGCGCGAACCCGTCTTTCCAGCCAAGGGTTTGAAGGATGATCTCATAGACCATGTGGGCGGACCCGCTCTCTCGCGGATCTGCCGCACCAATTCTACCGATCAGTTCCAAGTTACCCAGATCCTGCCAGGTCGAGACTGTGGGCAGTTGCAACAGTTCGCGAAGTTCTTCATTGGACATGATACCGAAACTCGATAACGCTGCACCGTACCAGCGATGTTCAGCATCGTAGAGCGGAATCCCGTGGAAAGATTGCATCATCTGCTCAAGTTGCGTGCCGGGCAGCTTGTAGGCGTGAAGCCATCCCATAGTCGAGAGGCGGAGATAATTATCAGTGCCGCCCCCAAAGAAAATATCGATACCGATGCCGTCCGGCACACGTTTAAACTCTGATTCAATAAACCGGTAATTCGAGGAAGTACCGCCGACATCTCGCCAGTCGGTTTTGACGCTCCTACCTGTTTGTGCTTCGTACCATTTCTCGAAATTTTTGCCGAATTCTGTTTCAATACCCTCTGGGTGCGGGGAGATAATGATGAGTTCGTCTTGAGCGAGTGAGAGAACCGGGAGTGCCAAAAGACATAATGTTATCGCCAGGACCAGAGGCTTAAAGTCGGACATTTTTTTAATACTCCTTTTGCCATGGGGTCAGTAATACGCAGTTAACCATGATTTGTAAGCCTTAAGGTGAGAGTGTTGGTTCTTGATGAAAAATAAACAGGGACGGGTTCATCCACTTTTCTTTTTCTATATCATAGATGCCGTAGTGGAGATGAGCCCCGGTGCTACGACCGGTATTTCCGACGTAGCCAATAATTTGACCACGTACCACTTCTTGATTAACTTTGAGACCCTCAGCATAGCCTTGCAAATGCGCATACAACGTTTTATACCCGGATGTTTCATGGATGATCTCAATTGTATTTCCCAAATAGGTCTTCTCGCCAACCTGTACAACTGTGCCATCTGCGGCAGCGATCACAGGAACACCGGCGCGGGTTTTAATATCCAACCCTTGGTGAAATTCACGGGTTTGCGTTAACGGGTGGTTCCGCCATCCGAAGTGCGAAGAATACCAAAAAGCGTATCGCTCCCCGTTTTCTTGTTGGAGTTTCACCGGGAGGATCAACGGATATCCGAAAAGCTGTTTTTGATATGCGTTGATATAGTTATGGAGCTCCCGCAACTCCTCTTTCAGGATACTCGGTGTCAGCTTCTCCTGCTCGTCGGTATCAGGGGTGGCATCAGCGAGCGCTGATATATCCGTCTGTTGAGGGTCGGGTTCTCCAGCGGACGCAGCAATATTAAGCGCGCCGCCTTGCCCGAGTATCCCTAAAGCCTCCTGGATCTTTTCTGCCATCTGCCGAATGTCGTTCATCTCCTTATTAACGGCAGCAAGTTCCGATTCAACTTGGCGTTTTTCCTGTGTTAATTGTTGAACTTCTTTCTCCATGCGCGTCTGTAATTCATTTTCAGTGTTGACTCTCTGCCGTTTGTGGAAGAGACCGTAGCTGAAACCGCCAATTGCCGCAAACAATAGACCAAGGATAATGCAGGATAACAGCAATAGAAGTCCTCGACCAATCACGTGCTGGCGGACAGAATTTTTATGAGATGACATGATAATAAGTGTATACATTTAACAGATTCTCCTTTCCAATAAAGCTTATGCAAAACATCAGCGTTTGCTTACAAGAATTGGAGACTTATAGCTGCCTAATTCACCCCACAAGAACGAACCGTTTTACAAGTGCGAAACGATCGCTGGCATTTTCCAGATGAGGATGATGATGGCACCAAGCAGGATGAGATACCACACGATCAACATTCGGACGCGGGTTCTCTTGAAAATGTGACGGCGCGGACGTTTCAATTGACTCACTTAACCTTTTTTACGTTTTTTTCATAGCCCGAATTTGGGAGATTCCGTACTTGAAAGCTGCTTCTATATTAAATTCAACGTCTTCATACACAACCTTCTCACCTTTTTGTGGTAAGTGTCCGAGCAACAGTAGGATAAAGCCACCAATCGTATCACACTGATTTGTCGGAATTCGGATGTCTAAGACTTTATTAACATCAGTAATTAACATGCGGGCATCGATCCGCCAGTCGCTTGCTCCAAGTTTTTCGATGTGAGGTGTAGTCCGTTTGCGATTAGCCGCGACCTTGCCTATAATCCGCTCTAAAATATCTATCAATTCTACGATCCCGACACAACTGCCGTGCTCGTTAACCACAATCGCTATCGGTATCTCAGATTGCCGCAGATCACTCAATAAATCCGTAGCAGACTTCAGGGTGGGGACATAATTCACATCCCGCACGAATGACGATAAATCGTTGTCGTGATGCTCGCTTGCGAGTACCTCCATCGCATCAACGACTCCGAGCAATTGGTCGACGCGTGCATTATAAACAGGAATGTAATGATAGTTGGAAGTACTACAGAGTGTGAGAACTTCAGAGGGCGCTGACCCGACTATCAGCACGGCTGCTTCTGATAATGGCAACATCACTTCTTGGGCTGTCAGCGTTTGCAGCTCAAAAATTGTACTGAGTAATTGGGCTTCGGAGTCCGAAAACGCCTCAATATTTTCCAGAAGTAACTGGACGAGCTGTTCGCGAGATGGGGTCGCCTGCCGGCCCGATTTCCCAAGGCTCTTCTTGCGGGGCTTAACTGCCTGTTTATTATCCGCAACAAGCGGCTTAGGCGTAACTAACTCTATTTGCCCGATGTCCGGCTTTCTAACGACAGGCATGGAACCCTCTTTTTCTTCCGAGGGGGGTTTGGTAGTCTCGTTCATAGTTTATATCCCTAAAATCCAGAATGTTGTGAATATCTGAGTAACTTGAGTTATATTGGGACATAATGAAAAAAAGGTTTTTAATTTTTATTATGTCGTAGCGTAGCAAATTATACACAAATTCAATTTTTAACGCAACTCAAATCTGATTTCAGTAGAAATTCTATGGATTTATAAATGGCAACTTCGGTTAAGATCTACCAGAAGTCTGGGCAACGAGCGTCAGTTCCGTTTGACCACCGAGGCCAGCAACAACCGGAAACGTTTTTTCACCAGGTTTCCCGTCTCTCGGGACATATCTGACTTGCGGTGAGAAGTAGGCATACAGCGCTGTATTCCGAGGTGTCGGCGTAGTATTCGGGCCGGAACCGTGCACCATCAGGCTATGGAAGAACAGAGCACTTCCGGCCGAAAGTGGTACGTCCGTCTGTTGTTCTGCAACCTCTTTCTGATCGGTGAGTTCTGCACCCTGCTCGCGGGCAATGTGTCCCCAAGACTGCATGCCCCACAGATGGCTTTTCGGAATCACTTTGAAACAACCGTTCTCCGGTGTAGCGTTGTTGAGCGCGATGCTCACGGTAACAAGGTTCGGCGGTTCCATCGGCCAATATGCCGAGTCTTGATGTAATCCATGTGAAGAACCGTGGAACGCAGGTTTGAACATCAGCGTACTTCTAAAAAGCAATAGATCATCGGATCCGGTGAGCTCTTGGACGACCGCGATGAGTTTCGGATGCTCTGCGAGGTTCCGAAACACTTCGGAGTACTGCCGTGTATTTTCTGCTTTCCGTAGCACCGGTAGGTTATTTCCTTGTGTTTCGTCTTTCGCGAACGGTTCACGTTGTACGTGGCGACGGGCAACCTCTGCGCGTTCTTTTTCTCTGTCGGATTCCTGTCCGGCAGCGAACTGGTGCAATCTGTGGATTTCTGCTTGGCACGCCTCAACCTCTTCCACCGACAACAGATTTTCAACGATAAGATAACCTTCCTTTTGAAAAAACGCCTTTTGCGCTTTCGCTTCCATAGTTAGCCTCCAATCAATTGTTTAACTTCCCAAATGATGCTTGAAATTGCGAACCCAACATAAACAAATGAGGCAATGACCATCATGACAGTAGAAAGCCGTTTCGGCTTTGCGAAGTCAGGCAGAAAGCGATAGTTCATGTAGAGCGTGAGCGGTACATAAATTGCCATCGCGAACCCACCCATGTATGCTGCATTAAAGAGGAACCCTAATTCACTCACATTTAACTGCTCCATTACAAAAGTAATCACACATCCACCGATGATCCAGACACCTGCGATGAGGAGGTACCACCAACTCAAATCCCGCTTTTGCGCGCCTCGGAAATTCGTATAGATGATGTCAGAGATGGAGCGTGATACACCGTCAACCAATGCGAGTTGCGTGCCGAAAAGCGTGGCGACACCGACCAGTAAGAAAATTTTCTGGCCCGCCACACCCCAGATTTCACCTAAAATCTGTGCCTCATCGTAGATCAGTCTGCCTCGCTCAGGAACAATCCCTTGTGGGTGTAAAACCGCGAGCGCACCGAAGATAAAAAGTAGAATCGTGAGGGTGTTGAGTGCCCAAAAGAAAAGTATCTGGTCATTTTTTACGTATTGCCACCATGCCGCGAAACGTTTTCTGTTTTCTTCTGTCGCTTCAAAGATAAAACCAGTCGCAGGCACCTTTTCGCTCCTACCGCGAAGCGGATTCTGTAGCCCTGGAAGCTGCGCCCCCATACCGATATTTTTATCGCGTAGATAGAAGGTATAAAAGAGGTTCGCCGTGCCACCCGCACCTGCAAAGACTAAGGCACTGAAAAACGTTTTCACCGACATGTTCGGGTCTTTGTAACCGACGTTGATTAAGCCTTTCCCGAGTTCTTTCCACGTATCCATCGAACCGACAGCAATAACGACCAGAATCAGTCCAATCGTTACGATAGCGACAAGCAGTTCAACCGTCCGTTCGACAGACGTGTAAACCATCTTCGGTCCGAAAAGGATGAGGGCGACACCGGCAAACGTTAGGACTGTCCAAAAGGTATCAGGCCCCCAACCGCCAGGTCCAAGGATGAGTGCTTTGAGTGCAAGACCGGAGGTACGCGCCCATCCCGGTGCAATCCAACCGACGATAGTCAGCAGAATAAACAGAGGGCCGAAACCACGCCAGATACGACTGTAACCTGTATAGACCGTTTCACCCGTTGCGATTGTCCAACGTCCTACTTCAAAATTAATCCAGAGTTGGAGGAAGACACCGAGTGCCGCCGCCCAGATCATGCTCCCCCCATACTCTGCAGCGATGAGAGGCCAAATCACACTCTCACCCGCACCAATAGATAGACCGACTAAGATCGCTCCAGGACCCGCAATCTTCCAGAATGGCAACCGTTTTTCCGGCAACTCAACAACTTTAAAATCGTCAAGCGGTTGATAAAATCTTGCCATATATCCACCTCCGATGCATGAAATTAAACTGCAATGATGCTGTCGCGTAACACTTCAACCGGATGTTTCGGCTGTACACCTGTCCCATGTTCGAGTTGGTGTCTACAAGAAAAACCGGCGGCACTAAGCGTGAAACTGCCCGGCGGTTTTTCACGGACAGCCCCGAAAAGTCGTAACTCGCCGATCTTCATAGAGAGATCATAATGGGACTTTTCATATCCGAAGGCACCAGCCATGCCGCAACAACTCGAATCAATAACCGAGACGTTATGCCCTGGGGGTAGACCTAACATCTTCACGGTCGGTTCGATACCGACGAGGGCACGTTGATGGCAATGGCCGTGGAGTAATATGTCCAATGGTTGCGTTGAGAATTCCAACGGTGATTCGTTCTCTGCTGCAAACGCCACAAAAAACTCTTCAAATGAACGCGTCGCCTCAGCGACACGTTTCGCTTCAGCCGTGCCGATCAACTCGACGTAATCGTCGGTGATAGCAGATGTACAACTCGGTTCACATCCGATAATTGGGATTCCGGCATCAGCGTAACCGTGAAGCGCGTCAATGTTGTAACGGGCATTCTCAACCGCTCGGTCCAGCATCCCCTCGGAGATGAGCGGACGACCGCAGCACCGTTTCTCAGGGAACAAGACCTCAAAGCCGCAGGCTTCCAACATCTCTACGGCAGCTTTACCGATGCCAGGTTCACTGTAATTCATAAAAGTGTCAGGAAACAGCACAACCTTTTTCTCCGATGTACGGCGGGAACGCCGCTTTCGGAACCACTGTTCATAAGTCGGACGCACAAAGGTCGGCATATCGCGGCGGCGGTCAACACCGATGAGTTTTTCCGCGATCCATTTCGACAACCCGTTGTTGACCGCCCAGTTGGAAAACGGAGCAAACATTGAGCCGAGCGGCGCAAACGCACCAATTTCGCCGAACATCCGCCGATGCAAGGGCAAACCGTTTGCTTTGTGATAGTGCGCAAGCACCTCATACTTAATCTTCGCCATGTCTACATTCGACGGACATTCCGCTTTGCACGCTTTGCAGCCGAGACATAAATCTAAGACCTCTTGGAGGCGTTCACTTGTGAAATCCGTATGTGGCAATGCCCCCGAAATAATGGAGCGGAGGGCATTCGCACGTCCACGCGTCGAATGCTCCTCTTCACGGGTACCGATAAAGGATGGACACATCGTGCCTGTCAACGTTTTTCTGCACGCACCGACACCGTTACACATCTCAATGGCTCTGCCGAATCCGTCTTGGCTTGAAAAATCGAAATAAGTGTCAATCTTAATCGTATTGTAGTCGGCACCGAAACGGAGATTTTCTGTCATTGGCGGCGCATTGACAATTTTACCCGGATTCATGAGGTTATTCGGATCAAACGCTCTTTTTAACTCAGTCAGTGCCTGATATATCTGCGGACCGAACATGCTCTCTATCCACTCACTTCGGACGAGTCCGTCGCCGTGTTCACCACTCATCGCACCGTCTAATTCCATGAGGAGATCCCGGACATCGCGAGCGATGTCGTGCATCTTCTCGATATCTGTCTCGGATTTGAGGTTGATGATAGGACGATTGTGCAGGAGTCCGACACTCGCGTGAGCATAGTAGGAAGCGGTGGTATCGTGGGCAGTGACGATCTCATCGAACCGGCGAACATATTCTGGGAGGTGCGCTATCGGCACCGCTGCATCTTCGACGAAGCCGACCGGTTTCGCATCGCCTTTCATACCCATTAGCAGACCGAGTCCGGCTTTCCGAGTCTCCCAAACCCGTGATTTCTCTTCGGCTGTAAAACACCGGACGAACGCGTAGCCGAAACCTTCGGCTTTCAGCGTCTTTTCAAGTTTCGCCAACTGCGATACCAGTTCTGCTTCCGTCTCCCCGTAGAATTCGACAGCAAGGAGCGCAGCAGGTTCACCTTCTATGAAAGTCGTCAACCGCGAAAATTCCAGTGAACCTCGCGCCATATCCAAGATCGTTTTGTCTATAAGTTCTACAGCAGTCGGATCGCATGCCAAGATCGGTTGCATCGCTTCCATCGACGCAATAAGCGAATCAAAATGGACAACACAAAGGGCTGTTAAGCTCGGAATCGGGACGAGGTTAATTGTGGCTTCCACGGTCGTCGCAAGGGTGCCTTCAGAACCGACGAGGATTTTTGACAGGCTAAATGGGTGATCCGCATCGCAGCCATCGCGACGGTACGGCGTGACCTCTTTTGAACCTGCGTCTTTAATATATTCATCTAAATTGTAGCCAGCAACGCGACGTAGGATACGTGGGTAACGTTTACGAATTTCTGCTTCGTTGTCGGCACAGATGCGGCAAAGTTCACGATAGATACGCGCCTCTAATGTATTGCCACGTTTCTTATTTTCTAATGTTTCGAGTGATATCGGGAGAGCCGTAATTTCATCGGTGTTGGAGAGCACCAAGTCAAGCGACATAACGTGATCGATGGTTTTACCGTAAATGAGGGAGTGTGAACCTGCAGAGTTGTTTCCGATAGTACCGCCGACGTTCGCACGGCTACTCGTGGCAACGTCGGGAGCATACATCAGACCGTGCGGTTTCAGTTTATGGTTCAATTCATCTAAAACGATACCCGGTTCCACACGTGCCCAACGTTCGGCGACGTTTACCTCAAGCAATCGGTTCATGTATTTGGACATGTCCAGCACGATTGCGTGACCGACACTCTGTCCAGCGAGGCTCGTACCGCCACCGCGTGGCAAAATTGGGACGTTCTGCTCTAAGGCAATTTGCAGTGTCTTGATGACATCTCGACGGTCTTTCGGAATTACAACACCTATCGGTTGTATCTGGTATAGGCTGGCATCGGTGCTGTAGAGTGCTTTGGAATAGAGGTCAAAACGCACCTCACCTGTGAGTGTTTCCGATAACTGTTGTTCAAGGTTTTCCGATATAGAGGTGTTCATATTGCCGCCCAACGCGGTCATGCGTATGACTGCTGGAGGTTTCTAAAAAGGATCTAAAAAATTTGACATTGCTATACAAATGAAGTATAATTAATCACACGATGCCCCTGTGATGGAATTTGGTATACATAGCAGGTTGAGGGCCTGTGCCTTAATTGGCATGCTGGTTCGAGTCCAGTCGGGGGCATCTTTCTTTTTTTTATCTTAAGGAGCCACCGCAAGCAGTTCCTGATAGACTCGATACGTCCGTTCTGCGATTGTTTCCCACGTAAAATTATGAATCCGTTTAAGACCGCGTGCTACCAGTTCATTTTTCAGGCGCGTATCATCCGCGATTTGGTGTATCCCTTCTGCTAAGGCATCCGCATCGGCTTCCGGAAACACAAGTCCGGCATCGTTGATGACGTTCGGAATTTCGCCGGAATCTGAACCGATAACAGGGACTTCGCATGCCATTCCTTCTATAAGCACCCGCCCAAAGAATTCAACCCATCCCGGTGTCGTCCGAGAAGGTAAAACGAGCGTGTCCATACAATTAATATAGGTGGCGACCTCTTCAGGGGGCACCGCATCTATCCATACGATCTGTTTAGAAACACCGAGAGTTTCAGCTCTCTTTTTGAAATCTGACTTATCTTCGCCTTGCCCGAGAATTAAAAGTTTATAGGTACGCTTGGTTTCACGGCTTACAAGATACGCTAAGGCTTCAAGAAGCGTATCTATCCCTTTCATTTGCAGCAGTCTGCCGACATAACCGATCACGAAACAGGTACGGAGTCCGAGTGAATCCCGCAGTTGATGGACGTCCATTTTGTAAAAGTGGCGGACATCAATCCCGTTCGGAAAGGCAGCTTGTTCTCCAGTATAACCGCGTTCGGTCAGAATTCTACCGGCATTCGTACTCAGCGGAAAGGCTATATCTGTTTCGCGAAAGACAGTGCGTTCAATCCAGACCGGTAGTATACCGAACCGCTGCTTTGTCGGTATGCTCAGGGACGTGCGAAAAATGAAGCGACTGTTGGCACAATACTTCCGTTTCAAGTGGACTGTCTGCAGCGCGTTGAGACTCCAGGCCTCTTCTTCTAAGTGAATGATGTCGGGTTGAAAATCCCTAAAATGTGGTTTCACACCGCTGCGGTAATAAAAACGGCTGCCGTAACCCGAGAACCGAATTGGACACGGAAACTCCTCACAAGGCGTGTCTGGCTCTGCTTGAAAAACAATCTCTTGGAAACTTTCATACCAACGAGCCGGTGTGATAACGCGGAGCGTAACATCCGGACGTTCCGCTATGAGCGCGAACTTTCGCCGATACGGCTTCATAATATAGGAGTGAGAAAGAACTAAGACACGCACGAGTACTAATTATTTCGGCTTTCTTCAGAGCTTTCTGAATCTGCTTCCGGCAGTGAGGCAGCCTTATCCGAGTCATTGCCTTGTGCCGTAAAACTGATCTCGGTACCCGTATCCGCTTCCGTCTGGTCTGCTGGCGCAAGCACTGTCATCAAACTTTCGAGCCGTTCGCGGATTTCGGAACGTTCTTGGGTAGTGGCTAACCTTCCGAGGTTAAGCTCCTCCTCAAGTTCGCTATTATCGGTTTCGAGTTCTTGTATCTTTGCATCGCGTTGTAGGACATCGTTATTGAGACGTGCGATTTCAGCCTCAAGCTCGAGTTTCTCCGCTCTCAACTTCTGGACGGTCGAAATCGCGAGTTCAACATGATCTTCCAAAAGTGATACAATATTCTGTTCAAATGATTCAGACATATTGCGATCTCCTCCAAAATCGTTTTTTCTCTACATTAATATTAACGCGTTACATTAATATTAATCCGTTAGGGACTCACAAGTCACCGCTACAGTAGGGATTTCGTCAATAAGCGATAAATGCTCGGCATCTGCCCAATTCGGACATTCATGCACGTAGTGGAAAAGGTACTGCTGGGCGTAGCCGACATTAGCCCCAAAATAGTTGTGGGCAAACTCACGTATTTCACGATGTGTCGCGCGTCGACGAAGGTAGAGTGTCTCGAAAATCCGTTTTATCCAGACATCGATCGGCAGTGCCGCAAGGTGTCCAAGCGAGAACAGGCAGATACAGTCAGCAACCTTTTCGCCGATACCGTGTCGGCGCATTAATTCCTGTTTCGCCTCAGTATACGACATCTGCTCCAGCGATGTCAGGGAAAATTCACCACTGACAATCGCTCGCGCCGTATCGATTAGGTAATTCGCTCGGTAGCCAGTGCCACAAGCAAGAAGGTCAGCCTCCGTCGCTGTTGCAAGAGTTTCCGGACTCGGAAAACTGTAGTTCACGTAGGCAGCAAAGGTCAAACGTTCACCGAAACGTTCAGACAATCGACGAATAATTCCACGAATTCGTGGGACATTGTTGTTCTGCGATATTATAAAAGATGCTATGATTTCCCAAAGTGCTTGATTCAAAATCCGCATGCCCCAGAGTCTCTCAATCGCACGATGCATATAAGCATCGTTGCTGACACCAACAAGAATCTTTGGAACATCGCGCGCAATATCAAGATAGTGACGGAGGAATGGAACGAAGGTGGCTTCATCTTCCTCAGTGGAACTCTCAACATGCAGGGTCGTCCCTTCTTGCGATATTTTCAGAATCTGTCCTTCTACAACACCGTAGTAGGCGTTATCTATCCGATCCCATCGAAATGACTGCCCCGATTCTAAAGTATATTTCAGACTAAAATCTGTCACATTCCGAATCTGAGTCATGAGTCTTACACAGTTTTGATAAAGTCTTTAAACGACACGTCTGCTGTATCTTGATATATAAGTATATAGCAAATTCTAAAAATTAGCAAATTTTTCTTATGTTGTGTAGGTTCTACGCGTGAAAGACGGGTCCTATAATTTGACATTTATCCGATTAATGCGTATAATATTTAATATCTGCAAAAGAAACCAGATAGGAGAAACCTTCAAATATGATTATCTTTCTACGCGAAAAGTTTATTGCACAACTCTTTATGTGGGTAATCGCCATTGTATTCTTAGTAGGAACAGTGTTCCTCTACAGCAACACACGCGGCGGTGGTGACGATTCTGAGGGAGAAGTCGTTCTCAGGATCAATAATACAGAAATCACGCGCGGAACGTTTGAACGTGCTGTCGCCGATGCCATGGAATCTCAAAGACGGAATCAGAGGTTTGGCGTTGCACCCGATAGAGAACGTATCCAAAAAGAGGTCATTGATGGATGGGTTCAGCGAACCATTCTTGGAAGTGTCAATATCGGCGACACGGAAGTAACCGACTACATCCGAAGCGACGCGAGTCGCGTCGATCAGTACAATCTTTACCAACACTGGGGTGTAGCCGACCTCTATGCCGACAATATCCGCTATCAACTCAGTTCTAATGCCATCCAGAATAGTGTCCGCGCATTGGATTTGGTAACCGACACCGAAGCAGAACGCGCCTATCAACTTGAAGCGAATAAAGCGAAGGTTAAGTTTATTGAATTCAAGTACAACGACTATACGCCGAGCGTTGAAGTTGACGACGCAGAAGCAAAAACCTATTTTCAAGAAAATCAAGAGGACTTCAGAGTTGAAGAACAGGTAAATGTCAAATTTATCAGGGTGAATCCTGCAAGTTTGGTTACGTCTGAAGAGGTAGAGGCATATTATAAGGAAAATCAAAAGGAATTTATGACATCGGAATCCGTTAAAGCGAGCCACATTCTGAAACAATTCCCTGAAGACGCGACCGACGAACAAAAAGCGGAAACCAAAACTGCGGCAGAAGAACTCCTCAAAACTGTCAACGCCGAACTCGCTGCCGGTACCGATTTTGCTGAACTCGCGAAGGAGCATTCGGACGATACTTCGGCAGCACAAGGTGGGGACTTAGGCTATTTTGAACGGGGCCGGATGGTTAAACCTTTTGAAGAAGCCGCTTTTGATACGCTCAGCCCAGGAGAAGTGAGCGGTTTAGTCGAAACCATTTACGGATACCATATCATCAAAGTGGAAGAAAAAAAGGCACCAGAAATTCGACCTTTTGCCGATGCTCAATACGAAATCCAACAAAAACTCGTTCAGGTGAGCGGCGTTGATAAAGCAAAAGAGATCGCATCTGACCTCCTTTACCAGATCGAAATTGAAAATTACGATGCCGCGCTTGCACTCGAAAAATATGCCCATCTTTCCCTCACCGCAGTAGAGACAGGATTTTTTAGCCGAGATACCGCGAATATCCCCCAAATCGGATCAACGTGGAGTTATCACACTTTAATAGATGAACTTTTTGATATGGAAGTTAATGTGAGAAAGGTGATTGAGGTGAAGAAACCGCGACAGCAAGATGTGGAAGCCTATTTTGTCGCAACTGTTCTCTCAAAGAAACCCGCGGCGATACCGCCGTTTGAGGAGATAAAGACACAGGTAATCGATGGAACAACTAAGATTGATGGCTTGCGGAAAGAGAAGGCGGAAGCGCACGCTTTGGCGGAGGCACAAAACCTCTTCAATCAACGCGCGGAGGCAATATCTCTTGATGACCTGCTGAAAAAGTATGAGATTCCTGAAGGTTTAACCCCAGACAACTTCTCCGTTCAAGAGAGCAATCTGTTCTCGAGGAGTCCTACCAGTAGTTACGTCGCTGGTATGGGAAATTCAGCAGAAGTGATGTTTACGGCATTTCAGATGAACCTGAATGACATGGCTGGACCTTTCAAAGGCGACAACGGCGTGTATATTATTCAACTTGTCGAACGTGAAGAAGCCGATGTTGAAACCTTCAAAGTGGATCCTGCTGAAAAAGCCCGACACCGCCAAGCACTCATCCAAACGAAGAAGCGTGAGACATTCGCGAACTGGTTCGCTGCACACAAAGAGGCAAGTAAACTCTGGATACATCAGGATTATCGTTAAATATCAAAGACATCATAAATATGGATAGGTCGCATCCGGTTGATAGTCCGGAAGCAGCGCATCGTGGCGTTGTCCAGCGATCAGTTTTCTGCCATCGGTAAAGCCCTCAGGGCGGTCTTTGAGAAACGCAATTAGGCGATCCCGCCACGGTGCTAAAAGCGATTCAGCATCGCTTGACCTTGCCAGATCGCGTGTTTCGTGTGGATCCTCCTGAAGATTGAAGAGGTGTTCTTGTCCGGTCTGCGAATACCAGATGTACTTATGGTCTCCATCCGTTAGATAATGGTTCCCGTGTTTGTATTCGTAACATCCGGAGTGTTCGCCGTGTAGGCAGTCCCGTACACGATCGGTCTCACCGCGCAGAATAGGCAGCAGGCTTTTGCCGGTACAAGTATCAGGAATTTCGAGCCCGACTGCATCCAGAATAGTCGGCATGATGTCTTGTAGACCGACAGGACTTTGACAGACGTTCTCTTTCGGGTAGCCCCATCTCGCCGGTGCCCGCATAAGAAAAGGCACTCTCGCGGAGGCTTCGTAGGGCCAGGTCTTACGGTACAGGTTGTGATCCCCTAACATCTCGCCGTGGTCCGAGGTAAAAATGACGAAGCAATCCCTGAATCCACCAGCAGACTGAATCAGACGACCGATTTGATCGTCAATGAAATTGATCATCCCGTAATAAGCAGCACGGGCGCATTTCATGTCGTAATCGTCAAGACAAATTTCCCAAGCGTTTGGATCCAACCCTTTCTGCGCCCCTTCAAATTCCGGTGCCCAGTCGCCGACTACAGGCGGTGGCAGCTCGCGTTGGATATAGCGTTGATAATAGTGAAGCGGCGGGGTCAGTGGGGGATGCGGGTCTATGAAAGAGATATTCAGGAAGAACGGGGCAGCCGGATCCCGTTTGCGCAGAAAGTCGAGGGCGCGGTCAATACACCAGAAAGTATGCATCTGCTCTTCCGGGAGATGATGCGGACGACCGACCCAGCCGTTGGCAGAAACACCGTGTGCCATACCCGGATCAATGTCGTTCCGACCATGCGACTGCTGCAACCACTCGACGTAATCGTTGTTGTTACCACGAGTGGCATCCGCCAATTGCATATGATCGAAACCGTACCGCTTACGCATCGGATTCAGATGGAGTTTGCCGATCATTTCGGTTTGATAACCGGCTGTCGACAATTCACCCGCCAAGGTGTGTGGCGGATCCCACTGCGCACCTCTATAACCGACAGCACCATTAGCAGCTGGTGCGGTCCCAGTCATCAGCCCGCGTCTAGCGGGGATACAACTCGGACACTCGGCATATCCGCGCCGGAAATGTGTACCGGTACGACCGATCCAATCTAAGTTCGGTGTTTGTAAGCAGTCAGGACCGTCAGGATCCAATCCCAGACAGTCACCACGTTGTTGATCGGTAGTTATTAAAAGAACGTTCGGACGTGGATTAGGCATTTTAATTAAGAATATCGTAGAAAAAATTACGGCGTTTCGGCGTATATCCGAGTTCCGCTATCGTGCGTTCAATTTCTTCAATCGGCATACAGTAGACTGTCCCGGCTTTGCTGACAACGTTCTCTTCTATCATGGTGCCGCCCATATCGTTCGCACCGAACTTCAGTGATAGCTGCCCAATCTTGGGACCTTGTGTTACCCATGAGGATTGGAAGTTGTCAAAGTTATCTAAGAACAGTCGTGAGATTGCAAGCGTTTTGAGGTATTCAAAGCTCCCCGCAGGTGGAATATGTTCCATCCGCGTGTTATCGGGTTGCAGAGACCAGCAGATAAAAGCGGTAAATCCGCCGGTTTCATCTTGTAAATCGCGTAGACGGACGAGATGTTCAACACGTTCAGCATAACTCTCTACGTGCCCATACATCATCGTCGCGCTTGATTTAAGACCGATGAAGTGTCCTTGGCGCATAACTTCCAGCCATTCGTCAGCCGTACACTTTTTCGGGCTGATCTCATCACGGGCATGGTCAGTAAGGATCTCTGCACCGCCTCCCGGTATTGAATCGAGTCCGGCATCTCGCAAACGTCCGAGCATTTCACGCAACGGCATACGGTTTATCTTCGCGAACCAGTCTAATTCGGGAGGCGAAAATCCGTGAATATGAATCGGATAGTTCGCTTTGATCCAGCGGAGCAGGTCCTCGTACCAATCGAGTTTGAGTTTCGGATGTAAACCGCCCTGCATCAGGATCAACTCGCCGCCAAGATCGAGCGTCTCTTGGATTTTCTTACCTAATTCGTCGCGCTCCATGACATAAGCGTCTGGATCCCGACGGTGGCGATAAAAGGCACAGAAATCGCAATCGACATAGCACCAATTGGTGTAGTTGATGTTCCGGTCAACGATGTACGTAACATACCCTTCCGGATGCTTCCGTTGCCGAATAACATCTGCCGCGTGTCCTAAGGCAAGGAGATCGTGGCTTTTGAAAAGCGTGAGACAGTCGTCAAAGTCCAAGCGTTCGCCACCAAGCGATTTTTCGAGAATTGGTTGGATATGTGTATCCATGTAGGAGTCCTTACGGTTTGTAAATACTTATACTCCAATTCTAACATTTTTAAGTCAGTTTGTCAACTTTTCTGTTAATTTAAGCATTTAACTTGACTTTTAAAATAAATTTGGTATAATTGTTACAATGCTCTCAGGGCGACTTGTGTTTGTGGTGAAATGGAGAGGTATAGGCGCGCTTTAGAAGCGCGCCGATTGATGATATGTCATTAATCGGCATTCAATCTGCTATGAATGAGGAGAATATATAATGAGTGAAGTCGTTTACAACGAAAACTTGGTGAAAACAGTAAAAAATAAGTATCTTGCAGTCAATGTTATCGCACAACGCGCCAGAGATATAAATGCAAACGGCTTACCCCTCGCACCTTCAGGTGCAACAGATAAAAAGAAAAAACCTGTTGCCGTCGCGACACAAGAGTTGGTTGAAGGGAAACTCCGTTTTGAAAAGACTGAAGCAAAAGTCCCTGTCCCGAAAACGCCTTCGATCTTTAAAGACCCGGAAGAGTTAGATGACGAAAACGATATATTCGATGAAGAGCTCATCGAACATGGACAAGATACCGAGATAGAGGAGCGCGAAGAGGGACTGTAGCGCTAAATAACCTTATCCGAAAACCTGTCGAAAAAAATCAAAGTCACTTGACAACCTGCTCTAAAGCGTGTATAATTATTAAGCGCTGCTGACGTGGCTCAATGGTAGAGCAAGTGATTTGTAATCACTAGGTTGGAGGTTCGATTCCTCTCGTCAGCTTTTTATTAAGTATGGGGGTATGCTTGAGCGGTCAAAAAGGGCAGACTGTAAATCTGTTGGCTATGCCTACGGTGGTTCGAATCCATCTGCCCCCATCAACGTTTCTTAATACTGGAGCGGAGTAGAACCATAGGAGCGGGCATGCTCCGTTATGCTGTCTGCTTAACACTGTTCTTATGCGGGAGTAGCTCAGCTGGTAGAGCATTGGCCTTCCAAGCCATGCGTCGCGGGTTCGAATCCCGTCTCCCGCTTGTTGAATATCTATTTTTGCCGGCGTAGCTCAGTCGGTAGAGCGCGTCCTTGGTAAGGACGAGGTCACCGGTTCAATCCCGGTCGTCGGCTCCATTTACCGAAAACCGACCGAAGGTAGGGTATAATTATGCCAAGAGACATTGTAACATTAGCATGTGATGTATGTAATCAGCGAAATTATGTGACGACCCGGAACCGTCGGACACAGCAATCTCGCTATGAACGCAAGAAATACTGTCGGTTCTGCCGGAAACATACACTTCATAAAGAGACACGCTAACTTTTTTCACAACGGCACTCAACGATAGCACATCAACAGCTACATAGATCCGTGCCACATAACAAAATCTTGCAGGCCAGTAGCTCCAACGGCTAGAGCGTCGGTCTCCAAAACCGAATGTTGGGGGTTCGAATCCCTCCTGGCCTGCCTTTTATTTATTATGATAACTCGCTTGAAAAAGTATCTTCAGGGGATCCATCTCGAATGGCAGAAGGTCTCTAAACCCGATATGAAAGAGGTTCAGGGCAGTACCATTACTGTTATTGTCGCAACCGCAATTTTAGGGCTTTACATCGGGGTCATTGATGGCAATCCAGCATTCCCACCATGGGACAAACCTTTGAGTTGGTTATTTCTCGCGGCCCTCCCAGTCCTCGTCTTTTTGATCGTGAAAAGTTGGGAAGACCACTCACGGAACGATAGAAATCCTGAGGCCGTCATTCCGAGTAGTCGGAAAATAATCGCCGCAGCGGTAGCCAGCATCCCATTAATCGCGGTACTCGTAAGCCAATACGCTCTCAACAATACACTTGAGGGGTTCGGTATGGCTTTTCTTAGAACACTTTTTATTCGAAGTTAACGGTTTGCTCCTTGCACAACGCAAAGCAAGAACACTGGTGGATTCAGAATATGGATGGATACTGGTACGTTGTTCAGATATACACCGGACATGAGAAGAAGGTTAAACTCAACCTTGACAATATGATCGCAAGGGAAAAGTTACAGGACGAAATCTTGCAGGTTAATGTCCCTGAAACCGAAGTCGTAGAAATCAAGGACAGCCAGCGAAAGGTGAGTGTTCGACCCTCTTATCCCGGATACGTACTTGTGAACACGTCTCATGAACTCGGCCCGCACGTAGAGAGTCCGATTGGACAGAGAAGTTGGGCACTCATACAGGAGACACCGGGCGTTATGAATTTCTTGGGACCCACCGCACACCCATCGCCGTTGAGCCCGGATGACGTTGAAGCCATGCTACAAATGTCAACCGAAGAAGAAGAAGTCCAGCCAGTACCAGCAATGGAATATGAAGTCGGTGATAAGGTTAGAGTCATAAGTGGACCCTTTAGTGGGTTCATTGGAGACATTGAAGATATTGATATGGAACACCAGCGGTTACGTCTTAGCATCTCGCTTTTCGGGCGTTCCACCTCTGTTGATTTGGGGTTACTTGAAGTCGAAGAATTAAATTAAACTGAACGCACATTAGAATTACAACCCACAGTGGGGAGAACAATGGCAAAAAAAGTAGCAGGTGAAGTTAAACTCCAATTGGTTTCAGGACAGGCAACCCCGCAACCGCCTGTCGGACCGAGTCTCGCACCTTATATGATTAATTTACAGGAGTTTATCAAATCCTTTAACGCCCAGACGCAGCAGCAAACCGGTATGGTGGTGACGACTATCATCACCTGTTATAGTGACAGATCGTTTACATTCGTTGTGAAATCACCGCCAGCAGCGGTTCTACTCAAATCAGCAGCGAAGATCGTCAAAGGATCTGGGGAGCCAAACCGAAACAAGGTCGCTACCGTCACGATGGACCAAATTCGCGAAATCGCCCAGACGAAATTACCGGACTTGAATACCACAGACTTGGATGCCGCAACGCGGATGGTTGAAGGCACTGCCCGAAGTATGGGACTTACGATTAGGTAGCGAGGCAGGTATACAACGACACAGGAACCACAAATACTACGCCTGCCTACATCCCTAAGTTAAAGCGTGGGGTTTTGGTAGGAAGAGCGATAAACTCAATTAAGAACGGGGTACAGACAGAGATATACCCCGCTGATTATCGGAGAGTAACATGGCGAAAAGAGGAAAGCGATACCAAGAGATCAAGGAGCAGGTAGATAGATACCACTTGTACACGGTTGACGAAGCGGTTTCGCTTGTAAAACAGACGAGTCGTGCCAAGTTTGACGAAACGGTGGACCTCGCCTCGCGGCTCGGTGTAAACGCTCAGCACGCGGAACAGAATATCCGAGGCACCGTTACACTGCCACACGGCACTGGAAAGTCAGCACGCGTTGTCGTCTTCGCCGAAGGCGATGCCGCACGCCAGGCTGAAGAAGCCGGCGCAGATTTCGTCGGAACAGACGAAATCGTTGATAAGATCGTTGACGGATGGGTCGATTTCGACGCAACAATCGCAACACCCGACCTGATGCGCTCTATTATGCCTAAACTCGGACGGATACTTGGACCCAGAGGATTGATGCCTAACGCCAAGGCTGGCACCGTTACAACGGATGTCACTGAAACCATACAGAATATCAAGGCGGGGCAAATTGAGTATCGTGTGGAACGGTCCTCGGGGATCATACACGTCCCGATCGGCAAAACTTCGTTTGAGGAAACAAGCATTAAAGAGAACCTCAACGCTATAATGGGCGCACTCATTGCCGCTCGTCCAGCCTCTGTAAAAGGCCGATACGTCCGCAGCGTAGCGATCTCAGCAACAATGGGTGTCGCTATTCGGATAGACCCACAACAATTTGCGTAAACGGAACGGGGTACGATATAGCAAAAGTCTTGACAACCAAATAGAGTCGTAGAACGTAGGTGCCAACGGCTTAATTGCCTACCGAGGCTTGAATGGAATCGAAACAGCGGGTGCGTCGTCGGAACGCAGACGGAGTGTTATCCACCGTTATTGTTTTTTCCTTTTATGTGAGCCTCCAGGCACCTGGAGGCTTTTTGCATGTAAGCGTATATCCGATTAACCAGTTTGTATGGAACCGAAACAACACAAGACGGTTTCCGTATAACTCACGTAGAAAGGAGCTGATACATGCCGAATCAGGCGA
The DNA here is from genome assembly GCA_022827225.1 of Candidatus Poribacteria bacterium. Taxonomy (GTDB): domain Bacteria; phylum Poribacteria; class WGA-4E; order WGA-4E; family WGA-3G; genus WGA-3G. The sequence continues at coordinate 18,309 of JAJDTJ010000101.1, read as the reverse complement.
ATGTTCAGCAAGCAGAACAGATTCGTGAGATTTTTGAGAGTGCCGATGTCGTTCTCTTAACAGACTTTCAGGGGCTTTCTGTCGCAGAAACCAACGAACTGCGAAACCAACTTCGGGAAGCAAATATCCAATACAAGGTCTGCAAGAACACATTAGTGAACGTTGTCGCACAAGAGAGAGGTATTGAAGGGCTGGAGCCGTTCCTCAAAGGGAATACAGCGATCGCCGCAGGCACAGACCCAGCGACCTCTTCAAAAGTCTTGCTTGCATTTAGCGAGGAACACGAAGACCTGAAAATTAAAGGCGGAATCCTCGGAACACAAGTGATTGACATAGACGGTGTTGAAGCACTCCAAGATATGCCGTCTTATGAGGTCTTAGTCGCTAAAACCGTCGGGCTTGTCAGCGCACCCCTTGTTGGACTTGTACGAACGCTCCATCAGGGATCGCCCATGACTGGGATGGTAAATGTACTCAATGGAACCGTCCGGCAGGTGACCTCCGTGCTGACACAGGTCGCCGAACAGAAGAAAGAGGCAGAAAACGCCTAACGTTTATAGTAAAGTTAATAATTAAAGAGACATTTCAGTGATTGCGGGACCACCCCTCGGCTACCCATCGTAGGGGGTTTTTGATAGGGGTATTTGATAGGGTATTTCTGCGGATTTCTGCGGATTTCTTCAAGGTTCCCTCGTCCGTTGTAAAGTGTCTCATTAATTCTGAAATCCACTATAGTATTACTTATTTAGAAAGGAAAAAAAAATGGCCGCAGATTTGGAAAAAATGATTGATGAAATCAGCAATATGACGGTTTTGGAACTTTCCGAACTCGTCAAAGCATTAGAAGATAAATTTGGAGTCAGTGCCTCCGCAGCACCCGCAGTCGCTATGCCGGGTATGGTACCAGGGGTAATGCCAGGCGAAGCTGCCGAAGAAGAGGCAGCCGAAGAGAAAACCGAATTTGATGTACAACTCAAAGAATTCGGTGCCCAAAAGATTCCTGTTATCAAAGAGGTTCGCGCACTCACCGGACTCGGCTTGAAAGAAGCCAAGGAGAAGGTTGAATCCGCCCCTGTCGTCATTCAAGAAGGTGTCTCTAAAGAGGATGCCGAGAAGGCGAAAGAGCAACTTGAGGAACTTGGCGCAGTCGTCGAAATTATCTAATTGGAGATACACTTTCCACATTTAATAGAGAGTACGCGATCGAACCGCGCACCATAGGTAGACCCATTATGGTTCTTAAGTATAGCGATACGCTACGGTGAACTGTGATGGGTTTCCGTTTTTTGTGGAAAACAATCAGCACAACGCAATTACGGCGAGACCCTAATGTTCAGCATCCTTGATGTTTTTTATCTCGTTTTCAGCCAACTTGCAGTCGGTGGATTTGTTCTCCTAAGCCTCGTCCCGAAAGGGTTAGTCGGGGAAAATTTCTATCGTCTAATGGGCGGCATATACCTGCTTGTCAGCGGTTTATCCCGTTGTGCAGACTTAGCACTCCATCAACAACCCGTCACATTTCTCAGTTTTTTTGGATTTTGGCAGAACCTTGAATCTGCTTTAGTAATTTCTTTTGTTCTTCTCGTTCTCGTTTATACGCTGAGTTGGTGGTTTAAGCGTCCACTGCTTACGCAAACGTTGTTCATTGGGGCGTCAATTTTTGGGGCAGTATGGATTGTTTTCAGCGCCCAACGTTACTTCCAAATTGTTGAGCTTCCGGGAGAGGCGGTTCTACTTCCGCTGCAATTCTTGACAGCGGCTGCACTACTCGGCACAGTCCACAGCGGGATGTGGTTTGGACACTGGTATCTCGTAACACCCGATCTGCCTGTGGTTTACCTTAAACGCTTTAATACCGTCTTAATTTCTACCCTCTCAGGTGTGACACTGCTCCTCTGTGTGAGCATTTTTTTGAGACAGCAATCCACAGATGTTGTCCCTTTTAACCTCTTCTACCAAATCATCTTCGCGATGCGACTGCTTATAGGCGTTACGGGGACCTTACTTCTCTATTTCATTACCTGGGACTGCTTACGTCCTAAATCTGTTGCCCGGGACGTGCTCGGCGCAACGCGCGCTGCAACAGGTTTTCTTTTTATCGCTATAATCACAGTCTTCCTCGGCGAATTTTGCAGCCGATTTTTACTTTTAGAGATGCGGTTCATCTTCTAAATATTGATTTAAATTGAATTGCAAAATATAATATAGACATGCTAAAATAACTGCATCGATTAAGACTTAAGGAGGCAGATAGATAATGAAATCGCAAATTTTTTATGAACCCGAATCAATGAACCTTGAAGACCGACCCGTCCCGCAAGCCGGCGACAACGACCTGTTGGTTCAGGTGCGTTCGGTAGGGATATGTGGTTCGGATGTTGCATACTATTTCGGTAACAGTTCACTCGAAACAGACGATGGAAAAGGACCCCTTATCCTTGGACACGAGTTTACCGGCGAAGTCGTTGAAGTCGGTAATCAAGCAGGAACAAAAGGTGGATTCAAAGTGGGAGACCGAGTTGTTGTCAACCCCGTCCAATCAAACCCTGACTCCTTCTGGAGCAAAAAAGGGTTGTCCAACTTGTGTCCTGAAAAGCGGGTCTTGGGTGTAGGTGTTGATGGTGGATTCGCAGAGTACGCGGTCTCCGATTATCGCTGGACTGTCAAACTCCCCGATAACGTTACTTATGATCAAGGCGCCTTAACAGAACCGCTCGCCTGCGGACTCTATGCTGTTAACAACCTTAAGGCTGAAGAAGGACAAACGGCTGTCGTCTTCGGACCGGGACCCATCGGGCTCATGATGGTGCAAGTCCTGAAAAGCCGCGGCCTGAAAAATGTACTACTTGTCGGGACTCGAGATTACCGATTGGAGTGTGGTAAAGAACTCGGAGCAGACGTGGTTGTAAACGTCAGTGATACCAACTCACCACACTATGTTGAAGACCTCGGTGCCGCAATTGAGGAACTCAATAACGGCGAATTAGCAGACCGCGCAATTACGGCTACCAGCTCACTCGACGCAATCCATACCGCACTCAACGTGACCGGACGGCACGCAACCGTCGTCATCTTCGGACTCCCCGGCGACACAGACGTGATGGAGGTACCGATCCTTGATACCATTCTTATGGATAAAACAATTCGGTTCTCTTGGCTCGCACCCGATACATGGGAAGAAGCCGTACAACTCATTTCCAGTGGTGATGTCAACATGGACAAAATTATTAGCCACGAATTCTCGCTTGAATCGCTCGTTGAAGGGATAACGAAAGTCCGAAATCGAGAAGATGGTTGTACGAAAGGGTTGATAAAAGTATCAACCTAAACGGGACGTAACATGGGTATTCCATTTTTTATCGTTTTTGTCCTTTCAATCGTTTTTCTATCGCTCGGGATAACGGGGTTGGGGGACTTTGTCTCGGTGGAGTGGCCTCAGCAGGACTCACCCGAGGCGGTCACCCCCTACCTCAGTTTGCAAGCCAATTATTCAGCAGTTGGACGATGCATTTCAGGGCTTCTACTATTTCTGGTGAGCCTTTATGTTATGGGGTTTCTCCTCTATCTTGAGGAGCGAGAGAGCGGTAGAATTATGAAAAACGTTAAAAGTTTTGCCAAACTACGGCAGTTCCTAGAACGACGTCAGAATCGCGGAATTTGAAAGGTAGATGCGCTCCGTATGCAACAACAATCAAAAAACGACTTACTCCTTCGCGCAGCACGATGCCTACCTGTCGAACGCGTACCGGTATGGATGATGCGGCAGGCTGGCAGATCAGACCCTCTTTATCGGCGGATGCGGGAAGAACTCAACCTCCCTTTAGAACAACTTTTCCGAACCTGTCCCGCACCGATGTCAGAGACCGATGTTGAATCCGCAGTCAAGATATCACTGCTCCCCAAACGCATCGGTGTCGATGCGATCATCGTCTACAAAGATATACTCACGCCACTCGCACCCATGGGCGCACATTTCCGATTTGACCCAGGTCCTATCTTAAAGCCGCCAATTCGGACACCAGCACAAGTCGACGCTCTACTACCGGTTGATGATCCCCCGGCACAGTTAACGTTTACAGGAAACGTTATCCGTAGACTCCGCGAAACCTTAAACGGTGAACTACCGCTCATCGGATTTGCTGGCGCACCTTTGACACTCGCATTTTTCCTCATTGCTGGCGAGAGTCCTATCAAACGTGGCACCGGCGTATCCGAGAAAGCCGAACCTGTTTTTCAAATGATCGAAGAGACACCTGAACTTATGCATCGGCTGCTAAACAAACTAACAGAGATGACTGTTAATTATTTGAACTACCAAATTAGCAACGGCGCTCAGATCGTCCAACTTTTTGAGTCTATTGCTGATGTCTTGCCCAGACACCTGTACACCGATTTCGCGTTCCCGTATCACCAGCAAATTTTCGAGGCACTCAACCCAGAGACACCCAGCATACTTTTCGCCAAAGAGTGTACTTACCTCGATTTAATGCACCGAAGTGGCGCAGATGTACTGAGCATCGGAAAATGCGTTGACCTCAGTAAAGCTAAAGCCGAAACAGACGGCACCGTCGCTTTTCAAGGCAACGTCGATAACGATATCCTCCGAGATGGAACACCAGACGACATCACGGCAGCTGTCAAAACCTGTTTGCAACAAGGCAGAAAGACGGGGCATATACTCAACTTAAGCCATGGACTTCACAGAGACACACCTTTTGAAAACGTTAAGCATTTTGTCAATATCGCAAAAACGTTGTAGGAACATGCATGAAAAACATTCCAGAGAATCCATTTGCACCACGACAATACGGCGAACTCGTTAAAATAACAGATCGAGTGTATCTGTTCCGTAATATCGTCAACTCTTCTGTTATTATTGGAGATAATGGCGTTGCCGTGATTGATACACAGGTAAACCAAATGATGGCCCGACGACTGTACAACGCAATCCGGACCGTCACAGATAAACCGATACTATATGCGATTAATACACACTATCACTGGGACCATACCAACGGGAATACTATCTTCCATCAGGCAGGCGCGACCGTTGTCGCACGCGAGATGACGAAGGACTTCATGGTGAATCGGGCACCACGACAAGAGGCGTTCCTGCGTTCGAGAGGTTTCTCATTAGGCGACCCACCCTTCCTGCCACAGCAGACATTTCCATACGAAACCGAAATCGATTTAGGCAATCAACCGCTGCACCTCGTTAATTTAGGGAAAGCGGAGACGGATGATGCCACAGCTATTAGGGTGCCAGCAGAAGCGTGTATCATCTCTGGCGACACCGTCATGACAGGGAGCTTTCCAATCTTCGGGCAGCCTGTTATGAACGAAGGACTCATGGCAAACCACGATTGGATTAACACAATTAAGGAACTCCGTATGTATGCACCTAAGTGTGTACTACCGGGACATGGCCCCTTAGCACGGGACCCCGAAATAGATTTGTTAATCCAGATAGAGTCCTATTTTCTAACGGAGGTACGAAAACATGTTGAACAGGGAATGTCTTTAACCGAGCTCCTCACTGAGATGGAGGCGAACCTACCGGACTGGATCCGTTCTATTGCTGAGGTCTGGGGAACACCGCGCTACGCGATTTTGCGTGTATATCGCGGCTTGATTGACGATCCAGAACCTGGTTGGCAACACCTGAAACCCTCCGCGATTCCACCAGCAGATGCCGAGAAACTCCATCAAAAAACATCTAAACTTCAGGAATTTAAAGGATACCGAGAAACCGCCGAAGAGGTCGCAGAGGGCAACGATTTCGGATTGGCGATCGCGGTTCTGAAAACCGCCACCCAAAAATATCCGAACCTACCTGACGCCTGGACCGAATACGCCAATTTGCTCACACAAGCCGCCCGTAGTGTGTCAAGCGTCCTTGAGAAAGGGGATTTCTTCGCTGAGGCAAAAAATGCTATCAATATTGCCATCGAATTAGACCCCGATTACGCACCGGCGCACCTCTTGCGCGGATACAATCACATCCTTGCTGCCTATCGCAACGGTGATGAAACCGACACAGGATTAGCCTCCATTTATAAAGCGCTCGTCTGTGGAATTCAGGGGAGACAACTCGCGCAGGCATACTTTTGTATCGGACTTGCACATCGTACCAATGGCAACGAAACCTTGGCACGTGAAGCTTTCACGAAAGCGATCGCCGCTGATGCACGGTTTATGCCGGCACAATTAGCCAATATGGCGTAGGAGAAATCAAAATGAAATACGACGGCGTTTTACTTGTTGCATTCGGCGGTCCCACACCCGGATGCTGCCAAAAATACAAAAACGATATGTGTCCAGGTGAAGCCTACTGCTTTGTTGAAGGGATTGTCGGGACAGCTAAATCTCAAATTGCACGCGTAAAAGATATCGCGTCACATTATATAAGAGTCGGTGGATTTTCGCCGTTCAACGAATTGACTTTCAAACAAGCCGAGGCATTGCAAAAAGCACTACAAGCGCGGGACCTACCGCTCCCAGTTTATGCCGGGTTTAGACATTGGACACCGTACCTGAGCGAAGTCATCGCTGAAATGGCACAAAAAGGACACCGTAAAATACTCGGCATCATTATGGCACCCCACCAATCGAAAGTCAGTTGGGAGTGGTATCAACAGACTGTTAAAAAAGGCATTGAAGCAGTTGACGGCGAAAAACCGACAATCGATTATCTTGATCCCTGGTATACACATGAAGGTTATGTCGGTGCTATCGCCGAAATGATTGAAACCGCTTGCGGCGACAAGTTGGAACACGCCGAACTCGTTTTCACGGCGCACGCAATTCCGCAATCCGCTGCGAATAGTTCACCTTATACACAACAATTTAGAAAGACAGGCGAGGCAGTCGCTGAAAAGATTGGAAAGGCTCGGTTCGGTTTGGCATATCAAAGCGCAGTAGAAAACAGTCCTATACCATGGACAGAACCGGACATCAACGATTGGATCAAGGACCGAAAAGAGGAAGGTGTTGATACTATTGTCGCATCACCCATCGGTTTCCTCTGTGATCACGTCGAAGTACTCTACGATCTTGACATAGAGGCAAATGAGACAGCGGAAGCGTCCGGTATCGATTTTATACGGGCTGAGACTGTCGGTGACCATCCGAAGTTCATTAACATGTTAGCCGATTTTGTCTGTCAAAAATCAGCCATCTCCCAGACCGAGTAGGTGCTATTTTAAACTGTACCGTAGTCGGATGTATTCTTGAGGAAGGTAATATCCATGGAAACCCGCAATAAAAAACGCGCTATTGTTATAGGCGGCGGTGTTACAGGATTGACCACCGCCTATCGATTACAGCGCGAGGCAGCCCAGCGAGATATACCGATTGATGTTACGCTTCTTGAGGCGACAGGACGCCTCGGTGGCGTGATTCGGACAGAACCCCGAGATGGTTTCCTTATTGAGCACGGTCCTGATGCCTTTATCTCAACGAAACCCGCCGCAAAGGCACTCTGTGAAGAACTAGGCATCGCGGATCAATTCATCGGCACGAACCCAGAAGTCCGACAGAGTTTTGTCCTTCGGAAGGGGACATTACATCCGGTTCCTGAAGGTTTTTATATGATGGCACCGGGTTCGCTAAAACCGTTTCTAAAAACCCCACTTTTCAGTTGGCACGGTAAATTGCGGATCGCATTAGACCTCTTTATCCCGCCACGAGAAAGGGACATAGATGAAGCCGTCGCGCACTTCGTCAGACGCCGCCTCGGCAATGAAGCCTTCACACGGATCGCGCAACCGATGATAGGCGGTATCTATACCTCGGATGCCGAAAATTTAAGCCTAAAGGCGACTTTCCCACGGTTTTTGGAGATGGAAAAGACGCACGGAAGTATTATCAAAGCGCTCCGCGCACAAAAAAAACAGGCAGCCGAAACGAGTCGCGACACCAGCGGTCCACGTTATAGCCTCTTTCTCTCGTTTAAGACAGGTATGCAGACACTCATTGACGCACTCGTCAAAGCTTTGTCCTGCAATATTAAATTCAACGCGCGTGTCGAGCACATCCAGCAGGATACGGACAGCGGCGAATGGCAAATCTCACTCGCTACGCGGGAGACCTTAAACGCGGAACACCTCTGTCTTGCACTCCCCGCACAACAGACGAAATCGCTCCTCCAAACTGTTTCAGAACCACTCGCCACGAAACTCAGCACGATTCCGTACGCATCGTCTGCTACCGTCAATTTCGCGTTCAGACATTCGGATGTTACACACCCGTTAGATGGCATGGGATTCGTCGTTCCAGCCACGGAAAACCTGTCGCTTATCGGTTGTTCGTTCAGTAGCATTAAATTTGAGAATCGAGCACCAGACGAAAGGGTCCTGTTACGCGCCTTCGTTAGTGAACCGATGGCTAAAAACGCCGAAACAGATATTATTGAAGCCTGCCAAGCAGACTTAACACCACTTCTCGGCATCAAAGATGCTCCTCTGTTTGCAACTGTTTGCAAGCACACCCAAGCGATGGCGCAGTATCAGGTCGGACACCAAGAAATCGTCAACGATATACAACGACTCACGAATCGTTTGCACGGACTTGCTCTGGCAGGAAATGGCTATCACGGGATAGGTATCCCAGACTGTATTCGGAGCGGAGAGACAGCAGCGATTTCACTCTTAGAAACACTGAGGAAAAGCCATGAATCTTAAGGCAGTGCGTTGGGGTATCGGCGGCGTAAGTTCCAGATTGTTCGGATGCCTATTAATTATATTAACTGTTAACTTTACGCCGCGTGCCGAGGACGATACAAATCGCGTGGCTGAGGCGTATCACGCGTTTCAGGATGGAAAGTGCCAAAGCTGCCACCCCGCTATCTGGAGAGAGTGGGAAGATTCGATGCACGCCAAGGCTTGGGTTGATGAAATCTATCAAGCAGCAGCACAGCAGGTACCCGACAGAGAAACCAAATGCGACCAGTGCCATGCCCCTCAACCGATCCTCATCACAGGTATCGCCGAGATGCCGAAACTCAGGGACAGACAACGCGAAGCAGGGGTCTCATGTCTCGTCTGCCACCTCGATGCAAAAGGGGCAATGAACGGACCCGCAGCAAGCGCGGAAACCTATTTCCACGAAAACGTCACCAATCCGATCTATACCCCGCCCACGACGCTTTGTGCCACCTGCCACGGTCAACAGAGCGTACCAGAACACGATCAGGTCTCCAGTTTTCGAGATAGCGAATTTGCTGACAGCTCCAGCTGCGCAACGTGTCACATGCCCATTGTGGAGCGGTTACAAAGCACAACAAGCCATGAGAGCATCAAGGGGCGGAAGCATACATGGCGCGGCAGCCGCAGTGTTACGCAGCTCAAACGCGCAGCCAACCTTCAACTTGAATACACAAGCGGAAAGGTCGATGTGAAAATTCGGAGTAGAACCGGACACATCTTACCGGGCGGAGTTTTGCGCATTATTGTGGTGGAGGTAACACTTCTCACACCTGATGGCACTGAACGTCAAAAGCAACACATCTCAATTTCTGCTGAAAATGAAAACCGCCTTCTTCCGAGCGAGAACAGAGTTTACACATTTGACACTGCATCCGCTGCGACTGCGGACACTATCAGAGTACGCTTAATATATCAACTGACACCTGATACACCTGAACCCAAGCGGATATTGATGGCAGAAAAAACACACATCGTACCATAACGTGAATTTGACAGGAAGGTTTGTAGTAGAGCAATTCATTGCCCGTTGTTGATTTGCGGACGTGCGATAAATCGCACTACTACGAACCTGACTTCAAGTTCAAAGTTGACAAAGCATTACGTATTCATATTCGGTTGTGAATCTAAACCGAGCAGTCGCTTTAATGTCGGTGTTGCGCGCGAGAGAACCTCATCGGATACCAATTTTAGGTGTGCCTGCTGTGGTTTCAGGATAGAACGGCAAAAGAAACCGAGTAACCCAACGCGCGGTTCATTCGTTCTATTTTCTGAAGAACCGTGCCATGTCGCACCGTTGACAATTAAAACGGAACCCCGCGGTCCACAGATTTGTACCTCATCGGTGTATTCAACCCCTGATTGCGGCAAGGTTTCAAGGCGGTGATGGCTGCCCGGCACGCAACTGGTAGCCCCATTTTCAAGCGTGAAATCATCTAAGAACCAGACGCTGTTAGCAACCAGTGAAAAACTCGGGCGCGGTGTCGGTAAGGCGGATAACGGATAGTCGATGTGCAACCCCGCATCCGGTGCCCCCGGATAAAGCACATTGACCGTAAAAGAACTCAGCGTGCAATCCGCCCCGAGTAGGTACGCCATCGCAGCAAGTACCTTCGGATGCTGAATAGCCTCTTCAAAAATCTCGCCTTTGTCAATGAGGTTCCAGACGCGTTGGGCACTGGCGTTCGCAAGGTACGTATGGCTTTCACCCGCTTTTTTCTCTGCTTCAGCGAGTGCTAAAGAACGTTCCCGAAGTTCTAATGTTGTATCCAACGGTATCAGGCTTTCCAAAAGTAGAAAACCGTGTTGGTCGAGATGTCCTTTTTCTATTGCGGTTAACATAGGTTTTTCCTCAAATATTTTTTCTTGAAAGTTTTTTTCTTGACAGTTTAAGCGTTTTTTGGTAACATATCAAGTAGATTGTTAATTTTACTTTCAAATAGAGTCAAAATTCGTTGACCGAAATTCAGATTTTGGTTTGACATGTTTCAGAAATTGTGGTATCATATATAAGCGGATTGCATTTTAATCGATGATATACCGATGCGGCGGGAACAAAATTTCACCGATTGCATAAAACATCACACAACTGCAGGACGATTCTGCTTATAGGTTTTATATCTGTAACGCTAATGTCTCTGACGTGTAACGATTAAATGCTTGCTTAATTGTACTACTTTTTGTTAAAATAATAGAAAAATTCCCGCAAGGTCAAATATAGGAAGTTAGATGCCCGCTTTCCTTATACTTTTGACTTGTGCTGTATGTTATGCGAAGTCTACCGTACGGCTACATCGGTATCGGGAAATTTTAATGCTCGTTGGTAAGATGTTATTATTGGATGGGCAAACATCATACCCCGGTCGTCTTTGTTGTATTCTCGCTTGCCCATCTAAGAAGAAACTCAGTACTTAGTCTTGCGAGCGCGCAGACTTAACGAGGAGGATGAGTTAATGAAAAAACGAACATCACTCGTTTGTTTTTTGATTTTTACATTGTGTGTTTTTTACACCGCAATTCCGAACACTGTTTTCGGGCAAGAAGAGGCTTCTCTCGCTCAAAAGGTTTATGATAGATACAAAGAGACGCTACAGAAGGCAGAGGTTCAAGAAGTGCTTCCACAAGTGCTTGAAGCACTTAGCGATCCTGCAACTTTACAGAATCCTACTATTGTAGCACTCGGTTTTGACGCAGCGATGGATCAGCTTATTGCTAATCCAGGTCTCATAAGATTGGTTGTGCCGACAGCAACTGACGCACAAATAGCACTTATCGGGACAGATGAAATCAAAGAAATGCTCGGCGACCCCGATGTTCGGACGCTGTTGCAGGATTCAGAGGCTGTTAAAGAGTTTGCAGCGTTGCTGGAAACTGATGCCCAACCACCGGACGATGGGACGACACCACCGGACGATGGGACGACACCACCGGACGATGGGACGACACCACCGGACGATGGGACGACACCACCGGACGATGGGACGACACCACCGGACGATGGGACGACACCACCGGATGATGGGACGACACCACCGGACGATGGGACGACACCACCGGATGATGGGACGACACCACCGGATGATGGGACGACACCACCGGACGATGGGACGACACCACCGGACGATGGGACAACGCCACCAGTACCACCAGTAGGGGCGGCGGAACCTTTTGCTCCAATAATGCCTACAAATCAGTCCATTTTGGGCAAGTCGCGGCTCGGCGGGCTTTCGATGAACAGAATTTCTGGTCAGAAATTTGCAAGAGATCTTGCTGGATTCCTTGGTTTCGATCCAGTTCTCTTACCGATAGCGATTGACGCAATTCCAAAGGGAATACTCTCTAAACAGCAAAAAGAAGGTCTGAAATTTTTCTTCAACAACCCTGATGTCCCGATTTTCGCTGGAAAATTAGGGGATACAGATTTGGCACAGGGTTTGGATCCAGAGAATTTCGGAAACGCAATTACACCCATGTTGCTCGACCTTCTCTATGACGATGGCATGGGCGATAGAACGGATCCGAATCGCAAATATCTGACCCGCGATAATTTGCACGTTTACGTGCGCGTACCCTCAGTGGACATCGACGGCGTTACCTTTGAACTCAGTAATGGAGAGCGACAAGAAGGTGTGCGGGCGGTTGACCCGGATGTCTTTGGTTCAGAAACTATCCGTTACAATTTCCGATTGGAGGAAGCACTTGCTGCAACTAACTTGCCAGCATGGCCCGGGATAGTAGATGAGAATACTTCGATTTTTGAATCGGTTACCCTCCGCTACTCAACTGAGGGATTGAACGGGCGCTATACTGGGTATGAAATGCATCGTGTGCTCGGACCAAATGGTATTGTTTGGGAAACTGGCGACAGCGTAGATATCACATCCGGTAATAATTATTACTATTTTGACGTGACGCTTACTGACGCAGTAACGTTAGAGATTTTAGATCTGAGCAAAATAGAGGAACTTCGTTCTCCTACACTATCACAGATTCTTGATGCTACGACGACTTATACAATTAAGAAGTGGTCGATGCCAGACCCCCGCAATCTCCAATTAGCCGACCGCGGAATTCTTGAACGTTTAATTGATGACGAAGTCAAGGCGGAACTCAGCAATCTTACGCCTGTGCTCTTGGCGAGCTTGGCGAATGAGCAAATACCCTCCGGAAGAGAACTGGGAAAGCTTCAGAATATACTACAGCGTAATGCGTACAAAGTCCTAACTCGATTTACCGACGCATTTGACCCGCAGTTGTCTTCTGTTTTCAGTGTCCCAAAAATTGACACAACATCCGAATCGATCTGGGTTACTGAATTCACGGATATTCCTGAAGGTAACTATTTCCTCGGTGCTACCGTCTATGATGCTGACGAAAACTTGGATCGGATGCAAGGTGAGTTCACAGTTGATACCGAAGCACCGAAAGCTGATGTTGAAATAGCGGCGGAAAAAGCTATTGAAATGAGCGCCCACAACGCTACAAATACTGCCGGTTATCAGAATAGAGAAGGCGTTTATGTCACGACTGCCTTGAAACTTGGTGCTGCTACGTTGAATATCATGGGTAATCCAACATCAGGTCGTGTAGAAGAAGGTTATGGGTATCTCATTTATCAGATAATTGGGTTGGATCCAAGCGGAGACCCCTACATCGGTGATCCATCACTGCAACGTCCCAACACTTGGATGCCGTTAACAATTGAGTCTACAATGCTCGCTTCAGTTGTATGGGACCAACTCAAAGAACAATTGACGCGTCAGGGTATAGAGATTCCATCTGAGCTCAATCTACCCTTAGATGCCATTCAGGGATTGCTTGATGTTCTGATAACACCTGCAGGGGGCGCGCTCCTAGAGACGCAGGCACCACAGATAAACGCAACTCTCAAGGCGATTGGAGACGTGTTAGGGGTGCGTTTACAATTAGAGGACGATGGAACCCGTAAATTGTTGGCTGATGTTTTAGGTAGTGCAATTGAAATCCTTAATGCCGTGCCAATTACCTATGGCGACAATAATGTGCAGATGCCTATTCAGGGCGAAAACATGCCGCTTCTAAAAGGTCATTACGGCATCCGCGCAATGGGGATTGATACGCTCTTCAATGTCAGTTCTCATACGCCACCAACACGGCTCCAAATCATTGAACAAGAGGGTCAACATGATCAAGTAGTTGTTACCGCTGTCAGTATCGGCGACCGGAACGGTGACGGGATTGTCGGTAATAGATGGTGGGAAAGCGGACACATTTTCGCAAATACGACAGAAGGTGTGATGCTAACCCTTAAGCATGAAAAGATAGCTCACCTTATCGATCATGAAAATGCCAGCGTTGTCGTCCAATACATGGGCGCAGATGGGCAGTGGCAAGATATCCCTTCAGATGATCTGCTGAGTGCTCTTGAGAGTTCAGGGACTGCTTCAGTGACCTGGGATGTTACTGACTTCGATGCCTTAGTGGCAGCGGGGAACACTGTCAAGGTGCGTGCTGTGGCAACCAACGCATTGACAATTGAAGATCCAGATCCGATGACTTTTGAGATAAACTTGGATCCTGGTGTTCACCCTGTTGATCCCGAAGTGTTGGCACTTGCTGTTGATGAGAGTACGATTACAGCAACCAATCCAGATAGTGGCGCACCGCAAGGCACGTTCACCATTGACGCTTATACACCACAACGGACATCTTTAGAGATCGAATCCCTTCGCTTAGAAATCCAAGGCGGGGAATACGCAGATTGGACAGATCTTGGTGTTTCATCTGCTAAAGGTGACTTAGTGAGTGATACTAAAGCGAGTGACCTCGTTGAAGCAGCCATGCAAGAGAAGGTAGCATCAGATACCTATCAATACTGGTCCTTCACGGTGGATACAACGCAATTGGCTGATACCATCACTATGGATACCTTAGAAGTGGCACACGCTTTGGCTACAGGAGCCACTGATGAGAATATGTATTCCGTGCGCGCAATCGCCGTGCTATCTGATGGCAGCGACGATGTGGAAGATCCAGCTGAACAACCTATGGATTCGTTCTCCGTTGATAACGTCGACGATGTCGGTCCGCTTGGGCCAACAAACCTGGTCGTATCAGGTGTCGATGCATTCGAGGATACAGCAGTCTTCGTAGATAACGGTGATGGAACTTACACCGTTGGTGGACTTGTGGATATATACGACGATGGCGTGAATCCACCAGCAGCTACCTTTACCATTAAGCCGACTGCCAAACGGACAACCTACGAAACCATAGAATTGAGGGTAAATCAAGCAGCACTTGATGCTGGCGTTGAAATCATCTCCGAATCTGTAGAAGAAACTGCTTCAGGCGAATTCACCGTAACCGTTACGGTTGAAATACCTGAAGACACGGATGAGCTCTCAGCAACAAGCGGTCCGTATACGTTCCATGCCGTGGCGATAGACGTGGTTCCGAATGTGCAAACCCATAACCTTGAAGATGGTGCACTTTCCGAGACCAACGGGATGCCAAGCATTGACGTAACAGTCACGAACACTTATCGGCCAAATCCAGGTATCTTAGCGATTACTGTGGATGATGCCGAAGACACCAATCCGGACAGTGGCGCGCCGCGAGGCATTGTCGTCTTGAACGGATACACGCACGAAATTACGTCACCGGCTACCGAAATGGTTCGGTTTGAGGTTAGCAACGACGAAGGTTCGACTTGGATAGATGTCGGCACTACCGAGGTAGTTGAGACAGTCACCGAGGAACAGACACCTGCGTTGTTGGACGACCTTGTTAAAGCCGTGGTTACCGGTAATCCGGAAGTGCCAATTGTCCGTCAGAAATGGTCGCATGAAGTTGATACCGCTGCACTGTTGGCTGATACTATCAGTGCCGAGGAAGACTTAGACCAAGCGCACGGTTTAAAGGCAGATGACAATCCCTATATGGTGCGTGCTGTTGCGATCACACCCAAACGGCCCGATAATGACGAAACTGTATCAGAGGATGACGTTAATACAGCTTCGTTCTCCGTTGACAACATTGACGATGTCGGCCCGCTCGGACCAACGCACATTACTATGGTTTCTGATATCGCTGGCCAAATTGCCGCGAACGAAGATAGCAGTTACACTGTTGGCGGTATCGTTGCCGTTGGGGATGAACCACGTGCACTTCAGGAAAACATAGCAACCTTTACTATTGATCCGTCTGCCCGTCCAATCACTTATGCAGGCGGTAACGCAAGATTGGTTCGCATGAATCCAGACGGCACCTCAACTATGGATGACAGTACGACCACATTTGTCGGGGATGCCGATGATGAGGTTGTGACGATAACCATCAATGTTGACGAACTTGCCAACGGAACTTATACGTTCCATGCCTTAGCGATAGACGCGGTTCCGAATGTGCAAACCCATAATCTTGAAGATGGCGCACTCGTTGACACCAATGGAATGCCAAGTATCACTGTCCATGTCGTAAACTTCCGAGTTTCTGACATCAGTGAGTTGGCAGTAATCGCTGTTGATGGCACAGACGTGGCAACGCCACCAATGGAACCGATTCCGCTTAGGGAATCCTTAAAACTTAACTTTAACGTTATCCCTTCTGCTGCAAGTGATCCGAATCGCATGTACACCTTGAATTTGGACGAACTAACGGGTGCAAGCGATGAGACGACCCAGCAGGCAGTACCGCATGAAACAGCTGAAGACTCAGAGAAAACCTTCTCGCTCATGGTCTCTCTCGACCAACTTCAGACGGATGGGCTCTACACCCCACATGGTGTGGTAACCAAACGCAACGGTTGGGTCGGCTTCCCATTAGCAGAGATTAATCGCGATAGGACTCCGCCAAATATCATGGTGAATGCCCCCTTAGAAGGGCATACTGTCAGTAACTTACCCACCGTCCGTGCAACCTATAACGACGGGGCAGGGGCAGGTGTGGAATTTGGCGATAATTATTATCCCTGGGCGATGGATGTTTCACCCGATGCACCAAATATGTTCATCTCACTCAAACGGCTCAAACCCCACCTCGGTGAAAACGATGTCGTACAAAGTGAGGTTGATACAGCAGTTGAGACGCTCGTTTACACACGAAAAGAGGAATTAACGGGCGGCGCATACCAGTTTGACGTTACTGTGATAGACAGACTCGGAAACTCCGACACACAATCCGTAGCGTTCGCTGTTGAAGGCGTCGAACCGACTGTCCTAATTCACGATCCTGCTTCCGGAACAACCTTCAACCATCGCCGACCCACTGTCAGTGGTTTCTTTGCTGGCGTGGAAGTTAAGGTCACAAAGTCTACCTTTGATGGTGAAGAGGTTACACTCAACCAAACAGGAGAGCAATTCTCCTATAAGCATCCCGATGCTTTAACCGATGGTGAACATACACTCGCGGTTGAAGTTATGGATGAGGATGGCAGAACTGCTGAAGCGTCCGTAACCTTTACTGTAACCGCAACCGCACCAGTCATTTCCGCAGTCGCTCCGACTGGGAAAGTTGAAGGTATGGCAGAGAACAATCCTGTCATGCTCTCCGCTGTTGTGACAGACGATCAATCAGCTATCACGAGTGTGATGTTCAGCGTTGACGGTGGCGAAGCCATCAGTGTTGATGCGGATCAACTCAGCGATGGTCGTGTTGAGGTTGACGCTGGCATGTTCGCAGCAGGCGTGCATACAGTTGACTTGACAGCGATGAGTGAAGGTGGCACGACGGAACATCAATGGATGTTTGAGATCATTCCTGACACGACACCGCCTGTTATCTCGGCGGCTGCTCCGACTGGAAAAGTTGAAGGTATGGCAGAGAACAATCCTGTTATGCTTTCCGCTGTTGTGACAGACGATCACTCAGCTATCACGAGTGTGACGTTCAGCGTTGATGGTGGTGAAGCCATCAGTGTTGATGCGGATCAACTCAGCGATGGTCGTGTTGAGGTTGACGCTGGCATGTTCGCAGCAGGCGTCCATACGGTTGACTTGACAGCGATGAGTGAAGGTGGCACGACGGAACATCAGTGGATGTTTGAGATCATTCCTGACACGACACCGCCTGTTATCTCGGCGGCTGCTCCGACTGGGAAAGTTGAAGGTATGGCAGAGAACAATCCTGTTATGCTCTCCGCTGTTGTGACAGACGATCACTCAGCAGTCACGAGTGTGACTTTCAGCGTTGATGTTGGTGAAGCCATCAGTGTTGATGCGGATCAACTCAGCGAGGGTCGTGTTGAGGTTGATGCTGGCATGTTCGCAGCAGGTGTCCATACGGTTGACTTGACAGCGATGAGTGAAGGTGGCACGACGGAACATCAGTGGATGTTTGAGATCGTTCCTGACACGACACCGCCTGTTATCTCGGCAGTCGCTCCGACTGGAAAGGTCGCAGGTGCTAACGGTGACAACTCGGTTACGCTCTCCGCTGTTGTAACAGATGATCAATCCGCAGTTACCAGCGTGAGTGTTAGCGTTGATGATGCTGACCCAGAAGTTATTACGGATGCTGAAACTATCAACGATGGTCGTATTGAAGTTGCCGGTGTGTTCCAAGTAGGTGAGCATACGGTTACACTCATTGCTGAAAGTGAAGGCGGTACGACGGAACATCAATGGAT
>JAJDTJ010000036.1 GCA_022827225.1 Candidatus Poribacteria bacterium | reverse complement strand
CCGATTGCGATTAAAAGGTCGTCACAAATCGTGTAAAGTGCTACAATAGTTAGATCCATGGGGTTCTCCTTTTGTTTTTTCGATAAAAACACTATATAGGAAATCCCATGGATTTACAAGTGGCAACTTGGGTTACTTATAGAAACTCACTCCAACCCATCGCTCAAAGTACAGCCTTCCGACAAGAGTTAAAACAACTGCTTGAGCAAATGGGGTGGCAGGTTATTATACCGGCTCCGAATACCCGCGGACTTGTAGAGAAAGTGTCGTTGACCATTGAAGGCACGGCATGGAAAAACGCGGATGCCTCCTCCAACGGAACATTCCAGACAACGGTACATAACAGGGACACCGGTGATATGGTGGGAAGTAGTATCGTGAGCATTAGTGCTGAACTTACTACCAACCTTCAACCAAATAATTTTGAAGAAATAACGAAAGTCGAAGAGGCTGTTGCTACTTACAATATGAAAACTGCTCCGAAAGAGGTCCTCACAGGAGATGAACTAAAGGTTGATGTGTGGACGAATAAAGGTTTAGAGCAGTCAATTCTCCAGGAAGGTGATGAGTTCATCATCTACTGTGAAGTGAATAAACCTTCCTACATACGGCTCCTCTATGTCCTCGCCGACGATAGTGCTGGTGGTAGATACACGCTTCTCCACGATAGTACCTATATTGATGAAACAAAAGTTGGAAAGCCTGTTTCGCTTGGTGAGTTTGTCGTTCTGCCGCCCTTCGGTTCAGAGAAACTGATAGTTTTGGCACAGAGTACCCCGCATGAGAAGGTTGATTTTATCCGAAAGGGTCCCTATAAATTCCTGGACACTCAGGAGGCAGGAGAGGCTGTCAATTTGGCATTCGCTCCGCCGAAACGAGGTTTGGCAGAATTGGAACGGGATACTATGGGTATCTCAGTCAGCACTGAACCCAAATTACAATAGTAACACCTAATCTAACTGAAGGCAGTAACACCTAATCTAACTGAAGGCACGGAAGAGATTCCGTGCCTTTTTCTTAGCCTGTAAACTTTTACAGAGATACCTAAAGTAAAAACAGGTTTGGTTAGGAAACCGAACCTACCGAACATGAGTCAGTTTTCCTAAAAGGAGAAAAAGTGCGGATCCATGAACTCAAGATCGAACTAACCGCAAAAATTGAGTCAAGACTGGACGCGCTTGAAACTGAATTGAGGGCAAAAATTGAGGCAGAGCTTGACATGCTAATAAACGTGATAACCGCACGAGAGAATACACTCACCGAGCGGTTCAACGCATTACTAACTGAAGAAATGGCGAAACTCAAGGGAACACAGGCTTATAACGAAAGCATCTACCTCAAACCGAAGCAATTTACCGGTCATTTGTTGAATTTATAGTAGATCCCGTAATTACTTGCACACTCGCGGGCGTAGGGCTGGGCACCCCTATAAGAAACACCCAAGCAAAAACCGCCTACGAATGTATAAATAATTCCAAAATCCACTATAACGGAGAACTCTCTGCAATTTTTATCGCTGGTGGCGACGTCGTCTGCGGTGTTCTTGGAGTTTATCCCACGGGTAGATCATGCACCGATCCGCCCAATCTCTATAAAGTCCAGCGAGTTCTTCGAGTTTCTGTGGATGCTTATCAGCGAGATTGTTGATCTCTGTGCGTTCCGCTTCCAGATCATAGAGTTCCCAATCGCCGGGGAACCTACAGACCAGTTTCCACTGACCTTGACGTACTGCGCAGTTGCCTTCGTGTTCCCAATAAAGGACCTCTTTACCGTTATCTTTATCATCGAAAATCGGTACTAAACTTGTTCCTTCCAGAGGCAGAATAGGTTTCCCGTCATGTTCTTCAGGGTACGTCGCGCCTGAAACCTCAAGGCATGTTGCCATAATATCTGGGAGTTGTCCGGGTTGATGTCGGAGTTCTCCGTTAGATTTTATAGCCTCTGGCCAGTGTGCGATCAACGGGGTAGCGATTCCGCCTTCATGTACCCAATGTTTGTACAATCGGAAGGGTGTATTGGAGAGGTTCGCCCAGGGGACACCGTAGCTCTGATAGGTCGTTTCGGGCCCCGGCATAATACTCGGGTCGTTGCCACGATAGACAGGCTTTCCATCGGAGGTGGTATCGGTACTGATGAGCGACCCCTTGTCGCGTATTGCGGGTGGCCCGCCGAGTTCTTCCGCACAACCACCGTTATCGGCTAAAAAGAGGATGAGCGTGTTGTCGAGTTGCCCTGTCTCTTCCAACGTGTCAATAATTCTCCCGATACCGGCATCCATCCGTGTGATCTGCGCGGCGTAGACCTCCATACGGCGTTGATTCCATTCTTTATATTCTGCCTCACTCCACGGTGGCTGCGACGGATCCCGTGCTGTGAGTTGCCAGGCCTCATTTAAGATTTTCATTTCCTGCATCCGTTGAAGCCGTTCCTCTCGCAGTGTATCCCAACCGGCGGCGAACCGTCCATTGTAGTGTGCGATGTCCTCTTCATGTGCGTGCAGGGGCCAGTGCGGTGCAGTGTAAGCGACATAGGTAAAGAACGGACGTTCTGGTGTCTCGTCAGTGTGGTTTCGGATATATGTCGCTGCCTCATCGCTGACAGCATCTGTGAAGAAATAGTCTTCAGGAAGTTCGTCATGCTGAATACGGGTATTATTGCGCGTGAGGGTATTCGGTTTCCAGAAGTTTGCGGCACCCGTAATGATACCGTAGTACTCGTCAAACCCGCGTTGGCAGGGCCAACTATGCTTGGGTCCATCGGGCCCCGTATGACGAGAGATATGCCATTTACCGCTCATATAGGTGCCGTAGCCCTCTGAACGGACAGCGTCGGCAATAGTGATACAACGGTCATTAAGGTCACCACGATAGCCTTCAAGCCCGTCGTCGCCCATCATGTGTCCGACACCGGTCTGGTGTGGATGCAATCCAGTAAGCATAGAAGCGCGGGATGGACAGCAGCGCGCGGTGTTGTAAAATTGCGTAAATCGTAACCCACCATCAGCAAGCCGGTCAAGGTTTGGGGTATGAACTTCACCGCCGTAGCAGCCCAAGTCCGAAAATCCCATATCGTCGTTCAGAATGAGGACGATATTAGGTTTTTTGTTATCGCTCATAGAATAACCTTTCTTGTTTAAAAAATTAATGTTGCTTTTAGTAATTGGATATGCTACTATTAAACGAAACCTGAATAGGACCGAGGCATACGAACGGTGTCCGGCAAAGGAGTAAAAAATGATCGCGAATTTGATTACACTCTTCCGATTGATGCTTGTCTTTGTTGTGATTTCCCTTTTTGGCTATCACATCTACTTAGATATCTTGCTCGTGGCACTGATCGGCTTGATCCTGCTTCTCGATGCGGTTGATGGTTACGTCGCTCGCAAACTGAATCAGACTTCCGCTTTCGGTGCACTGCTTGATATCGTCGGCGACCGGATCGTTGAATGTGTTTTCTGGGTTTACTTCGCCGTCGTTGGATTAGTCCCGTTCTGGATTCCAGTCATTGTGATCGCGCGTGGCTTTTTCACAGATGGTTTGCGGAGTGCCGCCTTTGCCCAAGGGAAGACTGCCTTTGGTGAGAACAGTATGATGACTTCAAGGTGGACACGTGCGCTCACGAGTTCACGGGCAAGCCGTAGTATCTACGGCATTTCAAAAGCAGTCGCTTTCGTCTACCTCGGCGGCGTTATTGCATTCAAGAATTCGGGCATCTATCCTGAATTAGTCGTCGGTTTAGAATTAGCAGGCGTAATCCTATCTGTTATCGCTGTCGCTATGTGCGTAATTCGTGGACTCCCGGTTCTGGTTGATGGCTGGAAGTATGTCAAAGGCTAACGCTGTTTCGTTGTACGATACGTTTCCTGAGACTACCTCGAAAAAACAAAGTCGTCATTTTCGTGACATCCGATTGCCATCACCGGTATGTAAAAGTAAACGCGCCCCATCTTCACTTGCCAACGCCGTAAAAAGTACCCTCGCTGCTGAATACGCAGCCGCTGACACTATCCGATTTTTAACGGTAAATATGAGTCGGTAAGTGATAATATTCCCGACCTGTTTATACTGCCGAGTCAGTTCCGCCTCCTCTACAACATGATGAATGTCTTTTGGGAGTGTTACCGTCCATCCATCTGGAATCTGGATACGGATCGTCTTTTCAATGTGCATCGGGTACCCCATATCTAATGGATAGGTACGATGTTCGTTCGCAAAGGTTTCGGCATAATCGGCGAATTCATCAATGGGTAAAGGCAGTAGCATGTCATCTCCGACTCGCGTTGCGTAATCAGCAACATGGAACCCCAAATTGATTTTGACCGGCACGTTTAGATCGCCAAGGTCAGATATATCGTGCCACGCTATCTGAATTCCGGGAAATTGTTGGCTGAGTTCAGTTGCTAAAGTGCTTTTCAACAGACTCGAATGTATCTGTTGATATGCCCACCGCGCGTTTAGGTCATACTGTCCCTTCGTCTGGATGTAGAGAGTCCCTTGCACACCGCCCTCGTTATTTAGCGTCAATTCCGTTGTGCTTACAAGTTGATTAGATTCTGGTGGAAAAACAGGTATCTCCACAAATTCCCCGCGCGTATCGGAAATGAGAAACCCTGTGCGTCCCTGAACGTTGTATGGAAGATCGCCATATCTACAGGTTGAGGAGGTTGGGTCCATCCAAATATAGGTATCTGTCCCGGTAGGAATCGCTGCAATCATGT
Source organism: Candidatus Poribacteria bacterium (assembly GCA_022827225.1). Taxonomy (GTDB): domain Bacteria; phylum Poribacteria; class WGA-4E; order WGA-4E; family WGA-3G; genus WGA-3G. The sequence continues at coordinate 11,723 of JAJDTJ010000036.1, read as the reverse complement.
GGTTAAACTGGTTGAGCGAAGGCAGTGCTGTATCAACACGTTCGTGTGGTGCCACACTCACAAGAACAGGATACCCTTTAATACCCGCCAAATCCAGCATTGAAATCAGCAGCGTGGTTTTATCTTTACAATCGCCGTATTGCATCCGAAAAACTTCGTTGGCAGGTGAGGGTTGGTAAGCACTCTGTCCGAGTTCAATGCCGACGTAACGGATATTTGTGGCGACAAAATGATAAATCGCTTGTATTTTCGCATCTATAGTTGTCAAATGACTCGTGAGTTGGTCAACTTTTGCAGCAATATCGGCATCCGTGGTATATCTCCCTTTCGCGAGTTCTTGATACCAATTGTAGACACTGTCCCAATCTTTAATTGAAGAATAACGTAAGCGTGGTACGACATTGTTAACGTGTGGCATCCCATCTTCCAATGTCAAGGCAGGCATCTCACCGTATCTCCAGATATAAATAACAGTATCATTTTCTGTATAGGACACTTCAGGTTCCTTTGCGGTTGCGTCGTTAGCGATTTTCCATTGAAGGTGCCACATCTTGGGTATCTGAAGTGCGTATCCGGTTTCCAATGTCGCTTCTGTTGTCTGAAAATTGTATCCGCCAGTAAGCCACGTCTCGCCTCCAGGGATTTTATCTTCAAGCGTTACCTGATACTCGATGCAGACCCCTGGGGCAAGACCTACCATGGAGATGACCTTCCACATGGCATCGGAGTAGAGGTTCTGCGACAATAATCCGGGGGGTGTTACGTCGTTAAATGCCTCAGCTGGTGGTTGTAGGACCGTGCCATCCGCCGTGATTGTTCTTGCGATGTTCACACCGATATTTTGTGCGGTAGGTTGATACGGGATGGCGATGTCTCCATACTTCTGGATCCCTCTTTCTGTCAGGATTTTGACGACTTGGTGTGTTGTGTAACGCGATTGTCCATTCGGTAGAACATCGTGGCTGAAATGGTTGAACAGAATTAGGGTGTCGGCATCAGGATAACGGCTTGTGTCTGGTGCGTTCGCGATGATATGCTCGACATCGGGATTGAGAAGGTTGACAGGTGGTACCTCTGTGATCTGCGTCGGGCCGAGGTTCAGTTGTGCGAGTGCTTGGAATCGATCCAAAGCGAAGAGATTGTCGGGATCAATTTCTAAAATCCGTTGGCACTGGAGTTGTGCCTCAAAGTAACGCTGCCGATCTTCATAAAGCGTGACGAGTTGTTCCCTTGCCCAAGTATCCTTGGGAAACAGACGAGTGGATTCACGTAATTCGGCGATTGCTTCACCGAGTTTGCCTTGTTCGAGATAGATTAACCCCAAGTAATTGTGCAAATTTTCGCTTTCGGGACGTTCACATTTCGGATCAAGGGATAATGCTTTGTAGAGGACCTCCACGGCTTCGTCAAAACGTTGCAATTGCCGATAAGCCAATCCGAGATGATTCAAAGCATATAGATTGTCTGCTGAAACAGCGAGGACGCGTTCATAGTATCCTGCTGCTGCTGCATAGTCCTTTAATTTTTCAGAGATATATCCAGCATAGTTCAGGGCTGCGATATTGTTCGGCTTGAGTGCCAAAAAAGCGACGAATGCGTTCCGAGCGTTTTCGTACTCGGCAAGTTGGAAGTATATCTCTGCTATTTTTTGCTGTACTTCGCTGACCTCTGGTCGGATGACGAGAGCAGCTTCATAAGCGGCGAGTGCGGCGCGTAGATTTCCGCGCTGTAGTTCACTATTACCTGCCTCAACCTGTACTTGCCACTGACGTGTACGCTCAACGAATGGATCGACCACTGTGCTCGGTGTTGGATTTTTTGTAAAAATCGTGCAACCAGTGACGACAAACAGTAGGCTTAATAACCAAAATGTGCGGTTCCTATGAAATAACATCATCTATCTCCGTGGCGGTTAGGTATTCGCTTCGGGGTTCGTTAGGAGTTTCGGGTTTCCGCTGTGTCGCTCTTTATCTCGGTGGGTCTTCTTCTCCATCGATTTTTTGAATGCTGCTTCAAGATCAATTCCTGTTTGATTTGCGAGGCAAATAAGAACAAACAAAATATCAGCCATCTCCTCACCGAGGTCTAAATCTTTCTCGTTCTTTTTGAAGCTCTGCTCACCGTACTGACGCGCCATAATCCGTGCTAACTCTCCGACCTCTTCCATAAGGATCGCGGTATTGGTTAATTCGGAAAAATAACGGACTCCAACGGTTTGGATCCAGTCATCTACAAGTTTTTGACATTGTTCGAGTGTGTAGTCCATCGGGTTTATCTCCATCTTGGCGCAATTGCGTTAATCTTAAACCGCCTATATTTTAGCATCGTTTACAACGAAAGTAAACCTTTTTCTGAAAGCGTCCGTTCAAGAGAACAAGTTAACCAAAGAAGTACTCATCTGAATTCAATCGGAAATCCCTTGATTTTTCTGGATACTTGGTATATACTTTATCAAATCTGATATTTTGTTTTAAGGAATTTGTAGTATTTAGCGATCACGCTGAGTGAACAAAGGAAAAATCTTATGGGACTTACGAACGAAGAATTGCAGTTTTATGAAACAAACGGCTACCTTTTGAAAAAAGGGCTTGTCTCTTCAGAAGACATTGCACTAATTCTGGAAGAAATTGACGATATACATAATCGTATGGCAGAACAACCGGCAGATGGGATTGGAATCTCTTGGGAAGTCTACGACACCGAGGACCACCCGCCGCGGATTAAGCAGTTAATGCATAGTGAGTTGGTGAGTCCGACGCTTAACCGTCTACTCCGCTGCGATGAGATGTTGGATATATTGGAAGCACTGATGGGTGAAAACATTTCGCTGTATCATAGTAAATTGCTTCCGAAAGCCGGTGGTGATGGCACATCGATCCCGTGGCATCAAGATTACGCCTACTGGAAAAATGATAATAACAAACCTGTTATGATTAACTGCCAGTTGGCTATTAACGAGGCGAACCTTGAGAACGGTTGCATTCAGTTCGTTCCCGGAAGCCACAATTGGGGTTTGCAGGAACATGAACGCAAACAACAGACGTTTGGCGTTTTTTTACCCGGTCACTACCAAGAACGGGAAGATGCTGTGGCTGTCGAAATGGAAGCGGGAGACGGTGTCTTTTTCAACGCCTTGATTATTCACGGTTCTGCTCCGAACAATTCACCGAACGATCGGTTGATGAACACGTTTGCCTACAATGTAACCGGAAACGGTGCAACCCAATGCCGTGAAGCGCTGCGCGGGATATCTCTTGATGCCTGAACGGAGCGGAGCGATGTCTAACAAAAGACATTTCCTGAAGCGGTTCTTATCGGAATTCAGAAGATTCTGTCTGGAGCGATGAAACACGCTCACGGAGGAGATGTCATGAAAATAAGAAAAATGACGAATATCTGTAAAATCCTCTGCTTCCTACTCATAAGCATTGGATTAGGTTGTGGCAGTGACGAACCGATTGACACAAATCTCGCGCCACGTATTATCACTTTTGAAGCAGAATCAGATATTGTGGATCCCGGAGGCGAGGTGCAGATCATCCTCGTAGCCGGTGACCTCGAAAATGATGATTTATCGTATACATGGTCAGTTACAGGTGGTGAACTTACAGAGAACGCTTCTGGCGCACTTTGGCAAGCCCCCGAAACTGAACGCAAATATCAGATTGAGGTCACAGTTAGTGACGGCAACACCACGACAACAAGTGCAATTGATATCCAAGTGTGGCGCACTCGACCGGGCAATTATTATCCATTGGCTGTAGGAAATATATGGCATTATCGCGACGAAAATGGGCATGAGATTACCTTTGAAATCGTGGATACCATTGAGATCCAACGATCCGGTGGAGAAACAATTGAAAGTTTTGTGCTTCAGAAATCCAGTACCACTGAAGGTTTGGAGAATATTGTCAACTACACTTATCTGGGACCGCGGCTTGATGAAAAAGGTGAGGTATCCGGTATTGTGCAGCACGCACAGAACACGACTTCTGGAACGCAAGACACGATCCTCTTTGAACCCTTTCTCCCGCTATATCAATTCCCGCTTATTCCTGGAGAAAAGTGGGATGTTAATTTTCAGGCGAAAGTAGTGCCCGAGCTTTTTCCAATCGGGGGTGGACTCGATGAATTCGAGGTGCTTTCAGAAGAGACAGTAACGGTGCCAGCTGGAACCTTTGAACACGTCTTTCAAGTTCAAGAATCGTTTCGGTGGGGGTTTGATATCGGAAATCAGGATTTCCCGCTTGATGTTACCATCGTGAAAAAGTGGATTGCACCGGATGTCGGCATTGTCAAGTTTACACAATCGCAGACGCGTGGTGATTTGACTGTTGATACCGTCTTTGAACTTGAGTCCTTTAAAGTCGGACAAAATTAAATCGGTGAATATGCTAACAACAAAACCAGAAATTTTAACGACAACCGTGGGTTCCTACCCTGTTCCGGCGTGGCTTTTGTCAATGCCGACAGAACAATCGCTTCTGGATGCGACACGAGTTGTTGTGGATATCCAACGGCAACGCGGTATTGACCTACCGACAGATGGCGAACTTTATCGCTTCGATCCGAATCATCCGGACACTAACGGAATGATTGATTATTTCATCCGGCCGCTCTCCGGTGTCCGTGCAGAGGTAGGCAGGCAAGAATGGCACGAATTCAGGCAGATGCAGACGATGCAGTTTCGAGCGAAGCCTGCCGGTGTCGTTGAGAGAGCGTTAGCAGAAGGAACGCTCAATCTTGTTTCCGATTGTGAGCGTGCGGTGAGTGTTGCTGGTAATGATATCAAATTTACGGTGACAAGCCCGTATATGCTTGCACGGACCCTATTGGATAAACATTACGGCGACTTTGATTCCCTACTGACTGCTCTCGCAGAGGTCTTAGCAGCACAGGTCCGAGAATTAGACTGTGCCTGTCTCCAAATCGACGAGGCAAATATACCGGGCAACCCGCAAGATGCTCCGCGCGCCGCCGAGGCAATCAATATCGTTCTTGACGCGTTTGACGGAGAGAAAGCAGTCCATTTCTGCTTCGGTAACTACGGTGGCCAAGTTATCCAAAAAGGTAACTGGGAGGCTCTCATTGACTTTTTGAATACGCTCCGGTGCAGTCATCTCGTTTTGGAGTTGCAACACCGACCCTCAGAAGACCTTGAGGCACTTAAGGCAATTACATCGAACATTGTCCTCGGCATCGGTGTTATTGATGTAAAGGTGAATCCGGTTGAAACACCGGACGATGTAGCAGCCAGCATAGAAAAAGCCGAAAAAGTGGTAGGTGCTGGGCGAATCGGTTGGGTACATCCGGACTGCGGCTTTTGGATGCTTCAACGTTCCGTCGCAGATCGGAAAATAGAGGCACTTGTGCAAGGCAGGGATAAATACTTAGGTCTTGCCTAACGGAAAATAGGCTCTGTGAAGAGAGAACAAAGATGTTTGAAGTTCAACTGCCGGGATTGAGAAAATTGCAGAATGTCGCTGGCACTGCTGCAGCGATAGGTTTTGTGCTCGGTTTATTGATTCCTGGCGTGTTTATTTTTGCTTTAAACTGGCACTGTCCGTTCGGGAACGGTATCCTTCAGGTCGGAGGTTTTTTGGTCCTGACGGCAATCGGAAGTGCTATAGTTGTAGGAAACCTTACGGCCCTCGTCTCAATCGGGGTAGCGAAATGTCGTCGTGCCCCATCCGATGCATCGAAAAAAAGGAGATCGTAAAACTGAAGTGGATTTCAATCTATTGCACACCGTCCTCCTCTTTGGCACAGGTATTTGTGCCGGTTTCATAAATACGGTTGCTGCTGGCGGATCGTTGTTGGCACTCCCGATGCTGATTTTTCTGACCTCCGATCCGACATTAGCAAACGGCACAAACCGAGTTGCTATTTTCTTTCAAAACCTCAGTGCGATTATGGGATTTCGGCGGAAAGGGGTTTCTGATTTCCGGTACGGTATCTTACTCGCTGTCCCTGCAGCTATCGGGGCATGGATAGGTGCCAAAATTGCGATCGGTACGGATGCCGCGCTATTCCAATTCATTCTCGCAGCCGTGATGCTTATTATGCTGACTTTAACACTGTTGAACCCCACTGCAAGGTTAAAGGATAAGATTGAAAGCAGCGGAACAGGTTCTACAATCATCGCAATAGTTGTATTCTTTTTTATAGGCATTTATGGCGGTTTCATTCAAGCAGGTGTGGGGTTGCTTGTGATAACGGCTCTTCGCCTTTTGACAGGCATTGATCTCGTTCGGACGAATGCGATTAAAGTTTTTGTTATCTTCTGTTATACCGTGGTTGCGCTTGGCACTTTTATCATAAACGAGCAGGTTCATTGGACTTTAGGTGTGACGTTAGCGATGGGGAATGCTACGGGTGCCTGGATCGGCAGCCATTGGGCAGTCGAAAAAGGCGAAAAATGGATTAAGGTGGTCCTCGTTGTAACTGTGCTTGTTTTTGCGACCAACCTTGCGTTAGAACCCTTTAATTTAGATATTAAATCGCTTCTTGGGCTTGGTTAGCACGTGAATTCGTGCTAAAAAAGCCAAGCGTTGAATCACAATAATATAAAGGTGAGTGTTCGGCTTAATTTTCCACAGAATAGCGTAGCGTTGCTTGTCGGTTTTTGAACAATTCTGTAGCGGGGATTGTCTCGATCTGAGATAGGAGTTCCAAGATTGCGGAAGCGACGTCAGTGGGATGTTGCGCTATCTTGACGTTCTGACGTTCCGAAAATTGTGCCTCCGATCCTGCAGGCATTACAATTCCATCATTCCATTCCAATTCCAATGTAGTATAGTCAATATCATCAGTTCCATCAAAAACGGTAATGATGGGATACGGAAGTTTTAGCATCGCCAATTCAGTTTTTTGGATCGCCTGTGCGGCGGCTAAGGATGTACGCCGTTGTCTCGCCGCGATATGTGCGACCGGCAGATTCCACAAAACAATAGGCTTTTTGAGCCGATATGCAAGTGTGATCAGACGGAACACACAACGCCACTCAGAGGCACTGCTTAAGTTATGTTGGTCGCCTTGTACGAGTACAACCTTCGTATTCTGTATCCAGGCGAATCCAGTAAATTTGAAAGTTCCTTTACTTCCTGCTCTATCGCCATAGAGTGCGATTGCCTGCGTGAATGGAGGTTGAGGCGGGTATTTAGAGGTATTTGACGACATAATACAAAAAAAGCAGGGAGGTGTTGAAACACCTTCCCTGCCTAAAAGGTGATGCGTTCTGAGTTATTCGCCGCTGCGTCCACCGATCATACTGATAGCGAACCAGCCGATACCAGCTGCGGCTGTTGTCAGGAATACCAAAGCGCGTTTAGCCGTGGAAGGCTCCTCGTGTACACCTTGGGCATTCTTAAGAATCATTATGGCTTCGTTGATGGTCTTCTGATTGGCCTCAATCTGCGTTAAAAGTGTCTTCACGTCCGCTTGAAGTGCGGTGATGTGTTCGTCAGTTGCTTTTAACTCATTTTTTACAGATTCGATTTCCTTTTTTGTCTCATCAGCTTTCTCATCAATCCGCTTTTGAAGACCCGCGACTGCTTCGTCCTGAGCCTTCTTAAGACCCGCGATTGCTTCGTCTTGAGACTTCTTAAGACCCGCGAATTGTTCATCCTCTTTTTCTGCTGATTCTAATTGTGCCTGAAGCTCGTCAAGCTGTTTCTTGAGGTTTTCTAAATCCTTGCGAAGCTTCTCTATCTCAGCTAGAGCCTCTTCTTTCAAAGCTTCCTCATTTTCTAAAGCTGTTTTCGCTTCTTTAAGCTGGTCTCTTAGGTCATCAAGATCGCTTTGAGCGATTTCGACAGCTTCTTTCGCCATAGCGAGCGGAATACGCAATTTTTCGCCGGGATAGATGAGGTGCGGATTGGTAAAGTCGTTGTACTTACTCAGTTCACGCCACTGGAGTGGGTCTTTGAGATGTTCTTGGCAGAGGTCCCAGAGGGTATCGCCTTTCTCAATAGTGATGAGCATCGTTTCGCCATCATCATCGGCGTGTGGTGTGATTCGTGCTGAGGCGGATAAGACATAAACGCCACTGAGTACTGTGCAGATATACAGAATCAGTGCCAACTTCAGAGTGCCTCTTATCATTTTCATAAATAATCTCCTTTAAAACATGTAAGAGAGGGAAGCATAGTGAATTGATCCGACGCCGTTGATTTCGATCGCCATACCATCTTGGATAGCATAATCCAGCTGCAGCCCACCTATGTTCACACCAAAACCACCGAAGAGGCTCTGTACGTCGCGCGATGCTCTGATTCCGCCTCGGATGGAAAAGGCAGTAGATTTATAACTGACAATCGTGTATTCAGCACCGAGTCGTAGGCTGGTAGGACTCTCAACGAGTTCGGGGAGGAACTCATGCTCGATATCCGCTGCGAATGTGACGACGTTCCCCATATGGAGGTTGTAAGCCAAACCGACGTTAAGGACCATCGGGACAACATCATCACCGATAGCTGCGCCGAGGTATTTAGCAACAATGCCGTAATGGAAGGTCGGAACTTTTTCCTCACCGACATCTATGTGTAAGGCGTGCCCCATCAAACCGACATCTACACCGCCAAATCCGCTCTGGTTTTCAACGGTTTCCAAACCGAAGTTGTCAGCCAACATGCGGCCGGTTAAACCGACGCTGAAGTTTCCGATGCCGATCCCGTAAGAGAGTGAGTAGGCGTTGGCGCTGTAGTCGAACTCACCGCCGTAATTTTCATTGGCATCATACTGCTGGATACCGCTGACCCCTGCGTTCGTGACAGCGATCCCGACAGACCCGGCTGAACCGAGTGCTTTTGTTAATGCGATGAAGTTGTGGCTTCTATCAAGGTCAAGCTGCTGGGTCGAAAGGTTGAGACTTAAATCCGCTGCGGATCCGAGTCCTGCTGGATTCCAGACTGTTGCGGTGGCATCGTCAGCGATAGCTGTGAATGCCCCGGCTAAACCGATTGAGCGTGCCCCGGCACCAAGTCGCAGATGTGGCATGGCATCCACTCCGGCATAACTGGCCGGTGACACTGTTAGGATAAGTAAGAAAAGTGGTATTACACCGCATAGCAATTTTGGGTACTTTTTGGAAACCCACTTAGCAATTTGCTCTGTTATTAACATTATATCCTCCAAAAGACTGTCCACATCGGGAACTGGACGGATGCGTCCAATTCCCGATATGTGGATTGCCATTTACTTAGCGCGTCAGGGCAAGTTTGAGAATGGCGTATTCAGGCTCGATATCGTCTCCGACTATAATTTGACAGAAGTAGATACCTCGAGCTAAATCCTCGCCGCTACTGCTAGTTCCATTCCATTCAATTTCCTTTTCACCGGGTTCAGCGATGTCATCAACAAGGACTTGGACAGGACGGAGCGTCATGTCATAAATCACGATGTTGACTTTGGCTTTTCGAGTAAGTGTAAACCGGATCTCTGTGCTGTCCACGAATGGGTTCGGCACGTTAATCGGCTGTTTACTCAATAGTTGGACACCTGCTTTTCCAACAGAGAAACTAAATGTATGGACTGTTGTGTTCGCCTCACTACCATCACTCTCTAAATGTGCGTTGTCAGATACCTCAAGCTGCACCGAATATTCACCCACCCAACTATAGTCATGTATGTCCTCTATAGCTGCAGCGGATATCGGGAGTTGATATATAACCTGACTTGCTGACTTCTGCTTGTCTGTGAGGGTAAGGAGTTGATCGTTCAAAATAAAGCGGATAGAATCAACGTTTACACCGGATTCAGCATCGGTATAGGTTATCGAAATCGTCGGTGCCTTATCGCCAGCTTTCAACAAGATTTGTGTATCCTGATGTGGCGATGACACAGTGATAACTGGAGGTGCGGTATCGAAATCAACCGTGAAAGTCCCTATAGCTGAAGAAGAGTTGCTGTATGGATCAGTCGCTCGAACCTGAATTGTGTAAGTACCTTCTTCAAGCGGAGCGTCAGGGTTGAAATCAAGGCGAGTGATACCCGAAACATTATCTTCACCATCATCCAGGGTTTCACCACTGACCTCTTCACCATCACTATCGATAACAACGATACTCATTTCGGCTACGCCGGATTCGTCGTTAGCGCTTGCGGAGATGACTGGAAGTCCATTGCGGATAGTGCCAGACGGTGTAATGGAAGTAATCGTGGGTTTGACGTTATCAACAATAAGTGTGAACGTCCACGTATGTTCTGTTGTACCACCTTCACTGGTTGCAGTGAGTCTCACTGAGTAGAGACCGTCTCCATTTGCCTCATAGTCCACTGGTGCCGTGATCTTCCCTTCAACGATATTGATTCTCGGAACAGGAAGTTCCGGACTGCCATTAATACTGTATCTCACAGAAGAAACAGCCGATTGCTCGTCTGTTACGACCGCTGAGATGACGACTGCTCCTAATTTAGCAGGATCAGAGTCTTTGATAATCCCAGTCGGAGCGACTGCCGAGATAACAGGTGGCGTCGTGTCAGGAACGATCTCAAACATCCATTGATGTTCCGTCGTACCGCCTTCACTTTCAGCAATGAGTGTAACCGTATGCTCACCTACTTGGAACACACCGGCAACTTCAATACGACCATCGTTGATAGTTTCAGCATCCGTAATAACTTCTGGGTCAGCATCGTCAACGCTGATACTCACGCTGGTGACAGTGGACTCATCATCCGTTACAACAGCAGAGAGCATAACCGCATTGGAACCCTTTGAACCCGCGATCTTTCCTGTCGGAGCGACTGCCGAAATAACAGGCGGTGTCGTGTCAGGAACGATCTCAAACATCCATTGATGTTCCGTCGTGCCACCATCGCTTTCAGCAACGAGTGTAACCGTATGCTCACCTTCTTGGAACACACCGGCAATTTCAATACGACCATCGCTGATGGTTTCAGCATCGGTAATAACTTCTGGGTCAGCATCATCAACGCTGATACTCACGCTGGTGACAGTGGATTCATCATCCGTTACAACAGCGGAGAGCATAACCGAGTTGTCACCGTTAGCACCGGCGATCTTTCCAGTCGGAGCGACCGCGGAGATAACAGGCGGTGTCGTATCTCGGACGAAAGTGAATGTCCAGGTATGTTCGGTAGTACCGCCTTCACTGGTTGCTATAACTTCGACATTATAGCTGCGGGGTTCATCAACTTCGATGGTGACACTGTGTGTTACGGGTCCTAACGCCTTATTCAAACGTTCCACGATAGGATCACCATTGCCAGCGACAGCATTATTTAGCTCTTCAATCAATTCTTCATCACTGGTTTTAACAGATACCAACTCACCATCAAGGATGAATCGGATGCTCTCAACAGGGGATTGTTCATCTGTCACAACAGCGGAAATCGTCACCATTCTATCATCCTGAGTCCCCTTAACAAGACCTTCGGGGGCGACTGCCGTGATAACAGGTGGTGTCATGTCAGGAACGATCTCAAACATCCATTGATGTTCCGTCGTACCGCCATCGCTTTCAGCAATGAGTGTAACCGTATGTGCACCTTCCTGGAACACACCAGCAATTTCAATACGACCATCGCTGATAGTTTCAGCATCCGTAATAACTTCAGGTTCAGCATCGTCAACGCTGATACTCACGCTGGTGACAGTGGACTCATCATCCGTTACAACAGCAGAGAGCATAACCGCATTGGAACCCTTTGAACCCGCGATCTTTCCTGTCGGAGCGACTGCCGAGATAACAGGTGGCGTC
>JAJDTJ010000050.1 GCA_022827225.1 Candidatus Poribacteria bacterium | reverse complement strand
ACGCTGCTGGTAAATGAGAACAAATTCCACAATGACATTGGTCGCGCACTTGAAGGCCAATATAACGAGGTTCTGAACCGGATTTACGGTTACATTGAACCAGAGGGCATGGCAACTGTTGGTGAGGCCGCCAAAAAACTGCGGAAGCAGAAAATCCAACAATAGGTGTTTGCAAACCGTTCATTGTATCGCTAATTTTGGAGAATATCTTGAAAAAATCCAACTTTAGCAAATAGTCTGACTCAATTGAATTATAAAAGGAGATTCGTTAAAATGCGATATTTTTGTCAATTTTTCTTAGCTGCTATGACCTGCTTTGTTGTTATAGCTGGTTGTGGTGGTTTACCCGCTATGCCACCGCGAGAACCGATTTCGTTTGACTACACCCCTGAAGCAGAAGCTGCCCCAGGCTCGGCCGACGTCACATTTGTGGTTGTTGGTGCACAATTAGCAAAGCCTGCACAGCAAACCGCCGCACAGGGACTTTTTAATGTTCAAACCCCTCTTTTTGATGACTTCGCGAATACTATGACCAATGATTTCATGGAGGTTCTCAACGCGCGAGGCTTTGGCGTAACAGGACCTTTCAAAACGTATGATGAAGTAATTCACCCAGTTAAGGAGGGGAACGATTTACTGCTCACAGCCCAAGTGAACATTATAACCAATACGTCGGACATACGTGTTGATTCTTACACGCGACCACCGTTTACCGAGACCAAATACTACGCACTTGGAGGTTCCGTGAGCGTTATATGTGATGTCAAACTTGTCCTCCTTGAACTTCTGACGAATGAACCTATGTGGACGAAGAATGTAGCCTTAGATCCATTTGAGGTAGCCATGGACTCCTCGTACCCCTCGTATACATCCGCAAGTTTAACAACACTTGCTGCCCAATATGGGAAACTCCCTGTTGAGCAGCTAAACTCAATAACGTTTGGAATGTACCGGACACGTGTATTTCCTAATGTTCCAATAGAGGTTTTTTTGGAAAAAGATAACGAGTTCCACAATAACTTTGGTCGTGCTCTTAAAAGGCAGTATAGCGAGGTTCTCGGTGTGGTCTATACCTATCTGGATCCGAGGGAAATGATGATAGTGAAAAACCAAGCCATGGAACTACGGAAGAGGAAGGTCTATTAATAGAGGCAAACGCTTTAGCTGCGAAGATGAAGCGTTGCTCGTTTTCCACCAATTTGAAAAAGGAGATTTATTTCAATGCGATATTTTTGCCAATTTAGTATTGTCGCATTTGTCTGCTTTATTATAACGAGCTGTGCAGGCCGCTATGCACAACCTCCACGCGAGACTATCACTTTTGACTATGTTCCCACGGCAGAATCTCCCCCGGGGTCAGCCGACGTGACGTTTGCGCTCGTCGGCGTAAAGTTTATAGCACCTACCTTTCATCAACAAACGCTGTCTTTACAACAAGGGATCGTCCTTCCTTCAGTAGCACCTCCTCCGCCTCTGTTTCAGGAACTTACGAGTAATATGACAAAGGATTTTGGAGAGGTCCTCACAGCTCGTGGCTACACTGTTAAGGGGTCTTACCGCACTCTTGACGAAATGATCTATCCTGATAAAGAGGGCAGTGATTTAATCCTCACAGCACAAGTTAAACTCAGTGCCGACACGAGTGGTATTCGATACAAACGTAAAACAGTGCAACTCATTTTGAATGGATGTGTAGTGACCCCTATATCACTAACTGCTCTTCTCACTGCTGCTGTAACACCTAGGAGGGGTGATAAAATAAACCTCTTATTGATCGGTATACCTCTGTTCAGCGGAGCAGTAATGATGGGGATGGACTCGGTTGGAGTTATACCGTCTGGAGAAGTACACGTTGGATGTGAGGTCGAACTCGAAGCGTATGAAGGTTTAACCGGCGAACTTATGTGGTCGAAAACAATTCTAATTCCATCGTTTACGGCAACACCTAAAGCGACAATACGTGAACATCCAGAACCGATTACATGGCAGCAGCTTATGGAGATTGATAATCAATTTTATTCAGACATCGGTCGCGTTTTTGAGACCCAGTATGACGAGATTCTGAAACAGATTTATATTTATCTGGATCCGCGGGAAATGACGATTGTGAAAAACCAAGCCATGGAACTTCGGAAACGAAAAGTCTATTAAGAGGCGCAAATGCTTTACGCTATAAAGATAAATCTCTACTGGCGAAAATCAGCAGAGATTTTTTATGCTGGTTATAGAAAAGATTCATCGCAAAAAAGGAGGACGACTTTATGAAAACAAAATACCTATTGGTTCTGATGGCTTTCTTTGTAACGCTCACATCTACACTGAATACCTCCGCCCAAGACTACACACAATGGCATTTACCCGAAGGTGTCAAAGCACGCCTCGGTAAAGGGACGATAAGCGATATCGCGTATTCGCCGGATGGGACGCGTCTGGCGGTGGGCGGTGGCATCGGTATTTGGGTGTATGACGCGCGTAGCGGTGTGGAGGTGGCACTGATTGGTAGACACACCGGCTCTGTCATAAGTGTAGCGTATAGTCCAGATGGAAACACCATCGCAGCTGGAAGTCATGACGAGACCGTGCGTTTATGGGACGCACACACTGGCACACTCGTAAACACGCTTGAACACAACGACTCGGTCAATAGTGTTGCGTTCAGTCCGGATGGAAACACCATCGCAAGCGGGGAGATTTGGGACGAGACCGTGCGTTTATGGGACGCAGACACAGGCACACTCATAAACACGCTTGAACACAACGACTCGGTCAATAGTGTTGCGTTCAGTCCGGATGGAAACACCATCGCAAGCGGAAGTCGGTACGAGACCGTGCGTTTATGGGACGCAGACACAGGCACACTCATAAACACACTCACGGGACACAACGACTTTGTTTATAGTATAGCGTATAGTCCAGATGGAAACACCATCGCAACCGGGAGTTGGGAAGGAGTGCGTTTATGGGACGCAGACACAGGCACACTCATAAACACGCTTGAACACAACGACTCGGTCTATAGTGTTGCGTTCAGTCCGGATGGCACCACGCTCACAAGCGGGGGTTGGGACGACACCGTGCGTTTATGGGACGTAGACACAGGCATACTCATAAACACACTCATGGGACACAACAGCGATGTCAGTAGCGTAGCGTATAGTCCGGATGGAAACACTATCGCCAGCGGGAGTTCGGACGAGGTTCGTTTATGGAGCGCAGACACAGGCACACTCATAAACACGCTTGAACACAACGACTCGGTCAATAGTGTTGCGTTCAGTCCAGATGGAAACATGATCGCAAGCGGGAGTTCAGGAGGAGTGCATTTATGGGACGCAGACACAGACACACTCATAAATACGCTCACGGGACACAATGACTCGGTCTATGGTGTAGCGTATAGTCCGGATGGAAACACCATCGCAAGTGCGAGTTGGGGAGGAGTGCGTTTATGGAGCGCAGACACAGGCACACTCATAAACACGCTTGAACACAACGACTTTGTTTATAGTATCGCGTATAATCCAGATGGAAACACCATCGCAGCTGGGAGTTGGGGAAACACCGTGCGTTTATGGGACGCACACACTGGAACACTCATAAACACACTCACGGGATACACCGGCTCTGTCATAAGTGTAGCGTATAGTCCAGATGGAAACACTATCGCAAACGTGAGTTCGGGAGGAGTGCTTTTATGGGACGCACACACTGGAACACTCATAAACACGCTTGAACACAACGACTCGGTCAATAGTGTAGTGTATAGTCCAGATGGTAATACGCTCGCAAGCGGGAGTTCGGACGGCACCGTGCTTTTATGGGACGCACACACAGGCACACTCATAAACACGCTTGAACACCTTGAACACACCGGTTATGTCGGTAGTGTAGCGTATAGTCCGGATGGAAACACTATCGCAAGTGGGGGTTGGAGAGTGGTGCGTTTATGGGACGCACACACTGGCACACTCATAAACACGTTCATAGGACACAACGACTTTGTTTATAGTATAGCGTATAGTCCGGATGGCAATACGCTCGCAAGCGGGAGCGGTGATGGCACGGTGCTTTTATGGGAACTCATACCCCCCGTATCACCAGAGGATGTCAATCAGGACGGCGTTGTGAACATCATTGATCTCACCTTAGTCGCCTCCAACTTCGGGAAAACTGGATCAAACGATGCGGATGTCAATAACGATGGCGTTGTCAATATCATAGACTTGACACTTGTGGCGGCGGCATTTGGCAATACAGTTTCCGCCGCCCCTGAAATATGGAGTCGTCATCTGGAGATCGCTCCTACAAAGGCAGCGGTGGAAACGTGGTTGCGGGAAGCACGGCAGATGAACTTGACAGACCCCATTTTCCAGCGCGGAGTTCTGATCCTTGAGCAGCTCCTCGCTACACTAACACCCAAAGCAACAATCCTATTGCCGAACTATCCAAACCCATTCAACCCAGAGACGTGGATACCCTATCAGTTAGCTACCCCTGTTGATGTCAGTATCTCTATTTTTGCTGTGGATGGCACGGTTGTCCGAACACTCACATTAGGACATCGACCTGTGGGTATCTATCAAGGCAAAAGTCGTGCAGCGTATTGGGATGGCAAAAACGCGTTGGGTGAACCTGTTGTGAGCGGAATCTATTTCTACACTCTCACCGCAGGCGATTTCACGGCGACGCGCAAGATGCTAATAAAAAAGTGAAAGTAGATTTTACTTCGTGAAAAACAGATTTGGGAAACACCATTATTTTGGTCTATACCGCTTACATTTGAGGTGAAAGAAAATGAAATCGAATGCACGATTCATGACACCGGCTGGCGGAATTCTGGCACTCGTTTGCTTCTTTCTGCCCTGGATCAAGATTGATTGCTCTATAAAGATGTGGGGCGAAAAGTTGAACAGTGAAATTGTTTTCGTATCAGGCTTTGAACTTGCTACGAAGCAGCAAGTGAATCTAATTACCCTTGCTTTGATTGCGGCTCTGGTAATTGTTGTGGTAAGTCTTTATATGTTAAAAGTACAGACACCTTGGAAATCCAAACTGCCGGTTTTTATCAGTAGCGGTGTTGGACTCGGATGTCTCTTATTTGAGTATATTCATCTTAACATGGGGATCGATACGCCCATAGGTAAAGTCACCCTAGAAGAGTTAGAAGCCACGCTTCAAATTGGAGCGTTTGGAACAACTATCGGATTTATTCTTGCGATCGTTGGTGTATGGAAGTCTCCCAACGCCGACGATGGGTAAGATAATAAGGAGAAAACAAGAATGAAAAATGACGAAAACACTGTTGATACAAATGAAGATCAACAGGACCTACCTACCGTGGGAGGTGTGCGATTAGAAACCGATTCCAATGGGAATGGAACTGAATATAGAAAAGCAGGATCAGGCACAGTATATCAGATAATCGGTATAATAACAATAATCTTCGGAGTTATTGTTGGGATATATTTGTTTGTGGCATTCGCCGAACAACAACAAATGTTATTCTCTACATCAAAGTCAGAATTGACTTTTGGGGAGGTTGTAATAGCATTTGGCGCAGCGATGATATTCATTGTGCCAGGAGCAATTTGTATGGGGATCGGTAAGATTATTGACTTGTTGAATAAATAAACTCCATGAGTTGGAACGGAAATGTTGATAAGAAAGTAGCAGGAGAAACGTCTTCATGAAACACAGATTTTTTGCGCTTTCACTGATTTGGGTTGTGGTATTTGCTTTTTCCGTAAACACCTGGGCCCAAGACTATACACAATTGGATTTACCCGAAGGCGCAAAGGCACGACTCGGTAAAGGCAGAATCAGCGAAGTCGCATATTCACCGGATGGCACGCGTTTGGCGGTTGCGAGTTCTATCGGTATCTGGATTTACGATGCACAGACTGGCGAAGAGCTTGATCTGCTTACGAGGCATACGGGTTCTGTCTATAGCGTAGCCTTTAGCCCTGATGGAACGATGCTCGCCAGTGGAAGTGGCGACGAGACTATCCGCTTGTGGGGTGCCAACACGGGTAGACACCTCCCCACGCTCACGGGGCATACGGGTTCTGTCTCAAGCGTTGCGTTCAATCCGAATGGACAGACACTATTAGCAGTGATGCTCAATAATGCCTATAAGGTGAAAATGAAAAAAGTTCAGTTCAACTGGGCATTGATCGGAACACCGATCAGGACGTATGCAATTAGGCGTTTATTTTAATCATGTCAGTGTACAAGAACATTGACAAATTTATATATCCGTTGATTTACAATCTAATCTCAAAGGAGAAATTTACAATGAAAGGTAAAATTCTTGACTTTTCAAACGAGTCTAACACTGGGGCAATATCCGGTGATGACGGTGAGCGTTATAATTTTGAAGGTGTCAATTGGAATGCAGATTCCCCCCCAACTCCTGGCATGTCTGTCGATTTTTCTATTGAAAATGGTCAAGCTAAGGAAATATATCCTGCTGTTGGTTCAAAACCTTCAGTAAAAAGCAAAAAAACCGCGGTGCTTCTTGCTCTTTTCTTTGGATACCTTGGGGTTCATAAATTCTATCTTGGTTACACGGTGCCAGGGATTATTTTCCTACTCATTAATACCGTTGGTTTTTGGTTCACATGGATGCTTCTTTGGACTCCAAATGTCGCGGTCGGTATCATTGTTTTTATTGAATTCATCATACTCTTGACGAAATCTGAGGAAGATTTTCAACAAACTTATGTTATTGGGAATAGACCGATGTTTTGATACTATGCTACCGGATGGCAATAAAATAACCTAAGTTGCCACCTATGTAGCGCAATCTGTATGAATATTAAATAAATATTTCGGTAATTTCTTTAGTCCCGACAGATGCCAAAAGCGCGTTTGGCGAGGTTAGGACGGAAACACCCCAGCAAAAACACCTCGCCAGCAGCGGAGTACACGCGCCTCGTGTGGACACAAAGTTACCGAATTAAAAAATTAATCTTCATACAGTTTGCGCTACAGAAGTGTCCCATTGGAGGAATAACATTGAAATATTTACGCTATATCGTAAATTGGATTGACTCATTTGAATCAGGTCGACAGTTTCGAAAATGGGTTTCAATTCTCGTCAAAATTATGGGTGTGCTTACTTTGATTGGTGCGATCGTGTGGGGTATTGCTATCTGTGTTGGGTCAATCGCTGCGAGCGATTATTTAGGAACAGGATCACGGACGCTTGTTATCATCGGATCCTTTCTGGGACTTTGCATTAACATTCTCGTGGGTTTAGTGCTCCTGATGTTGTTTTGGAACAGGTCGAAAAAAATAGGTGACCTCGGTGATGAGACACATTTCACGTTGTTATCCACTGCGGTTATCCTAATCCGATTATCTGGAGAAGTCGGATTTCTTGCACTCGTTGGAGCGGGTATTCAAGGATTGGTGGCATCAATTTTCGGTGGTAATATTACGGGTATTCTGAATCTTTTCATGAGTGGCTCACTGATGAGTGGAAACATTAGTTTTATAATAGGTGTCCTTTCGTTAATTGTTTCTGTTCTCAGCGGTGTGATTTTGCTGATTTCCTCCTATTTTGTAGCGGAGCAGATCAGTGTGTTTGTAGATATGGCAACGAATTTAAAGAAGATAGAAACGACTTTGTCAACGGAGGAAACACCCTCAGATTCAACTGAGAATACACCTTCAGATTCATAGAAAATTACAGGGTATTGGCAAATTTGCTAATACCCTTATTTAGGAGGAAAAGCATGATGATTAGGCATATTTTGTTGAAAAGAGAGAATAATATAGGTTCTGTGGTAGATATAGTTAGCGTTTGGAAAGTGTTATCAGTTTTTTGTATAATGTTTTTGCTGATAATCGGTTGCGGTGAACCGAACTTAGATGACCCAAAAGTTCGCGAGGAAGTTATCGCAAAAGCAATAAACGAAGATAGCTTGCAGACTCGTCGCACACCGTCGGGGGAAGAACTGCATTACGCGCCTAACCAAGAAAGACCTTATGCGGGGTGGGTAAAAAGCGGGAGAACACTTTATCAGTTTCAGAACGGTAAACCGAACGGACTCTATATCAATTGGTACAGCAACAATCAGAATTATCAGAAAGGAATTTTCAGAAACGGACAGAGAAATGGTTTGTGGACCGAGTGGTATGAGAACGGGCAGAAAAGCAGAGAAGGTTCTTACAAAAATAATAAACAAGATAGCACTTGGGTTTTCTGGTATGGGAATGGTCAGAAAAGCAGCGAAGGCACATACACAGACGATTCCAAAGATGGCTTATGGACTGAATGGTATTCTGATGGCACAGAGAAGTCAAAAGGAACTTACAAGTCCGGCAACCGAGATGGTGCGTGGGTCTTTTCGTATGCAAATGGCAACACCCTCGCAAGTGGGAGTGAGGACGAGACCATCCGCTTGTGGGACATCAGGCGAGGGGAACACATCCGCACGCTATCAGGACATACAGATGGGGTCATAGGCGTTGCCTTCAGTCCTGATGGCAATACCCTCGCAAGTGGGAGTGTTGACGAGACCATCCGCTTGTGGGATGCCAACACGGGCAGACACCTGCGCACACTCACAGGGCATACGGATTCGGTCTCAAGAATGGCATTTAGGCCCTTAGTCCCTCGATAAATCGTGCTTTAGCACAACTTTTGATAAATATCAGTATGTTTTTCCAATTTACGCCTCAACACAGAACTCGTAAGAAAAACATAGGAAAACTCAATGTCCAATCGCCATAAATTGTCCAAACTTTAGTAATGTCTATTATTCCAACCGTAGATATCTACTTTTAGGAGGTTAAAAACATGAAATCAGTGAATCAAACTACTATCCTATCAATTTTGATTTTCTTTACACTAACGTTGCTTATTGGTTGTGGTGCCCCAAAACCGAGTGGATCGGTAGTAAAGAAACTTGTAGAAGAAGAACTTAGCAAGGGAGTACCAACATCTTGGGTAAAAAAACCAGGCGGGGGCACGGTTTTTTGGACTCAGGATACAAAACTAAAGACAGTAAAAATAGAAGAATGGGGTAAATTCAATAAAGCACGACAGTATTGGCCAGCAAAAATCAGAGTGGTTGGTAGTGCTAAGGCGGAAGTAGGTTTTTTTGACTATCGCACTCTTGATTTTGATAAAGTTGCTGATTTTTTATTTTATCAAGATGATTTTGGAAAGTGGCAAGTTTCTAAGCGATGATTAACTATGACACACTTCAAACAGTCGCTGTCGCAGAGGTTATATTGCATTCAAATGGAGTTATCACATGCATTTCAGGTATCTAATTGCTATTTTGACGCTCTTATTCAGTCTTTTACTCCCAATTTTTGCGCAGCAACACCCCGTTGTGCTACGGCATGGCGGTTCTGTTCAAACAGTGAAGTTTTCACCTGTAAACAACTCACTTCTTGCAAGTGCCGGTGACGACACCACCATCAAAATATGGGATTTGCAGGACAACACCATCGTAACAACGTTACGGGGACACCGTGACCAAATTAATTCAGTGGCATTTTCACCGGATGGCACACGCCTTGTCAGCGGGGGTAATGATTGGACTTTCAGATTGTGGGATGTTGAGGCAGGAGCACACATCGCGACACTTGAACATATTATTGGTCGAAATCGATCCGCAGTCATAGAGGTGGCATTCTCACCCAATGGACAACTCCTGGCAACAGCCGGTATGGATGTAAAACTTTGGGAAGTCAGCACGCAAAACGAAATCACGACACTGCAACACAACGAGTGGGTCATGGCGTTAGCGTTCTCTCCGAATGGAGAGCTGCTTGCTACCGGAGACAATCAGGGGAACGTAAAGATTTGGAACATTCAAGAGCGAAAAGTTATCGCCCAACTTGAAGGGGATACCGTGAGGGTTGATACACTCGTTTTTTCTCCTGATGGCAGAACCCTCGCAAGTGCTGGCTATCACGGGGTGATCAAACTCTGGGATGTTTCCGATTGGTCACCCGTCGGCACCCTTCAGAGTAATAGAGGAACTGCGTATACCCTTGATTTCTCCCCAGATGGGAAAGCACTCGCCAGCACTGGACATTCGGCGGTAACGCTTTGGGCTGTCGAAAGTGGAGAGGAAATCACGACCTTGACAGGACATTCCGCATGGGTTTTCGGTGCTGCCTTTTCGCCTGATGGAAAGACGCTCGCAAGCGGTGGAGACGATGGTGTTGTCCGTGTCCAGAACATAGAATCCTATCTACAGACGCTGCAACAACGCGAAATGGTGCGCCTGATCTACTTTCTCCCAATGAACCGCACCGCGCAACACGATATTGACACGAAATTGGATACCTTGGTTAGAGATGTCCAAAGGTTTTACGCCGAACAGATGGACGCTCACGGATTCGGTAGAAAAACTTTTTCCTTTGAAACCGATGCCAACGGTCAAGCAGTGGTTCATCATGTGAACGGACGATTCACGGATAGGCATTACGATCATGGGACCTTTGACAAAATTATAGAAGAGATTGAGGACGATTTCGATATATCAAAAAATCTCTACCTCATCTCTGTAGATACCGGTTCTGAAAGAATTGATGTCCAGTGGTGTGGACAAGGGGGTATCTATGGGACGACTGGCGGTAGGGCGGTTGTCCCCGCCTCGGGTAACTGTTTCGTTGGAAATTCGGGTGTTGATACTGCCGCACATGAACTCGGACACGCCTTCGGCTTGCGACACGATTTCCGAAACGACGCTTATATGATGTCTTATGGAGACAACCGAGACCGATTGTCTTATTGTGCCGCCGAATGGTTGAATGTACACCGTTACTTTAACAATAGCGACATTTCCTTTAATGAACCTACAACGATTACGATGCACCCTCCTCTCGCCTTACCGTCAAATACAATCCGTTTACGTTTTGAAGTGGCAGATGCCGATGAACTTCATCAGGCACAGTTGGTTATCCCAGCTGCCGCAGGTGATCCAGTCGATGGTGTGAAACTACACAGTTGTAAAATGCTCGATACTGAAATTGACCAGATCGAATTTACGACAACGGAATTAGCAGTGGGATCATCGACCGAGATACAACTTCAGGTCATTGATATAAATGGATTTCTCACACAAGAAACGTTTCCAATTATGCGAAATGATATAGTGCGCGTTGATATTAACAACGACGGCGTGGTTGATGTATCTGACTTGGTAGTGGTTGCCTCACACTTCGGCACAACCGCTGTTTCTGGTGTAAATCCAAATCCTGATGTCAATAAGGATGGTTTCGTAAATCGTGAGGATCTTCTGTTGATTGTGGAAGTGCTGGAATCTGAGGAAAACCCTATTGCTGTGCCTCCATCAATCGCCACGGTAAGCCTTATGCCCCAAACAGTGGTGTCCCCGGCTATCGGTGAACAACTCACGTTCTTATTCAATATCACCGGCGGAGAAAATGTCGCGGGTTATCAAGCCACCGTGGAATTTGATGCATCAGCCCTCCGCTATGTGGAGAGTGCGAATGGAGACTATCTGCCCGCGGATGCGTTTTTTATTCCACCGGTTATTGAAGGAAACACCGTGATGATCGGTGGGACATCTCTTGCAGGTGAAAACAGCGGGGATGGCACCCTGACAACCCTCACGTTTGAGGTCGTCGCTGCTAAAGCCTCGACTGTGAACTTATCTAACGTGCTACTCACAGACAGGGCGGGCGGCAGTTCTACGCCACAAGTAGAAGGCGCAGAGATCACTGAACCGCCACAACTCGCCGAAGATGTGAATAACGACGGTATCGTTAACATTATTGATCTCACCTTAGTCGCTTCCAACTTTGGGAAAATTGGATCAAACGCTGCGGATGTCAACGGAGATGGGGTCGTCAATATCATAGATTTAACGCTTGTCGCTGCAGCATTTGGAAATACAGTTTCCGCCGCCCCTGAAATATGGAGTCGCCATCTGGAGATCGCTCCTACAAGGGCAGCCGTGGAAACGTGGTTACGGGAAGCACGGGAGATGAACTTGACAGACCCCATTTTCCAGCGCGGACTTCTGATCCTTGAGCAGCTTCTCGATACACTAACACCCAAAGCAACAACCCTATTACCGAACTATCCGAACCCCTTCAACCCGGAAACATGGATACCCTATCAGTTAGCAGCCCCAGCGGATGTCAGCATTGCCATCTATGCTGCCAATGGGAAGTTGGTGCGGAGGCTTGAATTAGGACATCAACCTGTCGGCATCTATGAATCACGGAGTCGTGCGGCGTATTGGGATGGTAGAAATGCCTTGGGTGAATCGGTTGCAAGTGGAATCTATTTCTTTTCACTTACTGCAGGCGATTTCACCGCCACGCGTAAAATGCTAATAATGAAATAGTATCAAATGACCTTATGATAGCTGGAATACTGATGTTTATTAGCTTCCCATCCATCATTGATGAGTGGGTTGAGTTGGGTTCGCTGGCATCTTTTTCAACCTCATTGAGCACCAGCCGACAGGGTGTATAAACATTTTGTCAAAGCGACCCCTCCGTGTAGGAGCGAGTTTTACTCGCGATCTGATTTATGCCCGAAAACACTCGCTCCTACAAAAAACACACCATGCCGTTCGGTGCCAAGAAGTCTCTTTGCTCCAGCGGAGCAATATATCTATAGAAAAGCGGACTGAAGGGACCGCACTCCAGCGGAGTGCTATGTAAACACATCTAACAGCGGTATCCTTCTGGCGTTTCATAGTGACCTCCATGAAGAGCGTGTTGCGGATGCAAATACATCTACCTGTTAGGTGAACCCATATGATGATTATAACTCATGGGGTCATTTGATACAAACTATAAGTAAATTGTCTTGTAAGGGCAAATCTTGATTGCTAAGTTTCCAAGTTTGCCCTATATTTTATTTCGGAATTAGTTGTTTTGAACTTAAGGAACATTTTTCTGGTTTTGGTGTCTTAAACAAGCGATAAAGTCAATAAATATAAGGGGTTATCGCGTTTTTTTAAATTTAAGGAGATGTTTTTATTGGGTGTGGCGCGTTTTCTAAATAGGAGTAAATGAAAAGTGACAAAAAACCTTGACTTCTCTCCATAAAGACAGGTATAATACTCGTATGCCATATTATTACTAAAATTTGGACGATATTGTAAACTTATACTGCCTTGTCAAAAGGCAGGAGCATATCGTCTTGAAAACGAACATTAATATTCTGCGAATTTGTTTTTCGTCTGAACTTGGCAGAAAATGACGCGACTGCCATTTGCGACCAGAGATGAACCAGCCGTAAACCTTGTGTAAGTTTCTTCAGAAGATACCAATGAATGCCGAGATACTCACAGACCTCCTGAACACTTATTACTTTCTGTGGAGCCTCGCGTGTTGTGAATATCAACTTCCTGAGACTTGCTGCAACAAAACTCAGTTGCACAAAGCGATTGATGCTTTTCCGAGATTTCAGGCGATAGGTATCAAATCCGAAGTGCTGCTTGCCATCTGTCCATGTTATTTAACTTTTTAACCCTGCCATCACCGGCAACATTCGGTACGAATGCTTTTCAATTATTACTTTCGTTTGTCCTAAGCGTTTTTATCGTTAATATCTACCAATGGACACAAACCAAAGTCCCACAAAAATCGTTTACTGATACACTCATCATTCTCTGTATGCTGATAGCAGTTGTGATGGTGATCATAGGTGATAATATCGCGCGGGCATTTAGTTTAGTCGGTGCGCTGTCAATCATCCGGTTTCGTACTGCAATCCAAGACCCACGAGATATTGGCTTTGTCTGCTACGCGTTGGTTGTCGGTATGGCAGTTGGAACGAACAATTTATCCATCGCGATTTTGTCAACTTTTCTCATCGGTATTATTATTCTCGGTATCTACCATTGGCATCAACGTTCCGGCAACAATAACGGATTCAGTTTAGAATTTTGCCTGCCGCCTGATGCAAACGCCGAAACTGTTTATCGTGCGGCTTTCGACGCACACCTCATTTACGAACGCTTACTTGAAAAACGGATCAAAAAATCGCAGGTGGTTGAACTGAGTTTCCTTATCAAACTGGCGAATCCACAGGAGTGGCTCGCTTTTTTTAATGAACTTTCGAGGATTGAAGGTATCACAGAAGTGAGAATGGATAAAGAATAACATCTGGAATGGAATGCATTCTGAATGCTTTGAACGAAAAAATGGGATATCTACCAAAGTTTACTATGGCGTGCGTGATTCTAATCCTTGTTTTCTCTGTAAGTGCCACCAACGCCCAAGAACCCCTACCATTAACCTACTTAGCAGAGGCTATCCTGATTGATGGCTTGAGTGATGAACCTGGATGGCAGCGGATTGAACCCCTCCCTATGATCATGTACAAACCCACTTATGAAGGTGAACCCACCGAGAGAACAGAGATTAGAATCGCTTATGATAAGGATTATCTTTACTGTTCAGCGCGGTGTTATGATACGGATCCCTCCGGGGTTCGTGTGAACTCGCTCTATCGAGATAGATCGAGCAAGGATGATAAATTTGGGATCATTCTTGATACCTTCAACGACAAGAAAAGCGCCTTGTCATTTTGGACGACACCAGCCGGTATTCGCGGTGATGAAGCCATCTTTAATGATGGCAAATCTGATAACAAAAACTGGGATACCTATTGGGATGTCGCCACGGTCCAAAATGAAAAAGGCTGGTTCGTTGAAATGCGTATCCCATTCTCCAGCCTGAGTTTTCAGGATGAAGGAGGTACGGTGGTCATGGGATTAATCGCTTATCGAAATATTGCCCGAAAAAACGAGCGAGTTGTCTTCCCGAACCTATCTCCGGAACGCGGGATTGATACACCTTCGCGGGCACATCCTATCGTTTTGAATCAGGTTTACAGTCAAAAACCTGTTTACTTTACGCCTTACATTATCGGCGGTCTTGAGCAAACACCTACACTAAATGATACTAAAACCGCTTATCATCTCGAAAATGCGTTGGCGAGAAGTGTTGGACTTGATATAAAATATAATGTCACCAGCAACCTCACCTTAGATACCACGCTAAACCCTGACTTTGCCCAAGCAGAAGCCGATGATCAGCAAGTTAATTTGAGCCGATTTTCGCTCTTTTTCCCAGAGAAACGGCAGTTTTTTCAAGAACGTTCCGGGATTTTCGCCTTCAATTTCATTGATCGTGCCCGACTTTTTCATAGCCGTCGCATCGGCATCCGGGATGATGAACAAATCCCGATCATTGGAGGTGTGAGGCTCGTTGGGCGTATTGGTGATTGGGACCTCGGTTTCCTTGACATGCAAACCGCACGTAAGGAAGACGTTCCGAGTGAAAACTTTGGGGTACTACGACTCCGTCGGCAAGTTCTTAATCCATATTCCTATGCTGGGGTCATGGCAACAAATCGTATGGATGAGGAGGGCAATCGCAACTTCGCTTATGGAGTTGACAGCATTCTTCGACTGTTTGGAAAAGAGTATCTGACGCTTAAGTGGGGACAAACTTTTGAAGAGCAGGCATCCAATTTTTTCGATACAGCCATGTTTCTCGCAGAACTCACCCGGCGCACCGATGTCGGATTCGATTATGAACTCGTCGCAGCGCGGAGAGGCAAGGACTTTTCACCCGGACTCGGATATACAAAACGAAAGGATTTCACGCAACTGCAGTGGGGGGCTCGTTATGATTGGCTGATAAAAAAAGGGACTTCAATTAGAAAGGTCAGTCCGTTACAATTTAAAGGGTTCGTTGTTATCAGGAATGAAGATAATTCTGTGGAATCCGCGCAACTTGACTATGATATGGATCTCGAGTGGAAGTCGGGGGCAGTCGCGACACTCGACCTGCAAATGGATTATGAAGACCTCACCGAAGAGGAGGATTTTCCGAAAAACACAGTGGTTCCAGCAGGCAGGTACACTACCTTCGAGGCTAAGGGCAAATTTGATATGCCAAGTAAAAAATTGTTCCGTACGGATTTTAATTGGTCTTTCGGCGGTTTTTTTGATGGATGGCGACTTGAATGTGGCGTTAAACCGACATGGAATGTGTCCCGACATTTAGAAATGATCAGTGAATACGAAGTGAATGTTGTCCGTTTTCCTGAGCGTAGCCAAGGGTTTAACGCACATGTTGTTCGATTGCGCACCCGCGCAGCTCTAAACACACACCTCTCTCTGAATGCATTTGTGCAATATAATAGTGCTAATGATCGGTTCTCAACAAATATTCGGTTTCGATATAATTTTCGTGAGGGGAATGACCTCTGGTTGGTCTATAATGAGAATCTCAACACGGACAGAGAAGATAAGGTCCCAAGAAAATTGTTGACGAGGGGACGCACGGTGTTACTAAAGTATACGAATACATTCGGCATATAACGTTGTTCTTACAACCCTGCGATTTCTGGTAGAGATATTCCACCTGTTGGATCCTACTCCAGAACATAAATGTGAATCGTTCTGTCTTTCGCTCGCGAGAACGCGGGGAACGTTTTAACAATATGTCCGCGTTGGCGAATCCAACTGCGGACGTTTTCATTTCCATCGAAGACATTAAAACTTGCAACATCAACGACGAACCATAAACGATCTCTCCCTGAATCTTCCCACGTTTTTTCAAACGCTTCCGGATTGTCTAATAGCCCACCGATGTAAACAGAGGTCAATTCTGGAAGATAATATTTACCCATCTCAGGTTCTGAAAGCACCACTTTATCGGTGGGACGCATCTCTGTCCGGATGGCTCCAAACGCCTCCCGCCACTTCGGTCTCCCACCATTTTCTATCTTGAAGTAGAGGTAATCCTGTGAGAGCAGCGTCACCACTAACACACAAGGTACAAGTATACCGAGTATTCTGGCGGTCTTACCCTCTACTATTTTCCATACCTGTTCACACGCAACACCGGCGAGAACGAAATAGGCTGCCGTCGTCCAGAACAGATAATAGCCAGCGACATTTTGAAGCTGCGAGGCGATAAGAAAGAGGACTAACGGCACACCCGCATAACAGATTAGAAAACGCGTTGACTTATTAAATGCGGTCGAAGTGGCACCGAAAAAAGCAGTTACGGCTACTGGAACACTCACGCCTTGCACAAGCGTTAAGACAATATAGAGCGGACTCCGCTGCCATTCGTTGCGTCCCCAGCCAGCGAAAAGATAACCGCGTACCTCTGAAAACGCCAAGGTGAACACCGGTATCGCAAACGGGACAAAAAAGATAAGCAGATTTAGCCATCGCTTCCGATCCGATTTTTCTATGAGGCAGATGACAGCATAAACCGCTAACGCCGGAACGATGACGACCGAGAGCGTATGTGAGAGAATTAGACACAGGCAGCAAGCGAGGGCACCTATCATCAGAAGCGTCGAATCGCGCTCCAGAGACAGATAGAAGCACCACGCCGTTAAGATCGCAAACAGAAAGGTAAAGACCGGATAACGAGCGTTCTGTGCCCAAAACAGATGCCAACTGGCGCACGCCACAAACGCACTGCTAAAAAGTCCAACACGCCAATTATACAGTGTTCGTCCTAATCCGAAAACAGCCGGAATTGAGATAATCCCCACGATACACGGAATCAGACGGCTCCCCCATTCGCTATTACCACTGATGCGGATTGATAACTTCACTGCAAGGTACGGAATCGGATTCGGAATAGATTGCAAGCTGTCGAACGACAAGTTTTGAGCATCTCGGACTGTGAACGCCTCGTCAATCCAAAAACTCCAATCTCCTAAGTTCCAAAAACGGAGGACAGCACCAAACGTCACAATAACGCTCAGAAGCACGATATGCATCTTTTTTGGGCAATCTTCTGTTGAAAATTTCAGCATTTTTTTTTGAGGTTGCCTCGCAGTGAGAGTTATCCATTTTAAGTGTTTACCTCACGACGAGAGTTATCTGTCATCTATTATCGGTTAAACCCTTGTAATGCTTACATTACTGACAACTGAAAATAAGTAAAGCGAAGGGTCTAACGGTTCTCACTGTGAGGCAAGCTGTTAATTGGCACGCGTCTTGCTTTAAACCGAAATAGATGCATAGTAGGTACTCGTGAAACCTGCCGTTTTTGCAGGTGAGAACCACTATATCACAAGTTGACACAAGAGTCAAGCGACCTATTTCTCGATTGAAATTTTGGAGTCGCATCGTTATACCGTAAATGTACGTCGCTCAAATTTACACAGTCTGTCCGTGCATTTTGGATGCACATAAAGGAGAATTTATTTAAATGAAAACGTATACTGCTTGGTTAGTTCGTCTGTTAGTCGTCGCGTGTATTTTCGCAGTCGGTAGTGTTCCGATGGTTTACGCAGATGCCCATGAAATGGGTGAAGAAGAGATGGCGGAAGAAGAAGCATCAGGTGTTTCTGGGTGGTTCCGTACCGATACCGATAGTTTGGGAACACAGATCTGGGTTGGTGCCAGCCATTCTCCAAGTTTCCTTGGTAGTCTCTCATTAGATACCGATATTTACGTTGTTGATACATTTGGTGAATTGGATATTGGGCTGGGCATTCCGGTCGTTGATAGCGATTCACTGTCTCTCAGTTTCCTCCCGATGGTAGGTATCGGTTTCGATTACGCCGCAGCCGACGGTCCCTCTTCCTTGATCGCACCGCAACTGTTCACCTATCTCACTGCGGGTTCCATCTATTTTGAATCGTGGATCCAAGGGTTCTTTAATTCGCCCTTTGATTATGGTGACGATTCCTTCTACACACGCGATTTTATCCTCTACTCACTCAATGATACGATTGCTATCGGTCCGCAAGTAGAAGTAACGTTTGATATAACCAACGGCGGGCTCAGTAGTTTGGTCGCAGGGCTCCGCGCGAATGTCGGTTATGGCGAAAATAATACCCTCGGAGTTTTTGTTGGATACGAAACCCAGCCAGCTGAAGATGACGAAGGTATGGAAATTGAACAAACAGGAATTACCGGCAGAATGACGTTTGTCCGCACGTGGTAGGAAAATACGGAATAACTGATCTTATCGCGAACCGGGGATAACAGTCTCGCGGTTCGCGATGAACATCCCCAGTTTTTAGGATGACTTGACGCAAAGGAGAGATTCTGAAAAATGAAGAAAAAGGTTATCATATCTGCTTTTATCCTCACATGTTTCCTGAGTCTAAACGTTTTCGCCTTAAACCAGCATGTTGACGACCTGGACGCTGAAGGGGAAAAAGTAAAAGTTTACGAGGGTACGGCTTACGAGGCGGAGATGGTTAAGGTTCCCGATGCAAAATATATGGCGGACACACTGTGGGTACTTGTCGCAGCATTTCTCGTATTCTTTATGCAGGCAGGATTCGCTATGGTCGAGTCTGGATTCACCCGTGCTAAGAACGCTGTGAACATTCTCATGAAAAACCTGATGGATTTTTCAATGGGTTCTATCGCATACTGGGCGATCGGTTTCGCCATTATGTTCGGTGCTGGTAACGCGTTTATGGGAACAAGTGGTTGGTTCGTACCCACTGATTCTGGCGTATTTAGTTCATTAGAGTGGAGTTCCGTGCCGACACACGCCGCGTGGCTCTTCCAACTCGTATTCGCTGCTACCGCCGCAACTATCGTCTCCGGAGCAATGGCAGAACGCACACAGTTTAAAAGCTATCTCATCTATAGCGTCTTCATCACCGGTATCATCTATCCGGTGGTTGGGCATTGGATTTGGGGTGGCGGTTGGTTGTATAGCCTGGGGATGTCCGATTTCGCAGGTTCAACTGTCGTCCACTCAACCGGTGGCTGGCTTGCATTAACAGGTGCTGTCGTCTTAGGCCCACGTCTCGGCAAATATGATAGTGAAGGGAAACCGAGACCGATTGCCGGACACAATCTCCCGCTTGCTGCGCTCGGTGTCTTTATCTTATGGCTCGGTTGGTTCGGATTCAACCCCGGTAGCCAGATGGGAGCAGATGCCGCAGTAATTTCCAGTATCGCTGTCACCACGAATCTCGCCGCCGCTGCCGGTGCTATCACCGCAATGATTACCGCATGGATAATGCTCGGTAAACCCGATGCAGGTATGGCTCTCAACGGTGCACTCGCCGGTCTAGTCGCAATTACTGCCGGTTGTGCATCCGTGGACCCAAGAGATGCCGCAATTATCGGCGCACTCGGCGGTATTGTCGTCGTTCTCAGTGTGCTACTCTTTGAGAGACTGCGTATTGATGATCCAGTCGGTGCCATCTCCGTTCACGGTACGTGTGGCGCATTAGGGACAATCCTCCTCGGATTCTTTGATAGTTCAAGCGGTCTTTTCCACGGTGGAGGGTTCAAACTTCTCGGAGCACAGATCGTCGGTGTCCTCGCTGTTCTCGCGTGGTGTCTTGTTACCGGGTTCATTCTCTTCTCCGCTATCAAAGCAGCTACAGGTTTACGCGTCACAGAAGAAGAAGAACAGGCAGGACTCGATTATGAGGAACACGGGGCGAGTGCCTATCCCGACTTTAACGTCTCCGCGATGCGGTAACGTATTTGTCCAGTAGCCTTTGCGCTACACATCTAATAGGGACCACCCACAGGAAGTTTCACTTATATCCCTGGGTTTTACTTCCGGTCTTGTGGGTGTTCCCCTTTTTGCTACATGAAATTAACGTTTGATACAATACTGATGTCCTGTTAAATTGGGAGGCAGACAAAGTTGTCTGTCCTTACAGAAACAACAAAGCAAGCAATATCTGCTTGTCAATATTATGGAGGATTCCGATGCAACAACGATGTGCATCACTATTAGCAGGAAAGCGAACTGCTTACACACGAATTGGAACGCTAATTGTGGTTCTATTGATCTGCGGTGTCCCGAGTTTGGCAATGGCTCAAGATGCAACAGCCCCTGATTCCGGTAATACCGCCTGGATGCTCACCTCAACGGCTCTCGTGCTCTTTATGACGATCCCCGGGCTCGCACTCTTTTACGGTGGACTCGTACGCGTCCAAAATGTACTCTCTGTCCTCATGCAATGTTTCGCATTGACAGGGTTGATGACGATCTTATGGATAATATGCGGCTATAGTCTCGCCTTTAACACCGCCGGTATGGAGGCAGGGAAAATCACACTCGGCTCCTTTGTCGGTGGACTTGGTACCATGTTCCTACGCGGTGTCGGCGTAGACTCGCTAACTGGAGATATCCCAGAAACCGTTTTTATTACCTTCCAGTTAACATTCGCGATTATCACACCGGCATTGATCGCCGGGGCATTCGCTGAACGGATGAAATTCTCGGCGATGTTAATCTTTTCTGTCCTATGGTCGATAATTGTATACGCACCGCTCTGCCACATGGCATGGTCTGGCGACGGTTCCCTATTCGGTGATATTATCGGCGCACTCGACTTCGCAGGCGGAAACGTTGTGCATATCAACGCAGGAATCGCCGCACTCGTCGCTGCTATCTTGGTCGGGAAACGGATCGGATACGGAACCTCGGCTATGCCACCCCATAGTTTGACCCTCACCGTCGTCGGTGCCTCAATGCTCTGGGTAGGCTGGTTCGGTTTCAACGCCGGTAGTGCCGTTGCCGCCGATGGAACCGCCGGGATGGCAATGCTCGTTACGCAGATTTCAACTGCCACCGCCGCGATTACATGGATGTTTGTTGAATGGGCAGTACACCGTAAACCGAGCGCTTTAGGGATTGTGACAGGTGCCGTCGCTGGATTGGTCGCTATCACACCTGCTTCCGGTTCCGTCGGTCCTATCGGCGCACTCGTTATCGGTGCTGTTTCTGGGGTCGTCTGCTATTGGGGCGCAACCAGCCTGAAGTCAAAACTCGGTTATGACGATTCACTTGACGCATTCGGCGTTCACGGCATTGGTGGAATCGTTGGCGCCCTATTGACTGGCGTTTTTGTCGCTGAAGGGTTAGGCGGTAGCGGGTTAGCTGAAGGTATGACAATCGGCACGCAGGTCTGGGCTCAGTTCCTTAGCATCGTCATTACACTTCTTTGGAGTGGCGTACTCTCGTTTATCATTCTCAAAATCGTTGATGCCACAGTCGGCTTACGCGTTGAAGAGGATGAGGAACGGATGGGACTCGACCTCTCACAACACAACGAACGTGGATACAACCTTTCATAGGCAATCCATTTTCTGATTCAGCACGATGGCACAACAATCGTGTATGGAAAAATATAGGGCGGACCCTCAATCGGATCCGCCCTATATTTTATAACCTAAGTTGCTACTAACAGATATTGGTGTTTTGCTCGGATGTTTCCCATAGGAAGATTGGAAGCGGAGCTGGCTCCATCCTTCCATCCTTCCATCCTTCCATCCTTTGCTTACACCGCCGTTACCCCCGCAACGATCTCTTCATCAGACAACCGATCTTCCGCTACCAGCAGCTGGTCGCTTGCACCGATGTTCCTATACACCTCGCGAATCCATGCCGTCTCAAAGGCGTTACCCGTATTGTGGAGAATTAAGTTGCTTGGGGCAACGAGTGTTCCAGCGGTCCGAAAATCGCCAACTCGACGGATGCTCGGTATCGGCAAAGTCTTTAAAAACGCAGCGTCGCTGCTGTTATCAAATCCATCCGTATCTATAACAACATTCTTGACATCGGTAAATCCAGCGGCAAGTAGACCCCACAACCCCGCCTCACCGATCCCGACCAGATTCACTTCCGAGACATCGCCTCTGCCTGTGAAGCAATGCAGTGCCGTTACAATGTCTTGCACCCGGAGTGCTGCAGCGGTACGGTTGTAGGTGGTGAAAAAGGACGTATCTTCCGGTCTCTCATAATCCTGATGTTCACCCACACCAAAGACATCGATGAGTAACACCTTCCGGTCAGCACTGAGTAAGTCAGTAATAAGATTCGACGGTTCACCCGTCTCCGCATCAATCAACTTCTCCTTACCTTCCGGATGAACGATCAATACGACCGGATCGTGTCCGACCTGTGGCTCTGGACTAAACAAGATGGCAGGGATCGTATCACCAACACCTTTTCTGCCGATAACGAGATGTCTTGCAGACAGGTTCGCTTGGTAGGTCGTTGGAAACGCACCCTCCGGTTCAACAAGCGTTACATCCGTGATCTTTGGAACCTGCAACCCGAGCGCGTATTGCAATCCGCTTTTCATCTCTTCACGAAACGTCTGAAGTTCCGTTTCGTTCGCCGGTTTCCGATTTTCGATCGCTTGTTCGGAACGCGCTATCCAAGCTGGCAGAAAATCTTCCTGCTTCAGGGCATGCGCCGGCAGCTCACGTTCTGAAAATACCAATAGCGCATCATCCGGCTCAACCTGAAATTCAACCTCCGTGAACGCCGAAACGTCCTTTGCCCCTAAAAACCATTTGGCGAACCACGCATATACCGCTTCACGACTCTCCCGGTTATAGTTGTGCTCGGCATCTACCTGAACCTGATGGACCTTATCCGCTGCGTTGAAGTGTTCATAGATACTTCGGATAGCCGGATATTCAACCGTCGGTGTTTTCACCGTCCAGTCTCCAGTCGCCGACACGAGCAGAAGCGGACGCGGTGCCATCAACGCACCGATTTCGAGGTTGCTGACATCCAAACGGAGGTTCGGCGCGTTTTCACAGAGACACCCACCTTGCATCGTCGCAGAGATCATATTGACCGGCGCGGAAACCTTAACGCGTTCATCTACTGCTGTTAATATAAAGGTTTGCGTCCCGCCACCGGACGCACCCGTACAGCCGATACGTTCCGCATCTACGTCTGGCAAATTTTGCAAAAAGTCGATGGCACGGATACCGTTCTGGAGTTGAAGCCCCATCGCACTCAGTCCCCAAAGACCTTCGCTTGCGCCCCCGTAACGGTGCTCAATCTGTTTGCCGCTGTCATTGTAGCCGAGCATATCGTAGGCAAAAATAACATACCCTTGTTTCGCGAAGTTGATACAACGTCCGGGGATTGAACCGCGCTCAATATTCTCAAGTCTGCCGCGGCTCCAGTGTCCGTGCGGACTCACGATCCCCGGAAACGGCCCCGGCTTTCCAAGTGGACGGTAGAGGTTTCCGGTTGTGAAGAACCCCGGAAACGGTTCAAAATAGACCTTTTCCACGCTGTAATCTTCGCGTTCAATCTTTCCGAAGATCTCAGCCTTCAGTGGGGTCGGTTCATGTGCCGGTATCAAGCCGTTAGCGACACGAATCTGTTGGCGTAAGGCATCGGCTTTTTCGAGCCATTCTGCCTTCGTATAACCCGGAAAAGTATAAGGTGTGTTGACATCGCGTAGTCCACCAGCACGCGCGTCGTTCACCCTCCCAGACGGTTCACTAAAAACGTGAGCAAGTTCGTGATGTTGTTCAGCCATTGTCAATACCTCCCTTATTGGGATGAGTGCGATTCAGACAAATGCGTCTGTAGATTGTCCAATTGTGTACTTTCCTGTTTAGCAGCGAGTTCAATGTCTGGTTGCGTGTCTTCTTCCGTTAAAGGTTCAATAGAAAGCCGACATCCAAGTGCCTTGAGAATAGTCGCGAAGGTGTCAAGGTGTGGAGCTTCTTCGCTTGAAAGGATTTTCGACAGTGTTTCTGGCGACATCGCAGCTCGTTTGGCGATCGCCGCAGTTCCACCTTGTGCTTCTACAACTGTTTGGATTTCTTGTAAAAAGAAAGATGTATCGCTATCAGCTTGGTATTCTTCTAATGTGATGTGGAGATAATCAATCGCCGCCTCACGTCTGGCAAGTTTCCCCAGTAAAAAATTACGCCATTTCGGATATTCTTTTATCATGTTGTCTCCTTATGTTCCAACCAATAGGTTTTGCTCGTGCAATATCTCGGGTCTGTGATGATTTATCGCCACCGCAGAGCAGAAGAACGATTGTGTTGTCAATTTTACCAAAATAGATACGATAACCCGGTCCAAAATGGAGACGCAGCTCAAAGACACCGTCTCCCACAGATTGACAATCCCCAAAATTGCCGTGTTCAAGATGCTGCAGTCGTTTCTGGATTCTTGTCTGTGTTCTCTGATCTTGAAACCCATTAAACCATTGAATAAAAGGAACACTTCCGCTCGAAGTCTGATAAAATTGCAATTCTTGAGGATGTATGTTGTGCATTATTGATTCGTGTAGTAGCGAAAGAGTTTCTATTTATTATCCGTAGCGAGTGCCATCTCAGGTTTGGTATCCTTTATCGGAGCAACCGAAGTATCCACGTCCGCGCGATCTGGACTACAGTCCTCGGCTTT
This sequence comes from Candidatus Poribacteria bacterium, assembly GCA_022827225.1. Taxonomy (GTDB): domain Bacteria; phylum Poribacteria; class WGA-4E; order WGA-4E; family WGA-3G; genus WGA-3G. Next base: position 35,017 of record JAJDTJ010000050.1, on the reverse strand, counting down.
TAGCGGTTCGATTGAAAGTCGGCACCCCAGGGCTTTCAGAATAGTCACAAAGGTGTCAAGGTGCGGAGCTTCTTTGATTGAAAGAATTTTCGACAGGGTCTCTGGTGCTATGGCGGCTCGCTTAGCAACCTCGACAGCGCCACCTTGCGATTCTACAAAGGTGTAGAGTGCTAACAGAAATACTTCAGTGTCCCCATCAACTTGGTATTCTTCCATTGCGAATTGAATATAGTCAAGTGCCGCATCCCAGTCCTCAGCAAGTTGTTCTATTACGATCTCTCTCCATTTTCGGTACTTTCTCATTGCCGTTCCTCCTTATATTCTAACCAATAGGTTTTTGCGCGTCGGATGTCCCGTTTTTGTGTTGACTTATCCCCGCCACAAAGTAAAAGGACAATTGTTCTATCCACTTCACCAAAATAGATACGATAGCCTGAACCAAAATGGAGACGCAGCTCAAAGACACCACTACCAACTGATTGGCAATCACCAAAATTGCCAGCTTCAAGCCGGTCAAGTCGTCCTCGAATTCTCGTTTGTGCGCTTGTATCTCGAATTGCGTTAAACCATTCCGTGAAAGGTTCACGTCCGTTTTGCGTATGATAAGTTTCTATTTCTCGTGGATGTGTGTCATGCATTAACGATTTCTCCGATCTCTATGATTAGCATAACCTATACGATACACTTTGTCAAATAAAATGTTTGATTTTCCGAACTTTTTGTGATACAATACAATCAGAAAGGATGTGTCGCATGAAAATTCTGGTCATCGGGCAGGGCGGACGTGAACACACACTCGTCTGGAAACTCGCCCAGAGCCAACTTGTTGAAAAAATCTATTGCGCACCGGGCAATGCCGGCATCGCAGAAATCGCAGAAACTATTCCAATGCCGGATCGGTTTACCGAGTTCGCAGACTGGGCAGAATCCGAAAATATCGCACTCACCGTTGTCGGTCCCGAAGCACCGTTAGCGGAAGGCATTGTTGATGTCTTCAGCGAGCGCGGGCTGAAAGCATTTGGACCCAATAAACGCGCAGCACGTTTGGAAGCGAGCAAAGACTTCGCCAAACGACTGATGCTCGAAAACGGTATCCCGACAGCGGAACACCAGACGTTTACGGACGCTGAAGCAGCGATGGCTTATATCGAAGATCAAAATAAACCTGTTTTCGTTAAAGCAAATGGACTTGCCGCTGGTAAAGGCGTTATCCCCGGACGGACCTTCAGAGAGGCATTGCAAGCCGTCACAACTATTTTAGTCGATAGAGCGTTTGGGGACGCAGGCGATAGCGTGGTAATTGAGGAAGAATTGATCGGCGAAGAAGCCTCTTTTACGGTCCTTACCGATGGGACACACTGCCTCCCATTTGTCAGTTCCCAGGACCACAAGATGTCACACGATGCGGACACTGGGAAGAATACCGGCGGTATGGGGGCATACTCTCCCGCACCGGTTATCACGCCAGAATTGCACGACTATGTCATGAAGCGCGTCGTTTACCCAACGATCAACGGCATGGCAGACATCGACAGTCCCTTTAAAGGTGTACTATACGTCGGATTGATGATTACAGATACCGGGCCAAAAGTACTCGAATTCAACTGCCGATTCGGAGACCCAGAGGCACAGGTGCTTTTGCCGCGCCTTAAAAGCGATCTCGTGCCATTGCTCATCGCATGTATTGATGGAACGCTCGCACAGCATGATGATGTCCAGTGGTCCGATGAAGCCGCAGCGTGTGTCGTCATGGCTTCAGGCGGCTACCCCGATCCATATCAAACTGGTGAGATTATCACCGGTCTTGGGGATGCCGATGCCGTTGAAGGCGTTAACGTCTTTCATGCAGGTACAGCACAGGACGGCGAAAACATCGTCACGGCTGGTGGTAGAGTATTAGGTGTCACGGCTGTCGCCGACGGATTACACAACGCAATTCAACAGGCATATAAAGGGGTCTCGGCGATCCACTTTAACAAAGCACATTTTCGGAATGACATCGGACACAGAGCATTGAAAAAATCATAACAGTGATTTTTAAATAGACAAAAATATGACTCCTGAACTCACTTATAAAATCGCCAAGTGTTGTTCCCCGAAAGAAGAGGATCCGATTACCGGCTATTTCAAGGAGGACAACACTATAACTGTCCATCACGCCACATGCAACACAGTGCAAGGTTTACGACCGGAGCGGTTACTGGTGGTCGCATGGGACGAGGTTCAGACAACCGAGATGGCGGCGGCACCTGCTACACTTGCACCTGAATTCGCTGAACTTGATGAAACCGACTATTTTATCCTCAAGCACCATCAGGAATTCGGAATGGACTACTCTATTGTGGTCGCTGAGGTTTTAAGGCTTCCGCTTGAGGAGATGCATCAGCGACACCGGAAATTAAGGGAACTCGGTGGACTTCAAAGGGTGCAAGGACGTGTAATCCATTATCGTAAGAATATCGTTAAAGGCAAATGGATCAAGCACCGTAATCATACCTATTACGAGCTGACACCGGAAGGCGAAACGTGGATTCAGGCTTTTGAAAACCAACAAACCTCACAAAGAACACAGGTATCGTAAATCTCAAAATCTATTGTTCCGAGGTCCATACTGCTTAGGCATAGCCATCGGAGAAAAACGTGGAGGGCTTACCCCGTGTTAAATCGACTCACCAATTGGCGAATTGACGCACAACGACGTAGGAATCGGTTGCGATCTGTTCTCTTGCTATCGCTTATCTTACACATGATCATTATTATCGTCTACCTATTCCTCCCAGTCAGTCGAATCGCCGAAGAAAATATGGATGTTTTTGCGATTGATCTGCTTAACGACGCAGAAGCACCTAGGAAACGGAAACAGAGACCGAAACCGCCGCTCACGAAAAAGATGTATGATCCGAACGAAGAACTCGCCAGAGATGCGATAGATAGGAAAATTGAAACCGCTCGGAACAAGATGGATGAAGTCGTCAAACTCAGTCCGCGCGTTGTCCTTGAAGATGTCGAAGTTAACAACGCCCCCATAAGTGAGATTATCCCAGAAGTCATGACGGATGCCCAGTTGCGCGATGCGGAAGCGTCGAACCTCAGCAGGTTAATCTCGCAACCTGGACGCACCGATGGACGCGGTCTCGTTACAGGCAGAGTCCGAGCACGCGGTGATGGAAGCGGGCGATTCCGCGGCGATGGTCAAGGCGGCGGCGATGGACTCCTCGGCGGCGGTGGAAAAGACGGTATCTCTGACCGACTCGGTATTATTGACTTTCTCAATGAATTCGGGGGTCCCAAGGATATTGTCTACTGCCTTGATGTGTCAGCGAGCATGCAGGCAGCCGGACTCAATAAACTTGAATTAGCCGTTGATTCCATCAAGGACTCCGTGCTTATGCTTAGCGACACCGATACGCTGAACGTGGTCGCTTTTTCTACGCAGGCAAGAATGATGCATAAGCAAATGCTGCCTGCAAATGCCCCAAATATAGGACGTACCTTAAAATATCTCGACAGATTCACACCTGAACGCATCCAGTCCAATGTTGGAACGAACATTCTTTCGGCGCTCGAAGGTGCGCTAATGCTTGATCCTTCTGTTATCGTTTTGGTGACGGACGGTCTTCCAACCACAGTTAGTGGGCATTCTATTGAGACAAACACACAGAAGATTCTTGACACTGTACGCGAACAGAACCAAAATAATGCCGCTATCTATGTCGTTGCCCTTGAGATTGATCTGAAACGTTCCGCGGGTGCACAACTCCTTGTTTCTCTTGCTGAGGAACATAATGGAAAAATAAAGGTTATTGGGACCGATCGGTTGGCTAACTTGACAAAAATGGGCGATCCAGCCGAGTAACCACCCCTGAGATTGGAGGCAAAATATGCACCAGAAATCTGCCATAAACGTGGTCCAGCAATTTCAATTGGAGAATAAAGTAAGTCTCGTCACTGGCGCGAGTCGAGGGATTGGGCTTGCAATGGCAGAAGGTCTTGCCGGTGCTGGCGCGGACCTCGTTATCGTCGGTAGGAAAATTGAGACCTTGACACCCATCGCGGAACGAATTGCCGACGAAACCGATAGAAAAATCTTGCCGATTCAGGCGGATGTCGGGAACCTCTCAGAAATCGACACACTCGTCGCACAGACCGTAGAAACCTTCGGTAGAATCGACATACTCGTTAACAATGCCGGTGTCAATATCCGTAACCCCGCAATGGAATTCACTGAAGCGGACTGGGATTTCGTCACAGATGTCAATCTCAAAGGTGCGTTCTTCCTCGCGAAAGCCTGCGGCAATGTCATGAAAGAGCAGAAGTCCGGCAAGGTCATCAACACCTTATCGCTTACCTCAGCCATCGGACTACCGACGAGCGTCGCCTACACAGCAGCAAAGGGCGGACTCCTCCAACTCACAAAACTCCTCGCCGTAGAGTGGGCAGAATACAACATTCAGGTAAACGGTATCGCACCCGGCTTCATCAGGACAGAGATGACGGCTCCCGCACGTGAAGACAGTCGCAACGAATGGATCCTCAATCGGACACCCGCCTATCGCTGGGGTGAACCTGAGGACTTAGCAGGTTTGACGATCTTCTTCGCATCTAACGCTTCTGATTTCGTCACCGGGCAGATGGTCTTCGTTGATGGTGGGTTCATGGCAGGCAGCGATTGGAGGCGACGTTCTTAAATGGAAAAAGAGAACAGTCCAGAGCAGGGCGAGAAGCCGACAGTATTGACACAAATCGAGCAGCTCCTCCACGAATTCCAACTCGAAGATGTCTCACTCTTTGACCACCATCCAGTTTTGCGGATACAGGTCTCGGATGCACAATTTGCACTGGCACTCCAATTGCGAGAGACTTTGGTTGAACGCATAAAACCCTTCGGATACCGATTCATCGCCATTGATTTGGACGAATTGTAGGAGCAACACGTAACACCTAACGATAGAACTGAAAACCAAAATACTGCACAGCGAAAAATTTGATTTTCATCATACTCTGTGGTATAATTTTAAAGCAGGATTTGATGAAATTTAAGAATTTAATTCGGTAATACAGCAACTTCTTATTGTAGGAGCGAGCTGGGCTCGCGATCCGTAAGGATTACCGAAATATTGAGTTAATCTTCATTAAATCAATGCTTCATAAAACTTGACGCTCCTGCTCAAGACCCGAGGAGACATGGGAGGGCTGGGTTAAAACAGAAAAACGGCGCGAAACGTAGGGAAAACAATGCAGAAAACCGGACAGGATATCTCACCAACAAAGCACCTTGTCACCACATATCTCAGCGAAATTAAAAGTAAAGTTGATGCCTGTATCTTCGATTTTCTCCCGACTGCTCATGAGCACCCGGATGTACATCAGTTGTACCAGATGATATTAGACTATCCCCGCCGCGCTGCCAAAGGGTTGCGTCCCGCTCTCTGTATGCTGATGTGTGAGGCGTTCGGTGGAAACCCGGAACGCGCCGTCAATACCGCCGCCTCGCTCGAACTCCTACAGAATTGGCTCCTCATCCACGATGATATTGAAGACGGGTCCGAACTCCGACGCGGGGAACCCTGCCTTCATCAAAAACACGGAATTCCGATGGCGATTAACGTCGGAGACGCACTCCACTGCAAAATGTGGGAGATGCTACACCGAAACACCGAGATTCTCGGACACGAACTCGCCTTCCGTATCTTATCTGAATTTATACAACTCAGCAACCAAGTCGTTGAAGGACAACACATCGAACTGAGTTGGGTCAGCGATAATCGGTGGAATCTCGACGAAGACGACTACTTGACAATGTGTATCCAGAAAACCGCTTGGTACACCTGCATCACCCCGTGTCGTGTCGGCGCAATCATCGGCGGCGCAAATGAAACTGAAGTAGACGGACTCGTCGAACTCGGTAAAGAACTCGGCATCGCATTCCAAATTCAGGACGATGTCCTTAACCTCATCGGTGATGTCGGTAGATACGGAAAAGAGATCGCTGGCGATATTAGTGAAGGCAAACGCACGCTTGTCCTCATTCACCTTATCAATGCTTGCACCGAGGGAGAAGCACAACAAGTAATTGACATTATGGCACGCCCCCGAGACGCAAAAACTGAGACAGAGGTCGAGCGCGTACTCCAGTTGATGCGTAAATATAAATCCATCACTTACGCGCAGCGGCGTTCTCAAGCACTGTTACACGAAGCCGCTGGAAAATTTAAAAATGATTATGCCCACCTCCCAGACGGGCGGGCAAAGCAGCTCTTTTTATCGCTAATCAATTTTTTCGTCGAACGTGAATATTGAATAGCAGTCAGCAGTCAGTCATTAGCAAACAGCAGACAGCAAAGAATATGTTGATTTAATCAGAAACCTCTTTAACTGAAGGCTGTTAGCCGATAGCCGATAGCCACTAAAACAGGAGAACCCATGAACGATATTTCCTCTGGTAAATTGCGGGGTATCATGAAACTCGCAGATGCGAACGGTCGCTTTAAAATGATGGCGATTGATCAACGCGGCTCCATGGTACAGGCACTCGCAGATGCACTCAACACAGACAAAACTGATGTCCAATATGAAGATGTCGCAGCGATCAAAACGCTCATTACTCGCATCCTGACACCGAATGCCACCGCTGTTCTCACCGATCCAATTTACGGACACCCCTATTCCATTACCGAGGTCCCCCGCGATGTCGCCTTACTTTTGGCGTACGAAGAATCTGGCTATGTCAGTGAAGGGGTCGCCGAGAACGAGCGTCTCTCTAACCCGATCGAAAACTGGACTATCGGGAAGGCACAACGCGCCGGCGCGGATGCTATTAAACTTCTCGCCTACTACCATCCGGATGCCTCCGCTGAAACGCTCGAACATCAGCAAGCCTTTGTTCGCCACGTCGGGGACGCATGCGAAAAGCACGATCTGCCGTTCCTGTTGGAATTGGTCAGTTATGCACTTGAAGGCACTACGAAGAGTGCTGCCTTTGCAAAACAGAAACCGGACCTCGTTATCAGGAGTGTCGCCGAATTCATAGATCCAAGCTACAAGGTTGACATCCTCAAATTGGAATTCCCCGCCGACCTGAAGTACACTGCAGCGTATCAAAACGCCAGTTTTTATGCGGGAGAATCGGTGTATGAACTCGCCGAAGTGAAGGATGCCTGTCAGAAATTAGATGAAACGTCAACGCTACCGTGGGTTATTCTCAGTGCTGGGGTGGATATTGAGGAGTTTATTGAGAACGTTAATCTCGCAACCGATGCTGGCGCAAGCGGTTTCCTCTGCGGACGCGCTATCTGGAAAGAAGCCGTCAACTACTATCCTGATACGGACGCGGTCAAAAAATTCCTCGAAAATGAGGCAACGACCAACTTCAAGAACGCCAACGCAGCAGCCGAAAACGCACTACCCTGGTTCGAACACCGTCAATTCGGCGGTGCTGGAAACGTTAAAGTCGCTAAACAGTCCGCAACGTGGTATCAAGACTATTAAACCTATCTGACAGCGCAGGTACTATTTTGATAGTAACGCGCTGTCAATTTTTTCACGGACTTTTCGAGCGATACGGAGGGTCGTTTCTGCGGACACTTTCTTGCCGATTTCTGCAACCAAGACGACGACACTCTCGTGAACGAAGAGAAAATTCGCACCAGCCTGCCATACCACGTCACCTAACGGATGGTCATCTGTCAGTGGCGGTTGATAGATAGAGGCACGGCCACCGAATGCTGGCATGGTCAATGCTGAAAGGCGTAATCTGCCTTCGTCAGCCGCTGTGCAGGCTTCATCGTGCGACTCGAAGAACCAATAATTTATAGCGACCTGCTGCGCCGCTGAATTGTTCAGCCACCATCTGTCGCGCCAACCGAATTGCGCAATCGGTTGTTTTGGAGCCGTCGGAGAGTAAATCTCTTGCGCAGACGCATGACGTGCCGCTTCGTCTTTCAGATCGTCTGCTGTGAGTTGAATAGATTCAAACGTAAGTTTCATACAGATATAATAACATCTCTGGAACGTAATTTCAAATTAAATCATGAAAAATAACAACTCTGAAAAACCGATGATGCATGTACTGCCGGTTGAAGCTTACACATCAGAAGATTGGTTCGACCGAGAGCAGGCGGCTATTTTTTCAAAGGTCTGGTACTACGCAGGCTTGGCAGAAGATATTATCGAACCGGGTGCCTATATTTCGGTACAGGCAGGACTGAACAATATCTTTATCGTCATGGATGCCGAGCATCAACTCCGAGCGTTCCATAACATCTGTCGTCACCGCGGCACACAACTGCTCCGCGCCGTAGGTAAGACACCGAAAGCGATCACCTGCCCGTATCACGACTGGACGTATGACTTGCACGGCAATCTCATTGCCGTACCTGAAGAGCGGACAGAGTTTCCAGCGTTGGATAAATCCTGTCTCAGTCTAAAACCCGCCTCGGTTGCAAGATGGCGCGGGATGCTTTGGGTGCATCCTGAGCCGGACGCGGTTCCAATTACGGACTGGTTTGGTGCGATCGAACCGCACTTAGGACCGCATCAAGTGGACACCCTTATTGAAGCACCACAGGCGAGAACGACGATTGAAATCAAAGCGAATTGGAAGATCGTTGTCGAGAACTATATCGATGTCTATCATCTCTCGCATCTGCATTCGGGGACGTTGCACATGTACGACCACGCAAAGGCGGATTTTCGATTCATCGGCCCTCACTACGCATTTTATGAACCGTTGTCAGCATCCTACGCAAAAGATATCGACAAAAACGCACCGATGCCCCTGCTCGATGAGATACCGAGAGATAAACTCGGCGCATGGGTCCCGATGTTGTTTCCCGGCATCGGACTCGCCGAAAGCGAGTCGAGCTGGAATACCTACATCATAACACCTCTGGCACCTGATATGACACGTGTCGAAATGCGCACAAAGGTGAAAAATGTTGGGATGTGGGAATTTACGGCACAGGCATGGCGCTCAAAATCCTTCTGGCACCGCCGTATCTCCGGGAAATACAAAGGTGATCCCAAAACCGATCCCATGGCTACCGGCGACTTTCTCGAAGAGGACCTCTACGCCTGTGAACAACAACAGAAATCCTTGAAAAGCCCATATTTTCAGGTCGGCGCAACTGCGGTATCCGGTGAAAGCCCCGTGAAAGCACATCAACAAATCATTCTTGATTTTATACAAGGAGACCAAAAATGAAGACAGGGCTCCGTGAAAAAAAAATAAAAGTTTTTTCGGAACAAATCAACTAATAAGAATAGCACTACGTTATCAGTGAATAATAAAGCCAATAGAATTGTTGAGGTATCTTACAGCCAAACGAGAATATGAGAATATTAGCACGGTATATACTCAAAGAATTTTTTCCGCCTTTCATTATAGCACTCATCTGTTTCACCCTCATGCTCATCTTCAACGACCTATTTCGGTTGACGAAACTATTTGTGCAGAAAGGGGTCAGTCCGTTATATCTTATTGAGCTGCTCATCTATGTAATGCCAGCGACGTTAGTCCTATCGCTGCCAATGGCGGTGTTAGTCGCTATTCTGCTTGCACTCGGAAGACTCTCTACCGATAACGAAATCACGGCAATGAGATCGCATGGCATCGCTTATCACCAGCTCATGCTGCCCCTCTTAGCAATCGCGACCGCCCTGAGTCTCGTTGATCTTGTCCTGATAGACTACGCACTACCGCAAGCAAACCGCGCTTATGCATCCCTCCAACGCGACATCCGCAGACACAAACCCGCGTTCGTTTTAGAGGATGCCACTGTCATGAAAGAGTTGGAAAGTGAAGGTAAACTCTGGATGTACGAATCTATGAACGAAAAGAGCGGACGCATGCAGAACGTCAAAATTTGGGATAATATCTGGAGCGGACGCCCCCGGTTCAGCCACGCACAAGAAGCCAGTCTCGGTTTTCAAGACGGTAGAGCGATGCTTACACTCTACGATGGACGCACTTATGAACCGACAGCGAGCAATTTAGACGAATTCCGCGTAACACAATTTCAACAACAGCGACTCGCACTCCAGTTGACCGAGGACCTCGAACGCAGCGAATTTCAGAACCAAAATCCGCGTTCAATGCGTATTTCGCAGCTCCAGACGTACATCGCGACGTTGAAATCGTCTTTACAAACCACTCAAAACAGAGATTACACTGTTCGGAGAATCCTGTCTGCTGAAGTTGAGTACCATAAAAAATTTTCTATCCCTTTCGCTTGCTTCGCACTCGGATTGGCTGGTATACCCTTGGGACTTATGGTCAAAAAAGGGGGGAGGATGTTCGGGTTCGGGATCGGATTAGCCGTTATTGTGGTGTATTATCTATTACTCCAAGTCGGTCAGAACACAGGTATGAACGGAACGATGCACCCAGCACTCGCTATGTGGCTCCCCAATATTGTGATCTGTATATTCGGCGGTGCTTTTAACTTCTGGATGATCGCTGAAGGAAAAATTCGGGCTTGGCGCGACCGAGACACGAAATTACCGCTTGTCGTCGGAAGAAAGGCTGAATCCTAATTGAAACAGCACGCCGTATTCCCAAAGTCTTCAATCACACAAAATTTCAGAAATAATTGACGTAGGATGTACGCCTTGAACATTCTTGACCGATACCTGCTTCGCGAATATCTTAGAGCCTTTTTCGTCGGCCTCATCTTCTTTATCGCTCTGGTTGTCGTCGTGCGACTGTTGGATTACGATCTCAAGAAATTCGAGGATGATATCTCCTACGCCACCGCTGTCAAGATCGTCTTGTTTCAAGCACCCCGTCGGATTATGGAGATGGTCCCGATTGCCGGTTTTGTCGCCGTCTTTTTCACACTCGGACGGATGGTGAGAAACAGCGAATTCACGGCAATGAAAGCAGGCGGGGTTAGCGTCTACCGACTCCTTGCACCGATCCTAATTGTTACCCTTATTATCTGTGGCCTCTTCGCTGTTTTCTACAACCGCATCGCATCCCCAGCGTATCACCAAGCGCACCTCTTACAAAATAAGGTAAAACCACAGCGAGGCAGGAACGTCGTCTTTAAAGGCAAAAACAACCGCATCTTTTACTCACAGCGGATCGACTTGGAAGACAACGAAATTAACCAATTGACGATTTACGAATATGACACCGAAAACAGGCTTGACCGCATAACATTTGCAGATTTCGCAACTTGGACACCAAACAAATGGGAACTCACCGATGGATACATCCGACATTTTAAGGAAGGCGTTGAAGTCGATTACGAGACTTTCGATACGCATCACATCGAACGCTACGAGGACCCGGAACGTTTTATCGGCAGTGAAAAGGACCCAAGGGCAATGACGATCAAGGAACTCCGAGAGCAGATCGCTTATAAACGTGAAGCGGGGCAGATTTCGCGGCGGGAACAGGTGAAATTGTTTCACAAAACGGCGTACCCTTTCGCAACGGTTGTCGTTGTGATGCTCGGGGCACCGATCGCTATCCGCTTCGGCAGAGCAGGATTTTTTGCAGGCTTGGTCATCGCATTTTTTCTCTCTTTCATCTACTGGGCACTCTCCTTTGCAACGCTTGAAGGGCTCAGTGAAAATGGTAAACTCCACCCATTTCTCGCCTGTTGGGGCGCGAATTTCCTCTACGCCATCGTCGGAAGCGTCCTGATCTGGCGCACACCCAAATAGTTGTCAAAAGAGAAAATGAGCGCCTCGAAAATTGGCAACCTCTTCTTCAAAATCCGCAGTTTCACCCCGATACCGTTTATTGGCGCATTGCTCTATTTCGCAGCACCGACACCGCACACAACCGTTGTCGGAACACTCTTTATTGCTGGTGGTGAATTTCTCAGGATATGGGCAGTCGGATACGCCGGTGCGTCCACCCGTGCGAGGACACTCGGTGCCGCCCGCGATCTCGTCACAACAGGTCCCTACAGTTACGTCCGTAATCCGCTCTATCTCGGCAATTTTCTACTCAGTTTCGGGGTCTGCCTCCTATCGAATGTCTATTGGCTCGTAGCCGTCTTGGTTATCGGTTACTTCTGCCAATACCTTCCGATTATTGCGTTGGAAGAAACGTATCTGTTGGAGTCCTGCGGTTCGGTCTATCAGGCATATCGAGAGCAGGTCCCTCGCTTCCTTCCCCAGTTCCGTCCTTATCTCAATCCCTCTGACCACGATTTCTCTTTCGCACGCGCCATTAAGAGTGAAAAGCGGACATTGACAGCAATCGTCTGCGTTATTGGATTAATTTTCGCCAGACAAGCGATCAATGTGCTGTAATACCATTTTTGTTAATAAATCTCTCTTTACGTAGAACAAACTGTATGAAGTTTAAGAATTTAATTCGGTAATGCATCAGAAACCTCTTGGTAGGGGTATTTGCTTGGGTATTTCTGCGGATTTCTTCAGGGTTACCTCGTCCGTTGTAAAGTGTCTCATTAATTCTGAAATCCACTATAGAAATGGTATAAGTTGTACAAACATGCCTGTTTTATGTTTGTAGTAGCATCAAGTGTTCTGTCTCTATAGGTGGAGAGCTTGACGTAGACGCGCCAGAAATCTCCGTGTGAAATGCTTTTGCGTTGGATTTTCTGGTCGTCCTTTGACTTCAAGGTAGTGATCTAGGACACTTTCAAAAGCATCCTGCAGTTCCTCGTCGGTATCCCCGTGAAAAGAGACGATATCATCGCCAATACCAACAACGTGTCCGACAAAGAAACCGTCTTCATCACTATAGATAATTTCGGCTGTATAGCCTTTATAAGTTATTGTTTTCATAGTGTTATTCCTGCCCGTTTTAAAAAATCTCGAGCGTCTCGTATCTGGTATCGGTTCGCCTCTTTCCGAGGATGCGGTCGATGAAGTGTAGCGGTTTTCCCATTTAATTCAAAAGTTACGGAAGATCCGCTTTTCTCGTCTTTTGTAGCACCGAGTGCCGTGAAAAGTGCCTCAATCCGCCGCCATGGCAACGTCGCTGGAACTTGTGTGCTAAAAATAGCCGCTAATGTCCTTTGATGCTTTTTGCTTAAGCGTCGATTCATTATTGTAGCCGTAAATGTGCTTCAACTGTTCTATATACCTGAGGGTAGTATTCCATCGGTTTCTATTCCTCAATCTCAGTCAAATCTTCTACATCAGCAAGGTCGGAGAGGAGTTTTGTATAGTTTAGCAGATCCACTTGCAACTCACGGAGTTCTTGTCGAAATGTATCGCAATGTCCTGGATCCTCAAAGGCACCGCGTTCACTGAGTCTATGCCATTTCGCGGTAAACGGACGAATCACCTGATTTAGCACAATAACGGCAATCCGTGTAAAATGGATGCACGATCTGCCGTGTGTTTTCAAGGTTTCTCGAGTTAACGCAAAAAGGGCATACACACTGTCTAAAGCAGTCTTCTCAACACCGTCTTCATCAGAAAGCGGTTGCGTGGTGATACGGGTCAGCAGCTCGATGTAAAGATCCCAAGCAGCATCCTTATCCGGATCTGACGGCTGCCATTCCATTTCCATCACCGGGGTTTTTACCTTTAAACTGGTGAGGTTCCATTTCTCAAACAAATCTTGGAGACGCATTTTGTATATCCTTACTTCTATAGATGGAGTGCTTGACGTAGACGCGACAATAATCTCCCCACAAGGTGTTTTGGTGGAGATTTTTCCGGTTGTTCTTTGACTTTGATGTGGAGATCTACCACGTTTTCAAAGGCTTCACGCAGCTCTTCGTCGGTATCCCCGTGGAAGGAAATAATATCATCAATATTCACCACATCGCCTACAAAGCACTCATCTTCGTCACTATAGATAATTTCGGCTGTATATCCTCTGTAAGTCATTGTTTTCATGGTGTTATTTCTACCTTTTCTAAAAATTTTCGTGCACGCCTAATCTGATACCGCCTTGCCTCTTTTCGGGGATGTGGCCGGTGAAACGTGACAGTTTTTCCTCTCAATTCAAAATTCACAGCAGATCCCCGAAGTTCCTCTTTTATAGCACCAAGTGCCATGAAAAGGGCTTCAATACGCCGCCATGGCAATGTCGCCGGAACTTGTGGACTAAAAATGACTTCCAATGTCCGTTGATGCTTTTTGTTTAAGCGTCGATTCATCATTGTAGCCGTAAATGTGCTTCAACCGTTCTGTTCTATATACCTGAGGGTAGTATTCCATCGGTTTCTATTCTGTTTTTACACGTACTTTACCACATACGAGATGAACTGTCAAACGTTAAAACTAGGTGTGTAAAGTTGTGACGTGCGATTATAATAGGATGTCCCTGTAACATACGAAACCGTTAGTCTGTGCAATGTATTTCCCAATCCGCAAAATCCGCGAAATCTGTGGATATCCATGATTCAGACAACAATTGACAAAATATTTACATATCCCTTAAAACTGGAGTGTAAGCTGGGTGGGGTGGGATTCGGTTGGTGGAAGAGCGTCTTTCCCAGTTATGAGTGCAAGGTAATGATCCTTATCATGAAATATCTTTTCATCCATCAATCCATTTTTGGACAATGAAACAAATAAGGCAGCAGCACGCGCTTGACAATTAATTGAACGATTCGGATTGAAAACGATGTCTGAAAAACCGTGAAACACTTCGAGGTCTTTGACGAAATCTCTCTTTTTCTGATACAGTCCTGTCATGTACAACCAATCGTAGAAAGCCGTTTTGGGTTCAGTCGGAAAGTCTTCGCCGCAGAAGTTGAAAGCGACTAAGTTTCCAGAATTATGAAGCCGTTCATCCGTTTTCGCTTCCAAACTTGACCCCAAGTAAAGTTCGTGATAGGGACCGCCGTTTTCAAACACTTTGCTGCCCTGATATGCACATTCTACGCTCATTCGTTGTCCGTTTTGCGTTTTCAATGATAGATTAAACGCACTCAACGAAACTCCAAGACGTGATGTTGATTTGCTCGATATTTCCAAAATCGGGGAGATTTTATTCAACTTGTCAGCGGCTTCGTGCAGAGAGGCTATAGACTTTTGCAGCTGCGATTTTGCAAAGCCAGGATACCATTTGAATTCTATATCTACCGTGTCTACATACGGAAAGTCGTTGAAATTGGGAGTAAAAATAGGACGTTTTGCCATTGTTTTAACTCCTAAACCAGACTTCATTTCCAACTGCAGGTCCAATGGAGATCTCTTTATGCGCGTTTTCCTCTGTGATCTGAGATACGAGGTCCTCTAACTTGAGCCGAGGTAGTTTCACAGTGCGACGAGTTCTTGTGCGCTGATTAGGTTCGCTGTTTATTAATTTAACATCCGCTTTGTCATTACATTTCTCTGGGATTAGAGGCGCATTGAGTTTTGTTAGTTTTTTCTCGGAAGAAATCGTTTTTTCTTTCATGATGTATCTCCTTTTTATGCTGCGTTTGAATGCGTTTGAAAAAGTATACTATATTTCAGGAACGAAATCAATCTGTTATCAGTTTTGTAAAATAATCGGATAACGGCGATTGCTTGTCTCTACCGATCTTCGATCATCTCTTGGGTAGTTGGCTTTTCGGGGTGTTCTACCGGTTCTGGACGCTGCGCCAGCCACCACGCAAAAACGACGATAAGACAGGACAACACAATCGCACTCAAAGCCATCGGGATACCAACAGATTTCCCCTCACTCGCATCAATCTGATATTTCGCAACGACCGCCGATACGACTGCTACGAACGCGAATACGAGATTCACAACCCACGGCACCTGGAAAAGCACAGCGATCAGCGAAACCACCGCGACAGTGAGACTCAATTGGGCAAGCGGATGGTACGGTGTCGTATCCACCAATTCTTCAGTGTCGGTCCTGTGCCGATGCGTCGCGGGTGTCGGCGCGCCCTCTTGATAGGTCATCTCGATAAGACGGATGAATTCGGCGAGAAGTTTCTCCTCTTGAATCCACTGCAAAAGGTCAGGATATTCGTGGCGGAGGAGGATGACGAACTCTTGGCGTTGCGCGCTGAAGTCTGTGAACTCTTCCCAATCGTTCTCTGCGACAACGGGGTACGGTTCGGGGCCGACGCGGATTTCATAGCCGCGTCCTTCAATATAGACGACACTGCCGATGCCTTCGCGTTCCGCCATTATGAGTTCCGACGAATCACCGGGATCAGCATCTTGGGTTGTGTCTTCCTGAACGACAGCCATGTCGCGCTCCTTGAGTGCCGCCGCGACCGCTTCGGATTGTGTCGTCATTTCGCTATCCGCCACAGCGACACCGATGCGACTCACCAGTTCCATAGCCTCCACCTCATGCTCAGGATCCACAAGGAGTACCGTCTGCCCCTCCTCTTTTAATTCGAGCGGGCGGCATCGGATCCGCTGCGCGTTCAAGGTCGTTTGAATCAGGTTCACTTCCCATTCATCGCTGGTGCGGTGGATCTCTACCCATTCGTGGGTATCCCCAATGGCTTCACCAAACAGTTTCGATACCTGTCTCACGTGCCCATCGCCTACTTGCGCGCCTTGCGGTGAAGTGACTGTTTTTCCTCTCATAATCGCTCCTATAAATAATCTGCTAAAAGTTCGGTATAGACAGCTTCTGTCAAAGCGGTATTCTTTTCGCTGCTAAATAGTTCCACGGCGCGACTTCGCGCGGCTCTGCCCATCGCCTTTAACCCTTCTCGATCCGAGACGAGCGTTGTGATCGCCTCAGCAACCGCCGACGCGTCTTCAGGTGGCACTAAAAGACCCGTTTCCGGTGTGACGAGTTCTTTGCTGCCGCCGAGCGGTGTTGCGATAACCGGTTTACCGACTGCCATCGCTTCGATGATGGTCCGCGGACACGCCTCCGGAATAATTGACGGCACCAACACAATATCAAGGAGACTCGTCACGATGCGTGTATCCGACAAGAATCCGGTGAAGATAACTGAATCTTCAACACCTAACGCTGCGGCTTCCTTTTTTAGGGTTTCCATATACGCAACATCTTTTTCAAAATAGGGGCCACCAACAATCAGCAACCGGACATCCGCTGCTCCTTGGAGTTCAGGCATCGCCCTGATCAAGAAGTGGATACCTTTCTCCGGTGTAATCCGTGTTACGACCCCGACGAGTGCATCGGGGTACGTGCCATCTGGAAAAAGTTCGTTCCGAAACGTTTCTATTTCTTCTAACGATGCCTGAAATGCGTCCAAATCCACACCGTTATAAATTAGCGTCTGTTTATCTGCGGGTGCGAAATCCCACCGTGTTGCTTCCGAGACCAGAATCACCCGATGGAGGAGTCTTTCGCAGAGTCTGTCAAGCATACCGTAGGAGGTGGCGTAGCGTTTGTGCATCAGGATCGGAATCCGATGGCACCTCGCGACGATCCCACCGAGGAGTGCCACAGAAAGCGAGTTGGCGTGAATCAGATCAATCGCATGTCGCTTCACGGCTCGATGCAGTTGAACAATCACGCGGAGTTGTCGAAAATCCTCAAGCAGATCGCTGACGGTGAACCGCTTCACCTTATCGGTTTTGTTATGTGCAGCGGGCAGAGAGAGCGGAACGACGCTTGCCGTTGTCTTTTCAACCTCTGCCGCGAAGGCACTGTCACCGAGACATCCCACAAAAGGTGCGAAACGCGACCTGTCCAATAACTTTAGCAAAAGTAGAAGACTCCGTTGGCCACCGCCAATGCCTGAGCCGCTATCGAGATATAGGATATTCGATTTCGATGTGTCGGATGTTTTCATCTTCAAGGTTTTGTAATATCGGTGCAAGCGTTTCGTTATCGCTTGCCTCTGCCAACGTTATACGGATTTTGATAACGGTGTCAGGCAGTGCATCCGCCATCCGCTCAGCCCACTCAATGATGCAAATCCCGTCGCCTTCAATATACTCCGTGAGTCCGAGTTCGGCGATCTCTGCACTGTCCTCAAGTCGATACAGATCGATGTGGTAGATCGGGATTCTCGCGTTGTATTCGTTAATCAGGATGTAGGACGGACTGTTGACGACTTCATCCGATGCGATGCCGACACCGCGAGCAATGCCTTGTGTCAGACAAGTTTTACCGGTTCCGAGGTCACCGATAAGTGCGATGACATCGCCTCGCTTGAGGATTTTACCGATCTTTTCGCCAAATGCTTGCGTCTCTTCTGGACTTTCTGTTTTAAAACTTCTGCTTTCCATCTGTTTCTCGGCACATTCCGGTCGAGCGGCTCTCATGCCCCGGCTGCACACCGTAGAATTTCCTCTTGTGTCAGGTTATGGTTGATAAATTCGCCTGTGACCTTGCCTTCGTGTAGCACTAAAATGCGGTCGCTCATACCTAAGATCTCCGGCAGTTCGGACGATACAAAGACGATGGCGACCCCTTCGTGTGCAAGTTTCACCATCAGGGCGTGTATCTCTGCTTTTGCACCGACATCAATGCCGCGCGTCGGTTCATCAAGGAACAGCACCTTCGGGTGCGTCATCAACCATTTGCCCAAAACGACCTTCTGTTGATTGCCGCCGCTGAGGTGGTTCACAGGAACCTCAAGCGAGGGTGTTTTAATCTGAAGCGTATCAACGTAGTGCGCACTGTTCTCAGATGCAGCGTTGTGGTTAATGACCCCATAAGCTGAAAGATCCCGCGATAAGCCAAGACTCGCCAGCGTCATATTACGGACAACATCGACATCCATAAGCAGCCCGTAGCGTTTTCGATCCTCGCTGACAAGCCCCATACCGTGCTGGATCGCCTCCTGCGGTGTGTGAATCTGGACGGGCTGATCTTCTATGAAAACCTCACCACGCCACTTACCACTATAGGCACCGAATATTGTACCAATGAGTTCGGTTCTCCCAGCACCCATGAGACCGGCAATGCCAAGGATCTCGCCGCGCCGAACTTCAAAACTGACATCTTCGAGCCGTGGCGGTTCTGATGGATAAGTGCTTAGATTTTCGACCCGTAACGCTATCGCTTCACGATTAAAACCGTTTTCAGGCTGCCGATCTGGAAAGAGCGTCGTCAATTCCCGACCAACCATCTGTGAGATTAACGCATCTTCGGTACATCCATCGGATTTAACGGATTGCGTTGCAACTGTTTTACCGTCGCGTAGTACCGTTACCCGGTCAGCGATTTGAAAGATCTCCTTAAGTTTATGCGTGATATAGATACAGGCGACACCGTGTTCTCGGAGTCGGTTAAGAATCGATCGGAGGATGTCCACCTCGCTTTCGGTCAAGGCGGCTGTCGGTTCGTCAAGGACGAGGAGCAGCCTATTGCGAGACGGATCGGTGTCAGTTGGTAAACTATACCCTAAAGCCTTCACGATCTCCACGAGTTGTTGCTGTCCGATGCCGAGTTCGTAGACCGGTTTCTCTAAAGGGAGGGTCAACCCAAATTGTGAGAGGCGTTCGCCTGCCTCGTGATAGAGGCGGTTTTTATCAATGATGCCAAACCGCCGCGGCTCCTTACCGAGATAGATATTCTCTGCAACTGTCATCTCAGGGATGAGTGCCAATTCTTGATGAATAACGGCGATCCCAGCACGTTCAGCATCTCGAACAGATTGAAACTGCTGTTCGATGCCGTTGATACGCATTTCGCCGCTGTAGGTACCGAACGGATGAACCCCGCCAAGAATCTTAATGAGCGTCGATTTACCGGCACCGTTTTCGCCACAAAGCGCATGGATTTCACCCGCATGTACCTCGAATGAGGCATCGTCCAAGGCGCGCACACCGGGGAAGTCTTTCGTGATCGCTCGCATCTGAAGCAGTGGGGTTGCCATTGTTACCAACACTCCAATCGCTGTTTCCTGTTATTGTAGCAGCATTAGCATTGTAAATCAAGTTTTATGGAAAATTTACCGCCATCCTAAAAAATAAATTTGCATTCCCTCATTAAATGTATTATTATATATGATGTAAATTAGGATAAAGCGCGGGTAATTGCAGATATGATAGAATTTACGCATTTTCTCTCAAAGTCCCTACCGCCTGATAAGGAGGATATAGGGGCGGTAATTCTATCAATCACAGTTCAATTTTTGGGATTTTTTTTGGTTGAAAAATTGGGTATAAAGTGCTATAATAACAGAAACTGTCTACCGCTTAACAGATATTTGAAGGCAGGACGAATTCTTAATTTTGTCGGACTTACGCATGCTGCTCTTTTGTACCATAGGCTGTTAGCCTGTGGCGCTATAACGCTGTGTTTACCGAAAAATCTCAGTTAACAGAACGGACTGTAGTCAAAGTGCATAAGTCTTATTTTGGAGGGAATCATGGCTGAAGAAAAAAAGGAAGAGATGGTACCGGTTACTGCTGAATATGAAGTCGTCGATCAGGTGGATGACCAGGCCATCATTGAATTGATGACAGGACAGACGATTCAGGATTATGTCTATTCCTTTAAACAGGGAGGACGCACCATTGAAGGATTGACTTTAGCAGGTATTAACGAAGCTGCAAATCGTCGCGGCGGAATCCAAGTTGAGGAAATTAAATACGAGGAACAAGAGAATTCTTGGATCGCGACAGCCAAGGCTGTTGATACAATCACAGGGTCGTCTCGCTATGGTGCTTATGAACAGCCGAAGATGAACGGTAGCCGTCCAGATCCGTTCGCATTTACAAAAGCAATTCACAAAGCACAACGGAACGCCATTAAGCAGCTGATACCTATGCCGGTCATCCGTGAGGTGCTAAACTTTTATCTGCGTGGCAAAGCCGGCAGCGGCAATTCAAGAGCGCAGCTGCCACCCCAACAGGGCGGTGGAAATATCGCGCAGGCACAAAAAGCCGCCTTCGCCATCGCGAATAATCTCGCAGAGCCCCTCGAAAAGAAAGGGATCACCAAGGAAGACCTCTGGAACTACATCAAACGTAAGTACAGCGTGGAATCCCGAAACGATATGAGCGAGATGCAGTGGACACAACTTTCAGCAGAACTCAAGGCGGCAGAGACGACACCGCAGTTACTCAATGACCTCTGCGAACGAATTCAGCAGCTTACCACAGCTGCCCAGGAAAGCGAAGTGCCAACTGCCGAAGAATCCGAAGATAAGCCGTCCACGCTTCCTGAAGAACCGGAAACAGAAGCCGCGCAATCAGACGACAAGGCACTCTTTTAGGACTACATCTGACTCGAGGAAATCACGGAAAAGGCGTTAGATTTATGGGGCATCCCTGTAACACAGGTTCTGAAAGCCTTTATTTTTGAGGGCTTCGCCTTCTGGAATAGCCGAAACGGCTTGCTGCCTATACGCTAATTGCATGGAGATATGCCCTGCTGCGGAGCGCGTCCTGCAACGAATGCTGAGTCGCTCTGTTTTCGAGGAGCAGGTCGCCAGTATAGGACTGTGTTTTCAGGTGTCCCGCAATCGCACGGAAATCGACATAACCGTCGCCGACTTCTGAGAGAACACCGTCTTCGGTTTTCTGTTTGAAATGTACCGACGTGAGATCCGTCATTTTGACAGTTGCCCAGAATTCGTCTGGCGGATTCAGCGTTGTACCATCGGCGCGATAGGTATTTGTTTCGTCATAAGTGAATTTTGCCCCGCCTGCGGCTGCTAATTTCAAAGTGAGTGTGGCGGTTTGGCGAGCGTTCTCTACAGCGAAAACCATCGGATAATCCGGTAGAAGCGCAGCGTAGTGCTTGAGGTTAGCAATCGCTGCAGATTCGTCAATATCGCCTTCGGTGTCGAGGTCTACGAGCCGGAGTCTTGGTCTTTCCGGACAGAGCAAGTATGCTAACTTTTTCGCCTTGAGGATGTGTTGTGTATCCGCTTCACTATCGACGGGCGCTGAAAGCCAAGAGTGCGACATGGCATAACTTAAGGTGAGTCCGTCCGCTTTCCGAGCAAAAGTGGCGAATGCCTCGAAAAGTGTACGATGCTCCGTTTGGAACGGCTTTTCAGTCCAGACAGCGTCACATACGGTTTTGAAGTCGGTATCGGTGTATGCCGGCATCGCGGATTCAATCTGTTGGATGAGTTCTCCGAATTCGGAGTTCCGAAGATAGTCACCTTCGCGGACCTCCATATCTTTGAATCCGTTCGCGCCGAATACCACCATCAGGTCATCGAAGCGTGCACCGTTTGCGATCTCTTCAGCCCAAATATTGGTTACAATTCCGAGTTTTTCAAACATTAATATTTCCTTTTTAGGACTTACGCATTTCTTTTTAAAGTCACCCTCGCTTGCGGGGCAAATTAGCGGAGGTTGGAAGACCGGAAGATTGGAAGCATAGACGAGTGTTCAAGCATCCTTCCGCCTCTTCCATCCTTCCCTCCTTTAGTATACCTAATATACGTAAGTCTCATTGGTATCATACATCTTTACGGAGTTTGAAGCATACTTATGACACAAAATAGACGATTTACCGATGAACTCAGACGCGCCGCGGCACCCATTTGGGAAGCCGACCTTAAGCATCCATTTGTTCGCGGTATCGCTGATGGGAGTCTCCCCACAGAGAAGTTTAAGTTCTACCTGATTCAAGATTACCTCTTTTTACTCGACTATAGTCGTGTATTCGCGCACGGTGTCATCAAGGCACACGATGAAGCGACGATGGCGCTGTTTTCGCAGTTACTGAATGAGACATTGAACACGGAGATGGATTTGCATCGTGGATACTGCGAAAAATTTGGTATCTCCGCTGCTGAGATGGAAGCCGCGCCGATGGCACCGACAACACACGCGTATACGCGGCACGTGCTCAACGTGGCGGAAAACGGCACTTTAGCGGAACTCGTCGCCGGTGTACTACCCTGCCAGTGGGGCTACGCCGAAATCGGGACAACGCTCGCCGAACAGGGAGGTTCACCGGAACCGCTCTATCAGGAGTGGATTGACATGTACGCCTCACCTGAGTTTCTATCGTTAGGCGAATGGCTGCGCGGGCTGCTCAACGAACTCACTGCCGAGTATAGTACCGGACAGAAAGCCCGGATTAAAGACTATTTTTTCACCAGCAGCCGTTATGAATACCTCTTCTGGGAGATGGCTTACACACAAGAGGACTGGAAAATTTAGCTTCTGTCGAGGCAGTCAGAGGCAGTTTTCTGGATTCTCGCCAAACTGCCCACTATGGTGCGTCGTGTTCCGACTCGGCAGTCGTTCCTGACGTTGACTGCGCACAACGAAAACCATAATCGTAGATTGTGTTTGTGGGTGAAAGCAGTAAGCGATGAGAGACGCAGATGCCTTTTTCGGTGGCACTCCAACCTCCACCGCGTAACGCCCTTATGAGGATCGTTTCAATGTCTGTGAAATTGGCTGTCAACCAACCAATCTCATTCGTTCCTGCGCGCGGATTCTTGCGAGGCATGGCGAAGAAAAAATCATCGTCGTAAAGGTCAAGACACCATTCCCAAACGTTGCCAGTTATATCATACAAGCCGTAGCCGTTAGGTGAATACTTACCCACAGGGGTGGTATCTCCTACTTTCCTATCATAATTCGCTTTGGTAGTATCGCTCGTATCACCCCACGGATAGTTCTGATTCGCAAGTCCGCCGCGTGCAGCATATTCCCATTCAGCTTCTGTAGGGAGCCGTTTCCCCGCCCACAAAGCGTAAGCCATCGCCGCAAACCAACTGACGTAGACAACAGGGTGATTCGCTTTTCCTTCGGGATAGGTATTACCATCCCAATGCTTTAGGTAGTCCCCGTCGTGAAACCTATCCTTAATATGCGATTTTTGCCACTGTGGGTTTTCAACAAGAAACCGCTGGTATTCAAGATTTCTCACGGGGTGTGTGTCAACATAAAAAGCGTTGACGCTTCCGATCTCAAGGTTGCCAGCGGGGATTAATACCATGTTTTTCATCAAAAACAATCCTTATAACGGAATAGCAACGTGAAATATGCTACCTTCTCCTAAAGTGCTTTCCAACCAGATCCGTCCGTTATGACGCAGCACAATATGTTTGGTGATCGCCAAGCCTAATCCTGTCCCGCCCATCTCTCTGGCACGTCCTTTATCTACACGATAGAACCGCTCAAACACACGGGACTGCGACTCCATCGGGATACCGATGCCGGTATCCCGGACCTGCACGACAATTTCTTCTGAATGTGTATTCGGTTCTTCAGCCGTTTCACGAGGACGAGTCTCCGCTGAAACCGTAATTTCGCCGCTATCTGGTGTGTATTTGATGGCGTTGTCAATCAGATTGACAAGCACCTGCATGAAAAGTTGCTGGTCCACACTCACCTGTGGTAGATTTTCCGGGATATTCCATCTTAAAACCAATTCGGACTCTTCTAAGATAGGCTCGAATACATCTAAAATCGGTTCGTAGAAGGTGTTGAGGTGGCACGGTGTACGTTTCAACTTGACATCGCCAGACTCAAGCCTTGAGAGTTCAAGCAGATCCGAGACCAATCTTGAAAGCCGGGACGCATGATTGAGGATTTTTACGACGAACTGTTCCTGTGCCTTTGTCTGTGTGGCGTCCTCGTTGAGTAAAGTTTCGGCGTATCCTCGGATCGTTGTGAGCGGGGTACGGAGTTCATGTGAGACGTTTGCAACGAAATCGGCGCGTATCCGTTCTAACTGTCGCTCTTTGGTCACATCGTGAACCACGATAACATATTCTTCACCGGCAGCAACAGGGACAACCGTTATCTCCGCTTCCGGTTCTGTTATGTTACCGAGACGGATTTCTGCAAACGCGACGGCTTCTGTCTGTTCTGTCATCTGCAGGAGTGCCTGTAGCTCCGGGATCCGATTGATTTCGATCAAGGCTTTGCCGATATGTGTTTCAGGAAGCGACAACATAGAAATGGCAGTCGGGTTGGCGTAGGTAATTTCAAAAGCACCGTTCACAAGGAGGACACCTTCACCCATATTCGTGAGAATGGTCTCCAAGCGTCGGTGTTCTTCAGATATCTGATCAATCTGTCCCTGGACCCGGTCTGCCATGAGGTTGAAATTTCGTGAGAGTCGTCCGAGCTCGTTTTTAGAATCGACCGGTACGCGCGAGTCTATCCTGCCAGCAGCGAGAGATTGGGTCATCTGTGTTAATTTCTCAATCGGTTTTATGATAACGCCAGTCGAAAAGATACTGAACACAATCGCAAGGATCAATCCGGCTACACTCGCGAACAGAACGATCTGACGGAGGTTACCGATTGCCGTGTTGACGGTCTCCATCGGAAGCGCGACCCGGCAAATACCAATTAAGTCCGCCGCTTCAGTTGATGAGGTCTGTCGGTATATCGGCATTGCGTAGTAACGGAACTCTGTCTGCGTTGTATCGCTGTATCGGTCCCGAATCGCGCTACCGAACTGGAGTGCGTCTTGCACTTCCGGGCGTGTCAAGTGATTGTCCATCGCACGCAGTGCCGCGCCATCGCGCTCAGTGTCGCCCCAAACAATCCCTTCTATGTCAATGAACGTCAAGCGCGCAGGACTCGTCTGGCCGAGCCTGTCAACGAGTGAATCTATCGCGTCATAGGTAAAATTATCTTTAGGCGGGAGTTTTTCGATGAGAATTTCACGCGTCAACGCAGCATGGACCTCCAAATCTTCGGTAATCCGATCGCTAAGGAGCCCTTTGAGTGCCGTGCCGAGATAGAGGTACATAGCAAATAACACCAAAAGGACGATGATGATGTACCTGAACGTCAATTGTGCGCGGATATTCATTGTATTTAAGCGACCGTACTTTCTTAGGCTTGCTGTGTCTATAAATAGGTGGCAACTCGCGTTAATAATAGCACAATTCCGGTCTGATTTGCAAACCAAAAACTGCAGCAGGGGTATTTAGTTTTACATATTCACTTTGTATATATGGATATGTCTTCCTCTGTAGGAGCGAGCTGCGCTCGCGATCTTGCAAAAAAAACGTTAGCACCTATAAACGAAAACCAAAGTCAAAACCGAAAACTAAATCGTCCTGAAAACTGCAGCTTCTTCACTTGACATCTAAATCAGATTCTGTTAAACTAAAAGTCTAATTCTAAAGCGGCGTTTGTAGAGCACGCCTTTTAAGGTCTCTAAACAAAATCCGACGCGGTTGCGAGCAACACCTATATGTAGAACAAACTTTTGGTTTGTTCTGCATCACCACACATTCCTTGAAAAGCGGTAATGCAATATCATTGTTTAGAAATGGTATTACCCTCACGGAGAAACTCATGGCTATCCGATTTGAAGGTATTTTTTCACCCACAGTAACACCTATTGACAATAAAGAACGTGTTGATGAGCGCGGGTTCGTTAATCAACTCAACCGCCTGATTAGCAACGGTATTCACGGCATCTATCTACTCGGTAGTTCCGGTGAATTTACGACGTTAACGAATACGGAGCGCGAACGGGCAATGGACATCGCTGTCAAAGCCGTCGGCGGTCGCGTCCCAGTTATCTGTTGTGTGATGGATACAAGCACGCAACGGGTTATCCAGAACATAGAAATCGCTGAACAGTTCGGCGTTGACGCGGTCGCTGCAACGCCGGGGTACTATTACCCGTCTACTGATGATGCCGATCTGATTGAATTCTATCAGACGGTCGCTGCGAGCACTGAACTCCCAGTTTTCATCTACAATATCCCCTCCACTGTTAAAACCTTCATCAAACCGGATGTCATCGTTGAACTCGCGGATACCTGTGAGAATATCGTCGGTACGAAGGACAGCACCGGCGATTGGACAAACTGTCTGAACCTCTTGGCACTGCTCGGGGACCGGACAGATTTCTCTATCTTCCTCGGTTCACATGTCGCACTCGGTGCAGCCCTCCTGTTCGGGGCGGACGGCGGTGTCGTCTCGATTTCTAACGTCGCACCGAAAGAGGCGGTCGCACTCTACAACGCTGCAAAGGCACGCGACATTGATGAAGTCCATCGCTTACAAAAATGGATGCTGCAGCTCAGCAAGATGTATACTTATGGACAAGGTGTTAGCGGGATGAAAGCGTGCCTAGAAATTCTGGGTGTCTGCAGCGCCCGGACGACGAGCCCGTTGCTACCGCTCAAAGATTACGAGAAAGCGGAACTTCGCGAATTGCTGACAGAATTAGGACTTGTCCAATGATTGAGATTCAACCGATTTCCAAACCGATTGATGCGACGATACGGGTACCGGGTTCTAAAAGTTATACGAACCGTGCGTTGTTAGTTGCGGCAATGGCGAGCGGTGTCTCGACGCTGACGGGCGCACTCTTTAGCGATGATACGCGCTATATGTCTGCAGCACTGCGAAAACTCGGTGTCGAAATCGACGCCGATGAGAAGCGAGCAACGTTTGCTGTGCATGGAAACGGGGGCAAGATCCCTATTTCAGGCGCCGAACTGTATATCGGAAACTCTGGGACCACTTCACGTTCGCTCACTGCTTACGTTTCACTCGGACACGGTAGATTCGTCATTGATGGCGATGAACCGATGCGCCACGGGCGTCCGATCGCTGACCTACTCGATGCACTCCGGCAAATCGGTGTCTCAGCACGCACGCAATTCGGGAACGGGCATCTCCCCGTCATCGTCGAAGCAGACGGACTCACCGGTGGAAAAACCCGACTCGATGTCAGTAAGAGCAGCCAGTTCTTAACTGCACTCCTCCTTATCGCACCCTACGCGAAAAACAGTGTGGAGATCGAGGTCCTCGGGGACCGAACAATGCCTTATATTGACATCACGCGATCCGTCATGGCAGCCTTTGGTGTGCACGTCATAAACGAAGACTACAAGTTTTTTCGGATTGAAAGTGAACAGCAGTATCAGCCGCGAGTCTATAACATTGAGCCGGATGCCTCTAACGCCTCTTACTTCTTTGCTGCCGCTGCACTCACCGGTGGACGTGTCACCGTCGAACACCTAAATTTAGATTCTGCACAAGGTGATCTCCAGTTCCTATATATCTTAGAACAGATGGGCTGTCAGACCGCCGCTTCTGACACTGGTATTACCGTTACCGGACCCCGCCAACTGAAAGGAATTGATGTCGATATGCGGACGATTTCCGATACGTCCCTGACCCTCGCTGCGATTGCACCTTTCGCCGATAGCAAAGTAACCATCCGAAACATTGAACACACGCGCTGGCAAGAGACCGACCGGATTCACGCCATGGTGACCGAACTCAGGAAATTAGGTGTGCCGGTGGTTGAACACCGAGACGGACTCGAAATCTCGCCTGCACCGATTAAGCCCGCAGCGATTGACACCTACGAAGATCATCGGGTGGCAATGGCGTTTTCACTCGTCGGTTTAAAAGTAAACGGCATTCGGATTAACGATCCAGAGTGTGTCAGCAAGACGTTTCCTGATTATTT
Source organism: Candidatus Poribacteria bacterium (assembly GCA_022827225.1). Taxonomy (GTDB): domain Bacteria; phylum Poribacteria; class WGA-4E; order WGA-4E; family WGA-3G; genus WGA-3G. The sequence continues at coordinate 6,813 of JAJDTJ010000050.1, read as the reverse complement.
TCAGGTCCTTCGGGAACTATATTAGAGGTGACGTTCATAGTAAAATCGGAAAAAAAGTATCACATTTTGGAGGAGAAATTGAAACATGAAACATAACAAACAGATAACACAAGCATTTAGCGACCTTATCACCTGCAATCCGAGAATTATGAGTGGTACGCCTGTTTTCAAAAACACGCGTGTGCCGATTAAAAACCTCATTGATTATTTAGAAGCTGGTGATAACTTAGACGAATTTTTAGAGGACTTTCCATCTGTCAGTCGTACGCAGGCCATGCAAACTCTGGAATTAGCAAAGGAGATGTTGCTCACACAAGCTTATGCACATTCTGATTGATGAATGCTTACCTAAAAAACTCAAACAAGCGTTACAGGGACATGCTGTTTTCACGGTTCAAGAAAAAGGCTGGTCTGGCATAGAAAATGGGGATTTGCTCCGTATAGCAGAAAAAGAATTTGATGTCTGGCTTACTGCTGACAGAGGCATTGAATATCAACAGAATCTCAACCGTTTTGATATTGCGGTTATTGTGCTTATTGCTTATCGGAACAGATTAGATGCCCTACTACCTTTGATGTCCCAGGTACAAGAAGTATTGCGAATTATTCAACCACATCAAATCGTTTATATAGATTCTTAATCTAAATTCTGTCATCAAACTGAATTGTTTGCTTGACCTTACTTGACACTTTTGGTCAAACTTTTAAAATTTTTAATCAAATCCAAAACCACATGCCTGAATTCGGGTGGAGAGAACTGCATGCGCCTTGTAGATATCGTCATTCTAAGTAGTGTCCTCTGTGTATTCAGTTTACAAGCAGTACACGCCGCTGAGATTACGGTCGTTGAGGAGAACATTTTCGTCAGAACGGATACTTATGAAGTGCAGTTTGCGGACGGTGTTATTACACAACTCCATAATAAGTTGACGGGAGAAACCTATACGCTACCCCTCGGGATTGATAGTGTGCAAACAGGTATTAGCGGACGCAGCGGGGTATTACGGCGGAATGGCGGATTTTTCTGGACAAACGAGGCGACACGGACAGAAGTCAGAAAGATTACCCCTCTGAAAGTAGAAGTTGCGTTTAGCCGAGGCGCAAACGAGATTCGTCTGTTCATAACCGTTGACGAAAATACTGGAGACCTCCTGATTCAACAAGAAGGCGTTTCGGACACAGCAGGCGTATATGGTATCCAGTGGGGATGCGGGAATCTCAATACACAGCACCTGAAACTTATTCTACCCGCACAAGGTGGACACGTCATTGACGCAACATCGCCAACAACCTCTGCAAGCTTTGACTATCCTGAACACTGGGAAGCGCAGCTCGCGATTGTTCAGGCGGAACACGGCGGTTTTTTCGTTCGCGGCACAGATGAGACCTTTCAGTTTAAAGCACTCCACTACGAAAAAAACGTAGAGAGTTTTGCACTCGGTTTTGAGACGCAAAACCAAGCACCTTTCAATACCCTTACCACTGCGAAGGGCATCACGTGGCGATTGAATACATACCGCGGTGATTGGCGTGTGCCAGCACGTCAGTATCGGGACTGGATGGAGCAGACTTTCAATCCGAGAAAGTTGACCGAGATGCCCGCATGGGTCTCCGAAATCGGTCTGGTCGTTATCTATCACGGGCTGGAAGTCGGTATATTGGAGAAGTTAGCAGAACAGGTCAATCCGGCGAAGACGTTGCTCTATCTATCCCAGTGGCGAAAAGACGACTACGACACGAATTATCCTGATTACACGGCATCTGAAGATTTTGGGAGTTTCCTCGAAACGGCGCATCGGTACGGGTTTCGAGTGATGCTTCACACCAACTTTCCAGGGGTCGCACCCTCGCATCCGCTTTACACTGAACTTCGGGAATACCAATTTCGGGACCCATGGAGTGGGAACCCGATCGGCTGGTTTTGGAACAGACCTGAAGAACCGGGACGACACGCCTTTATCAATCCTGCAAGTTCCGAATTTAGGAGAATTCTCGTCGAGCAATTGACCGATCTGGCGCAGAGATATCCGATGGATGCCATCCATTTGGATGTCAGCCTCATCGCGAGAAACGACGCAAACGGATTGATAGAGGGTTTAAACGGAGCACAAGGGAACGTGCAACTGCATCAGGACTTGATAGAAGCACTGCCGGGAATCGTTTTTGGTGGCGAGGGACTTCATGAAGTCACCTTCTCTCGCGAGCGTTTCGCACAACGTTTGGTATACGCCTTGGATATTAAACCGCATCCTATCAGCACCTTCCTATTTTCACCCTATACGCTGCTTTATGGACATCTCGGATTGCCGAACCCAGATATCGGTCCCAAACTCTATCAAGAATATCTATCGTTATATGAGCGTTGGGGGGTTCTACCGACGCTCCGGCTCTGGTCGGTGGAGCAACTTGGCGCGGATCACCCGGAAACGCAGCGACTGCTCGCGATTGCTAAAGTCTGGCAAGCAGTCGGATTCAAACCCGATTTTGAGACAGACTGGGATATGGAGACGCTGTTCCAGTATGCGGGGAGCGCGGGCGAAGTCGCTACGCTTAGCGGAACGGACGGACGTGTCGCGCTGATACTGCCTGAGGATTCAGTAGGATATGAGAGAATCTCTGGTGTGACGCGGATAGACACGGACCGAAGTCTACGAGATTGGCGCGCTTACAATCAGACGACACTGTTCGGATTAAACCCTGAGAAGTCATATCTCTTGAACGATGCACCACGCGATTTCTCACAAACGCGGATAAACGAGTTACCCGAAGGCGTTTCTGTGACGGAATCGAGGGTCACGGAAAACGCTGCCCTGTTCCGGCTCGAAAGAACGGATGCTTCCCACGAAGTCGATTTATTGTCTCAGGTTCATCTTGCGCGGACGGGAATCCTCCTGAACGGCGTGGAGATGCCTCGACAGCGAGGTGCCACCTTCCAAAGCGTCGAAGCATCTATCGCCGGTGTTCAGAAAACTGCGATTGATGCACATCCGCCGTATCAAGGCATCAGCGGCGACGCATTCGGGGAATGGACAATCTCACTGCCAGAAAGTCCGCGGCTCCGTTTAGAATTTGATATCGGGTTACGAGACGGTTCCGAAGCGTCTGACGGCGTAACGTTCATCGTTTCGGTCCAAGGCGATGAGATTTTCCGTGAGCATTACAATGCACAGCGGTGGCAACATTGCAGTCTGGATTTGACACGCTATCAGAAACAACCGGTTACACTCCGATTTACGACGACTCCCGGTCCCGTCGGAAATGGGGCATGGGATTGGGCAGTCTGGGGTGAACCCAAGATCGTCTCCGAACCCGCAGACACACGCGTGAAAATCGGGTTTTTCTTACCGAGCGAACCGATAAAACGTTTTCCTGGGACGTTGAAACATCAAGGCGAGGGACACTATTCGCTTGAGACTGTACTGCCTGCACAGGTGCTCTTTTTCTTCCAACCGCCGCAACAGGTGGACGGGGTCTATAATCTCAGAGATGCACAATTCGTCGCCGGACTCCAGTTTGACGGTGTATTCCGACTCGGAAGCGTTTGGGGTTCCGGTAAACGAATGACATTAACTGCCGGTGGCGTAACGAAAGACACGATTTCAGCACATCCGCCACCGAATGGACAAACCGTTCTCCAGTTCTTACTGTCTCTACCGGATGCCGAAGAATTGACGTTCAATTTTTCGATGGGGTTGCCAGATAAAAATTGTAGTCTCGACGGACTGTTCTTTAAAGTATTTATCAACGGAGCGCAGCGGTTTGAACATTTCGGATTTAACACACCCGGTTGGATAGACGCGCAGGTCTCTCTGTCTGAGTTCGCCGGTGAAACGGTGTTGTTAGAGTTGGTAACCGACTCCGTTGAAAGCGCAACCTGTGATTGGGCACACTGGGCAGATTTAATTATTACTATAGAAGATTGAAAAGGCAAAAATTGGAAATTAAGGCATTGTTTATGGTATCCTTAAATTCATAGTTCAAGAAAGAGACTGGTCTGGTTGGAAAACGCGGAAAACGGATGTGATGTTTGGGTGATTAAAGCGCGAAAGGAGGAAAATGCATGCGAACGCTAAACGTAGCGAATGAGAACAGCACAAACACATTACGAAAGGACACTGTAGAACCTCAACAGTCCGTTTCATCTACACAAGGCACGGACAGAAAAATCGTAGAACCCAATATTCACTGCGGGTTTGCACACAATCCCCCTACTGAAGGCATATCGAAACCGACACACCGGCAGCTCACGGAGGCAGAAATATACAACGCTCACGGTATCGCTTGCAGTGAAAATGACGAACACACCGGCGCAATAGCGAGCTTTGACAAAGCGATTGAGCTCCAACCGGATTATACCAATGCTCATTACAATCGCGGCATCGCTTATATGAGAAAAGGCGAGGTGGACAATGCTCTTGCTGATTATAGCGGGGCAATTCAGTTTGAACGTAATTATGCTGAAGCGTATAACAATCGCGGCATCGCTTATCAGAAAAAATGTGAAACCATCTATGCCGTCCAGGACTATAGCACAGCAATAGGTTTGAATCCAGAACTCATCGAACCGTACGCCAATCGCGGCAGTCTCTATCTCAGCAGACAAGATATTTACCGTGCTGTTCAGGACTGCTCCAAGGCACTTAGCCTCGATCCGGACGCAGGCGTGGCTTATGCAACTTGCGGCGTGGCGTGGTTACATTACGGGCACTGGAAAAAAGCGAAAGCCGATTTCACTGTGGCTACTATCCTGAAAGTGGATGTCAGTGCGGTGTTTCGGCACTTCTATGAGAATACCGAAGACTTTGAACGGAAAACAGAAACTCAGATACCAGAAGATGTCGCGGACATGCTGGCACCCCAAGCAGAACTTCCTGAATTTGAGGAGGGTGCACGACTTAAGTTTGCTTTGAAAGCTTACGACAACGAAGAGCTCAGCACAGGACTTGCTGCCCGATTTGCAGGTATGTCCCGCGAAGAGTTTATCTATACGATGGGAAAATACGGGCTCTCTCCTATTAGGCTCACAGCTGAAGAACTCCGAAAGGACATTGAGAGTGTCAGAAAAGCCAGTCATCAGTAATACGAGTCCGCTTGTAATTCTTGATGATCGGGATGCCCGACGGTACGCCGAACGAATTGGATTGCCCTTTACTGGCACGGTTGGTCTGTTACTGGAAGCAAAGGAAAGAGATTTTATTGATGCTATCAAACCACTTCTAAACGTGTTACTGGAGAACGGAATACGTCTGAGCCCATCACTTATCAACGATGCGTTACAACAAGCCGGAGAAACTGATGAGACGACTTGATACCGTTGCACTTGTGGAAGATGTACCAGCACTCAATTCATCGGGAAATCAGCGGCGTATGTCAACACCTATACGACTGTCTACAAGCAATACGCCAAACGTAGACAGATACAAGCGACGGCTATCGGTTGTGGTTGTGGTGTCGCTGCAGGGGTGGGTGCCGTCACAACCCTGTTCTACCGACTCCCACAACTTGATGATTATCTATAACCGAACTGTGAGTGGACTTCGGTCTCCTCCAACCTACAAAGGAGAAACTTATGTTTGCTATCAAAACCCAAGACCCAGCATCTGTTTCTGCAATCAACGTTAACAAATTTGACTTTATTACTGTCCGCCGTACGAATAGTGGTTATGCACTGTCAGTGCACAATGTGCCTATCCAAGGTGATGCATTCCATGATATTGAAACTTTTTCTGACGAACGACAAGCAGTGAGGGCATTTGAGAGTCTGATGAGCGCGATTGCACATAATGAACCTTGCTGGCCTATAGACTTCTCACACCCTATAAAATATCCATAGAAAGGAAAACACCGGTTGAAAATAGTAAGATGGATGCTGTGTATCATCGCCTTTTCTGCCATCGTTCTCGGCTGTGGCGAAGATACAGATGAAGTTAACTTCATTGGACCCACATGGATTGAAAACATCTGTATTTCCAAAGATAGACCGGCTGAAGTTCTCATTCATGTCTCAGGACTCGGTGGAACGGGATGTGGAAGCAACATACCTTTCAAAAATATATATGTCGATCGGGTAGAAAATACGATCACCCTGAAACCAACGGTCATCAGTAGCAATAATGGTGTGGGCTATACAACATGCTCAGGTATCGAATCCTATTCCGGAGAAGTCACTATCAAGGATCTCGATGTCGGTGAATATGAAATTGCGTACAACGACAGCGCACGTTTGCGGCTACGTATCGAAAAAACAACAGCCTTTGCCTTCCTAAGACTCAACATAACAAACATAACGGTTGAGATGAAAACGTCCAAGGTGATAAAACGCTTTGATGCTTACCCAAGACCTTTGAGGGGTATGCCAGATACTTCCATAGAGACAGATGAACCTGTTCAGGTTACAATGGGTGTGAAAGGATACTTTGACTTCGGTTCCCAAATTGAAGATTCGTCGGAAATAACGTCCATAAAACGAGAAGCCGAAGAGATTACGGTGGATATATCCGGTAAAGTCGAAATGACCAACTGCATGGAAGATATAAGTGTTAACGGACCCTGGTACGACACTGAAATCGACCTCGGTGTATTTACAGCAGGTGATCATCGCGTCAACGTCAATGGCGGTGAAGTTCGGTTTTCTATTGTTCGCTGAAGATAGGCAACTGTTTGCCGATATTATCATCAAATTCTTCGGTGTGGAAACCCCGTGCTTTAGCGCGGGGAGGAACACCGCCTCTTTTTTCTTGACAAACTTTCCTGAATCTGCTAAACTCTTGACAGGAAAGTTCGATCACACAGAGTTGTGTGTGAGGTTATCCG
>JAJDTJ010000147.1 GCA_022827225.1 Candidatus Poribacteria bacterium | reverse complement strand
TCAGCAGTGTATCAACCGTATTCAAAGACTTTGTCAACACTGCGATAATCTCTACGCACGCGCGACGCGAGAGAAACGCCCGCTACGGCGTGCTTTGCGTAAAGCTGCGAATAAAATCAAAGTCAAAATCCGTAATTTTATCGATGAACTTCATAAGAAGGTCGCACACTTCCTTGTAACAAACTTTGACATCATTTTGCTTCCGACTTTTGAGACGAAACAGATGACGAAGCGAGGTGCACGGAAGTTGCGAAAGAAATCTGTTAGACAGATGCTAACGCTCTCACACTATAGATTCAAAACCTTTCTGAAACAGAAGGCGTTGGAATATGGTGTTCAAGTGATAGATGTTTGTGAGGCGTATACTTCCAAAACGGTGTCTTGGACGGGTGAAGTCATCACGAACCTTGGGGGTTCAAAAGTTATCAAGTCATCGGAAGGTCATCGTATGGATAGGGATTTGAACGGCGCACGTGGGGTATTCATTAAGAATGTCGCCCGTGCTTTGACGGTTCGTCCATGCCTCGCGTAACCTTGAGGCATGCAAGCCAAGTATCATTTCTGATGACGTATCAGGTGGTATTGATGATATTTAGGTTTAGATACTGACGAGTATCGTAACAGGGGATTAGGAACCCTCTAAAGAACTACTGCTTTCCATAGATATACAAGGAAAAACGCAGTTTTTTAGGAACAGCGGGCTTGTATGGATTATGATTTTACAACTGTTGCACGATTGCCATTGCCGGATGACAACGTCGCTATTGCTACACAGACGTTGGAGGGTGGTACACGCATCCGCCATAACGGACAGGAGTTCCGGTTATCACACACCATTTTAGAGGGGCATCGCTTTGCGATCCAACCGATTTCGGAAGCGGCACCGTTGCTGTCGTGGGGATTGCCTTTCGGGTTTGCGATCTGTCCGATTGCCCCGGGCGATTACGTCTGCAATCAGAAGATGATTGATTCTTTGTCCATTAGACTTTTGAATAGCAAGTTTCGGCTTGCAAGCTACACCGAAATACCGTTCACATTGCCGGAAACACCGAACTTCAGCGACAAGATTGCCCCCTATCGATTAGAGGAAGCAGAATTCTGTCCTGGTAAGCAGCTGGCGCGCTATACGGACGAGCGTTGCTTTCTCGGTTATCAGCGTCCCGGTAACCGTGGTGTTGGCACGCGGAACTATATCGTTGTCATGGGAACAACAGCCCGCACCTCCGGTTTCGCGAGGAGACTTGCAGAGATGTGTTCGCGGCGTGCCGAAGCCTATCCGAATGTAGACGGCATTGTTGCTGTAACGCACACAGAGGGTGGTGAAGGCAAGACACCGAATAACATTGATATGTTGCTCCGAACGCTCGCCGGTTTCACTGTCCATCCGAATATCGGTGCGATGCTGCTTGTTGACTACGGCACTGAGGCGGTTACAAACGAGATGCTCCAGTCCTACATGCAGCGCGAAGGTTACGCCTTAGATGATGTCGTTCACCGTTTCTATCGGCTACAATGGAGTTTTGACGCGGATTTGGCGAATGGTGCCGAAATTATTAACGGATGGTTGGATACTGTGAACAACGTGCCGCGCACCGAACAGTCTCTGGCGCATCTGAAAATCGCTTTGCAATGCGGTGGCTCCGATGCGTTCTCTGGGATATCGGGTAACCCACTTGCTGCTTATGTCGCGAAAGAAGTCATCCGTTACGGGGGGTGCGCCAACCTCGCGGAGACCGACGAGTTGATCGGTTCGGAGGCGTACATCCTGCAGAATGTCCGCAACCTGACCACTGCCCGCACGTTCCTTGACACGATCGAACGTTTCAAGGAACGCGTTTCATGGCACGGACATTCCGCTGAAGGCAATCCGTCGGGTGGTAACAACTTCCGTGGACTCTATAACATAGCAATCAAGTCAATTGGTGCAGCGATGAAACGGCATCCCGATGTCTGCCTCGATTATGTTATCAATTACAGTGAACTGATGGAGAACCCGGGTTATTATTTCATGGATAGTCCCGGCAACGATTTGGAGAGTATCGCGGGACAAGTCGCATCAGGCTCCAACATGATTTTCTTTGTGACAGGTAACGGCTCCATCACAAATTTCCCGTTCGTGCCGACGATTAAGATTGTCACCACGACAGGGCGCTATGAGATGCTTATCAAGGACATGGACGTGAATGCTGGTGCGTATCTTGACGGGACACCGATGGAAGAACTCGGCGAATCCATGTTGGATCTGACTGTGGATGTCGCTTCGGGTGAACGATCAGTCGGTGAGAAAGCTGGGCACTCCCAAGTCTCGTTGTGGCGCGATTGGAAGCAGACGGGTCCCGTGGATTTGGACCCACTGTTAACGGAATCCGAATTGCAATCCGGTGAGCCGATTCCGATTGAAATCCCGGTAGATGCCAACGCTAAAAGGTTGCAATTCCGTGCGCTCCAAACGGAAGCTGGATGCCGCGCGGATCAAGTCGGGTTAATTTTGCCGACGAGCCTCTGTTCTGGACAGATTGCGCAAATGATTGCGCATCGTTGTAATGAGCAGAAGATCGGCGAGAGACAAGGTATCTCACGGTTTGTCGCGCTGCCGCATACAGAGGGTTGTGGTGTCTCCAGCGGACGGTCTGAGGAGATTTATACCCGCACGATGATCGGACACCTCACGCATCCCACGGTCGCGCTCGGTCTGTTGCTTGAACACGGTTGTGAGAAGACCCATAATGACCACGTCCGACACGAGATTCAGAATCTCGGTATATCACCAGAACGCTACGGTTGGGCAAGTGTACAATTGGATGGCGGGATCGATGCTGTTATTGAGAAGGTGCAAGACTGGTTTTCGGAGACGCTTGCGAATAAGCCATCCGTTCCAGTTGTCGATGCTGGGTTAGAACATCTCTGTATAGCCGCGACATCAACTGGTGAGGTGACCGAGGGGGTCTCAGAGTCCCTGACGCAATTGACGTATCGGATTGTTGCCGCGGGTGGAACGGTTGTCGTGCCGGCGAATGCGGGATGGTTATCAGGCGTGAGTCGTCAGCCGTCAGTAATTCTTCTGACGGATTCACGCGGAACTATTACGCCGACATTAGCATACGGACAGAGGATTGAAAAAGCGGGTTTTCACGTCATGGAAACACCGACGGATCAACCGACGGAGACGTTGACAGGATTAGGTGCGACGGGTGTGGATTTGGCACTTGCACATATCGTTGGTGCGCCATTGCAATCGCATGTGATGATGCCGTTGATTCAGGTTTCTACGGATGCTGCGACGCAAGCAGCTTACGGCGCGGATTTGGATTCGGTGTCTGCCGATGTTGATGACTTGTTAGCCTTGATTATAGAGGTGGCATCGCGTCGGTATACCCCAAAACTGCACGGCAAAGGGAATACGGATTTTCAGTTGACGCGCGGGTTGTTGGGGATTTCAATGTAAAGGGATCTACCTCATCAGACACAATTACACTATCTATCGTCTCTCGGTGCGGTATTAACCTCTGACCGAGGATTTTGCGTTTGGACTTCAACAGGAATCTGTTTTCGGAGTCTCTCAATGGGTGCCATATCTTGATTTGGATGCTGACTGATACGCAAATTTCGTAAATTTTTGAAGTTTTCAACAACGCTAAAGTCGTAAATTTGATTGTCCTCAAGACCTAAACGCTTCAGCTGCGTCATTTCTGTGAGTGGCGTGATGTCGTTGATTTGATTATTACCAAGTCCTAAGGATCTCAACTGCGTTAATTCCGCGAGTGGCGTGATGTCGCTGATTTGATTATATTCAAGTGATAAATCAGTAAGTTGTGTCAGCCCCGCGAGTGGTGTGAGGTCACTGATTTGATTAAACGCGATCGATAAGGCGTTAAGTTGTGGCATCTCTGCGAGTGGCGTGAGGTCACTGATCTGATTGGAAACGAGCCATAGCCTTTTAACTTGTTTCATCTCTGTGAGTGGTGTAATGTCACTGATCCGACTATGAACGAGTATTAAAAATTCGAGTTGAGTCAGTCCTGTGACCGGTGTGATATGGCTAACTTGACTAAACGAAACCGCGAGCGTTGTAAGTTGCGTCAATCCTTTGATCGGTGTGATGTCGCTAAGTTGTTTACCCGAAATCGATAATTCCGTAAGTTCTGTCAACGCTGCGATTGGTGTGATGTCGTCTATTAAATCGCTACCGATTTTCAACGTGGTGAGTTGTGTCAATTGGGTGAGCGGTGTGATGTCACTAATTGGATTTGACCTAAGATTCAGGTCTGTAAGCTGCATCAATTCAACAAGCGGTGTGATATCCTCTATTTCGTTCTGATCGAGTTGTAAACTTGTTAAACCTGTTGCTTCCTCGAGTCCGGATAAATCTGTTATATATCTTTGCGGGGCAGACAGTGTTTTTAGTTCCATCAGTCTCTTTTTCGGGATGGCTGCGTTTTGACGTAAACCTAATGCTTCTCGCACGGCTTCGGCTAAGTTCGGATCTGGTATTTCTACGTGTTGTCCGAATGAACAGCTGAGGAAAACTATGAAAACCCCGAAAAGTGAAAAAAAACGTTTCATAAGTTGATACTCCCTGCAATTGATTAGGATTTAGACAATTAGAAAAAAATGTGTGTCATCTGTTTAAAAGTGCAAAGCGGATCGAAAGTTACGATATTTCTTATAGTGGTAGCGAAACGGGTGTGCCGATTTGTGAGGAACGATACGTCGCCTCTGCTAATTCGATACCGTCTCTGCCGATGCGTCCGTGGGTTGTCGGCTCCGCTTCACCGGCGATGCACTGCAGCCAGTGATCGATACTCGCGCCTTTCGCTGCCATACCCCAGTACCGCTGTTGGCGTTGCGCCTCTGGTACGTTGCGATAGGTGTCGTCATCCGGTGCCGGTTCGGTGAATTCTTCGGCGGATGCCATATCGTGTGTTTTCCAACGGAGTCCGTGCCGAATCAGTGTCGCGGAACCTTTGCTTGTAACGAGACCGTTTCCGCTGTTCCCGATTTCCGCAGCCCAACTCTTCATCATCATCCCGACACCACCGTTTTTGAAATGCACGGTTAGTACGGCGTTGTTCTCAACGGCTTCGTCAGCGGATGGATAGGTGCCACCGAGCGGTACATGGCTTGTGAATCCGTAGACAGTGGAAGCGGGTCCGTAGAGCCACAACCAGATATCGAGATGGTGAATGGCTTGTTCTACCAACATACCGCCGGATTCTGCCTTGACGAAGAGCCACGGGTGCCGTTCGGGTGAAAAATAACCGACCTGATTGGAATACGCCATCTGTAGTGTGCCGAGTGTGCCGTCATCTAATAACGATTTCAGTTTCATGTGTCCGGGATCGAACCGCATCATATAGGCGACCATCAGAAGTACCCCCGCGTTTTCAGCGGCGGCGACCATCTCGTCACCTTCGGCGACGTTGCAACACATCGGTTTCTCCATCAAAATGTGTTTACCAGCATCGGCGGCGGCTTTTGTGATTTCGAGGTGTGGACGCGGATGGACACACACATCAACTGCGTCTATATCCGATCTGTCGAGGAGTGCGCGGTAATCTGTGTATGCGTCTGCACCGAATCGGTCTGCCTGTTCGTTTGCGGATGCTTCATTGATGTCGGCTATTGCGACAATATCTGCGCGGCGCGTCGGTTCTTGATAATAGGGTGCGTGGAGACCTCTGAAGATACCACCACATCCAATAATACCGACTCTAATTTTATCCATGAGTTTCTCCTTTGGGTTGTGACGGAACATGGTTGGTTCGGGAATGTTATGTGTTTTGGAAGTCTTGCCAGTTAATTCCTAATTGTCGAACAGCGGCGCGAATCGTCCCTAATTTTAGATCTCGTCCGCCCCAATCTGGAATAACAGTGCCACATTGGGTATTTGGATTAAACCATTTGCGGTGTGAGCCGCCGCTTCTTCTTTTTCGCTCTTGACACCCGAGAACTGTTAATTTTCGTGCAACTTCCCGATATTTCACGAGGCAGACACCACTGTTTCCAACCACACTGGACTCTTCGCGTCGGGGATTTGCGTATTCTCCGGCAATGAACGTCCTGATTCCTGATATAATTCAAGGACAGCAGCAAAAGCGTCTTTGACGTTTTCTAATGCCTCAACTACCGAATCCCCTTCGGTGACCAACTCCGGCAATAAGGGAGAAGTCACCGTATATCCACCTTCAACTTGTGGGGTCAAGACAAGTGGTATTTTATATTCCATCAAGAATCCTCCGTTGAAATGTATCATAACCCAAGTTGCTACTAACAAGATTTTAGACCCGCAGACCTCGTGTTTCACTGAAAAATGTTGATTATCCAAGTATTTTGTAGCGCAAACTTTTAGTTTGCGGCATTTTCGGGCACAATTTAACAGATGATGCTACAAGATAGCAACTTGCGTTATCATAGTAGAAGAAATTTATCACAAATTGTGAGAACTGTCAATAAGCAGAATTCAATCGTTTTTGGTTGTTGTTCATCTACCCTACACTTGAAATCTTACACTGAACTCGTTTTAAGGATGGGGGGTGGTGTCTTGTCTTCCAAGAGTGCGAGTGCTTCAGCGATGATGGCGTGTTGTAATTCAGGGTTGTTCGGTTCGCCGAGCGGATGTCCGAAACCGTACGGGACTGCTAAGGCGCGCGGCGGTTTTACTTTCTTGGTAATGTTTGCTAATAGTGTGATTGAAACCGTAGAGATTCCCGCCGCTTCAACAGCACGTTGTATCAATCCTACAGATTGATTGCACATCGGTCAGACAGGGGTTAGGAAAGCAACATCTACACCGTCCGCTTTCAACATCCGTCCAACTTCAGGGGCGGATTGTGTGATGAGCATGTCTGGTTTTGTGATGGATCCCATGAAACTGAAGTGTCTATGGTTTAGGGATCCGATTTTGCTTTCGGTCTCCAGTTCCCTAAATCTATCAAGCGGGAAAGCGAGGTTCGGATCGGTTTCGAGACCGCGTTCATCGTAAGCTGCGCTTTTGTGTCCGTTTATGAGTGCTTGTGTCTCGATCGCATTCGGAATCTCGCGGTATGAACAGTCCGCACCTTCAAAGGGTTTCTGTCCGTCAAGAAGAAAACCGGCGGTTGTAATGAGCGCGACGCGACATTCGTTTAAAGGTGAGCGTAACGGTGTGTTGGGACATGTTTCATAGTGCTCACCGCCGTAAAACTTCATAAAGAATCTCGAAAGTCGATCAAGTTTACGTAATGGTACCATGCCTACCTCGTATTAGCCGTTTGCGAAGATGAGTCGTTTTCGGTTTTGACATGGGAGTTGTATCGTCTGTGTAGTGATGCTGCTCTCAATTGTGGCGAACCCGATTTCGTTGACAGCGGTATAGTCGTCGCGTGCACAATGTGGCAGCGGCCCGCCATCAAGATAGTCGGTAATCTGTTTGTATGCCACTTTGAACGGACTGGCGTTTTCAGGGAGATTGAGGGTTTCATTATCGACTAATTTGCCTGCTCTATGGACAGTCGCGCCGGTATAAAATCCTGTCTGTACGGTCCCTTCGGTGCCGAGAATATCGACAGAGAATCCGCCGCGCATTCCGTGGTTTCCGACATGGAAGCCGATGACACCGCTTTCAAATTGGATAGTTGAACCGACGATTGCGGGTTCAGGTTCATAAGGCTCTGGCACATCACCGCCACCGGAGACGAAACCTGTTACGGCAACTGGATCGTAGCCAGCGAACTGACAGATCATATCCGTGGTATGGATTGCGAATGATAGGACACCACCGCCGCAATATCCGATAACGGTTTGCACCTCACCGATGAGTCCATCGGCTATGAGCGATTGGAGGCGTATCAGATGGGGGCCCCAGTGTCGCGTATAATCTACAACGATCGGAATCCCTTTCGCGTCAGCACCGGCGGTCATGAGGTCAACCTCTTCGAGCGAACATCCGGCAGGTTTTTCGAGGAAGATGGCTTTAATGTCAGCCTTCAAGACGTTCTGCATCACAGCGAAATGGTGGGGTCCGCGGACGCAAACAGCCACGATGTCTAAGTCTTCGCTTTCGAGCATCTGGACATCTGTTTCGTAGTAGTTGATTGAGTTGTCAGGGAATCCGGGTCCCCATGTTTTCTGGAATTCTTCTTGCCGTTCTGCTGCCATATCTGCGACTGCGACGAGTTCGGTTGTTTCACAGAAACGGATACCGCCTGCGTGGCAATACGGATAAGCGTCATCAGGCGTTGAATAACGGGCGGCGATGCTACCTAACCCGATAATACCGACACGATACATTGGCGTTTCTCCTTTTTTGGGGTTAATAAAAAAGAATAGCATAAACACGTTAAAATGGCAAGGTAAAGTTAGGGGTCAGCCATCAGCCATTAGGCATCAGATAGAGATGGAAACCTTCGTTCCCGATGACGGAACCCGTAAATTTGACTAAAAAGGAGAGATTGTGTTGCTCAATCAGTTTGGCATTTATTGCGCGGTTTAAAATAATCAGTACCGGTTGAGAATGCTCGCGACTGAGTTTTCGTGCCTCTTCAATGACGAGTTGATCGGAAACATTATGTGTGCGCGCCTTGTCCCACCTCACAAAAGAGCCGTATCGACTCCCGCGTGGGTAGTAGATTTGCGGTTTCTGTAGGTAGCCAACGACAGTACTGGCGGCGAAGTCGATTTCGCCAACTATCAGGTGATCTTGCATGCCTTGTGATTTGATGTATTCGGCTGTGAGTTTGCCGTAGGAGAAAATATGGCGGTGTTCCATCTGTGTGGCGATAACACCACCGATAGCGTGGCAGATAAGTAGCAGCGTCAAGACCACCGTCCCCGCCACATTTAAAACACGACTCACAACCGAACCTGTGTTGTCTTGTGCGGTCTTACCGAAATTGATTGCTGGGGAGTCTCGGTAAATCCAACAGCACATGAGAAGTGTTAGGAAGAGGAACCCGTGATGTCGGATGCTGCCGTGATACTTCACATAGAAAAACGTCAGGAGTCCAAACGTACCGATAAGATAGATGAGGAGTGCCGTTGGTCGTTTAAGAAACAGCAGCACACTGAAAAGCATAAAAAAATAACAGAGCGGGATTTGGATGGCTTGAAAAATTGGATAGGTTGTTAGGAGGTTTGACCCCCAGAACCCGAATACAGGTCTCGTGACGGGGAGGTACGCGCGGGCGATCAGTTTGACGATATTGTTTACACGTTTCGGGTCATAGTTAAAGTTCCATGCGACGGCAAAACCTGTATCTGGGGGTGGGTTGAGTTGTAACACTGCTGTCGTAATACCGATGCCGATAAGTGCGAACCCGATCCAGATGGATTTTTTATTTTCTATAGTCGCGATATCTTCGTTTAGAGGTTTAAGAAACCGCCCCCCCAAAACATATTCGCAACAGAGTGCGGTGCCTATTCCTATAGTGACGATCAACGCGTGAACACTCGTATGTGCAAGCAGAAACAGCAGACAACCGACCCAGATAAAACGTTTGTAGCGTTCCCTGAAAAGCACACAAAAAACGGTTATCAGCAGAAGTCCAAGCGCGTAGTTTCGGGCGACAATCGCGTATTCATAGAGAACGAAGTAACCAAAACAGAAAAGAAATTTCTGGAACCAGTTGAAAGGAGAATAGCGAACGAAAAGGTAAACGGTAATCCCTGTAATTAGGAGATGGAGCATCTGCATGATAACAGGCGAATGGGTGATGCGGCTGAGCGGCATGAGGCAGAGGTGCCACAAACCCGGATGCCCCTCATATTTGAGGTGTGCGAAGAGGTTAAAGACTGAGGTACTGTCCCGCGCCAGAAGCCATGCCTGAATTTCATCTCGCCACATTTCATGGTGGCTTGCGGTAAACGCACCGACTGCGAGAAAAAGGAATGTCAAGCCGAGCGCGTAGTGTTTATCCGTTTTACCCATTGTTTACATTGTGTCCCATGGTTTAAAGCTGGTCTTTTGAAGTTAAGACCGCTGCCAATATCCGGGATAACTGAAGTTACCCCATCTTTCAAGATCGTCTCTTTGTTTCATGCTTGAAACTCGACAGTAGTATTCCGAGTGTTTCTGCCGCTCGCTCCGTACTATAGTATTCCACGGTAAGATTTTACCACAAAACAATCCCAAAATCTTCAAAATTATACAGGTTGTGTTTACTGCGGTTGCAACAGCAGAAAATATAGCGATCGGGAGGTCGCTCCTACAAAAGAGGCAGTGTCACGGTGCGGGCATCAGATAGAGATGGAAACCTTCGTCTCTAACGGTTGAACCGGTGAATTTGACTAAGAACGTGAGATTGTGCTGTTCACGCCGTTCAGCACCTAAAGAGCGATTCAAAATAATTAGCACGTCTTGAGTATTCTGACGACTCAACTTCAGTGCTTCCTCAATGACAAGTTTACTGGGCGCACTGTGGGAGCGCGCTTTGTCCCATCGGACAAAAGAGCCAAGTCGGCTCCCGCGTGGATAGTGAACCTGTCGTTTCGGTAGATAACCGACGACAGTGCTGGTAGCGGAATCCTTCTCAGCAACTATTAGATGGTCCTGCATACCTTGCGATTTGATGTATTCGGCTGTGAGTTTGCCGTAGGAGAAAATATGGCGGTGTTCCATCCGTGTGGCGATAACACCACCGATAGCGTGGCAGATAAGTAGCAGCGTCAAGATTACTGTCCCTCCCACATTTAAAACCCGATCCACAACTGGATCTGTGTCGTTTTGTGTGGTTTTACCGAAATTGATTGCTGGGGAGTCTCGGTAAATCCAACAGCACATGAGAAATGTTAGGAAGAGGAACCCGTGATGTCGGATGCTGCCGTGATACTTCACATAGAAAAACGTCAGGAGTCCCAACGTACCGATGAGATAGATGAGGAGTGCAGTTGGTCGTTTAAGAAACAGCAGCACACTGAAAAGCATAAAAAAATAACAGAGCGGGATTTGGATGGCTTGGAAGATTGGATAGGTTGTTAGGAGGTTTGACCCCCAAAAATGGAGTGTGGTCTTGGGGATTGGAAGATACGCGTGTGAAATCAGTTTGACGATATTGTTTACACGTTTCGGGTCATAGTTAAAGTTCCATGCGACGGCAAAACCTGTATCTGGGGGTGGGTTGAGTTGTAACACTGCTGTCGTAATACCGATGCCGATAAGTGCGAACCCGATCCAGAGTGGTCTTTTATCTCCGATAGCCTCAATTTCTCGATTTAGTGGTCGAGAGAACCGGCTGCCAAAGACGTATTCGCAACAGAGTGCGCCCGCGATCGCTATGGTAACGATGAGTGCATGGACACTGGTATGTGCAAGGAGGAATAGCAGACAACTGATCCAGATAAAGCGTTTGTAACGTTCCCTGAAAAGCACACAAAAGGCGGTTATCAGTAGCAAGCCGAGTGCGTAGTTTCGAGCGACGATAGCGTATTCATAGAGGACGAAATATCCGAAGCAAAAGAGGAGTTTCTGGAACCAGTTGAAAGGTGCATATCGGACGAAGAGATAGACGGTTGCACTGGTAATTAGGAGGTGGAACATCTGCATAATAACAGGCGAATGTGTTATACGGCTGAGTGGCATTAGGCAGAGGTGCCACAAGCCTGGATGTCCCTCATATTTGAGATTTGCGAAGAGGTTAAAGACTGAGGTACTGTCTCGCGCCAGAAGCCACGCCTGAATTTCATCTCTCCACATCTCGTGATGGCTTGCCGTAAACGCGCCGATTGCGAGGAAAAGGCACGTCAAGCCGAGTGCGTAGTGTTTGTTTCTATTCTCCATTATTGGATAACGAGGCTTGAAATTGGTAGCCACAAGCCGCCGGTGCTTTTTGCTATGAATTTTTGGAACGGTTCATCGCGCCCGATAACATCCACTTTAATTTTGGCAGTCTTCATCTTCATCATTACATCTATAGAGGAATAGGCACCGCTGACATATTCATCTGTAACGAAGATGAAATGGACTTCAGCGCCGTGTCGAAATACGACCTCATCAGCGGCGCGAATCAGAGCATCCAGCCCTTTTTCATCACCTCGGAATCTCAGTTGTGCCAGCACTTTTTTAATCTGGGAAATAGAACGTGTTTGTGGGATGACTTCAAAATCCAATCCGAGGAGACTGTACCCGGTGCCACTACGGAAAGCGACGACACCGATCGTAAAATCTATTCCGGCACTATCAAAGAGGTCTGTCATATTGTTGAGATGCTCTCTGACTGCATCCACATCATTTTTCATACTGCCGCTACCATCAACAACAAAGACGATATCGACGAGATCGGTGCTTCGATTTGCGACAATATGTTGACCGACTTTAGTGAGTGCCAAGTCTGGAAGTGTAAGTGCTTTAAGGTCGGAAAGTGGCACGCCGCCGGTACCGTTTAGGAGGCTGCCCGTGGCACCGCCAAGTTTCCCAGTTCGTGATCTCCGTGTCTCTACTTTTCCGATACCACCGATGCTTGATCCGCCGACGGGTCCAGCCTGTAGTATACCCCTCTCGGCGACTTGTCCTTCTGAATAGATAGGCGATGTGAGTTCAGGTGTTTGCAATTCGACCATTGTATCTTGATAGGAGGTGGCTGCTGGGAGTGGCTTAAGCATCGTGGGTTCAATTTTTGGTGTTTTTATTTTTTGTGCGTTTTCGGTAGATGCCAGAGGTTGGACCGGAAGATGTGCGGGTCTTTTCAACGGGCGCAAAGAGCTCCGGGAACGTACCTTGACGATGTCAAGCTCCGTCACCGACTTATTTTCGAGGTTGAATTGCTGCCGATACAAGGCTCCAAGTATGAAAAGCAAGAGCACATGAAGCGCGATAGAGAGAAAAAGGGCATTTGGAATGTTTTTTTTCGCGAGGGCTTTCATTTTCAACGTCTTCCTATCTCGACAATGGCTAAGGTGTTGCTTGCAAGCCGATATAGAAACTATTATATCATTATGTGCCTGCTTACTGCAAGAAAAGAAAAAGTTGACGAAAATGTTAAAATTTGGTATCCTAACCCAAGTTGCCACTTGTAAATCCATGGGATATCCTTTATAGTGTTTTTAACGCAAAAACAAAAGGAGAACCCCATGGACTTGACTATTGTAGCACTTTATACGATTTGTGACGATCTTTTAATCTCAATCGGGCATC
>JAJDTJ010000021.1 GCA_022827225.1 Candidatus Poribacteria bacterium | reverse complement strand
TCAGCAGTGTATCAACCGTATTCAAAGACTTTGTCAACACTGCGATAATCTCTACGCACGCGCGACGCGAGAGAAACGCCCGCTACGGCGTGCTTTGCGTAAAGCTGCGAATAAAATCAAAGTCAAAATCCGTAATTTTATTGATGAACTTCATAAGAAGGTCGCACACTTCCTTGTAACAAACTTTGACATCATTTTGCTCCCAACTTTTGAGACGAAGCAAATGACGAAGCGAGGTGCACGGAAGTTGCAAAAGAAATCTGTTAGACAGATGCTAACGCTTTCACACTATAGATTTAAAACCTTTCTGAAACAGAAGGCGTTGGAATATGGTGTTCAAGTCATAGATGTTTGTGAGGCATATACTTCAAAAACGGTGTCTTGGACGGGCGAAGTCATCAGGAACCTTGGGGGTTCAAAAGTTATCAAGTCATCGGAAGGCCATCGTATGGATAGGGATTTGAACGGCGCACGTGGGATCTTCATTAAGAATGTCGCCCGTGCTTTGACGGTTCGTCCATACCTCGTGTAACCTTGAGGTATGCAAGTCGAGTATCATTTCTGATGACGTATCAGGTGGTATTGATGATATTTAGGCTTAGATACTGACGAGTATCGTAACAGGGGATTAGGAACCCTCTAAAGAACTACCGCTTTCCATAGATATACAAGGAAAAACGCAGTTTTTTAGGAACAGAATGTATTGAAACGATTAATTG
This sequence comes from Candidatus Poribacteria bacterium, assembly GCA_022827225.1. Classification (GTDB taxonomy): domain Bacteria; phylum Poribacteria; class WGA-4E; order WGA-4E; family WGA-3G; genus WGA-3G. Next base: position 22,139 of record JAJDTJ010000021.1, on the reverse strand, counting down.
TTGGGATAACAGGTGCAAGTGCGGGGGTCTACGGTATTCGACTGCTTGAGGTCCTCACGGAGCATGAGGATATAGAGGTCCATTTGACGATCTCTGCATCGGGGGCGCGAGCCTTGTCGGAGGAACTTCAGATCGAAATAGACCTCAATAACTTTGAATTGGCGTCGCTGATCGGTGTCTCCTCGCCGCGGGTTATTTACCATCACGAATCGGACATCGCTGCCCCGATTGCCAGCGGCTCTTTCCGTACAGAGGGGATGATCGTTGTACCGTGCAGTATGGGGAGCGTTGCCTCGATCGCGGCGGGGATGTCGCGCAACCTTATCCAACGCGCTGCGGATGTATGCATTAAAGAGAAGCGGAAACTCGTACTCGTGCCGCGCGAGACACCGCTGAGCCCTATTCATCTGGAAAACATGCTCAAATTATCACAGATCGGGGTGTGCGTGTTACCAGCAATGCCGGGGTTCTATCATTTCCCAAAAAACGTGGATGATTTGCTAAACTTCGTTGTGACTAAAATCCTGGATCAGTTCGGCATAGATACGAAACTCATCCAGCGATGGAAAGAGTAGGCATCTGCTTTTGAAATGTTATCGCGAGTAAAACTCGCTCCTACAAAACACTATCGCGAGTAAAACTCGCTCCTACAGAATGTTATCGCGAGTAAAACTCGCTCCTACAGATTGATATCGCGAGTAAAACTCGCTCCTACAGATTGCTATAGCGAGTAAAACTCGCTCCTACAAGAAGATGTTTCACTGCTAACAATGGCACTCAAGATTTCTGTGATTCTATCCGACCAAAATGCCGCTGCCATAACCCCCACAAGGCTGCCGGGATAAGCGGTAGGACTGCCATCCCCCAAAGAATTGTTCGTACATGAAATCGGTCTAACAGTGCGCCGACAATCGCTGTGGCAATACCGCCCATGAGTGTGAAGAAGGCAAACTCGGTGCCGAAGATGCGACCTCGGATATCATTCGGGGCGCGCTGCAGGAGGAGTTGCGTTGAAAACACCCAAGCGATTCCGCCGCCGATGCTTCGGATGAACCCACCGATAAGCACTTCAACCAAACCAAATAGTGGGGCAGTAACCATAAGCCCGAGCGCACCAATCAAATACCCGATACTAATGCTAATACGGAGCGGTTTATCGCGGTCCCCTGTCCAATGTCTCGCCAAAATAGGTCCGATACCGCTACCGACACCGTTTATACAATACATCAACCCCAGACTGATGGCACCACCGACACCGATGACAAAGTGGTTTTTCGCAATCTCCACTTGTACAACTTGAAAACCGGATGAGAGTAGGAGTGCTATCGCGGCTTTATGCATCGCGATGAAGAAGATGTCGGGGTGCTGACGCATATAGCGGAACGCTGAAGGTTTTGGGCGGGCAGTCGTTCCATCCGCTTCAGATGCAGAACCGGGCAGTCTGATCCCAAACAGAAATACGGCTGAAAGTGCGAAGGTTAATCCATCAATAAAGAAAGCCGTCTGGCTGCCAAAGAGTCCTGTTGTGAGTCCACCGATCGCAGCACCGAGCGCAAGCATGACTGACCATGTAGCAGCACCGAGCGCATTCGCTGTACCAAGTTCGCGTGGAGAGGTAACATCTGGCAGAATCGCACTTCGGGCAGGACTGAAAAAACCGCTTACCGCGAATAGAAATGTCGTGAGCGTATAGAGCAGCCAGATATCGCTCTCGTCTCGGACAAAGAGAAATCCGAAAACGATAAAAACACGCACAAGGTCGGTAATAATTAAAAGGTATTTCCGGTTGTAACGGTCAGCACATATTCCTGCGATCGGTGCAACGACAAATGGCGCGAACATCCGAATCGTAAACAAGACACCTACAGCGAGACTTGATCCAGTTAAGTCATCAATTAATATCGCAGAGGCGATGAGGTTAAACCAATCCCCAAGTAGGCTAACGAGTTGTCCACACCAGAGCCAACGGAAATTAGCGTTCTGCCGAATCAGGGCAATATAGCCGATAGGTTTTTGTGGATAGTTGCTCTCATGCTGCTCATCTATCGCGGACTTTGTTGGCGCGTGTTCCTGTTTAGACAATTACAGACCCCATCTCTCATTGATCGGTTTCTGGTAGACTTCAATGTTTCCTGCCACGACCTCCTCATAGTCTACTGCCTGCCCGCATGCGTTGGATTCGTAAATCGCTTCGCAGATCGATTTTGCGCGGAGTCCTACTTCGGCATCGAGTTCCGGCGGCCTGTTGTTCCCTATTGCATCTACGAAATCGTAACACTCCAGTACAACCCCGTCGGTGAAATTGTGCGGGAATAGCCTCGCCTTCTCTTCCTCCGAGAGGCTTGCCATGTAAGCGTCCATGAGGTCTTTCATACTATGGCGGGTACCGTCTTTAAGGATAACCTCTGCGCCGTCAAAAGGACCGTGGAAGATATCACCGTTGTCGAGCAGACAGCCTTCGCTACCGTAGTAAACGACATGATGGAAATCGTGTCCGACCGCTGCCCACGTACACGTCCAAAGCCCGATGACCCCGCTTTTGAAGTTGATTGTCGCCATCCAAGTGTCCTCTTGTTCGTTCTTCACGATCGCGTCACCTTTGGTAACCCGCAAATCTTCAAACTGACAGACGCGTGCGTACACAGTACTCGGATCACCGAAAAGATAGCGTAGCGTATCGCAATAGTGAGCCCCGGAATCCATGACCATCCCACCGCCGCCGAGCGTCAGATCCAGGCGCCAGTGCCAATTGCTTTCCGGGTTCGGGGCGCGGTAGCTGGCGTGCTGTGCCGAAAACATCCGCAAATCACCGAGCATCTGTTTCTCGTTCATCAACCATTCCGCTGTGCGTCGGCTCGGCATCCTTCGGATATTCTCAGCTGTTGCCGCGATCTTATTATTCGCTTTCGCGGCGTTAATAATCGCATGGCTCGCCTTGACGGTAACCCCCATCGGTTTCTCTATCATGACGTTGACACCGTTGTTGAGACACTTGATCGCATTGATATGGTGGTGTGCATGCGACGTACAAATATCTGCCCCGTCCAAGTCCGCCTGTGCGAGCATTGTATCGGTATCGTCAAACACTGCCGGTTTTTTGCCGGTAACCTCTTTAACACGTTCCGCGAATTGATCTGCCCGTTCTTTGACTTCATCGCACATCGCGACGAGTTCCACTTTTCCAGGCTCCGTTTGATGGATTGTAAGGTAGGCGTTGAGATGCCCATTTGCCATCCCGCCGCACCCGATAATTGCAATCTGAACCGCCATGATTTCTCCTTTTCCGGTAAGCGTGTTAGTCTGATGCGTTACAATGCCACAGATACGTTTTTTTAGCAAGTTGCATAAGCAACCGATTTTCGCAAGTTGAACACGGTTTTTCTTTCTGATTTTAATTTGACAAACCGCTTTCTGGTGTATAATATATACCCGTTGCTTTACTTTCTAATAGCTGTGTCAGAATTCACACGTCTGCACATTGTGTCAGAACGTGAAAACAACTTACTGGAGGGTGCCAACATTGAAAATCCCATTGTTACAGCCATTCAAAAAATATTCTGAAAAGGTCGGGCAGCCTCCCGGAACCCTTATTTACCTCGGTGAAGAGCGGACGGAACCCATTCGGATTACTATCACTGATTATGATGAAACACACCTTCACGAGCAAGAGGCACATACAGTTGAAGAATGCCTACCTTTCATAGATACTGAGACTGTAACATGGATCCAGATTGAAGGGATTCATGAGATACCTATTATTGAGGAGATTGGGGAGTGCTTTGGTGTGGATCCTCTTTTACTTGAGGATTTGATGAGTCCAACCCAACTCCCTAAGATAGAGGTTTATGAAGATTACGCCTTTATCATTCTCAAAAACATCGATTATAATGCCGCATCCGCAAGCGTTTCCAGAGAACAAATTAGTCTTATCATCGGTCTCAATTTTGTTATATCTATTCAAGAACACCGAAGTGGAGTCTTCACATCTATCCAAAATAGACTTCAAAATGCCCAAGGTAGGATTCGGCAGATGCAGTCCGGGTACCTCGCTTATGCCTTGATAGATGTTATTGTTGATCACTACTTTATAGCCTTAGACAAGATTGATGAACGGATTGAAGCATTGCAAGAAGAGATGATGGAGAATCCGTCATCAGAAGCGATTCCGAAAATCAATGTTTTGAGAAGGAATCTGCTGCTGCTCCGTAGACCCATTTTGCCGTTACGTGACGCCCTCACTGATATTTTGCAGGGCGATACACCGTTACTTGATGAAAACATACACCCTTACCTTCACGATGTATACGACCATTTAATTCAGGTGATCCAAATGTTAGAGATGCTGCGTTCAACAGCGTCAGGACTGTTCGACATCTATACCTCAGCAGTGAGTCATAGGATGAATGAAGTCATGAAGGTATTGACCATTGTAGCCACCTTCTTTATTCCACTAACGTTCATCGCCGGTATTTACGATATGAATTTTAAGTTCATGCCTGAACTTGAGACACAGTGGGGATATCCCGTTGTTTTGTTAGTTATGTTAAGCGTTAGTATTGGTATGTTCATCTTTTTCAAATGTAAAAAATGGCTCTGAATTTTTAGATAGGGTGCTACAACAGTGTTGTGTAAGTATCTTTTTCTTGATTGTTAAAAAGGAGTTGTATTGTCAGGTGCCACCTCACGATAAATAGCGAGGCTTGCGACTCGGGCTAAGGTGCGTAACTTTACATGCATACCCCCGAGGGGTCCCAGCGACCCATGATGCGAAACCTTGAGGCGACGAAACGCACGTTTCTCTAACACCTCTCGAGTTACTTGGACACGGATATAATCAACGCGTCCCATAAGGCAGACACTTCCGACTTGCCTTTGGAAATATTTTAACAAACTTGGCAGATTTTGTCAAGAAAAACATAGGAGCGGGCAGAAAGCCTCGTCTTAAAAAACGAGGCTTTCTGCCCGAAGATTAGATGAAAATTTTAAGTCCTACGCTTTTCGCTGCGCGGTTGGCTGCAATCCTATTGTTAACCGGCCAGTTGCTAATATTCAGTAGTTGTGACCAGTATGAAAGTTGGACGAACGATCCGCCTGAGATCAATACTTTCACCGTTCCAAAAGAGGTCCGCTACGGCGAAAGCGTTACACTTAAAGTCGGGGCTTTCGATCCAGAGAATGACGAATTAACCTATATCTGGGAGGTATCTGCTGGAGCATTAGCGGCTGAACAAGGCGCAGAGATTCAGTGGACGGCGCCTGAACTCCCTAATTCTGAAATCGAACCCGACCAGACGGTTACGGTTCATGTGTCCATCAGGGACCAGGGTGAAAAAATCGCCTCGAAGTCCGCCGCCATTACCGTCTATTCCAAATCATACAGAGTCGCTGAAGCACTCAGCGGATCCTATGAACTTGTGCGAACCCAATTAGCCGGTGAAACGACTGAAGCCTTCGGGTCCATGCGGCTGACAACAGCAACATTTACCAGAGAATATCAGAGTGACGGCGCATTCTTCTTCGGTTCCTATAAATTGATTGAACCGTTTGACGCACAAAAAGGAACAATCTACTGGTTTTCTGATGGGAGCAGTGAGCCGATTGTGAGTACGTATACGTGGGACGGTGAATTATTGGTGCTTTTTTGGACAGCGACTTCTACTGGACACGTCTACCAGAAGTTGAATTAACATTAAATCGTTTTTTTGCGGGTCAAAGTTAGTACCGCGCATGTCTAAAGGAAACAGATGATGAAAATAAATTTACGTTTCAATCTATTGGGGTTTTTGATTATTACTTTTATTTTTGGACCGTATATGTCAGGTTTTTGCCAAGAAAGTGAGCGGATCACTGCGGAAGTCGATGGTCGTCCGAAAAAGTACGACGTTATTGAAACAAAACGCTATGAGATTATTGAGGTCAAGGACTCCCCCGTTACACCGGAAGCATTGAAGTCCGTTGCGGAGCAAGCCGTAGCCGATGCCGAAAAAGATGCGGTGGCGCATCTCAATAGAACTTTGTGGTTCAGTACGGGCTGTTTTTTTCCATTGGTCGGTCCTATTTTTTCGCAGCGCTATCAACCTTTTATGCCGACTGCCCGAGCCCTGGGCAAATCCCCAGAATACGTTGCCTTCTATTATGATGCCTATAAGGTGAAAACAAAGAAAATTCAGTTTAATTGGGCATTGGCGGGTTGTCTCGTCGGTGCACCTATAGAGGCGTATTTAATCACGGTTCTGTACAGAGCAACGCGAGATTAAACGTTCCCAATTGAGGAGGAAAATGGAAACCCTGATACGGATGCTGTCAATCTATTTCGGCAGCACGCAATTGAGACGAGCGTCTCTACTTCTCATCGGAATCATCTATTTAATTTTTCAGACGATACCGGTGTATTCCCAATTTGCGGATCTACCGCGTGATGCCAAAACTGTGGATATTGGTGTGAATGGGGATGGTGCTTCGCAGACGCTGAGTCTAACAGCCGTCGTCCCGGTCCGTAAATTTAATGGGTGGGCGGGTATTTTTGGATCACGTGCTTCCGGTGAAGCGGGTGCGTTTTCTGAAATCGTTAAAGCGCGGGCTCAGGGCGGTTTCCGGATTCGGACATTCGGCATTGAGGGATTCACCGATTTTGAGCGCGACATCACTAAAGGCACCGCATTAACATCGCAAATCGGCACGTACATCCGTCCTGCCATTTATGAGAACGGTACACTCCGCATATCTGGTGGTATTGGAGCATTCATTGAAAATATTCAACCGCTTGAACATATCGATTTAAAACAATTTGATCCGACGACGTTTCGGTGGTTGGCATTTTCATCTATAGGATGGCGCAAACTCAATACACAGTTAAAATTCACACCAGAAATTGGCTTCAAAAACTATAAATTTTCAGCGGAACCTGCTATCACGTTCAGCCTGTCTACGCGATTAGGCTTGCGTTTAAGTGGAGCTGTGACTTATAATAGTGAACCACTGACAGAAAACTGGCATTACAAGTATTTATCTATATTCCGATTCACGTTATAGCGTCTAAAAACTTTCTGACTTCTACCGAATGAAAGGAAAATGGCATGTCTTCAAACCCCGGTCAACAACTTGGATCCGAACACGGCGGTGATCAGGATATTCAACACGGACACGGCTTTGGGACCGCACCCGTGTTCCTCGCCTCAATTAGTACGATTCTTGGTGCAATCCTATTCTTGCGATTCGGTTATGCTGTTGCTCACGTCGGTCTCTGGGGCGCTCTGATGGTTGTCATGCTTGGGCATCTTGTGACGATCCCGACAGTCTTGGCAGTCTCCGAGATTGCTACGAACCGTCGTGTAGCGGGTGGTGGCGCATACTATATCGTCAGCCGCTCCTTCGGTGCAAGTATCGGCGGCACCATCGGAATAGCGTTGTACATTTCCCAAGCGATCTCAGTGGCTTTCTATATTGTCGCATTTGCAGAAGCCTTTCAACCTGTCTACGAATTGCTTGAGGCTACCCGTAATTTACAGCTTGACCCGCGTTGGATCTCTCTCCCCTGTACTGTTCTGGTTATCCTTCTTATGCTCACAAAAGGTGCTGGCATGGGCGTGCAAGTTTTGTGGGGGGTCTGCTTAATTCTTGGGGTATCCATCGCCGCTTTCCTGTTTGGTAAGGGGCCCGAATCTATACAACCAGCCGGGTTGAACCTCACCGCCCGCATTGACGATCCGGACGGTTTCGGCACCGTTTTCGCCACATGTTTCCCTGCCTTCACCGGTATGATTGCCGGTTTAGGACTCTCAGGGGACCTACAGAACCCACGGAAAAGCATACCGCTCGGGACGATTAGTGCGACCCTTGCGGGGATGTTTGTGTATGTTCTCGTTGCGATTAAATTAGCGGGAAGTGCCACCCCTGAAGCACTCGCCGCGGATCATTTCATCATGGAAAAGATCGCGCTGTGGGGTCCCATAATCTTCATCGGATTAGGAGCAGCCGCCTTATCCTCTACCCTCGGTTCAATCATGGTAGCACCGCGAACGCTACAGATGCTCGCGCGGGACAATGTACTCCCGATCCCGAAGCTGAACCGCCTCATGGAAAAAGGCGTAGGCGATTCAGATGAACCGATATACGCAACATGTCTGTCCGGTATCATCGCCATAGTATTCGTCGCTATCGGCGAACTCGATTTTATCGCTCAGATTTTAACAATGTTCTTCATGGTGACCTACGGTGCGCTCTGCGCAGTCTCCTTCTTAGAACATTTCGCGAGCAACCCATCTTACCGACCAACGTTCCATTCTCGCTGGTACGTGTCGTTGGTAGGCGCTGTGATGTGCGGCGTACTCATGATGCAGATTGGCCCGTTCTACGCTTTACTCTCGATCGTCCTTATGGCGATAACCTACCTCGGTCTCCGTCGCGGGCACGGTGGACAGCGCGACCTCGCAGCCATCTTCCAAGGCACAATGTTCCAACTCACACGATGGCTACAGACCACCTTACAAAAGAGCCGTGTTATGGCATCCGAAGGGGGGTGGCGACCTTCCATTGTTGCAGTGACGCGGTTCGGAGAACGTCGGCTCGGTCATTTCGACTTGCTCCGCTGGATCTGCCACAGGCACGGGTTCGGACACTTCATCAGACTCTTTAGCGGGGACTACTCATTTTCCAGTGAAATTCAAGCCCGTATCAAAGTCGACGGATTGATTAAACGTACCGAGGTCAGCCGAGCGGGTATCTTTGTCGATTCGCTGATCTGTCCAACATTCCAACTCGCCTTATCACAGATATTACAGATGCCCGGTATCTCCGGCTTACCGAATAACTGTATCCTCCTTGAATTTGACCGCGAAAATACCGATGAGGTTGAAGAAGTTGTCCAAGGGGCACGGCTTGCCGCGAATTCGTTGTTCAATGTTTTAATCTTACGATCAACCGGCTACCGATTCGGGTATAGGTCCTCCATACACGTCTGGGTAACAGAAGATAACTTGAGCAATGCACCGATGATGCTTTTGCTAGCGTATATCATCGTCGGGCACCCAGATTGGAAACGCGCTGAAATCCGGCTCTTTGTCTGTTCTGATTCGACAGATGCAGAACAAGAGGCGAATAAACTTTCAGCACTCACACAAGAAGGCAGATTGCCCATCCCGATGCAAAACGTCACTTCTGTCTCATACAAAGGCAAAGCATCGCTTGAAGATGAAGTCTCTCTCCGCTCTAACCAAGCCGATTTGACGATTGTCGGATTAACGTCCGAAAACATTGATGCCAACGGCTTGGAGCAAATATTACGCTCCTACGAGGGTGCAAATGATGTTCTATTCGTTCATTCGGTTGAGCAAATCTTAATCGATTAGCAACTATTTTATCATCCTCTTCAAATGAAGAGGATGATAACAGCAAGTGGGATAATACCTGATGGATGAATTTAGGCAACAGATTGATAATTTACTTGGAAATTCTCTAACCATCTTTGGCGAAGAGATAACTGTCCAAAAATTTATTATCTTCATCCTAATACTGGCAGCCGTGTTAATAGGTGCTGGATTCTTGCATCGTTGGTGCCGCCGGCTTTTCAATCGGCTCAGGATACCGCAGAATCTTCAAAATCGGCTACTCGCGCTGCTGTTCCTGATTATTATGATTGTTGGCACCGGGCTGGCATTCAAGATTTCAGAGATTGATACAGGTTTCCTGGGCGATCTCGTTCATTATCCGCTCTCGAAGCTGTTTCAACCCACTAAAAAACCTGTTGAGACACCGAGCACTGAAGGAGAAGCACCGACTGAAACCCTTGAAGATGGCGATGGCTTAACCTTGTCGAGACTTTTTTATGCATTCGTGATCGTTTTCGGCGTATTTGTCTTTTCTAAGTATCTCCAATGGGTGATAAGACGGCAGGTACTACAAGCGTTTGAAATTGAAAGACATACGCAATTTATCTTGCTCCGGTTTATTCATTTTACGCTTATCATTATTGGCGTTCTTATTGCGCTCAGTGCCGTCGGGGTGAGTTTCACGAGTTTAGCGATAATTTTCGGTGGGTTGAGTATCGGGATCGGTTTCGGTTTACAGAATATCGCTTCAAACCTAATTGCAGGGTTTATTCTGCTTTTTGAGAGACCCATCAAAATCGGAGACTTAATAGAGGTTATGGAACTTGACACATTTGGTAGAGTGAGTAGTATTAATCTCCGTTCAACGATCATCACTGCGCTTGATGAAAAGGAGATCATTGTTCCAAATTCTCAATTGATTACAGAATCGGTTCATAACCTCACACATGCCAACGATTTGTTCCGGCTCTGTATTCAGGTGGGTGTCTCCTACAGTTCGGACGTAGAAGTTGTGAAAAAAGTACTCCTCGAGACAGCACACGAGCACCCAGAAGTCATTAAAGAACCGAGTCCTGAGCTGCCCAATGTTACGGCTCCTTTCATCCGTTTTACTGATTTCGGGGAATCATCCTTAAATTTTGAGTTGTTGGCTTGGATTCCGGATTCTACTCACCGTTTCGATGTTGCCAGCGATCTCCATTTCATGATCTGGCACAAATTTAAAGAATATAACATTACAATCCCGTTCCCACAAAGGGATGTCCATCTTTATTCCAAGGAATAAGAACCCGGTCCTTTGTTTCTAGGCAAGGGTTTCTAGGCAAGGGTTTCTAGGCAAGACTTGAAACCGCGCCTGCGTTGTGGGGTGAGAAGCATTTTTCTATCCAACACGCAAAGGCGGAAGCAGGTCAGGAATGGCGGATGACATCACCCTTGACAAGGTAATATACCTCTTCACTGATATTTGACGCGAGGTCACCGACGCGCTCCAAGTGTCGGAAAAGGAGTAACAGACTGATGCCGGGCTGGATAAGTTGAGGATGTTCACTTAAAAGGGTTAGAAGTTCACGGAGCATCCGTTCATAGATTTCATCGACCTCGGTATCGCGCGCGCGAATCCCTAACGCAAGTTCAGCGTTTCGATTGACAAACGCATCTAAAACATCTTTTACCATCGTCTGAATCACTTGTGCAGCGTGTGGTAGATCAATGAACGGTTTGACAGGAGGGTATTGCAGCAGTTCAAGACTCCGTTTCGCGATAGCAACGCTCTTATCAGCAAGTCTCTCAATATTTTGGCTGATTTTTAGTGCCATCGTCAAAAATCGGAGTTCAAACGCTACAGGTTGATGGAGCGCGATGAGCTGGATACACAACGATTCGATTTCATTTTCAAATTCGTCAATCGTGTCATCCATATCAATAACAGTCCGAGCTAACGCTTCATCTCGCGTTAAAACAGATTCAACCGCTTGGCGTAGCATCTGTTCAGCGAGTCCACCCATTTCCAGAAGTTTATGCTCAAGGGTTTTAATTTCGGCTTGTAACATACTATCCTAATCTGCCAGTTACGTACTGTTCAGTTCTGTTGTCCTGCGGATTTGTAAAGATTTTTTCCGTCGCCCCAAACTCGACTAACTCACCAGCGTAAAGGAATCCTGCGACATCAGAAACGCGAGCGGCTTGTCTTCTTTTGTTGGTAGCGAAAATAAGTGTGCAATCGTCGGTCAGTTCACGCACAAGATTTTCGATCTTAACAGTTTCTATAGGGTCAAGTTCGCCACACGGTTCATCAAATATCAAAATTTCGGGTTCAACGGCTAAAGCCCGCGCGATACAGAGAAGCTGCTGCTGTCCTACAGAGAGTTGTTCTGGCGTTTCATCCAAAATATCCTCAACTTCACTCCAGAGTCCGGTTCTTCTGAGATTTTCTTCAACGACTGTATCAAGGTGTGCAGATTGATTGATCCCTGAAATCCGAGCCCCATAAGCGACATTTTCATAGATTGAACACCGAAACGGCATCGGCTTTCGGAACACCATTCCGACCTGTTTCCGAAGCGCGGTTGTATCGGATGCTGTCCCCATAACGACTCCTTTAAATAAGATATCGCCAGTGAACCTGAAAGTGGGCGTAAAATCGTTTAAGCGGTTGATACACCGTACCAACGTGCTTTTGCCAGAATTCGTAGGTCCAATAAACGCAGTTACCCGCCTCTGTTGAACCTCGAAAGAGATATCCGTTAGGACCTGTTTCTCACCATACCAAATATTCAGATTCCGAACGCTCAATATAGGCTGCACGTTTTCAGTTTGCATCTCTGTGTCGCGAGGCAATTGAAACTCGCTTCTCCGTTTATCTGGTCGGGTGCGTCGGATTAGCGGATGCAGAGGCGTACAACTTTATCAAGATACTGGAAAAGATGCTCAGAAACAGGGCACTACCAAAAAATAGGACGAACCTATTCGGCATATTTCCCGGATCCGTTGTGTACTGCCACGTGTAGATACCGATAATTAACGCCACAGTTGCAAGGGCACCAGACATCGCCCGGCACCCGCCTGCAAGTATCCGAGTGAATACAAGCGGTATCACTTGCCGCCTAAGTACTTGCCAATGGCTTGCTCCGAGTGCGTAAGCCGCTTCACGGATCGGCGTTGCCACCGAACCAAGTGCCGTTTGGGTCGTTTTGATTGTTACCGGCATCACCATCAATATGAAAGTTAGCACTACGATGTAAAATACCACAGTATCGTGCTCAAAAACCGAAGGCACCAATGTCGATCCGTCCTCTGTCCGCTGAGGGACGTGGACACCGCCAAGGGTTTTGAGTGTACCAGCATAACTAAAGAAGATACCTGTTGCCAAAATCCCGTAGCAAATCGACGGGATCCCATCGAAAACAGCGACAACACTTTCAATAAAACGCCGGGTCCAATTGGTTTGCGGAAGCCATTCTTGTAGGTAGAACGCACACACGATTCCCAACAGAATCGCAAAGAGACTTATCAAGAGCAGAATATAGAGATCGTCAAGCAGCGGTGACAACGTGTTGAGTGGCGTTACTGCTGACGCGGCTTCGGTGTCGGCAGCGTCTGCTTTTTGCAGTACATTCCAAACAGGAATGCCCGCAATTCCGAGGAGAATAAAGGTGATACGCTGCAAAACGAATGTCTGTATTCGCTCCGCACAAATCATTATGGCATTCATGGTGTGAAGAATTCTTGCAAAAATTCATTCTGTTCGCTGAAACGATCTTAAAAATTCGACCTATCCATACCGCATGTGGACATAATCAGAAGTCTTTTCGTGTTTCGGGTCCGTAAACAGTACTTGTGTCTCTCTATGTTCGATGAGTTCTCCGAGGAACATGAAGATACACTCTTTGCTGACACGCCGTGCTTGCGCCATGTTGTGTGTCACAATGATGAATGTGTATGTCCCGGCGAGCACTTCCATCAGTTCTTCGACTGCCCGTGTGCCTTTCGCATCCAAAGCGGAACACGGTTCATCCATCAGAATAATTTTCGGTTTAAGCGGTAGCAGTCGTGCGATACATAGTTTTTGTTGTTGTTCAAGCTGCAGCGATGTTGCCCGAGTCTTCAATTTATCCTTCAGGTCCGTCCAGAGAAAGACAGATGTGAGTGCTTCTTCAACAATCTCGTCTGCCTCTGCTCTCGTGATGCTGCGCATCGGTGAGTGGATCCGTAATCCGAACAAGACATTTTCGTAAACCGAGATCGGCAACGGATTTGGGCGCTGGAACACCATACCGACCGCTTTTCTGAGTTCCGGCAAGGAGACATCGGTATCATAGATATTTTTTCCTAAGACCTCAATTTTCCCCTCTGTCGTAACGTTGCCGTAGCGTTCATTGACACGATTAAAACATCGAAGTAGCGTCGATTTCCCGCAGCCAGAAGGACCGATAAGGGACGTTATCTGACCGTGCGGTATTTTAACGTTGACATCAATGAGTGCCTGAAAATCGCCATACCAGAGGTTAAGATTCTCGGCTTCAATACTATAATTCATAGGCATCGTTTGCAAGTCCATCTTTCTGGATTCAAGTTTTGTAGGGGTTGGGTTGCCCAACCCGTGTAGACAAGTGACCTCGCCCCTCCTATTCTGATTGCCGACTGCTGACGGCTGATAGCCAATTTAGCCAAATGTTCCGTTGACGTAGTCGTAAGTGGCTTGATGTGCGGGTTGATCGGAAAAAATTACATCTGTTGAATCAATCTCAATTAAATCGCCATTGAGAAAAAACGCGGTGCGGGTCGCCAACCGTTTTGCCTGCTGCACCAAATTCGTGACGAGCAGAATCGTCATCTCTTGCTGTAAAGTTTTGAGCACTTCCTCAATCCGCATTGTCGTAACAGGGTCAATAGCAATCGAAAATTCGTCAAGACAGAGAACTTCTGGTTGATGTGAAAGTGCGCGCGCAATTGTTAAACGTTGCTGTTGTCCACCCGACAACTTCGTACCGAGGGTGTCCAGACGGTCTTCCACTTCGTCCCACAGTGCGGCTTGATGCAAGCAACGTTCAACGATTTCGTCCAATTCGGATTTGGCGCGAACCCCTGCTGCCCGCGGCGCGAAAGCGACGTTGTCGTATATCGTAAGTGGTAAACCCACTGGTAACGGTAGGACCATACCGATACGCCGGCGTAACCCATAAACATCGCCAATCGTGTTGATGTCTACACCATCCAATTTGACAGTGCCATCCATCGATGCCTCCGGTACGAACTCCAAGGTTCTGTTAATAACCTTCAGGAGCGTCGTTTTACCGGACTGCGCTGGACCAATGATCCCAAGAATCTCGTTCTCATGAACATCGAAAGAGACCCGATTCAGCGCAGGTTTATCTCCGTAGGACACCTCTAATCCGGAAACTTCAATTTTATTCGCCACGTCTGCCTAACCTTTCGGCCTCCCAATCTGCGTTTTAGTCAAGCCGATCTGAATTTTTTCATCAAAGTTATTAATCCAAACACAAATGCTATGAAACATGCTATACCGATAAGAGAACCCGCAACGCCAACAATTGCAGTGAAGACTTTGCCACCCACCGTCATCGGATAGATATCCCCATAACCTATCGTTGTTAAGGTTAGAAAGGTGTACCCCATAGTGTGCAGAAAAGATCCAAATGACTCAGGTTGTGCCTCTCTTTCAAAGTAGTGAATGCCACACGCAGCGAGGAAGACTAATACGAATAACAGAACAACGAATCCCAAGAGTTTCTTTAGACTTTCAATCTTGTTCTTCATCTTCTTCACTCTCTTCTAATTGCTCGCGTTCAACACGCGCCTGCGTCAAAACCGATGCTAATAACCCGGATGGAATGGCTATTAATCCTACACCAATAAGCGTAACAAATGCAGTAAAAACTTTTCCACCCGGTGTTACCGGAAAGACATCTCCATAACCGACTGTGGTTAATGTAACAACCGCCCACCACATTGAGTCGAGAATAGAACCAAATTTATCAGGTTGTACGTCCCTTTCAAAGAAGTGGGTACCACATGCAGCGAGGTAGACTAACATCAACGATAACAGTACCAGGGCTAAGAGTTCTTGATAGATTTCACGTAGCGCGGCTGCAAGCCGATCTACTGCCAAGACGAACCGCGTCGCCTTGAAAATTCTGAAAATCCTTAAAAATCGAAGTATCCGAAGGACGCGAAAGCCCGGGACAAGAACCAGAGATGGCAAAATAGCCAATAGGTCAATGACCCCGTAGAAACTAAAAATAAAATCGCGTTTCCTCGGTTCAATATAGACACGCAGAATATATTCTATCGAAAACAGAACCAGAAAAATTACATCTAAAACGACAAAGTGCGTCTTATAAGGATCTACTTCCAAGCGTTCTCTATCGGACTCAATCACAAAAACAACTGCAGAGACAAGAATCAGAAACTGGATGATCCCGGTAAATATATTTCCTTGGACAATTGCGCGTAACTTTGCTTTCCTATCCATGAACGCTCCTTCCTATAGAGTGCCGCGATTGGTGGATCAGGTCAACGCTATAGGGAGTCGCGATCAAAAATTTTGTACCTACCACTTCTTCCGGGTTCGTAGGTAGACCCGAAGCACAATCGCTGTTGCATTGACGAGTAACACACTGCCTACAAGTACGATCGCAGTTCCGTGAGGCGTCCCCTCTGTAACATCTGGCACCTGCGTTGAAATCGTAAAGAGATGTAGAGAGAGTGCCATACACTGTTCTGTTATATTATAGGCGAAAAGGTTACCTTCTGCAATAGCTTTATAAAAAACTGCCCCGGTAAACATAATCGGTGCCGTTTCGCCTGCAGCCCGTGATACCTGTAGAATCACACCTGTCAAGATACCGCTGATTGAGTTCGGGATAACAATACGACGGATTGTCTGCCATCGCGTAGCACCGAGGTTCCAACACGCCTCTCGGAACGACATCGGTACCGCCTTCAAAGCCTCCGTCGTACTGGCAATGATAACCGGAAGCGTCATGATCGCCAATGTAAGCGATGCCGCTAAGATGGATTCACCTAAACCCGCGAAAAGCACAAACGCACCGACACCGAACAGTGCGTGGACGATACTCGGCACACCTGCCAGGTTTACGACAGCCAAGTTTGTAATCCGTGTAAACCAATTCTCACGCGCATACTCGTTGAGATACACCGCAGCGAAAACACCTACCGGGGCAGATACTAAAAGTGAGACGACTACGAGATAAATTGTACCTAAAAAAGGTGCCCAAATACCGCCCGCCCGCATGTTGTCTCTCGGATTTGAAAACAGGAACTCAAATGAAAGAACAGGTATCGCTTTGTAAAGTAGGTAGCCGATAATGAGGAGCAGCGGGATAATCATCACAGTCGTTACGACAAGTAGGAATATCCGCATCACGTTTTCTGTTAACCGTTTTCGCCGATCAATCGGTGTTTCCGTAAACATCTTTTAAAATTTCCTTGCGGTTCGTTCAGGTAGGTTGAGGGCTTCATATTCTGTTTCCGATATCCGCCCTCCACTTCGTTTCGGGCTACGTGCTTTGGATGTCCTTGAAGAATTGCTATCCGGTTCATTCAGGTAGGTTGATAATTGCACATTCCGTTCCGTATAGTTGCTATTCTTGGCGGATCCCCTTGATGACTAAATCAGCGATGAGGTTCACTACAAATGTGATGGTAAAGAGTAAGATACCGATGATAAAGAGTACTTGATAATGTTCGTCGCCCCTTGCAACCTCGCCTAATTCTGCGGCGATTGTCGCTGTCAGCGTTCGGATCCAAGACAGCGGTCCTGACGGAATATTGACGGAGTGTCCAGTCGCCATGAGGACAGCCATCGTTTCACCGATAGAACGTGCCGCCCCGAGCAGCACAGCTGCTAACAGTCCGTTTTTGGCAGCCGGTAAAAGGACACGGTAGATCACCTGCCACCGAGTTGCCCCGAGTGCCTCCGCGGCTTCACGGTAAGAGTCAGGAACAGCCTTGAGTGCGTCCTCGGCAATAGACACAATAATCGGGACACTCATCAGCGCTAACATGATACTGCCGTTGAGCATCGTTAAACCGATGGGTGCATTGAACACCCGAATGATCAGTTGATTCATCAATGTCAATCCGATGAATCCCCAGACAACGGAGGGAATCGCAGCGAGCAGCTCAATAACGATCTTAAAAGTTTCTCTGAGTTTCGGACTGCAGAACTCCGAAACGAAGATCGCTGCCCCGAGTCCAAATGGAACAGCCATACACATCGCTAAAGCAGTTACGCTAAAGGTCCCCAAAATCAAGGCGAAGGTGCCATATCTTTTGTTGTTCAGCGAGGTTGGATACCATTCAGGACTTGTCAGGAACTGTCCTATATCTAAGCCGTTAAAAAGGAAACCCGCCCCCTCCCGAAATACAAAAAAGAAGATACCGAAAACAAAGATGATACAGCTAAAACCGCAGAGGCGGATGAATAGTTCTATTACAGTTTCGGAAAACGGCAGCTTTGCCCGACTTTTTTTTCGTAGGATATTCATATTTTAGTTGTTTTCCACCGGCACAAAACCGAGTTGTTGAACTATTTGTTGACCTTCTGTCGACAGAATCCAGTCAAGATACGCTTTGACTTCCCCCATCGGTTCGCCGAGGGAATACATGTACAACGGTCGAGCGATAGGATAGGATTTCGCGAGGACATTCTCAAGGGTTGGCGCATAATAAGCGGTATTCTCATCGGTCGCAATCGCTAACATTTTGACATGCGGCGTCGCATATCCCATGCCACTATATCCAATCGCACACGGCGTTCCTCCAATAACTTCTACCACGTCTTTAGAGCCGTGTAAATCCAAAGAACCTAATTCAAAGTCGCGGTTTTTACCGAGAAGTGCCTCACGGAAATAGAAATACGTCCCAGAATTAGACTGCCGGCTGATACGCATGATTCTGTCGCTCGGACACGCACTATTTTGGATACCAAGATGGCTCCACCGCGTTATCGTACCGTCCTCACCATAAATCTCCGCGAGTTGCGGGATCGTGATTTTATCTATCGGTGTATCGTGATGAACGTAAACCGCGAGTGCGTCGTATCCGACGATAAATTCTTGAGGGGCTTTACCGGTATTCTGCGTCGCTTGTTCCAACTCTTTCGGTTTGATTTGACGACTACAGTTTGCAATATCCACGGTGCCGTTGATAAGCGCAGCAACGCCTATCCCCGACCCCCCGCCGGATACCTCCACCGACGCAGTACTGGTAATACCGGTGTAGGTTTCTGCCCACGCCTGCGCCAGGTTCACCATCGTATCAGACCCTTTATTCTTGATGGTGACGTGCGCACCATTTTTGGTCGCACCGTTATTGTTATTACTGCCTGTCGGAGAACAACCTATAATAACAGAGCCACAAACTAAAACTGCTAAAAAAAATATAATAGCGATTTTTTGCATCAATTTGCCTCTTTTGCTGGATTATGCCCTAAATTATAACACTTAATTGTTACGAAAATAAGACAAAATTCAGATTTTTTGTAATTTGGTATTACGCAGAAAAAGACGTATAAATTGTTAAAGGCAAATTCTGTCAAACGGAGGGAGGAAATTAAAGCATGGATTAAAGAACATGGATTGGATGCTGAGGTCTTCAAGATTGAGGAACCGACAGTTTTCAATATGCTATTCATCATCTGTACGCCTAGGGTCGCTAAGCAGCTTGAACATACTGCTCCCGTGGTCAGCGTTTCGAGAAGTCCAGAGTTTTCTGTAGGATTAACCAAGAGATGAATAGACATCTTTTTGATAGGACCGAAATTACCATCTTTCAGACGTTTCAAAGTGAATGACTATTATTAACAAAAAATATCTTAGCGAAATCAGTAAGTTCACAAGTGGATATGCGTTTCGTGGACAAGCAAACAGCAACTGGCAGTTACATTCTGGGGCCACTCACCGCTTGATTAAGCATTATCATGAAAACATCATACAAGCTCCTAACTTCCCACGAATTTACGCGAACTATCACAGTGATGTACTTATAAAACCTGCCCAAACAAATGGGTTTGATATTGATGATGGCTATCAAATTTCTGACCTGCAACTTCTTGCAAAGTTACAACACTTTGAAGCAGCAACGGGGTTACTCGACTTTACGTGGAATCCGTTGGTGGCGTTATGGTTTGCCTGCAAAGATAATGAGGATTGTGTTGGTTTTCAAGGCAACATAGGAAACACTGGCAACTTTGGCTACAATTTGCCAGGAGGTACAGGATTTGATGGTAAAATGCGTTTCGCTGTCAGAGTAAGAGGAAGTCAAGGTTAAACCATAAGTGAATTTGTAAAGACGAGGTTGTGGAATGGAGAAGCCTACAACGCTGACAAGTTTTTTACAATCTCTACTGTCTTTAGGCTTACAGTGATAACACGCCCAATCAAATCTACAATATATCGCGGCTCCGCTTCACGATTCGGATCGTTTTTAATCCCGCTCCGTCTGTCCACCTTCACACGATACTGATCCACTACCCACTCCAACGCCGAACGCGTCCCCAACCGATAGTCATATACCTCGGCAGGGATGCCGTCCAAAGTCAGAAAGTCGTTGTATTTCAACTGTGTTTTGTCTTTGGAGAGTTTCATCTTCTCGACCCGCCAATCTACCTGCATACCCGCAGTTTCTCTCTCTTCCAGCTTCTCAAACTTCGGACAAGATTCGTAGTTAACATGAAGGTCTGCTAACGCCGCGCCTGCCTTCGCGAAACCTGAGAAATTTTCGGCAAACGGAATATGCGGTAGGTCGCGCTTGAGGTTCGCCTGATACTTTTCGCGATAATCGGGATGATGCAAAATACCGTAAGTATAGTGGAAGATGTCCCACTTGGTGATAGTATCGTCGTTGTAGTGGGATCGGAACGCTGTTAGTGCCCAATCGGTGATGTTTTCTTGGCGGTTTGTGCCGTCTTCGTCGTAGGTATAGAACGGGAAGCATTGGGAATCTCCTGTGATATGGAAATCTGGAATCCTATCAGTTATCAATACATGGAAAGATGAATTTGTCCCTGGAGAGCTGACACAAATTACCTGATTCTCTGATTCGGTCTCGGTTATTGGAAAGATGGAGGGTAACACATAAGTTCTTTGGTTCATCAGTTTGTCAAAGTAAAGATTCTGTTTTGTAAATGGACGATAGAGAGCAGTTCTGATCTTATTGGATGAGAGTTCCGCAAATCTTCCGTTTTTCAATTCTGATTTAAGCCGGTCTGTCCATTTGATTTGGGTATCATCATATACCACAAAGTCATCAATGTTTACGCTTTGTTTTCTTGGTGACTGTTTCCATTTAAATACTTGTGAATTATAGAATTCAATCATTGCGTTCATGTTTTCAGTAAGCGCGATTGGGTTAAAATTATAGACCCAAGTGTCACGGGAGGTTACTACACCGACACTGTAGGTTTTAAAAAGTGTTTCGATTTGTTCTATCTTGCTTGCCTTTGCCACTTTACTTCCCATTGGAATAAAGGTCTCAAATTCGGAGCGGAGCCCTTCTGTAAGCCACGTATGCTTTTTATCAATAGTGGTCTGTTTCATCGGGACATTCGTATAATCCCTGAAGTCAGTTAAAAGTTTCTGTTTCTCGCGCGCTTTCAGATAGTCATCAACAGAATAGAGCCATACCTCAGCAGGGGCAGATGTGGCTGTAGCTTTCTTAACGAAGAAACTAACCCCTACGCCAACTCGGATCTGGTCATTAAAGATGTTACCACCCTCTTTGCGTCGGCGTTCACCAGAGGTGCGGGCATTTCCTTTGAGATCAATGTGATAAATTTTGGTAAAATCCTGTTCGAGATGTTTCCGCATACCATCAAAGGCGGTCCCATCAAGAAATCCGTTATTTGTTACAAAGGCTACAACCCCTTCCTCTCCAATCCTATCCGAAGCCCATCGAATCGCTTTCACGTACGGATCGTATAATTTATTTTTTAATTGTGCTGTGGAATCTTGGACATAAGTCTCTGCAATCCGGTCATCCATTATCTCATACTTCCGATTTTTGTTGTTATCGTTCTCGTTAATCTGCCCCATATTGTAAGGCGGGTTCCCGATAACAACGAACATATCCGCTGCCTTCTGTCTCTCGACCCGTTCTGTGTTTTCACGCGTGAAGAGCTCCGCTTGCTGCTGCTCAAGCAACTCAAAGGTATCCGCAAGCGCGATCCCCTCAAACGGCAGATATTCCCCCGTACGTTCAAAGAACGCCTGCTCAATGTTCAGACTCGCGATGTAGTAGGGCAGGAGCATCACCTCGTTACAATGCAACTCGTGGCGGTATTTCTCCGCTAACGTCGCGCCTCGAATGTCCTGCATGAGCCGGACAATGAAGTTACCCGTCCCAACGAACGGATCAATGATATGCACACCCTCGTCAGACAAAGACCTATCAAACTCGGTTTTCAGGATATGCGCGACGCTGTTCACCATGAAGTCGACTATTGGCTGTGGTGTGTAGACGATGCCGTGTGTATCTGCGATATCCTCAGAGAACCCTTGAAAAAACTTCTCGTAAAACGTGTTGAGAAAATGCTGTTTTTGGGAGAAGTCTTGACAGAGCGTCGCCGCCTGCTCAATGGCGACATAGAAGCGGTCCAACGGTTTAAGAAACGCGTCGCGACTCATTGCCTGGCGCATGAGTGCAGCACTCACTTTTTCAATCTCAACGGCGATGATATTTCGACTCGTAAAATCTGACCGTTCAAAGATCGTGCGGAAAATGCGTTCGGTGAGGATATGCTGGATGAGCATCTCCTCAACAGCGTCTTGT
>JAJDTJ010000032.1 GCA_022827225.1 Candidatus Poribacteria bacterium | reverse complement strand
ATATCCTGAGTTATCACCAGACGGCTCGGAAGTGATTTATACACAAGAGATTAACCAACAACTCCAAATCTTCAAGATTGATATAAATAGCCGAGTTCGGACGCAGTTGACACATGGTGGGATTGTTTTTCAAGCGAATGCTGGCGGTGATTGGTTTGATCCGGCGTATGCGTTGCCAGTATCGCCGCAACCGACATTGCTAACGACAACATGGGGTAAACAGAAAAAGGAATAGCGTCCAAAAATCACCAATCGGAGAATACGTATGAGCTTGAAGTCGGTTTTTTATATTATCCTCTTAACGCTGGTGTGTGGAACGGTATCTCCACTTTTTGCAAAAGCTCCGACAACACCGAAAATCCTGTTCACGTCTTCACGGGACGGCAACTCAGAGGTCTACGTGATGAATCCAGATGGCTCCGAACAAGTCAACCTTACGCAGCATCCCGCCAGTGATTTTGGTGCCGCCTGGTCGTCAACGGGTGAGCAAATCCTCTTCGTCTCGGACCGACAAGGCACACGGGTGCGAGACCTGTATCTGATGGACCCCGATGGTGCCAATGTCCGACGCGTCTTTAAGAAAAAAGCAAAGGGGGCAAGAAGTAGTCCCGCATGGTCTACGGATAGCAAACAATTTGCTTACAAATACACGGACTGGGATCGTTTCGAGTTCGGTCTCTATCTCGGAACTTTTGGCGAGGAAGATGCCGAACTTCTACCCTATGGGAATTCACCGGAGTGGTCCCCGGACGGTTCCGAAATCGCCTATTCTATACCTCATCAATTTGGCTCTCGACTCACATTTATGGATGTCCGCACACGAAAACTCGAACAACCCCTACCCGATAAAGCACTCCAATGGCAATCCAACCCGTCTTGGTCTGCTGCGGGAGACAGGCTTGCCATTTCGGGGAACAAGCATCTGTTACCGGTCATCTTGGATCGCGACCTACACAACGCGTGGGCGGATAAATACACAGTCTTCATCGTCAATCGCGACGGCACCGGTCTCCAGCAACTTCTCGAGGAAGACGGTCCCAGGGCAGGTGTTTCGGCGTTATCGCCGGATGGATCAGAAGTGCTTTATACACAGGAGATTAACGGACATTCCCAAATCTTCAAGATTGATATAAACACCGGCGTTCGGACGCAGTTGACGCATATTGCCGGTCCTTTTCGTCAAACGAATTCTGGTGGCGATTGGTTCGATCCAACCTATGCCTTGCCGGTTTCACCACAACCGGCGTTACTAACCACGACTTGGGGTGAACAGAAAAAGAAGTAGTGACTTTAGGAGAAATATGTATGAGATTGAAGTCAATTTTTTATATCATTCTCTTAACGCTGATGTGTGGAGATGTGTGTCGGCTTTCTGCCAGCAAAGCACCAACAACACCCAAAATCCTGTTTACATCCACACGGGATGGAAATCGTGAGGTGTACGTGATGAACCCGGATGGCTCCGAGCAGGTCAATCTGACACAACATCCCGCAGATGATCTCGGTGCTGTCTGGTCGCCAACGGGTGATCGGATTCTCTTCGTCTCGGATCGACAAGGCACGCGCGTGCGAGACCTCTACTTAATGGATGCGGATGGCACAAATGTCCGGCGCGTCTTCAAAAAAAAAATAACAGCGTGGCGAGGACATGCGACGTGGTCTCCTGATGGCAAACAGTTCGCTTATACCTCCACGGACCGAATGCGTATGAAGTCTGAGCTCTATCTTGGGACGTTTGGGGAAGAAGATGCCGAACTTCTCCCGCGCTGTGTTTTTCCTGCATGGTCACCGAACGGCCCCGAAATCGCCTGTCATATAAGTCCGCAACCACAGACATCCCGGTTGACATTTATCAATGTCCACACACGCGACACGGAACGCCCGCTGCCCACGAAAGCCCTCCGCTGGCAATTCGAGCCGTCCTGGTCTGCTGTGGGAGACAGACTGGCAATCACTGGGAATAGGCATCCATTACCGGCCGTCTTAGATAGAGATTTGCACGAGGCATGGAAGGATAAACAGACGATCTTCATCGTCAACCGTAACGGCACAGGGTTGCAGCAATTGGTCGAGGAAGACGGTCCAGATGCATTAACACCTGTGTTATCGCCAGACGGTTCAAAAGTGATTTATACACAAGACATTAACGGACAGTTCCAAATCTTCAAAATTGATATAAACACCGGTATTCGGACACAGTTGACGCATATTGGGCGAAATGGCGATGGCGATTGGTTTGATCCGGCGTATGCGTTGCCGGTTTCACTGCAACCTGAGTTGCTAACCATCACTTGGGGACAACTGAAAAAGGAATAGCGTCCAAAAATTACCAATCGGAGAATACGTATGAGATTGAAGTCGGTTTTTTATATTATCCTCTTAACGCTGGTGTGTGGAACGGTACCTCCACTTTTTGCAAAAGCTCCGACAACACCGAAAATCCTGTTCACGTCTTCACGGGACGGCAATCGAGATATCTACATGATGAATCCCGATGGTTCCGAACAGGTGAATCTCACGCAGCACCCCGCCGAGGATATGAGTGCTGTCTGGTCGCCAACGGGTGATAAGATTCTGTTCGTCTCAAATCGACAGGGCACGCGGGTGCGAGACCTGTATCTGATGGATCCTGATGGGTCCAACGTCCGACGCGTCTTTAAGAAAAAAGCAAAAGGGGCAAGAATGTATCCTGCATGGTCCCCCGATGGCAGACACTTCGCTTACAGCTACAGAGACTGGGACCGTTTTGAACTCGGCCTCTATCTTGGGACGTTTGGCGAAGAAGATGCCGAACTTCTACCTTATGGGAATTCACCGGAGTGGTCCCCGGACGGTTCCGAAATCGCCTATTCTATACCTCATCAATTTGGTTCTCGACTTACATTTATGGATGTCCGCACACGAAAACTCGAACAACCCCTACCCGATAAAGCACTCCAATGGCAATCCGGTCCGTCCTGGTCTGCTGCGGGAGACAAGCTTGCCATTTCAGGGAACAAGCATCTGTTACCGGTCATTTTGGATCGCGACTTGCACAACGCATGGGCAGATAAATACACAGTCTTCATCGTCAATCGCGACGGCACCGGTCTCCAGCAACTTCTCGAGGAAGACGGTCCCAGGGCAGGTGTTTCGGCGTTATCGCCGGATGGATCGGAAGTGATTTATACACAGGAGATTAACGGACATTCCCAAATCTTCAAGTTAGATATAAACACCGGCGTTCGGACGCAGTTGACGCATATTGCCGGTCCTTTTCGTCAAACGAATGCTGGCGGCGATTGGTTCGATCCAACCTATGCCTTGCCGGTTTCACCACAACCGACATTGCTAACCACGACTTGGGGTGAACAGAAAAAGAAGTAGTGACTTTAGGAGAAATACGTATGAAATTGAAGTCAATTTTTTATATCATTCTCTTAACGCTGATGTGTGGAGATGTGTGTCGGCTTTCTGCCAGCAAAGCACCAACAACACCCAAAATCCTGTTTACATCCACACGGGATGGCAATCGTGAGGTCTATATGATGAACCCGGATGGTTCCGAACAGGTAAACCTCACACAGCATCCCGCTACTGATCTTGAGGCAGCCTGGTCTCCCACGGGTGAGCAGATCCTCTTCGTCTCAGACCGAGACGGCATACGAGACCTATACCTGATGGATGCCGATGGCACCAATGTCCAACGCGTCTTCAAGCAAAAAACAGACGTTTGGAGAACAGCCCCTACATGGTCACCCGATAGCAAACAGTTTGCTTACCAGAACGTGGACGGGAACTTTATCAAGGGCGGGCTCTATCTTGGGGCTTTTGGAAAAGAAGATGCCGAATTCATCGGGAAGTACAATACCCCAGAGTGGTCTCCCAATGGTTCAGAAATCGTCTGCTCCCAACATCACCCACAAGGGGCTCGACTTACGTTTATCAACATCCACACACGCGAGATGGAACAGCCGCTACCCGATGAAGCATTACCATTTCAATTCAAGTCGTCCTGGTCCGCTACGGGAGATAGACTCGCCTTTACTGGGAACAAGCATCCGATACCAGCCATCTTGGATCGAGACCTGCACAACGCATGGCATGATAAACAGACGATCTACATGGTTAACCGCGATGGCACCGGGCTGAGGCAACTCGTTGACGAAGCAGGGCGCCATGCAGGGTATCCTGTGTTATCGCCAGATGGATCCCAAGTCCTTTATACAAAGGCTAACGGGCCACTCCAACTTTTCAAAGTTGATGTAAATAGCGGGATTCGGACCCAGCTGACGCGTACTGTTGGGGATTTCGACGCGGATTGGTTTGATCCAGCATCCGCGTTCCCCGTTTCACCGCAACCGGACTTACTAACCACAACATGGGGCGAAATCAAAAAGAAGCAATAAATTTAGGAGAAATACGTATGAAATTGAAATCAATTTTTTATATCATCCTCTTAACGCTGATCTGTGGAACGGTGTCTCCACTTTTGGCAAAAGCACCAACAACACCGAAAATCCTATTTACCTCCAGGCGGGACGGCAATTTGGAGGTGTATACGATGAACCCAGATGGCTCCGAACAGGTGAACCTTACACAGCATCCCGCTCTTGATCTTGAGGCAGCCTGGTCTCCCACGGGTGAACAGATCCTTTTCGTCTCGGATCGAGAGGGCACGCGAGACCTGTATCTGATGGATGCCGATGGTGCCAATGTCCGACGCGTCTTGAAGAAAAAAATAAAAGAGTGGAGGACAGCGCCTACATGGTCACCCGATAGCAAACGGTTTGCTTACCAGCTCAAGGACTGGAACTTTATCAAGGGCGGTCTCTATCTTGGAACGTTTGGAGAAGAACATGACGAATTCATCGCCAAGTACAGTGAACCAGCGTGGTCTCCCGGTGGTTCAATAATAGTGGGCTCTATAGCTCAGGAACCGGCGGTTCAACTTATGTTTATTAACGTCCACACACGCGAGGTGGAACAACGGATCCCCAGTGAAGAACTACTGTTTCAATTCGACCCCTCCTGGTCTGCTGCGGGAGACAGACTCGCCATTGCAGGAAACAAGCATCCGATACCAGCCATCTTGGATCGAGGTCTGCACCGCGTATGGAAGGATAAACAGACGATCTACATCGTTAACCGCGATGGCACCGGGCTGAGGCAACTCGTTGAGGAAGCAGGTCGCGATGCACAGTATCCTGAGTTGTCGCCAGATGGATCGGAAGTGCTTTACACACAGGGTTTCGTGGCACTCTTCATTTTCAAAGTCGATGTAAACAGCGGGATTCGGACCCAGCTGACGCATACTGGCGGAGATTTTGGCGGGGATTGGTTTGATCCGGGATCTGCGTTGCCAGTTTCACCACAACCAGAGTTACTAACAACAACATGGGGCGAAATGAAAAAGGAGAATTCCGATGGAAGAAAATGATGTCCAACTCATCCACAGAATCCTATCGGGTGATGAGGCGGCATTCACCGCTTTAGTCCGAAAGTACCAAAAGAGCGTTCACGCGCTCGCATGGCGGAAAATCGGCGATTTTCACATCGCTGAAGAGGTTACCCAAGACACCTTCCTTCAAGTCCACAAAAAACTCGCGACCCTACGAAACCCCAGTCAGTTTGCAGGGTGGTTATATGTAATTACGAATCGGCTCTGTTTTAAGCGGTCTAAAAGCAAAAAACCGACAATGCTCTCGTTAGAAAAAACATCCCGGACAGCAATAGACGCAGCGTCTTATAACTGTTATCTATCAGAGCAACAAAAGACGAAAGATGCTGAACGCCGCTACGAAATCGTTAAAGAACTTCTGAAAAAACTACCCGAAAGTGAACGCACAGTCGTAACACTCCACTACCTCGGCGAGATGACTGCCAAAGAAATTGGCAACTTTTTAGGCGTATCCGCAAACACAATCAAGAGTCGGCTCCAACGGGCAAGGGAACGTTTACGGGCACAGAACGTGGAACACTTGATACGCGAAGTGCTTGGAAGCGTCCGATTCCCCGCCGACCTCACCGAGAACATCATACGACAAATCGCCGATCTGAAACCTGCCCCCGCTCCGCACCCGAAACCCGTACTACCTTGGGCAGCTTTCGGCGCGACCGCGCTTCTGCTGATCCTATTCC
This sequence comes from Candidatus Poribacteria bacterium, assembly GCA_022827225.1. Classification (GTDB taxonomy): domain Bacteria; phylum Poribacteria; class WGA-4E; order WGA-4E; family WGA-3G; genus WGA-3G. The sequence continues at coordinate 28,397 of JAJDTJ010000032.1, read as the reverse complement.
TCGGTCTAAGCAACCAATACCTCCTCCGCTTCCAGCAGCCATATAGTTTCGACGCACAATCCGAACCCACGGTTGAAATCGTTGATGCACCTATCACGCTCAATATACTTGCCAAACCGGCCGTCCGAAATCAGGTCGGACACACAACGACCCCGAATAAAAATATCGGAACCGGCTTACACGCCTCTCAGACAACTGTCGCGTCCATGACAACGGCGAATTTCCCCGCCACATTTTCGACTTCGCACTGGATACAGATGAGCGGACCGCCAGGCGGTGCTGTGTTTGACATCTTTAAGACATCTAAAAAGACACTCTACGCTAATTCGTCAATAGGGGTCTACAGATTAACAGCTGAAGCAACCGTCTGGACACCCGTAAACATCAATATCCCGAACGACGTGTTCCGAGTCCCTATAGCAGAGCATGCAGGCACCCTCTATATTGTCGCTGCCGATGAACTATTGGCTTCAACCGATGATGGCGAGACGTGGAACGCATTAGGAACCCGACCGGAAGGATATCCGGTTGAACTCATCGTCATAGATACTGCAGCACGCAAAACTGTTACAATGTATCTCGCACTTTCGGATAACGGTATCTTCCGATCTACCGATACTGGAAAACACTGGACACCCGTGAACAACGGATTGACAGGTAGAGACATTTACAAACTCGCTGCGATTGAAGAGACGATATTCACCTGCACTGATAAAGGACTCTACCGCCTCAACGCCGATGTTTGGGAACAGCTGCCGGTGGATACAACCAGAGCCGTACATGAATTGGTCGTATCTGAAAATAATCTCTATGTCGCGACAGGTCGCAAGTTTGAAGGGCACAGGCAATTGGATCCCTCATGGAGAGGCAGAATTTTCAAATCAAACGATCTCGGAACGTCGTGGACCGAGATAACGCCTAAAGACGAAAACTATCCCTTTATGGGAGCATTGGGTACCCCAATGGCTGTTAGGCACGAAACGATCTTAGTACGCGATTTCAGGCTATTTCGTTCAAAAGATGATGGGATAACTTGGACACATCTCGGGTTTGCTCCAGCGGTCTTTGCCTATTTAGTATTCGATGAAAACACCTTTTACAAGACAGGAAACTACGGTGTCCATCGCACAACCGACGCCGGTGAATCGTGGCATCATTTTATGGAGGGCATCGTCGGAACCGGCGTGCAAGATATCGTGGTCTTCAATGATAGACTCTACGTACAGACCGACAACGATATCGTTCAATCAGATGACGACGGCAAATCTTGGACAACCGTTGAGATGGAGGCTCCTAAACGCGTATCTAACTCGGAAAGTATAAATCTGTGGAATAAGGGCACTCTGGATGATCATTCAAAATTTGTTATTATCGGTAACCTGCTTTATACGATTGTCTCTGAGCCTGATAACCTACGTATCTCCTATCTATCCGCTGGTGATGATACCTTTGTTCCAGTTCAAGGTGTCCCCATTTTTGGCGAGAAAAATCTTTCTACGGCTGTGTGGAAAGAGATCGCAGAAGCACAAGGCATTTACTTCTCAGGGAATCAGAAAAACGATCTTGAATCGCTAAATGAATTGCATCTTGAGGAAGACCATAGGCGAGTCGGTGCATTTGCAATCAGCGGCGAGACATTCTATGTGGAATACAAGCGGAGACTCTTCAAGTGGAAACCAGGCGACTCCGAATGGAAAAATACCGGACTCATAGATACCGGCCCGCACGCTGATGACGGCTCAAAAAACGGGTTTAAATTGGCGGTCTCAGCCGAAACCGTCTACGTCGGCAAGCGAGATGGTAGCCTCTTTCAGTCGCTCGATGCTGGTGAGAGCTGGCGGGACATTACACCGAGTCTGCCGCTCCGTTTTAACCAGTTCAAAGAGATCCTTTTTGCCGGTTCAACGGCTTACATCGCAACAGACAGCGGCATCCTAACTTCAGAAACCGGCGCATACTGGCGTGTCCTGACCGACACCGCGGGCGAGCGTATCATCATAGACAGATTTGCCGTGGATGGCACCAGCGTTTATGGCGCTGGCGATGCCGGTGTCTATCGTTTAGATGACCGTAGACAATCGGAACAGATTTTTCCAAACGTGCCAGATAATGTCCTCTCACTCGCCGTTAAGAGCGACACACTTTATATCGTTACCGAACACAACGGGATGTTCCAAATCCCGCTTGAAAAAACCGAAAACGACCTTTCTCGCAAATAGAGGAAATGAAAATGAAGTTTCTAATCATTGTAACAACCCTGTTTTTACTCACCTTATCTGCTTTAGCTGGCACATTTCTGGAAACCTTTGATGGCAAAGACTTGAACGGATGGCAGGAAATTTGGACGGACAAGGGACCCGCTGTCTGGGAAATTGTTGATGACGAACTGCACGCAGAAAGTCGTGAGGCGTATACACATCTACTGACAACCGGGGATAACACGTGGGAAAACTACACTATGGAACTTGATGTCAAACCGTTGAAAAAACACGGTATTGGCGGTATCTCGATCGCCGTGCGGGTTGACAAAACTTGGTTGGTTTACTGCCGTATTTTTGATCCTGTGATTATAAGGGGTGATGATCCCCCGTTTCAAGAGGAACGAATAGGTTGTTCCGCTGCCGGTTTGCATCTGCCACCACGTGCCATCCTTATTACTCAACCGCACCCGCTTTTGAGAATAAACAGATGGTCCCATCTGAAACTAAGTGCTGAAGGCGATATCTTTACCTTCTGGATTAATGGTGAGCAGGTCATGGAGCCGACGAAACTTCAAATCTTTAGGGGGATTGAAGCGTTTGCTGATTTTCCTGATTTTCAGACAGGCGGTGTCGGTTTTGGGCTCTGGAACTATACCGCAGTCTTTGATAACATCACTGTCACGGGGGATACCATTCCAAACAGTGGTGATTTCGCCGTAACGCCCCAAGAAAAACTTGCCATAACGTGGGGAAACTTGAAGAAATTTTAGACACATGGTGAAGTAGCAACCAGAAATGTTGCCAATACCATTTCTGAATGACATACGTGAAGATGTTGGTAATCTTGAAATTCGTCCCGACAATGCTTTAACAACGACATGGGGCAAATCAAGTCAGAATCGTTTTGAACGTGGCACACGAAATCTTAAAGCTGAACCTGAAATCCATTAACCACCCAAAGAGGAATAGGTCAAGATGAAACAGGCATTGCGTTATACGGTATTATGCGGTATGTTGATTCTATTGGTTGGGAATGTCCAAGCGGCTGGAACCGGAACACTCTCTTTTTCCTCTAACCCCCGAAGCCCTGACCTCTATCTCGTAGATAGCACAGGTCAGAATCTTCGGAGACTTGTAACCGATAACATAAATAAGTGGACACCCACTTGGTCGCCGGATGGACACTTTTTTGCCTACCAATCTAACGATGATGGGGATCCCAACATTTATGTGATGGACATCGGAAACAAGACATCTCGCCAATTGACAAACCATCCCGATAGGGATCTATCGCCTGCATGGTCTCCGAATGGCAAATGGATTGCATTTGAATCCGACCGAACTGGGAGTCTACATATCTACCGAATTGATGTAGACGGTTCAAATCTGATGCGGTTGACAAAGCGTGGAAGCAATCAAAATCCTGCGTGGTCGCCAGATAGTCAGTGGATTGCTTATAATTCCTATCAAGAAGGAAATCGTGAGGCAGGCATTCGTGGAAGGCATTTTCTCTCAGTAATGACTGCTGGTGGCAAAAGGGCAAAACAACTGACAGAAGGTCTAAACTTATCCGGATGCACTTGGTCCCCCGATGGCAAACAGATCGCTTTTGCTGCCGGGAATATCGGAAAAGAAGGCATGAATATCAGCGTCATTGATGTCAATGGGCGTAACCACCGCGATCTAACCGAAGTGGGACCAAACGCATGGGCACGGAGTCCGGCGTGGTCGCCGGATGGCAAATGGATCGCCTATTTTTTCCAGAATTTGCCGGTATTGGATCTTGGTCACGGAATCCGAGTCATTGACTTTTGGAGCGGTGACAATGTTATTTGTGTTATAAGTTCTGAGGGTCAGAACAACGCGCAACAACTTAAAGCAACAAGAGGATTGTCGTCCAGTCCTGTGTGGGTGCCAGAGACTTTTTTCGCTGTCTCTCCAAGTGCAGAGAAACAGATAACACTCTGGGGTAGACTTAAGCAATCGGAAAATACCGCCAAGTAACGGCTTTATGGTTATGGGTATCAATTTTTTTTCCAATCATGCACCCTTTCCACCTCAAAATTGTATCATTAATATTTTGAATACAAGTATAATCACGTTCATTCGTTAATCAGAGGGAATTCTGATAGTGGAAAACGATGTTCAACTGATTCACAGCGTTCTATCCGGGGATGAGGAAGCGTTCACTGCTTTAGTCCGAAAGTACCAAAAGAGTGTTCACGCGCTTGCGTGGCGCAAGGTCCGGGATTTTCACATCGCTGAAGAGATTGCCCAAGATACCTTCCTCCAGGCATACAAAAATCTCGCTACGCTACGGAATCCCAACCAGTTTGCTGGCTGGTTGTATGTTATTGCAAATCGGCTCTGTCTCAAGTGGCTCCAAAAGAAAAAATCGCCAATACAATTGTTGGAGAATACATCTGTGGTAGAGATAGAAGAATCTTCCTATAACCGTTATGTCTCCGAGCAACGGGAAATGGAAGCCGCGGAACGGCGGCATGAAATCGTTGAGGAACTTCTGGAGAAGCTGCCAGAGAGTGAACGCACCGTGGTGACGCTCTACTATCTCGGTGAAATGACAGCGAAAGAGATTGGCAACTTCTTGGGTGTTTCAGTAAACACAATTAAAAGTCGGCTTCGCCGAGCACGAGAGCGTTTACGAGCGGAAGAGCATCTGATTAGCGAAACGCTTGGAAACGTCCAATTGCCTCCCAATTTCATTGAGCGTATCATGCAGCAAGTCGCCGACATAAAACCAACACCCCCTCAGGTTGGCAAACCTTTACTACCATGGGCAGCTTTTGGTGCAGCCGCCATCTTTATAATACTCATGCTCGGTGTCGGGTCTCAATACCTCGTTCGTTTCCAGAAACCTTACAACTTGAACGCCCAAACGGAAACCACCGTTGAAATCATTGACACATCTGTTGTCATTGATACACAAGCGGAACCGGACCTACGGAACCAAGTCGGACTTTTCGATACCACAGGTAGAGACAGAGGGACCGGCGTGCAAGTTTCAAAGCCGATTGTGCCAAGTCCCACTGCCCAGATAGAGAGGGAAGTCCCTCCGACACTGAAGCAGCAATGGAGACAAGCAAATGCCCCAGGTTTCGGCCCAATATTAGGCTTGTTCGTAAACTCAGAAGGCGATACCTACGCCGCTTCGCTCCTCGGTATCTATAGATTGCCAAGAGATGCCCCTGCGTGGACGTTCATTAGTCCGGCAGCCGCTGTTAACCTTCCAACCGCTTTCACAGACTACAGCATGATACCCATGGCTGAGAAAGACGACACGCTCTACCTTGCCTCTGTTGATGAACTGTTTAGTTCGAGCGATAGCGGAGAGACATGGACATCGCTTGGCGATCGCCCAAAAGGAGCCGCTATGGGATTAGCAATAACCGATGAAGCCTTGTACCTCGCACTTCGAGAGAATGGAATCTTCCGATCCGAAGATAGAGGGAAGCAGTGGACCCTATTGAATGATGAAGTTACAGAGCTAACAACCTTTGCCGTGGCTACACTTGAAAACACAGTGTTTGTCGGGACAAATCAAGGACTCTACCGTATCAAGCCAAGACACGATTTAGAAAAATTGCCATTGAATACTACGCTAGCTATCCATTCCTTGGCGGTTTCCGAAAATAACCTTTATGTCGGGACAGGACCCGATCTCTTAGATTCTTCTCAAGCGAAGGCATCTATACAAGAAGCAAAAGATAAGAAGCAAGGAATGTGGGAAATTTTCCATTCAGCCAACTTAGGGAATTCGTGGACTAACATAACACCGCCAACCGAATCACCGATAATAAGCGTGTCCCCCGGCGTTAAAGTCCTCACTGCTGGAAGAACACTTTTAGCAATCGGATATACCGGTTTCCATCTCCGATCCATAGATGGTGGACAAACATGGTCAGGTACCGATCAGAAGCTGAGCGTGGTTGCAATGATGAATTCATTTTTATTGAGCATGTTCCCTGCTGTCGGCGTGGACGAAAATACCGTGTTCACAGCAGGATTTCTTGGGCTTAACCGTTCAACTGATGGTGGCGAGTCGTGGCAGCCCTTTATGACCGGCATAGTAGGAACCAAAATATCTAACTTAATAACCTTCAGAAACACACTCTACGGGAATACCGCTACCAATATCACCAAATCCACCGACGGTGGGATGTCGTGGAATACCCTACGCTTTGAGCCCGATGCCTGGACACCGAAATCCGAAGTGGATTCTGGCAACCCGATGTTTATTTCAAAATTGGTGGTTGCTGACGGTGAACTTTACGGCATCACAACCATCCCAAGCATAAAAGATGCACTGCGTATTTTCCGTCTTTCCACGAAGGGCAGCACGCTGGTTATTATTCAAGATTTCCCGTCTTTTCGTGGAAATCGCTCTATAGAAACGCCGGAAACTGAATCGCAGGAGACCTCGAAACAAAATATCGCAGACGATCCGCCTAACAATGCCGACAAAGCAAGTCAGGCGCCAGACACAACCCGCCAACCGATAGCGTCACCGAGCAGATTTGCAGTCAGCGGCGATACGTTCTATGTAGAATATAAACAGAGACTTTTACGATGGAGACGCGGCGAACCAGATTGGGTTGATACTGGACTAATAGATACTGCTGAGGGTGCCGGTGAGGACATCACCAAACGGTCTACGCTTGCTGTTTCAGGCGAAACCGTCTACGTCGGAAAACACGACGGCCATCTATTCCGATCATTTGACGAGGGATACACGTGGAAAGATGTGACATCAACACTGCCACTTCGATTTGAGTCCTTCAACGAGATAATCTTTGTCAATTCACGGGTTCACGTTGCTACGAACGCGGGCGTTTTGACATCAGAAGACGGTGAAAACTGGCACACGATCACTGATACAGAAGGCACGCACACTGTCATAGACCGAATCGCAATAGCAGACGAAGCGGTTTATAGCGCCGGTGATACCGGTATCTATCAATTAGATGACCGCGGCAGATGGAAACAGATCTTGCCACCGGTGCCGAACCGTGTCATCTCGCTTGTTATCAACGCTGATAAACTTTATATTGCTACCGAACGCAGCGGAATGTTCTATGCCTCGCTTGAGAAGGAAAACGACTGATATTCCCAGAAATTCTCCCATCAAAACCGCTTATTTTTTCTCTCATTCAATTTTTTTTCCCATTATGCACCTTTTTGCCCTTCAAATTGTATCATTAAATCATGACTAAAGGTTTGAGCAATTTAGGGCAACATAAATTACCTACACCCGAAGGTGTTTTCGGGAAAGGATGCATTCAAATGAAGAAATTAAGCCTTTCAATTTTAACCCTACTATCCATTTTCACTATTACTTTACCTTTTGCCGCTGCCGAAGGGTACTTCCATACTCGGACGCTCAGCGGACATAAATATTCTGTCTATGCAGTGGCATTCAAAGACGATAGCACACTTATCAGTGTGGGGACCGGCAGCGTCCTTCACTCTTGGAATCTTGATACGGGGGCACAACACTGGCAGACCGAAGTTGGTCTCTTCTTAATCTCTGATATTGCTATCTCATCGCATGACTCGCGCTTTGTCGTTTATGCTGGTGGACTGTTTTTCCGCCCTTATATTGGGATGTCTTACACAGATGACGGAGACATAAGAGGTTACCTCATAGGACATACAAACACCGTCAATACACTGTCCTTTAAACCGGGGAGTTCCACCCTCGCCAGCGGGAGCGACGACGACACAATCCGTATCTGGGATTTAACATGGGACGCATGGAAAAGTCGACCCGTTCGGACACTGCGCGGACATACGAATAACGTTGAAGCGGTGGCGTGGAACCCTGATGGAACTATGCTCGCCAGCGGAAGTAGAGACCGTACCGTCCGCTTGTGGAACCCAGACAATGGCACCAACACCGCTGTACTTCGCGGACATACGAATACTGTAAGATCGGTCGCATGGAGCCCTGACGGAACGTTGCTCGCCAGTGCAAGCAGCGATGACACAATCCGATTATGGGACCCAACGGACACGGATTCCCCGCTGTACATCTTGGAAGGGCATACCGGTAACGTCAATACGCTGGCATTCCATCCAACCGAGGCAATCCTTGCCAGCGGCAGTAGCGATAACACAATCCGATTATGGAACCCCACCACTGGGGCACACAAAGCTACCCTTACAGAGCATACAGGCGCTGTTAATACAATAGCCTGGAACGCTGACGGGACACTTCTCGTTAGTGGGAGTAGTGATGACACAATCCGATTGTGGGAGCCGCTTGCAGCAGTAGATGTAACGGGCGACGGTAGTGTCACATATCTTGATATTATGGCGGTGGCGGCGAACTACGGAAAAGCTGCCACAGATGACATCGCCAACGCAGATGTCAACAAAGACGGCATCATTAACATTGAAGACCTCATTGTTGTTGCCAAAGCAGTCGATTCCCAAACAACCGCCGACTCCCAAGCAGCACCTACGTTCGCGCAGCAGTCTCGCTACCTTTCCTTCACCGCGGAAGAGGTACAGCAATGGATCCAAGACGCACGAGACATCGGCGCGGATGCACAGACAATTGCCGTGTTAAAACAATTCTTGACGGCGGGGACACAGGTAGCACAACTGACACCGGAAAAAACAGCACTCTTGGCGAACTACCCGAACCCGTTCAATCCAGAAACATGGATACCCTATCAGTTAGCGCAACCAACGGAAGTCACTATCTTCATTCATGCTATAGATGGTGCTTTGGTTCGGACGCTGCCATTAGGCGAAATGCCTGCGGGGGTCTATCAGAGTAGGTCCCGTGCTGCCTATTGGGATGGCAAGAATGCTCACGGAGAGCAAATCGCAAGTGGCGTTTATTTTTATACGCTCAAAGCTGGGCAGTTCACTGCCACGCGGAAGATGTTAATACAGAAATAGTATCAAATGACCATAGGATAGCTGGGGTGTTGATGTTTATTAGCTTCCCAGCAATAATTTCTAAGTGGGATGTTTCGTCTGTGTAGAGGCTCGTGGTTCAGGGTCATGGAAGCAACTTCCGTAACGTCTGAATCAGTGTGCTTTCCGAGAACCATTTGCCTGCTACACGCCACACACTGCTTGAAAATGTAGGATATACATGGATCATCCCGCTCAATTTTCGCAACGGAATCCGCTGCTGCATCGCCAACACATACTCATGTACAACCTCACCCGCATTCGCGCCAACAAGGTGAACCCCCAATATCTTCCCAGTCCACCGTGTCGCGATAACCTTGCTGAACCCGTGCGTCTCACCCTCCGCAACAGCCCTATCAACATCGCTCTGGTCAAGTGTGAACACATCAACATCCCCATATTTCTCGCGTGCTTCCGCCTCCGTCAAACCACAACGGGCAACCTCCGGATCAGAAAAAGTCGTCCACGGCACAACGCCGTAGTTGATCGTGTTAGAGAGCGGAAAGAAGATATTCCGAAGGAGCAGCTGCGCTTGGAAAGCAGCGACATGCGTAAACAGATAATGTCCGATCACATCACCCGCAGCGTAGATATTCTTGACGCTCGTCTGGAGTCTGTTGTTAACCTCGATCCCACGGTTGCCGACCTGCACCCCGATTTTGTCGAGCCCTAATCCTTCGACATTCGGTGCCCGCCCCACAGCAATCAAGATTTTGTCAAAGGTCTGTTCTGTTGTCCCGTTTTCACTATTGCTGAATGTCACATTGATGCCTTCTTGGTGTTGAACAACTTCCGCGATATTTGTATTGAGCCGGATCGTGATCCCCTCCTCACGAAGATAACGCAGCATCTGTTCGGAGACATCGGTATCCTCTTTCGTAAGGATCCGTCCGCTCCGTTGTGCAATCGTTATATCGGCACCGAGGCGGTGAAACGCTTGTCCGAGTTCGACACCGATCGGGCCCGCACCGATAACGAGCAGCCGTTCCGGGAATTCTTCCAATTCCCAAACCGTTTCACTGTCAAGATAACCACACGTTTCCAAACCGGGTATAGACGGCGCAACCGGACGCGAACCCGTACTAATCACAAACTTTTTGCTTTCAAGTGTACGCGTCTCTCCGCTTTCGGCATCTGCTACGACGAAGGTGTCGGATGCCTCAAAATGTCCATCTCCGAAGATGACATCGACCCCCATTTCCCGGAACCGTTCCGGGTTGTCGTGTTCTTCTTCTATGACGTGTTGTGTCCCGCGCACATAGTCCATCACGCGCTGCCAATCAGGGGCATTACCTTGCACACCGATACCGTATTTCTCAGCGTTCCGAATGTAGTTCGCCACCTTCGCCACTTTCAGGAGTGCTTTAGAGGGTACGCATCCCGTCCAGAGACAGTCGCCACCGATGCGGTGCTTCTCCACAAGTGCCGTCTTTTTGCCTAACTTTGCCCCTGCCACGGCAAGCACGAGTCCGGCACTTCCGCCGCCAATAATTGTCAAATCATACACATCCACGGTTCGCCCCTCCAGGTTATCTTGTCCATCGCTGTCGACGTAGCACTCTGCCCGGCAGCTGCCCCGTCACGTTTCCATTTTCAACAACTGAAACGCCATTAACGAACACCCAGTTTACACCAACAGGGGATTGGACGGGGTCAAACCAAGTGGATCGGTCTGCAACAGTATCCGGGTCAAAGACAACGATGTCAGCAGCAAGCCCGCGGTCGATCCTTCCGCGGTCGTACAATCGGAATCGTTCTGCTGGAAAACCGCTCATTTTATAGATAGCTTCTTTCAACGAGATCAACTGGCGTTCACGCACAAACTTGCCGAGGTATTGCACGAAACAGCCGTAACTACGCGGATGCGGATGTGGAATGTTGTAAACGCCATCGCTTGCAATCATCATGCGGGGGTGGCTTGCCGTCTGATTCAAGATCCGTTCGTTTTCTTCGGGTGTTGTCGCCCACGGCATCACAAAGGTTTCGACCGCGGCTTCTTCACGAATAAAATCGAAGGCAAACTCTTCATAAGACTTACCTTCGCTCTCAGCGGCTTCAGCGAGTGTCATCCCGATAAACCGACCGGAACGGTTGTAACCCACAATCTGGCTGCCGTCGCGTAATTCACTACGTAGGTGCGCGATTGATTTTTCTCGGACTTCCGGGTTTTCCAAGTGCGCTAACATATCATCAGGGGCACCGGTCTGATACTCCATTGGGAGCATCATTGCAAGATGTGTCATACCAGCGGGATAAAGGTAGGATTCAAAGGTCAAATCGATCTGTTCATTCTCAACACGTTCGAGTATATCAGCAACTTCATCGTCTACCCGTTCATGCGAGATATGCACAGGAATCCCGGCGCGTTTTGCAATTTCAATCGTCTCCTCCCACGCCTTTTTTCTCCCAAGAATGCGGTATCGAATATGTGCTGCGTAGATTGCACCGTAGGCTTGAGCGATACCTGATAGATACACAAGTTCATGTAAATCGGCATTTGCAGAGGGTTGATAATCCAACCCTAAGCAGAGACAGCAAGCCCCTTCCGCTAACCACCTATGGGTTATGCGCGACATCGATAGAAGTTCATCACTGGTTGCCGGACGCGGATCCCAACCCATCACACCGAGCCGAACAGCGCAGTGCGGTACTTGCGGACAGAGGTTCGCAGGGATTCGCCCGTGGAACATATCAAGATACGCTTCAGGAGTCTGCCAGTTGAGCGGCAGTTCGGCATCGCCATAAGCAAACTGCGTGTAGTGCCATAATTCTCGCGCCCGCTCCGGTGATAAGGGTGCCCATCCGAAGCCATCTGGCGCGGCTAAATGCGTCGTTACACCTTGGCTGACGGCAGCGAACTGATCGCGTCCACCGAGCAAGGCAATTTCAGAATGCACATGCACATCAACAAAACCGGGACAAACAACCTGTCCTTCTACCGAAATCCGACGCGGTGTTTCTGACTTTGCCAAATCACCAATGGCAGCGATTTGGTCATCCTGAATGCCGATGTCCGCAACAAACGGCTCCCGCTCACCCGTCCCATCAACGATATTTCCGCCTGCAATGATTGTATCAAATCTCATAAAACGCTCCTCCTTTGTTGAGTTTACCACCAAAAGCCAGGGCATGTCAACAGAAATCCGATTCATCAAAGCACCCCTTAACTGAATATCCTTGGTTGCTATCCCAGGACGATTTAGTTTTCCGAAATTTTAGATTTTCGGGCTCCACAGACCCGCGGTAGGAGGGAACTCCGATTCCCGACTTTGCCGATAAATTGCACAAAAACCTTAAAACTGAATACCTCTGGTTGCTATCCGCATATCTATTGACAAAAAATCCGTCGCTTGATAGAATAATAAAAACCGGTAGGAGCGAGCTGCGCTCGCGATCTTCGCTCACAATTAATAACATACAATAAAATAGAAGGCGGACACATGCACAAATTCCAAACACACATCAAGACACTGCTCACAAATCCATATCCCATGCTCGGCATTGCCCTACTCTCGTTGACGTTTGCGTTGAGCGGTTGCAGTGAGGATCCTTCCGGCGGAAGCGGTTTCACGGACGTTGGACGCGGTGAACCGATGATCCTTGATTCCGCCTTAGCAATCAGCGTCTTTGACGACAGACCCGACGGCATCACAAACACTTTCTCCGCCGAATTCAACGACCAAGTATTCTTGTGGCTCCTATGGGCAAATATCACTGAAGAACACACAATTGAAGTCTCATGGTACTCACCAGAAGACGATGTTGACGATCCGCCGTTCTGGAAAGAAAAAAAGAATCTTACATCAACAACTGGCAACAAAATTACGTGGTTTTACGTTGACCTACCAGACCCAAACATTACAGGTGAGTGGTTTGTCGAAGTTTACTTAGATGGCGACCTCTTTGAACGGAGTTATGTCTTCTGGGTAGAATAGACACACCCACCGAGATGGAGGAAAGTCATGGATAGACTCAGAATCGCACACATCGGTACGGGGAGACGTGGTTCCGGGACCTACCTTCCCCTTATCTCAAAACTGACGAAAGACCTTGCGTTGGTCGCCGTCTGCGACCCACGCGAAGAGAGCGTTAAAGAACAGGGAGAGAAGTATAACGTCCCCGCCTATACGAACACCGAGCAGATGTTGGATACAGTGAAACCCGACATATGCGCCATCGTGATTACACCGAGCAACAACCACATCCCCGGACTCCTCTGCTCCGAGCGCGGTGTCAGTTACTGTACAGAGACCCCAATCGATACCGATCTCGGGTGGGCAGACAAAATGATTGCCTCCGCACAGGAGAATGGTGTCAAACTTGAGGTCAACGAAAACTACTATCGGGTACCCACAGAACGTATCAAACGGGAGATGATCCTCGCAGGTGTCTTCGGTAAGGTCAACGTCGCCTATAACGATTTTCGTGGACACGGCTATCACGGCATCGGGCTTATCCGTAGTTACGTCGGTTTTGACAACGAACCTACACAGGTTTATGGCTTCCGAAAGGGATATAACGTGCAGGAGCACGTCTGGCGGAAAGGGCAACCCACGCGCAACACCGAAGATTGGCAACACGCCGTGATTGAGTTCGCTGATGGTGCCGTCGGCATCTTCAATTTCAGCGGTCTCTCCTACGGTTCGCCGCTCCGAGGCTTTAACGGCTCAAAATTCTACGCCGAGCGCGGGATGTGCTTCCGAAATGACGCTGTCATCTTGAACGATACCGCCGACGAACAGCGCGCAATTACCATCTCACGCAGAACCAATAACGTTGACGGCTACAACACCTTAGCCGCACTCGTCGCTGACACAACGCCCGAAGTGGTATGGGAAAACCCGTTGCAATACTATCCGCTCAGTGATGGAGAAATCACCGTCGCCTCGGAACTTATGAGCCTTGTCAGCGCCGTTCGCAACGATACAGAACCCGAATATGGTGCCTACAACGGTCGCAAAGATCGAGAGATTGATGTCGCAATGTCACGTTCATGGTCAAACAACGGCGCGCCTGTTACCTTTCCCTTTGAATACGAAAAACGGTAATTTCGTTTCCTATTTGCAGGGTATTTGATAGGGTGTTTCTGTGGATTTCTGCGGATTTCTGCGGATTTCTCAGAGGGTTTGCAACCACGCTTCAACTAACCGCTGACAGCCATTCTTCTGAGTACTGAAAACTGAAAAGTTTTCGCAGAAAACCGTACTGCGGACTGACAACTATTAACACATTTTCCTTGCCGTTTGCGCCGAGATTCTGTATACTTTAATTGGAGAAGACGCAAAGCACAAGAGGAATTTCTCATGTTAAAAAGATTTCGGTCTATCTGCATTCTTTTATTAATCTTCGGTTTCAGTGCAACGCTGATGGGCAACGAGTGGGCAAACTATTACTTCCCTGATACTCTCGGCAGCTACTGGACCTACGAAAACCAAGACGGTGATGAACTAACGCGCTATGCAATAGAACCACAGGATGTTGATGGCGAGATGCATCGCGCTTTCAGCTATGAGCCTGCTTTAGAGGACTGGGCAGACTATGATTATCATACCCACCCTTATTTTTACCTAGTCAGTGACGACTGGACCGCGTTCCTCGTCGGTGAAGATATCGAAAATGCGACACGGACGGTCACAGAACGGCAGTGGCAAGAAGTCGTCTCAATGATGAAGGAACAGATAAATAATCAGCTCCCTGAAGGTACGCGTATTGAGCTTGATGTAACTTATGACCTCGACATCCAAGCGCAAGACTATTTCTATTTTCTGCCAAACAACGCAACTTTCAATGAAGAATGGGAAGCACTCCGTATTGATATGCAGATTAATTTACAGATGGAGATGACAATGGAAGGCTTCCCGCCGACAACACAGGCAATTACAATGTCACTAACCCTCACCGAAACCGGAGTTATCACCGGCACAGAAGCCGTCGATACCGATGCCGGAACTTTTGAAGATTGTCTCGTAATTACCTATAGCACAGCCGCAACGATAGAGACGGACCCAGAGATACCCGATGCAAAGAGCATGTTCGCAGACGCTTATAGCGGATCAACAACAACCCTATGGCTGGCTCCTAATGTCGGACTCGTTAAAATGGAACAAGAATCTGAAAATAGCGGTGTCGGTAAAACCCTCGAATTAACAAACCACGAAATCACAACCACTGAGTCGGGAAGCAGTGAAAACAACTGATTCCGTCCTGTGAACAGCCGCTTTCGGCGATTTTCAAGTCGCACCGAGAGCCGTAAAAGGGATATACCATGTTGAAAAGAATCCGAACCGTTCTCATTCTGGTACTCGTTTTGAGCTTCAGCACGGTGTCTATAGGAAACGAGTGGGCAAACTACTATTTCCCTGATACCGCTGGCAGCTACTGGACCTATGAAGACCAGGACGGCAACGAATTAACACGCTACGCCATAGAACCTGAAACGATTGACGGCGAAACCTATCGCGCATTCAGCTACGAGCCTGCTTTAGAAAACTGGGCGGACTTTGAGCATTACGTTCAACCTTACTATTATCAGGTCGGGGACGATTGGGTGGCGTTCTTTGTCGGCACCGAAATTGAAAATGCACTTAAAGCACACACGATAGAAGATATGGATGAAGTTCTGCCATTCATGCGTGAACAGATGATGGCGGAGATTCCTGAAGGAGCACCCATCTCCATTGATATCACCTACGATGTCGAAGCAGAGGCACAAGACTACTTCTATCTGCTACCGACACCGGCTACCTTCAATGAAGAATGGACAGCACTTGAACTAAATGCGACGTTGACACTCACAATCAACATTCAAGGTGCACCGGTAGAAATACCCGGCGGTGGCTCACCAACCATTACAACCTACAGCTCCATCGTAGAGATCGGGAAAGTGACCGGAACTGAGACCGTTGATACGCCTGCTGGAACGTTTGAAGACTGCCTCATCATCGAATACCAGACGAATGAAACAACGGAAATGGCGATCTCCGTGCCCGGGGCACCACAGGAAGCCCCCGAAGAAAAAGAAGGCACCTCCATAACAACCCTCTGGTTAGCACCAAACGTCGGGATCGTCAAATTCAAGCACGAACATCCCGAGGCTGATGAAGCAAGAGCGGAATTCGGATTGCCACCCGACGGAGAGAGAACTTTGGAACTCACGAACTACGAAATCAAAGGTTCGCCTTCGGAGGTCGAATGAGCACCTTTCCAATCTACCGTCCAAGGCGATTGCGCGCAAACGAAAATCTACGACGACTGGTCCGTGAAACCGCACTCTCTGTCAATGACCTCATCTACCCGATGTTCGTCGTTCACGGAAACGATACCGCGATCGAAATCTCAGCAATGCCGGACTGCTATCAGTACGCAGTTGACAGGCTTGTTGCCGCTGCGAAGGAACTCGCCACACTCGGCATTCCAGGGACAATCTTGTTCGGTATCCCGGCATCGAAAGACCCACTCGGCACCGAGGCTTATGCTGAGGACGGGATCATTCAACAAGCGGTTCGCGCAATCAAAGATACCGTGCCCGACCTGCTCGTAATTACAGACGTTTGTCTCTGCGAATACACCAACCACGGACACTGCGGCGTAATCGAAGCCAACGAAGTCCAAAACGATCCGACACTGGAATTGCTCGTTAAAGAGAGTCTCTCACACGCACGCGCCGGTGCCGATGTCATCGCACCCTCAGATATGATGGACGGGCGCGTCGGCGCAATTCGCGATGCATTGGACGAAAACGGCTACGAAAATATACCGATCCTGGCGTACGCCGCCAAATACGCCTCCGCCTTTTACGGACCCTTTCGCGAAGCCGCGGAGTCCGCACCACAGTTCGGCGACCGCCGCTCCTATCAGATGGACCCAGCCAACGCTGAGGAGGCGTTACGAGAGGTCGCATTGGACATCCAAGAGGGCGCGGACATCCTCATGGTGAAACCCGCACTCGCCTACCTCGATGTCATCCATCGCGTCAAGACGGAATTTCAGGTGCCTGTCGCCGCCTATAACGTCAGTGGTGAATACGCCATGATTAAAGCAGCCGCACAAAACGGCTGGATTGATGAGGAACGGGTCGCATTGGAAGCATTAACCAGCATCAAGCGCGCAGGCGCAGATATGATTTTAACCTATTTCGCAAAGTCCGTTGTCGAATGGCTATAAAAAAAGGAGGAAATGGTTTGGAGAGTCGCAAATCTTTGGCTGCATGGCAAAAAGCACAACAACTTATCCCCGGCGGGGTCAACAGTCCAGTCCGAAATTTCAGTAAGGTCGGCGGACATCCCCGTTTCATCGCACGCGGCGAAGGTTCAAAAATATACGATATTGATGGAAACGAATACATTGATTACGTCGCCTCTTGGGGACCCTTAGTTTTAGGACACGCGCACCCAAACGTTGTAGAGGCTATCAGTGCAGCCGCAGCACACGGCACCAGCTTCGGCGCACCGACAACACTCGAAACAGAACTCGCCGAAATTATCGTCAACGCTGTGCCTTCGATTGAACGGGTACGCCTTGTCAATTCCGGCACCGAAGCGACAATGAGCGCAATCCGCGTCGCACGCGGATATACCGGCAGAGATAAAATCCTAAAAATTGATGGATGCTATCACGGACATGTTGATTATCTGCTGGCGAAAGCCGGTTCAGGGGTCGCAACTTTCGGACTCTCCGATAGCGGTGGTGTCCCTGAAGACTTCGCACACAATACGCTCACTGTCCCCTTCAATAACCCCGACGCTGTCCGAGAAGCAGTAGAAGCCAATCCCGACGAAATCGCATGCCTTATTCTTGAACCGATTATGGGAAATATGGGAATCGTCCCACCACGCGACGGATACCTCAGCGAACTCCGCGAGATTACTGAACAGCACGGGATCGTACTCATCTTTGACGAAGTCATTACCGGATTTCGGGTCGCGTACGGCGGCGCACAAACCCGCTATAACGTCACACCGGACATGACCTGTCTCGGAAAAATTATCGGCGGCGGGCTGCCCGTCGGCGCGTATGGCGGAAAACAGGAGATCATGCAGTGTGTCGCCCCAGAAGGCGATGTCTATCAGGCGGGAACCCTGTCCGGGAACCCTTTAGCCGTCACTGCAGGCATAACAACACTGAAAAAACTCGCTGAACCCGGTGTGTATGAACAACTCGAAAGTCGTGCCGCAGCACTCGCGGACGGACTCGCTGACGCAACCGAAAAACACGGTATTGACGCTTGGCATAGCCGCGTCGGTTCGATGCTGATGCTCTATTTTACACCGGAAACCGTTACCGATGCCGACGGCGCACGCACAGCGGATATCGAACGCTACCGGAAATACTTCTGGGGGCTTGCAGAGCGCGGGGTCTATGTCGCACCCTCACAGTTTGAGGCAGGTTTCGTCTCACTCGTCCACGCCGAGGACGACATCAACAAAACCGTTCAAGCCGCAACACAGGTACTAGCGAATCTCTCTTAGCAGTTGTCAGTCGTCAGTTCGGTTTTTCCGCGAAAAATCTTCAGTTATAGGTTAAAGAGTCACACTGTGGCAGGGACAACAAAAGTAACCACCACAAGAGATTAACTTATAACTTATAACTTATAACTCTGAAAACTATTACACTATGTCCAGCTTTAAGCAAATTGTTGAATTGATTGCCGATGATCTCACTGCCGTTGAGGCGAAACTCACCGAACAGACAGCGAGTGAATACAGTTTTGTCGATATGGCAGTCCAACATGTCGTAGAAGGCGGCGGCAAACGACTCCGTCCGATCCTCGTCGTGCTTTCCGCCAAAGTCTGTGGTTACGAAGGCAGCGATGCACACACGCTCGCCGCTGTTGTCGAACTCATCCACGTCGCATCACTCGTTCACGACGATGTACTTGATGAAGCCGCTATCCGCCGTGGACGTGAGACATTACAGACGAAGTGGGGTAATAAAGTCGCCGTCCTCGTCGGTGATTACCTCCACGCGCGCGTCCTCTCGATGCTCGTAGCACGCCGGGCAGATGACCCAGCAATGGCGATCCTCGCAGATACCACGCAGGCGATGTGCGAAGGTGAAGTCATCCATGCATACAAGAGCGGCGATTTTGACATCTCCGAAGACGAGTACCTGAAAATTATCAGCTTCAAAACCGGTAAACTCATCGCCGCCTCCTGCACCCTCGGCGCACACCTCGGAACAACAGACAAACAGAGGCTTGAAGCACTCACAACCTACGGACAACAAATCGGAACCGCCTTCCAAATCGTTGATGACGTACTCGATTTCACAGAAGACACTGACAAATTAGGCAAAAACACATTCGGAGACCTCCGAGAGGGAAAACTCACTTTTCCGATCATCTACGCCAGGTCCGTCTGCAATGATAATGAAAAACAGACCCTCGAAAAAGTCCTGAATCCGAATACAGATGAGGCAGAGGCGATCGCCTTCGTTGAGGCACTATTCCAACGGTATGGTGTCGAAGCACACTGTCTAAAAGTCGCACAAAACTACGCTGACCGCGCCAAAGCAGCACTCACAGTCTTACCAGAGATACCCGCACGCGTTGCCCTCGAGCAACTTGCAGACTACGTCGTCTCACGAGAATCGTAAGGAATAGTTTCGGTTATCAGGGAACTGGTTAACAGTTAACAGTACACAGTTTTCAGTTAATACTTTGTGGCTGTTACCTTCATATTCCGACCACAATATGCCTCTTTAACTTGTGTACTGCGTACTGGTAACTGAAAACTATTAACCGAAAGGTTTTCGCAGAAAACCGTACTGACAACCGATAACCATAATATGTTCTATCCAGCATACATAAACCTTCAAGACCGGAAATGTCTCGTTATCGGGGGTGGCACCGTTGCGGAACGGAAAGTCGTCGCAATGCTCATCAGTGGCGGCGATGTTACCGTAATCAGTCCAGACGCAACGGACTTGGTGGCGTTCCTGGCACATATCGGCACGATTCGCTGGCACAAAAGACAAGTTAAGGCAGGCGATACAACCGGCTATTTTCTCGTCTGCGCCGCAACCGACTTCACGGACATTAACACCGCTGTTTTCACGGAAGCATACGAAAAAAACAATATCCGATTGGTCAATGTCGTTGACGTTATCCCCCAATGCACCTTCGCCGCTGCTTCTGTCGTAACGGACGGTGAACTGATGCTCAGTATCTCTACAAGCGGAAAAAGCCCCGCAATGAGCCGCCGCATCCGTGAACACTTTGAAAAAGTCCTGCACACATCTTCTCTATATACACTCGGATACGAAGAAGGAGAACCCGTACCGATTGAAAATCAAGGGCTCCCCTATCCGGTCTATCTTCTGATGGAAGGTCGCACGTGTATTGTCGTATGTGAACAAAAGACCCCAGAGATTGAACGCCGTACCTCGCTATTAAACCGATGTGGCGCAACTACCGTCCACATAGCATCCGATAAACTGAAACCGCATCATCTCAAAGACGCTTTCCTTGTCGTCGCGGATAATGTATCCATGGTGGATGCAGTCCGTAAAGGTGAAAGCGGGTTCATTTCGGAGTCCCTCGACGAACCGAGTGCTGGCACCTACTTCACCCCGGATCTCATAATAGATAATAATCTGATAATTAGCGTATCACCCCGAAACAGTATCAACATCGACAAAGCGAAACGCCTTCATAAGAAACTCACGAGCCAATTTGAAAACAACGGTTACGGCTCATTTATTGAGTTTCTCGGAACGCTCCGTCCGCAAGTGCTGAAGGCTTTCCCGACCTCAAAAAAACGTGCCGATTTTTTCGATACGCTCATCGACACCGTTGAACAGGAAAATCCACAACCGCAGAGGTGCTGTTTTCGGTTAGCAAATCACGACTGTTCCGCTGAATGCCTCTTCAATTGGATTCAGCAAGACAAATTGGAACGTGCCAACACCTTTACTTCAGAACTTTTAGCGGCGCATAGGTCAAAATCATTCAGTTCTCCGTAGGCTGACAACTGATGACTGACCCCTAATAACCAACTTATGATCAATTTTCTATTTCTCCTCACACTTCTAATATATTTAGCAGCGAGTATCTTCCAGACCCTTTCGCTGGCACTCGGCAACCGCACCGAAGCAATGGCGATCCGTTTAACAATAGAAAGCCTCGCTTTTTGGGGAACCCTCGTCGGTTTCGCTTTTCTGACGCTCTTTATTCCGTTATGGTGGCTACAGCAAGGGCATTTCCCGATGACGCACTGGACAGACTCCATCGCATTTTTCGCTTGGGCAGTCACCCTGATCTATCTCATCATTGTCCGTTTGACGCATCTCCGCACACTCGGTAGTTTCGTGATGCCCGTCGCATTCATCGCTATACTCATCTCATACAGTTTCGCGACACATACCGCAGCACTGCCGGAACCTTTACGCAATTACTGGCTACTGGCACACACGACACTCATCTTTCTCGCTTATGCAGCGTTCATCGCCGCATTCGGGTTCGGACTCATGTACCTGATGACAGAGCGGAAAATCCGTAAAAAGACAGATACGCTATTGGATAATCTTCTGCCTTCTCTCGGCATCTCTGATGAACTCGGATACCGTTGCACAATCCTCGGCGTGATCTTGCTCACAATGGGGGTCATTGTCGGCAGTCTCTGGACGCAATATATCCAAGATGTCCCGTGGCGATGGCTCGATGTGAAAGTCATTTCTACTTTGATGACATGGCTCATCTATGTTGTCCAAATCGGTCTCCGACAATTTTGGGGCTGGCACGGACGAAAGGCAGCGTATGCCGCAATCATCGGGTTCGTCGCTGTCCTCTGCACCTACGCTGGCGTAGAAATCTTTTTAGATAGCATGCACACATACCGGTAACCGAAAACGAAATGCCTCTGGACATCACAACTGCAAAATTTGACACAATCGTTGATATGTGATATAATTTATCTGGCACGTATAAAAAACGTTTCACCTTTTTAAATTTTTAGGATTTACGCATCCCGCCTTAAAGTCCGCTGATAAGGGGGATTTAGAGGGTTAAAAATACCGAAATTATCACTTTTTGCGTCTAAACGTCCGATATTTCCGCAATTTGCGTAAGTCCTGTTTTTGGTTAAACGAATGCACCCAATCGTCTCTATCGGAACCAGCCATCATATTGCCCCAATAGAATTCAGGGAAAAGTTGGCGTTTTCCGAAGCACAACTTACTGAAGCCGTCCAGCACCTGCGTGAAACCTATCAGGTTCAAGAGGCAGTGATCCTCTCGACCTGTAACCGCGTTGAGGTCTACGCGGTAGCGAATTCAATGCGCTCTAACGACGCAGCCGCGAAAATGTTGGTCGAATTCCTGTCACGCTACCATCGGATTAGCCCCGAGTCGCTTAAGAAATGGACCTATCTCCATCATAACCTGGCGTCGATCCGACATCTCTTCAGGGTGGCGGCAAGCCTCGACGCTATGGTGGTAGGCGAATCCCAAATCTTGGGGCAGGTCAAAGCGGCTTACGATGCCTCACGCGAAGCCGGCGGCGCACGGACAATCCTGAACCGGCTTTTCACCAAGGCTTTCAGCGTCGGCAAACGTATCCGGTCCGAGACGACTATCGCTACCGGTGCAGTCTCTATCAGCTACGCCGCTGTTGAACTCGCTAAAAAGATTTTCAATACACTCGAAGGTAAAACCGTCGCAATTGTCGGTGCCGGTGAAATGAGCGAACTCACAGCGAAGCATCTCGTTTCAAACGGGGTCTCTAACGTCATCGTCGCAAACCGCACTTACGAACGCGCCGTAAAAGTCGCCGAGAAATTTAACGGCACACCGCTCGCTTACGATAGCAACCTCGACTTCCTCATTGATGCAGACATCGTTATTAGTTCTACCAATGCCCCCGATTATCTCATCAAGCGACAACCTCTCGCTGACATCATGCGGAAACGCAGACACCGATATATGTTCCTCATCGACATCGCTGTGCCTCGCGACATCGAACCCGACGTGAATAAAATTGACCACGCCTTCCTTTACAACATCGACGATCTCGAAGCCGTTGTCGCTTCCAACCTCAAAGGTAGGCAACAAGAGGCAACGCGCGCAGAACAGATCGTAACCGAAGAAGCGAAGCGGTTCTACGACCAACTACAAATCTTTCAGGTCAATCCAACCATCAAGGCGCTCCATCAGCAGTTTCGAGAGATCGCTGATACGGAATTGCAGGCGTGTTGCGACAAAGCATCCCTTACTGATCAGCAGGCGGCAGCCGTAACCTCCATGACACAAGCCATTATCAAGAAACTGCTCCACGATCCGATGAAAAATCTCCGCTACGCTGTCAACGATGGAAATGCCGACCACGCACAATACGTCCAGGCACTACAAGAATTGTTTGCCCTGGATGTTAAAGATGAGGAACCAAAATCGTAGAGAGATGACCAGCACCTCATCTTGCACGGCTTTAAGATACAGAGGATTTCAATGCAAAACTCGATCATAATCGGCACTCGTGGTAGTCAACTCGCGCTTTGGCAGGCACAATTCGTCAAAGAGCAATTGGAAAACCTTTATACAAGTCTCGATGTCCAGTTCAAAATCATCAGAACCACCGGCGACGCTTTTCCAGACCGCTCTATAACCGGACTCGGTAAAGGAGTCTTTACCAAAGAGATAGATATCGCGCTCTTAGAAGGCGAGATTGACCTCGCCGTCCATAGTTTGAAGGACCTCCCGACTGAACTGCCTGAGGGTCTCTGCATCGCTGCGATCCCAACGCGCGAGGATCCCCGCGACGTACTCATCACAGCTACAGGGCTGCGCTTAGAAGACCTCCTAAACGGTGCAAAAGTCGGCACCACAAGTCCACGTCGAAAGGCACAGCTCCTCTGTATGCGTCCCGACTTACAAGTCGTTGATATACGCGGCAACGTTGATACCCGGCTACGGAAACTCCAAGAAAGCGACCTCGACGCAATTATCCTTGCCGCAGCGGGTATCAACCGACTCCGAAAATCCGAGGTCATTACCCAATTTTTTGAAGTAGAACGGATGGTACCAGCACCCGGACAAGGCGCACTCGCTATTGAAACACGAGAAGCCGATACCGCAGTCGCAAAACTCCTCGAACCGCTGAACGATCAACAGACAGTGACAGCAGTTACCGCCGAAAGAAACTTATTAACAGCCCTCGGCGGCGGATGCCAAGTACCTGTTGGTGCGTATGCAAGGCATGTTGATGGTGAACTTCGCCTCATCAGCACCGTCTGTCACCCAGACGGCGCACTCCGTATCTTTGAGAGTGCTGTCGGGAAGCCTTACGCAGCACTACACTTAGCGGAAACCGTTGCCAAAAAACTTCGGAACAATGGCGCAACGGAACTGTTGATGATGGCACAAAGGGCATTACAATGAACGCGCCTCCGAACACGCCACCCACAGGGATCGTTTATATCGTCGGGGCAGGCCCCGGCGATAGAAAACTCATCACGCTCAAAGGTATAGAGTGCCTTCAACGCGCCGATGTCGTTATCTACGACCTCCTACTCAACGACACACTCCTCGAACACTGCCCGCCTCACACGGAAAAAATCCAAGCACCCGATCCGAGGGTCCGAACGACACGACAAGCGGAACTCAATCGGATGCTCGTAGAACACGCCAAATCAGACAAAATTGTCGTCCGTCTCAAGGGCGGCGACCCGTGTATCTTTGGACGCGGCGGTGAGGAAGCGGTAGCGCTCACCGAAGCAGGAATACCGTTTGAGGTTGTTCCCGGTATCACTTCGGCAATCGCCGCAGCAGCGTATGCCGGCATCCCCGTCACGCACCGCGGATACGCCTCATCCGTCGCATTTGTTACCGGACATTCCGCAGCACTACACCCAGATTCAAATATCAACTGGGCGCAGCTTGCAACCGCCGTAGACACGCTCGTTGTCTACATGGGGGTTGCGCACCTCCGACAGATCACTAAACGGTTAATAGCACACGGCAGGAACCCAGACACACCAGTGAGCTTAGTACGCGTCGGTACAACACCGCAACAACTGGTCATCCAAGGCACCCTTGACAATATTGTACAAAAAGCAGCGGCAGCTCAACTCAAAAGTCCAGCGATTATCGTTGTCGGTGAGGTGAACCGACTGCGCCAACAACTCCGATGGTTCGACACCAAACCGCTCTTCGGAAAACGGATCCTCGTAACCCGAGCCCGCGCACAAGCAAGCGAATTCGCAGACCTGTTGGAAACCAACGGTGCAGATGTCCTCCAATTTCCGACGATAGAGATCCGACCACTGCAGCTTGACAGTACCTACACTCAGTCTATAAACGAATACGATTGGATTATCTTTACAAGCGTCAATGCCGTAGAAATCTTCTATGGACACTTGCGAAAGGAAGGGAAAGATGTCCGAGCGTTCGGGGGAACCAAAATCTGTGCAGTCGGACCGAAGACGGTCGCGGCACTCAACAGTATCGGTATCCATCCCGATTTTGTGCCGTCGCACGCCCGCGGAAGCACAATCGCTGCTGAAATAGAGGATGTATGCCGCAAGAAAATCTTTTTACCGCGTGCTAAAATCGCCACCGCCGCACTCCCAGAAGGGCTACGTGAGAGAGGCGCACACGTCGATGATGTACCCCTCTACGATACCGTCAAAGTCGCAAGCGATAGCGATAAAGGGCGAGACGCAATTGAAACCGACCTCTTGAATGGCAGCATCGACTTCGTCACGTTCACCAGCTCTTCTACAGTCACCAATTTCTTGGAGATGTTCCCAACACAAACGCCTGCAGCACTCCTAAAAAGCGTACAGGTCGCAGTTATCGGTCCCGAAACGCAAAAGACAGCGATAGCACACGGTGTGCAGGTCGATGTCATCGCAAAACAAGCCACAATAGAGAGTCTTGTAGAAGCGATCACGAAGTATGGATCCACCTAACCGAAAATTGGGAAAATATACGGCACAAGCACCTTTTGATAAACGGTTATCGTCCCGAAAATCGAATAGAACCCCGCACACAATACCAATCCGACCTGTTTCCATAGTGGCGGTTGTATCTCCTTAGGTAAGAACTTCCGATTGACATAGAGCGTATGTAACGCCGTAATCACCAATAGATACCCACCGACCGTCGCCGATACAAGGATCATAAAGAGCGGTCTCGCGAGATACATCGCAAGGACACCCCATAGAATATAGACACCGAGAATCGGATAATAGATCCATTTTGCGTTGTGTTCACCGAGGTTGTGCACCCGCTTCAGCCCTGTCCATATAATATCTGTATAAGTTCGAGGCACACCGTCCACACCGCCGAGTTGTGTCGAGAACAGCACCCAAAAACCGCATAATAGCGTGAGATACCATAAGACTCTACCGCCTTTTTCCGCGAGCCCGTCCGCTTGGAACCCTGCCGCTGCCCACTGATCCATCTCTTGCCCAGCAGGCACAAACGCCAATGTCAGCATCGCAGGCAGGGCAATACCAACAAAACACCCAAGCATCCAGATACCGTACTGCTCGAACCGAACATATTTCCACCACTCTTTAAATCGGGTTAGATTTTCCGGTGTGATGCGAAAGACTTTGCCCAAGTGTGAGAGCGTCACGTTTCGTCCACCGATCATCGACGGGATCGCACCGACGAGACTGCTCATACCCCATCCTTTATCGCGGACGTAATTCGTAATTGTAACATTGCCTAAGCCGCCACTTCCGGCATAAGCAGCGAAAGCACCGAGCAACAGCCAATCAACCTGTCCACCGGGTCCCGGTTCAGGAAGTGCTCCAAAACTAAAGAAACCTTTGATAGCATCCCACCACACACTCAACGGAACCATAAAAATATCAATGACGACGAGGTAACCGATAATCCAGACGACCATGAAAAGCTGTACCTTCTCAAGGGCGTTGTAGATCTTGCCACCGAACAGTACAATCCCTAAACAGAAGAAGAAGATAACGTATGCAAACACACGCACCGTTCCCTCATCTCCTTTCACCAACTCAGTTGATTCTTGCGGCATATAGCCGAGCCATATTGCAGCGAGCGCCGTCGCAGCCGTCATCGCCCAGCCGGGCCAAATCCCAAAAAAGTTGACACTTGAGTAGAAGGTCATCCAAAACGGAGCACCCGGCTTGCAACGCATGTAACCGCTCAACATCGGTTCACCGGTATAGAGCGTATAACGGATCGCCTCTGTGTTCAGAATTACTTGTAATATAATAGCGATGGTTGCTATCCAGAGGAGCCTACCCCCATACTGCGCAGTGATTGCGGGACCCAACAACCACTCTCCGCTACCAATGGAGCCACCCAACGCAATGATACCGGGCCCTAAGATGCTCCGAAATGCTTTGCCAAATTGATACCTCGGTGGTTCAGGAAGTTCTGCAACCTCCCAATCGGGAAGTGCACCACCTGCTACACGTTCATTATTTTCCTGCATAACGCCTCCCCAAATACAAATTTAAAACCTATTTTAGCAGAGAGTGGTTTCCGTATCAAGCATTATCCAGAATTTTCCACGCCTGCCCTCCATTTTCTATGGACAATCCTACCCACTTAACGCTAAAATTTATTCATAAAAAAATTGGAGGCAAAAAACATGCATCAACACAACACCTTCAAAACAAACACAAAAACCCGCGTCCTGCCTTTTATACTCACGTTCACTTGTCTGATCTTTTCTTCGTGCGCGAACAGTCCATTGCAACCCATCAGCAGCGAAGAAGAACAACAGATAAAAGCCGAATTGGAGGATCGCTCATTCCGACAATTTGATCCATCCAAAGATGCCGACAAACGAAAAGCCGTTATCCTCGACTTCTTTAACGGTGTCAGTCTCTGGGCACAATATGCCGAAGGTTCGTATGCAATTAACGAATGGGAGATATTATCAGAGGACTACCGTATTGAAAAGGCGGGTTCCGAATACCGGATTTATTTCGAGGCACCACGTTCAGTGCAAATACTCCCAACAGAGTGCGAAAATTGCATTGAAACCACAGGCATCTCAATTTCTGTCCAGAATCCTTTTGATAGTGAGAAGATAAAATTCAAATTGAACATTGACAACGACAATTTTCCTCGACCGTTCCCGATATTTGAATCGTGGACAAAGTTTAATGAGGACGAGTACTTTGATTAGGTAGTGTTTACATTTAGAAGTTATTGACATTTTGAGCATGGATTGGTATACTCTTTTCCATGAAAACTCAAAAGATAGATAAAACTCAAGACTTGCCTATGATGATTTCTGATGCTGCTTGGCAGAGCATCCACCCA
>JAJDTJ010000049.1 GCA_022827225.1 Candidatus Poribacteria bacterium | reverse complement strand
AATCCGATAGAATATCTCCTAAGCAGAGAAGGAGGTCCATTTTTTACGTTCCTTTCAAAACTTTTGTCTGTTTATGAAAGGATACCTCTTTTTCTGCTTTAAAACACCTTAATTCTTAAAATTGTCCAAACTTTAGTATGTGAAGAAAGGAAATGATATGAATTCACCTTCACCGCTGCTTCGACTGCCTACTGAGGACCACATCCCCAAGTTTATACCCGGCATGCCTGCTTTCAGGAAAATCGGGCCAGGGAATACGGTATCTGTACAGATAACGCCGGACGAAGAAATGCTCAAGATCATGTTGGCAGCAGCTACAGATAAGAGTAAGCAAGAGATTGAAAATCTTGATTATAACCAGTTAATTGGGGCACTCAAAGATATCGATCCTGACCAGTTAAATGAGGCACTTAAGAATAACATCGATTTTCAGCGGCTAAAAAATGAAGCATTCAGTAAGGCACTCAAAGAACCAGCATCATCTGGTATGATGTCGTTTTTTGGAGACTTTGCCGTTAATGATGATACCTACTATGTCGAATACCAGCAGCGGCTTTTCAGATGGAAATCCGGTATGAATGAATGGTTCGACACCGGGTTGAAAGATGAAGCCGAACCCCCCGATCTTTCTAACCTCTATTCTGGTGAGTACGCGGAGATGACGAACCTTCTTCAATCTCTCGGTGTCAAACTTGCAGTGTCCGGTAAAACCCTTTACGTTGGCAAACGGGATGGGCACCTTTTTCAATCGTTTGATGAAGGCGACACTTGGAACGATGTCACTGCAGATCTCCCATTTTCCGTTGCCGCTTACAATACAGTAGCCTTCGTTGGGTCAACTGTTTACGTAGCAACAGATAAAGGGGTCGCATATTCGAGTGATGGGACGCGTTGGCATAAGGTAACCGATGTGGAAGGCACGCCACTCGTCATAGAGAAATTTGCAGTAGACGGCACAACACTATATGGTGCAACGAAACAGCAGGTGTATGAATTGAAGGAGAATTCAAGCACGTGGAAACAGTTGACACCAGGATCTCCAAGCATGATCACCGCCTTCACCGTTGATGCTAACACGCTTTATGTTGGAACGCTCGGTCGTGGTGTACTCCGTTTCCCGCTTGATGAATAGTTGTCATATTGACACAATAGAGTCTTCAAAGGCGTGTTTCCAAGCACGCCTTTTTTGTTTTTTGAGCAATGAGAGACAAGACCACAAGTGTAGATTTTCATTTTTCCCTGAAATTATGTAATCTTTTGGGTTATAATTTGTGTTATATAAAGTGTAAAAAGTTGGATTAGGTTTGACAATAACGCCTTGACCTGTTAAAATAAATCAAGTTTCCTATATCGGACAACCCCTCACTGCCTACATACGGCATAAGCATCTGGAGTATCAGAAGATGCGTAGACGTACCAATCGTGCTTTATTACTATCACTCGTTTTCCATATCATATTAATATTTCTGCTTTCTCCCTTTTTCATTAATGACTTTGATGCGGCGAAAGAAGGTATATCGGCGGAGATATTGACAG
The DNA here is from genome assembly GCA_022827225.1 of Candidatus Poribacteria bacterium. Classification (GTDB taxonomy): domain Bacteria; phylum Poribacteria; class WGA-4E; order WGA-4E; family WGA-3G; genus WGA-3G. Next base: position 8,467 of record JAJDTJ010000049.1, on the reverse strand, counting down.
CAGACCCCGAAAAACGGATAAGGCGGCGGGTCTTGCCACCGCGGATCCCTCTGATGCCGCGTGTAGCTGATACTGAAACAGCTTCCGATTCTGTTCCGACGTCAACGCCCGCACCGCGTGTGAGTGCGCCGAAAGCACCCGTTCATGCCGATGTCGTTCCTGATGTCGTTACGCACGCCGATCTATCGCAAACAGATCAACCGAGTGCTGTTTCTAATACCGGTTTCGGTGATGATAAAACAGGCGGAGGACCCGTGGTCATTAAAGGACACACCGGAAAAGGCATCGGCGGCGCGAATATCGGGTTCGACGGACCCGAGCGGCGCAGTAGCAACGTTGGAACACGATTTATACATGAAACCGATGTAGCCGACATCGGACTGGAAATACGCAATACCGTAGGCACAGGACTCGGTATCTTCGGGACAGAGGTGATGCCGGGACACGGATTAATTGGGCAGGTCTTCGTGCCCGGCGGCGCGATTTTCCGAATGCCAAATTTTCAACGTTTGACACCTATCTATACCTTTGTCACAGCAGACTTGAACGTCCCGACGCGAAACTACACCGAAGGATTTCCAACTCCCGAAATGCAATCTGTCGTTGAGAATTTCGCGATTCGATTCCGCGCAGAATTGAGGGTTGATGTCCCCGGTGTATACACTTTTGAACTCTACTCAGACGACGGGTCAAAACTCTATATTAACGGCAAGCGCGTCGTTGATAATGACGGCGTTCACGCAACAATACGTCGGCAGGGAAGTATGAGGTTAGGGACAGGCATGCATCCTGTTGAGATCCACTATTTCCAAGGCCCTCGGCACGCGATTGCATTACAGTGGTTGTATCAACCCCCACACGGACACATGCAAATTGTGCCCCCAAGTGCTATCTACCGTCCCGGTAAACTCCAGGTTCCAGATGCATTGAAGAAACTGCAGCAACGCCTGAAAAATATTAATCGGAAGAAGAGTGAAAATACCGAAGCGCAGTAATGGAGATACCGGATGAAGGATATGATTGTCAAAGTGTCGGTAATGTTCCTGCTTCTCATTAGCGGTAAGGTGTACGCACAGATAGAAGATGGACGTGTGCCTTTCGACTGCCCAGACGTGCCATCAGCTCAGTTCCAATTTAACTTGAGCAGTGATGTCATTGCGCTCGTTGCGGAAGATCCAACCGCCGATATTGCGCCACTGTTTAAAAGCGTGAATAACCTGTATCTTAGGAACTACCAAGTGGGTAATTTTAAGAAGGTGGTTGAGTATTACAGTGGAGCACTCAAAGCTCAGGGTTGGCGCGCGTTAGGACAGAACTCGCAAGACGATGCTGAGAAAGCCAATCTTTATATCTACATTCTTCACGAAAATGAGACAATTAGCGGAATCTTCGTCATCGTCAACAGCGATGATGGAATTTTTCTAATAAACATTGTCTGTGAGATTCCTCGGAAACAACTCGGTGAGTTGTTACTGAATCTGAATCAACTCGGCATTGAAATCCGTGAGTTGATGTCAATAAAGCCTCGTCACTTAAAACTTGCACCGCCACCGCCATTGTCTGACCCCGCCAAACCGGAACCGCCGATTACAGAGAGGCGTGAGACGACAGAACCTTCCTCAGATGAAACATCTAAACCGCAGATTACGGATTGGTATGTTGACGGTAAACAGATTAATGAATTACAGATTCAGAGCGCACTCAAAACACCTGAGGGTACTGATCCAAAGCAGATTGAAGAAACCATAGCAGCTGAAAAAGACAATATCATGAGGATCCTAAAAAACGGTTCTGGTGAACTTAGAGAGATTATACCGGTTCTGGCAGGCACGCTTGAGGATTCCCGAGCAGTGTCTTTAAGCGTTACAGAGGAAGGCGCGAAACGCATTGCAATAATTAGCCTGAAGTCTATGCGAAAAATATCGGTGCTGAAGTCTATGAAAATCTCAGGGGCTAACGGTAAACATGTAAATATATCAGTGGACGATAGGAGCGTGTCACAAGCCGATGAGGTCGAGACACCCCTTGCAGCAACACGGTTCTGGGCAAAGGATGCCCCGATTCACGAAGTCCGCATCCAAGGCAATCAGAAGATTCCAGAAGCACGCATACGGCAGACGCTTGAAAACGCCTCAAAAGACATCGATAAGGCAGTCCAAACGCTCTTTAAGGCAATACCGTATTTTGAAGAGATAAACCTACAGGTCAATGAGGAAGAAAAAAGATATATCGCTACAATCACCGTAACTGAAAAACCGCTTTCCACGGACGCTTACCTCGGTTTCAGCCCACTGATGCGTTTCGGTTTTAACCGCGTAACAGGGTGGGAGATCGGAACAGGCTTTAAAGTTGGGAAACGGAAAAAGGTAGGACCGCTCTGGATGTGGCACATTAGAGAGACACAATCCGATCAAACCTCAAGGCTGTTTGGAAGAGTCAGTTATGCCTTCGGCAACCCGCATCTCCACTACCGTATCGGAGGGATCGCAAATTGGGGAAGACCGTACGCCTGGAACATCGGGATGATGGCGCAGGCTTATCGAACAACGGTCGCGGTGGCTCCCGAACTCTTTCCGGGGTACAACAATGCATGGTCAATTTTTGCACGCATCCTTGGCGCGCCGGACCTTCAAAATTACTATCTACAGCAAGGTGCCGCAGTCTCGTTACGATGGTCACCCGTCACATCCACCCATTCATTCAATTGGGTAGCGATTACCGAAGCACACGCGAACCTACAAAAAAGCACAGATTGGTTTATTACCAATTGGGGGTCTAAACTCAGTCTACGCGAAAATCCACCAATAACCCCCGGAAAAATGCGGAGTCTGATTTTCCAGTACGATTTTAATAATAAAATAAAAACACTCGGTTGGCATAATACGTTCCTTGTTGAACATAGCAGTCCAGCTGCCGGTTCCGACTTCGATTTCACACGTTTACAGTTGCACCTTCGATATGCTTTTCCGTTGGCAAATAACCGAATCCGCACCCGTTTTTTATTTGGGTGCTCCAATACGACGCTTCCCATTCAACGCCAATTTGTAATCGACGGAATGGGAGGACTTAGGGGGTATTGGCGTGGACAAGAAACTACATCTGAAGGTATAATAACCTATAACGATGAATATACATCTTCTCCTTATGCCTTCACAGGGGATCGCGGTTTTCTGCTCAATGTTGAATACCACTATCGTTTGTCTAACCTGTTCAGTCCGCGTTTCTTTGAACAGTTTTTTCTTGTCGCTTTCCTCGATGAGGGACAGGTATGGAATGTATCTGATGCCGCGTATACCTTCGACCCGAAAGCGAGTATCGGCATCGGTTTACAGGTCGGGGATGACGATACTGTTACCGTAGTGAACATTAACGGTCTACATTCTGGAGAGGACGCTTCTTTTTTCAGGATTAATATCGCAAAAGCCCTCGAATCCGGTCGCGGTATTCAGATGACGATTGCTTGGTACCACAATTTCTAATTCAAGGTGACGGAATTAAGCGAAATTACAAAAACTGTCCAAACGATTGTAAGTGTATGCGAACATTCAAAGTATTAATCATCTCCTTCATACTGTGCGTCCCGATTGTTTCGTTGGATTCTGGGGATAATACAGATCAGTTCACCTTCGTTCGCTTGAAATACCGAGGGGTTCGGAGTATATGGGATTTAGATTGGCCCGCGTCAGATCGAAACTTTATCTTTCAACTCCGAGAACACACGAATATTGACGTTTCGCCAAAAGAAAAAATAATTGACGTTCGTTCGAGAGAACTCTTTGAATACCCGTTCGCGTATATGCTGGAGGTGAGTCGGTTGCGGCTCACATCTAACGAGGCTCAAAACTTACGCGAGTATCTGCTACGTGGCGGATTTATAATGGTGGACGATTTCCATGGCGGTAGACAATGGAAGGAATTTTATAAACAATTCAAGAAGATTTTCCCGAAACGTGAACCCGAAGACATCCCGATCTCACATCCGATTTTTCACTGCTTCTATCAGATTAATGAACTAAAACAGATTCCTGGTGCCGGTGCAGCTATGAGAGGGATGACTTATGAAAAACGCGACGGCTTTCCAGCCCGATGCCTCGGCGTTTATGACGATTACGGACGATTGATGATGATGATTAATTTCAATAGTGACCTTGGAGATGGTTGGGAACATGCCGCTGAGGATTTCTATCCGCGGGCATCTTCCGATATGGCATTCAAACTCGGAATTAATGCCGTCGTTTATGCCCTTACACATTAACGGTGTCTATGTGTGGTATAAAGAAATACGGATGTAAAGTATATGCGAATTATTCTGATTTTAACTATTCTTCTTATGATGTCTGTCCCCGCAACGCTTCTGGACGGTGATAGCGATCTGTTCACATTTGTCCGCTTAAGATATAGTGGACAGTTTACGCGGCTCAGTAGTTGGCGTGTGGATTGGCCAGCATCCGATCGCAATTTCATCTGGCAACTCAGTAAACAGACAAACATTGCCGTCGCACCCCGTGAAAAAATTATTGATGTCGGCGCACCGGAATTGTTCGAGTATCCGTTCGCCTATATGTTGGAAGTCGGTAGTCTCAGACTGAGCGAGCAGGAGGCGGAGAATCTAAGGGAGTATCTCCTACGCGGTGGATTTATCTTTATTGACGATTTTCATGGAGAACGTGAGTGGAGATGGTTTTATACCGAATTCAAGAAAATCTTCCCCGATCGTGAACCTGAAGACATACCAATTTCACATCCGATTTTCCGATGCTTCTTTAAAATTGACAAACTGATCCAAATCCCCGGACTTCGTGCGCTCTTTAACGATCGCACCTATGAACGGATTGATGGGTATCCAGCATATTGTCGCGGCGTATACGACGACTACGGTAGGTTGATGATGATGATTAACTTCAACTCTGACCTCGGCGACGCTTGGGAACACGCCGCTGAAGATTACTACCCGCGTGAGTATTCTAATATGGCACTGCAAATGGGAATCAACGCTGTCGTCTATACACTTACACACTGAAATTGTAGCACAAACTTTTAGTTTGTGGGTGTCGCATCGCAATGCATAAGAAATCAATCATGCGACATCAATTTTTGGAAACGGTATATTTTTGGAAACGGTATTAGGTAAAGCAATACGTGGATTCCGTTAAACTTTTTACATCAATTCGTGTCTAAAATCTAAACATTTAGGACGGACGCTGCTATCCGTTCTCAAACATAACGGAATACTTAGATTATGGGGGACTCCACTGATAAAAAGGACGGTGGGGTAGTGAAAGGATATGCTCACACGTAAACAGAAGTTAGATTTTTGTGAAAACGGATATATCGTCATTCCCGGTGTTGTACCGAGACTGATGGTAGATGCCGCACGAAAGGCGATTAATCACTCTATCGGGGCAGTCGGTATGCACGAGGGCGACTTAGAAAAATTTCGGGCGCAATCGTATTGCAACGAGGTTCGTAATAAACCTGAGATTGTGAATCTTTTCAACAAAACACCTGTCCAGCAAATTGCCGAGTCGTTGATAGGTGAAGGGAACGTCCAGGTCCCCGGTTCCGCACAGATAGCACTTCGGTTCCCAGGGCGGTTACACACCGATCCGAACGAACCGCGTGGACATCTTGATGGGTTAGGAAGCGGCACGAACGGCATGGCAAAAGGCGTGTATCGACGTGGGTTTACCGCACTTGCTGTCATCTATCTTGCGGATGTACCAGAACCTTACAGTGGGAACTTCACTGTCTGGCCGAAATCACATACCTTCTTCGCGGATTACTTCAAAAAGGAAGGACATGAGGTATTGGCAAACGGCATGCCGCGACCGGAGCTACCTGAAGGACCGCATCAAATCGTCGGGAACGCTGGGGATGTCGTGCTGACGCATCACCAGATCGTCCACTCTGCAGCACCGAATGCCGCATCTGATATCCGATACGCCGCAATTTTCCGGTTACGCCACGTAGACTGTACAGATAACGGGTACGATGCCTATACGGATATATGGAAAGAGTGGCCCGGTATTCAAGAAGTAATTGAACCGACAGAAGCTTAATTTTAATAAAAAAAGACGGGTGGGCACGCCGGCACCACCCGTCGATTTCTCGCTTATCGTCGACTTTCCGCTTATTGGGATTTCTTAATGTCTCCCCAAGTTGTACTGAGTTTTCCATTCGGATCAACTGCCGTAACATCAGCAAACGGGTCGGATGGACCGGTAGCAAGGTGTTCAATCTCTGCATCAGAGAGTGCCCGATGGAACATCAAGTACTCATCCATCAGTCCATTGAACGCCCAATTGGGTCCCACATTTGCATTAAAATCAGCGGCTTCTGAACCGATGCCTATGAACCCAAATCGAGCAGCACCTGCTCCAATCATTTCGGTTGGCGACGCTATACTCGCATCTAACTTTCCATCGACATAGATGCGTTTCTCTTGCCCATCGAAGACCGCTACGATATGATGCCATTGATCATCTGCAACATCTGTAGCACCGTACCAATCGTGTATCGGACAGCAGTGATCAAAAGCGACAAAAGTTGTGCCGTTGTTGCCACCGACATCATCGCCTACGGCAAATCGGAAGAATTCACTCCGATCCCAGGAAGAAATCATTCCCCGGACGCCCGTTTTTACCCATGCTGCGACGGTCAATGCTGGAAAAGGCTCAACATATTGAAGTTGGCGCACGGAAATATATTCAGCGGCAACCCCCGGAAACTCCATACATTCCCCAACGATGCCATCAACAATATTTAGATTACTACCGTGCAGGAAGCCATCATTTCCATTGCCAGACACATCAAGAATATCCTCGGTTTGGAGCGTGTTTTGATTGAAGCTATAGTAAATGACTAAGTCATCATCGCTGATTGCTTGCGCATTGACTGCCAAAACCGGACCTAACAGTATCAGGATTAAAACCGATAATCCGAACATGAAATTAGTTTTCATTAAAAATCTCCTTCTATAGTGAGCACGTCTCGGATATGAGTTATTCTGAATCGTCAGTTTTCAAAATCTGCCAGATTACTTCATTTTAAAAAATTTCTTAAAAAAAAGCAAGAATTATAACACGCCTGTTCTATACGCTAAGGTTTTAGGCGTTTTCCGAAGGTATACAACAGAACAAGATATAGGTGGATCCGTTGATACCATTTGTACAGATTTGCCTTACCGCGTATCCTTAATATATCCCCACGTCGTGGTAAGTTTGTCTGTCGGTTCAATAGCAAGTGGATTAGCAGGTCCCGCCGCGAGCCGCTCAATCTCGTTCTCTGTGAGTGCCCGATGAAACAGCATGAACTCATCCATCAGACCATTAAATGCCCAATTGGGTCCCACCCCTGCGTTAAATGCTGCAGCTTCTGAACCGATCCCGATAAACCCGAATCGATCGGCACCCGCGCCAATGACTTTTGTCGTTGCGGCGACTTTCGCATCTAATTTGCCATCAACGTATATCCGCTTCTCGTCGCCATCAAACCTTCCCACCAGGTGATGCCACTCGTCATCGGCGACATCCTTTTTACCAAACCAATCGTGTATGGGACAACAGTGATCGAAAGCAACAAAAGTTGTGCCGTTGTTGCCACCGACATCGTCGCCAACAGCAAAACGGAAGAATTCGCTCCGGTCCCATGAGGCGATCATGCCTCGGACATCCGTTTTTACCCAGACAGAAAAAGTTATTTCCTCAATTGGCGCGTCGTACATGTGATTCCGAACGGAAATATATTCTGCAGCGCTGCCCGGGAACTCCATACATTCTTTGACTTTACCGTCTACAATTTCCAAATTCTGACCCCGTAGGAAGCCGTCATTTCCGTTTCCAGATACATCTAAAATATCATCGCCTTTCAGTGTATCTTCATTAAAACTGTAGTAGATGATCAGTTCATCTGCACTGACACCCTGCGCATGGCTTGCTACCACGGCACCTGTCAGCATTAGGCTTAAAACCAGAAATCTGAGTATAAAAGTAGTTTTCATTGGAAATCTCCTTTTATCATTGATGAGTATCATGTTTTGCCAACATCTCGGTAAAAATTTTAGGAAAAAATTGAACTTTTCGCGAATATATTTGACTAACAAGTGAAAGCAAACAGGAACGCCTCTTGCGGAATTCATCCGCGTTACAGTTCCAATAACGTAAGTTGCTACCTTAAAACTAAGGTATAAGCACTTGGAAGTTTGCTTGGCAATCCATGGGAACTCCCTTATAGTGTTTCTATCTTACCACAGACCAAACACTAAAAAGGAGTATCTCATGGGTTTAACGGAGGCGTTGAGGTTGGAATGCAATGCGCAATCCATGATTATACTTAACCCAAGTTGCTACCTTTATCCAAATAGCTGCTTTATACTCGTTGCGATAACAAACAAAAGCACTTTCAACTCAAAACCGGCTGCTGACACCGCATGAATCGACTTGGGGAAAAGTTGTTCAATGAGACTGAT
>JAJDTJ010000057.1 GCA_022827225.1 Candidatus Poribacteria bacterium | reverse complement strand
AATCCGATAGAATATCTCCTAAGCAGAGAAGGAGGTCCATTTTTTACGTTCCTTTCAAAACTTTTGTCTGTTTATGAAAGGATACCTCTTTTTCTGCTTTAAAACACCTTAATTCTTAAAATTGTCCAAACTTTAGTATGTTATAATAGACGACACTTTAACTTGGTTCGTAAGAGAATGCCTATGCTATCCACCAGCCGTCAGATTTCCGCAGCGCAAGTTTCGGATCGAGAACGAGACAACACGCTTCCTAACATCAATAAGATCCTCGTTATTCGGGTTGATGGTATCGGTGATTTGCTGAATTCAACACCGGCAATCGCACTGTTAAGGGAAAGTTATCCATCAGCGGAGATAACGGTATTGGCGCGTCCGCTCAATGCACCGGTGTTAATCGGCAACCCAGACGTAGATCGGATCCTCATTTTTGATCGTAAGGGTAAGCACCGCGGTATCGCAGCACAACTCCAATTCTATCGTCAATTGCGCCGTGAGCGGTTTCAACTCGTTGTCGCTATGCAGACGGCAATGTGGTCACATTTCGCCGCATTTCTCTCCGGTGCTACGTACCGATTCGGACGATATCAGAAACGTTTTAGGTCCACCCTCACACATACGTGGCGCGGTCAATACCGAAAAGGCGAAACCCACGAAGTTGACAGAAATTTGGAACTGGTACGCTTAATTTGCAACAGCGAAGGTAAACGGAAACTCGTATTCCACTTGTCGCCTGATGAGATTGCGACAGCCAAGGCACAGCTCGCCTTGCGGGGCATCATTCCTGATACGTTCCTCATCGGTATTCACCCGGGTGGGAGTTCGTTCGACAAACGCTGGCCAGAAAAACAGTACGCCGAACTCGCTGACAGACTCTCACATCAGTACAACGCAACAGTCCTGCTCTTACGCGGTCCCGAAGAAGCAGCATTGGTAGAGAACATCGAAAAGGCGATGGAGGCCCGTGCTATTGCTTACGCGCCGGCGTCGATCCGTGAGTTGGGTGCATTGTTATCCTGTTGTGATTTGGTGGTTTGTAATGACTCCGGGCCGATGCATCTCGCTGCGGCGTTGGATGTACCGATGGTGGCGATCTTCGGTCCCACAGATCACGTGGCGTGGCATCCGCTGAGCGAAAACGCCTCTATCGTGCGACGAGATATGCCGTGTTGGCCGTGTAGCGCGCATAAGTGTAAAATCGGATGGGAATGTACGAAAAAACTGCCTGTTGAACCCGTTTGGGATGCAACAACGGAGAAAGTAGAATGAAAGTTGTCGTCGTCTGCTGGGGCTCAACCGGAGATGTCTACCCTGTTTTAGCACTGTCAGAACGTTTGCTGGCATGTGGACACCACGTACGGGTATGTTCACCAGCACTCTATAGAGATAAGGTTCTTGAGGTCGGCGCGGAATTTTACGAGATAGGTGTTGCTTTTGATTTGTCAGAATTTCATGCGGCAATGGATGCTATTATTCCGAAGCGCGATCCGACTGCGATGCTGCGGCTCATCGTGGAGGAAGGAATTATGCGTCGCGGCGGAAAGTGGTATCAGGACTGCTTGGCTGCAATGGAAGGATTTGATATAGCGATTTGCCATTCAGTGGACATTCCCGGACAGGAGGCTGCAATTCGTAACCGGATTCCATGGCTTACCGTGACGTATTGTCCGGGTTTCATCAAATGCTTAGATTTCGCACCCTACCCGTTTCCCAACTGGGGACGCATATTCAACGCTATTGTGTGGAAATTGGTGCAGCTTCGTCTTGCGTCGAGTATAGATGCCTTGTTTAATCAATTTATTGCGTCAGTCGGCGGAGAACGGAGACGTTCAGTGGCGTTAGACGGGATGTACTCGCCACACCTAAACCTGATTGCTGCATCTCCAGCGCTTTGTCCACCCGCCGATTTCCCATCGAATCATAAATTCACGGGTGTTTGGCATCTGGCGTCACCTGCTTACGATCCCCCGTCTGAACTTGTCGCTTTCTTGGAGGCGGGTCCACCGCCGGTTATCATCACATTCGGCTCTATGGGAGGCTCCAATGGACGCGAGACAACCGAAATTTTAATAGATGCCGTTAGAACAGTAAAGCAGCGTGCGATTATCCAAGCGGGATGGGGGCAACTCGGCACGCCAGAGACGTTATCGGACATCTACTGTGCAGAATATATCCCGCATCAGTGGCTGTTTCCACAAGGGTGTTGCATCGTGCATCACGGTGGAGCGGGGACCACTGCTTCAGCGTGTCGTGCGAAAGTTCCATCTATCGTCGTAGCCCATCACGCCGACCAACCGTATTGGGGAAAACAGCTATTAGACTTAGGTGTTGCCCCAAGGCATCTGCGTCGCCGAAACCTGACCGCCGAACGTTTGGCGAAACGGATTCAGCAAGTCTTGGATACGCCTTCTATGACAGCGCAGGCACAAGTCTTGGGTGGAAAGATAGAGGCAGAAGACGGGTTGACGACAGCCGTTACGTTAATTGAGTCCTTTTAATTCTCCTTGCGGTCAAACCTCAAAAAAATGAAGAGAATCCTTGTCTTTAGTTTCAGTTTCATCGGCGATGCAGTCCTATCAACTGTTGTTATCCAACCGCTACGAAGACACTTTCCAGATGCACATATTACCTTCCTCGTCGGACCGAGAGCGTCCGATCTCCTTGCCACCGAACCCAACATTGATGCGGTTATTGTCTATAACAACCGCGGCGAACACGCCGGTTGGCGCGGACGTTTACAACTTATAAAAGTGTTGCGTCAGTATAAATTTGATCTCGTCGTAAATCTACGGGACAGTCTCACGGCGCGGTGTACCGGGGCGGAACACTGGGGTATGGTGCGCGGGGAGAGCAATCGGCACGCCGTTACCCGATATCTGGAGGTGCTCCAAAAACGTGGCGTTGACACGACAGGCGCGCATCCACATTTACAGTTGACTGAAGGTGAACAGACCGCTGCGCACAGTTTTCTGGCAGAAGCAGGTTGGACATCAGAACAGTTATTAATCGGCATCCATCCCGGTGGGAATTGGGTCTACAAGTTGTGGGACGCAGAGAACTACGCGCGTATCGCGAACGCCTTCGTCGAAAAACGGAACGTAGCGATTTTACTTTTTGCCGGTCCGAATGAACAGGAACGCCAAGCACAAGTTGCAAACCTGATGGATGTTCCACCGATTCTTGTCCAAACAGAGAACCTGCGTCACCTCGCGGCGTTAATCTCCGTGTGCGATGTATATATCGGGAACGACACGGGACCGATGCATATCGCGTCAGCAGTAGATACGCCAGTGGTCGCGCTTTTCGGTTCGACGAACCCTATTCGGAGCGGTCCCTACGGAGAGCAACATACAGTCGTGCAGAGCGGAATAAATTTAGGGTGCAATCCGTGTCATCCGGGTCGGCATCCGGGGGGATGTGGTGCTGGCAGTTGTGAAGTGATTGCGGGGATTACAGTGGAACAAGTCCTGGAAGTTGTGGAACCTTATGCTTCTGGGTCTCTCCACATGCTAAAAATCCTCCGCTAACAGTTGTTGCGGTGTGCTAATCAAAATCGGACATTTTGTCGCCATTGTAGCCGTAAACTGTTTAGCACAACCGACACACTGCTAAACGCCATGGCGAACGCTGCAAGCATCGGGTGGAGTTCCCGAAACATCATCGGCACGAAAGGGAACGGATAAAGCGCGCCCGCTGCGATCGGAATTAAAAGCACGTTGTAGAAGAATGCCCAAAAAAGGTTCTGTTTAATCGTACGCATGGTGGCTCGGCTGAGCCGAATGGCATCGGGAAGCCCACGCAAATCGCTGTGCATGAGCGTCACGTGTGCTGTCTCCCTTGCAATATCGGTGCCTGTGCCGAGCGAGATGCCGATATCGGCTTGCGCCAATGCTGGGGTGTCGTTGATACCGTCACCTACCATTGCGACGAGTCCACGATTTTCCGTTTGCAGCTTTTTAACAGCGGCTGCTTTATCTTCGGGTTTGAGTTCTGCCATGACATCACTAATCCGTGAAGCCTTGGCGATCGCATCAGCCGTAACGCGGTTATCCCCAGTCATCATTGTTACCGTACACCCAAGTTCGTAAAGTTCCGCGACCGCCTCTTGCGCTTCCGATTTCAACGTGTCCGCGACCGCCAGAAGCCCAACAACATGCCCGTCAACGGCGACCCATAAGACCGTTTTCGCCTCGGTCTGTAGACGCTCTGCTTCTTCCTCTTCAAATCTCCTCGTCGGAATACCTTGCTGTTGAATTAAGGATAAATTGCCTATGATAACACGACTTTCATTGACCTGTGCAGCGATACCATGTCCAGCGATAGCTTTAAACTGACTCGGTGTAGCCATGTCCAGTCCGCGTTCCTTAGCGGCTTGAACAACTGCTTTTCCGATTGGATGTTCACTGCCACGCTCCGCAGCGGCAGCTAACTGTAAGAGTTCCGATTCGTCTTTATCGGTTAGAATATCGGTAAGCGTGAGTTTTCCCTCTGTCAAGGTACCCGTTTTATCAAGGACAATTGTGGTTAAGTTGCCAGCGCGTTCCAGTGCTTCGCCGTTTCGGAAGAGGATGCCGCGCTGCGCGCCGATACCGGTTCCCATCATAACAGCTGTCGGTGTGGCGAGTCCCAAGGCACACGGGCAGGCTGTGACAAGGATTGCAACGAGACGGAGCATTGCCGGTGTGAATCCTGCTCCAATGACGAACCACCATACGAGAAACGTCACAACGGCAATCGCGGCGACGATAGGCACGAACACATTTGTGACTGCATCGACAGCGCGTTGGATAGGCGGTTTGCTCTGCTGCGTCGTGTATACCAATTGGACAAGGCGGGAAAGTGCTGTTTCGGCTCCGACGTGTGTGGCTTCAATCGTGAGCATTCCACTTTGGTTCATTGTTGCGGCGGTCACAGGGTCACCCGGTGTCTTATCTACAGGTAGGCTTTCTCCGGTGAAAACGCTTTCATCAATGGCACTTTCGCCGCTGCGCACCACGCCATCCACAGGAATACTTTCGCCGGGACGGACAACAAGGACATCTCCCACACCAACCTGTTCAATAGGGATGTGTTGTTCTTCGTCGTCTTTTAATCGGCAGGCTGTTTTAGGGGCAAGTTGCGGGAGTTTTTTCAGGGCTGCGTTTATCTTACCTTTGGCACGTGCTTCAAGCAGTTTGCCTAACTTAATCAACGTAACAATGACCGCGGCTGTCTCAAAATAGACGTGTGCGCCGAAGCGTTCCCCCTCGCCTGTGGTTAGTGCAATCGTTACAGCAAGGCTATAGAGAAACGCCACGGATGAGCCCATTGCGACGAGCACATCCATATTCGCGGATCGGTTGCGTAGTGCCTTGATGCCGCCGATGTAATAGTCCCAAGCGACATACCCCTGCACTGGTAAGGCTAAACCGAACATGAGCCAGTTTACCCAGTATGCAGATGCCCACTCACCCAACAGGTTCATATCTCGACCCATGCTGAGCAGGAAAAGCGGGAGTGTGAAGATGACCCCAACAGTGAATTGCAGCTTCTGTCGTCGGAATTCCGCAGCGCGAACTTCGTCTTCTTTGTCTTCATCAACTACGTCAAAACCGAGGTCTCGAATTTTATCGACGATGGTTTCTTCGCTGAGTGCGGATGCATCAAAGGTAACCGCGGCATATTCGGTAGCAAGGCTGACTTCTGCAGCAAGAACACCCTCCATCTTTTTAAGATGCCGTGTGATAGTGCTTACACAGTTTTCGCAGTGCATGCCGGTTATGGGGAGGTTAATTTGGTGTTCCATTTTTTATCGATTAACGCTGAGCACCGCTCCAAATGTAAAGCAAAGACAACTTATACCATTTAAGGCATAATTTCGTTTTACGGTGATTTTCGTTAATTCTAACCGCCTTTGGAACTTAAAAAGTTTCTTTACTAATATTTTAGCACATTGCAGACCACAAACGCAATACCCAGACCTAATAGAAATGTGTAAATATTTTGTCAATTGCTGTCTGGATGCAGGTTGCCCCCTTGAAGAAACCCGCCCCTTATCAAGGGGGCGGGCGAGTACGCCGCGAATCACGGATTTCGAGGATTGGAAAGTACGGGTTCTCCACAGCCTAACAGTCTATACCACAACAGATACCTGCCACAGCCTAACAGTCTATGCTACAGGACCTCACTTTTATCCTAAGTGTACAGGTAGACCCGTTTCAAGGGATTCGTTGGCGGCGATGGACAAAATAGCGGTTTTCGCGGCATCGGGGTATGGGGACCGGATTGCACTGCCGTCTCCTGTGCGAACAGCCTCAATAAAAGTGCTATCCATATCAATAGTGCAATTGTTTTCTGGGTTCCATGTGGTTTTCTCATCCGCAGTGGAAAGCACGAGCGCACGACGAAGATGATATTCAAGTGAACCGTCTTCACAGAAAATATCTAACCCGGAACGGCGCATGCCATTCGTAGTGAAGCAGGCGGAGAACATGATGCCGAAAACACCACTCTCAAATTGCAAAGAGACAGCGGATGCTTCCTCGATATCGTAATCGGTATCTGGAATCAGATCGTAGCGTGCGACAGCATAGACAGTCTTGACTTCACCGAACAGGTATCTCGCCATGTCAAATTCGTGTGTCGTCTGCTCCATGAGTTGTCCGCCGGATTTCGCTTTCTCGCGCCACCATCCCCCCGGCATACCGCCCATCCAGTATCCCATAAAGAATCCGACACGTCGGGAGGCGAGGAGTTCTTGTGCCTTGTCGATGATGTCAAGATACCGTTCCTGATATCCAGTAGCAGTGATGATGCCTTTGTCTTCTATCTCCGCTGCGATCTCTTTTGCATCGTCGGCATCCATGTGTACCGGTTTTTCCACAAACATTGGCAGCCCAGCGGCGATAACAGCGCGTTCAGGTGCACCGTGGGCAAATGGCGGGATTGATATATAAACAGCATCTAATTCTTCGCGTGCGAGCATCTCGTTATAGTCCGCATAAGCTTTACCGCCGTACTGCGTGACAGCCCGTTCCGCTTTTTCGATAACAATATCACAGAAGGCGACGAATGTTGAACCGCCAATCTCGGTTAATTCACGTAGGTGGCGGTTCATGTTGCCACCTGTACCAATAAAACCTAATCTAACATCTGACATAATGTCCTCAAAGTTGTTATAGGTTATAAGTTATAAGTTATAAGTTAAGAGGTTTCCGTGTAACAATCTACTGCGTGTTAGAATATGCCAAACTGGATGAGATTGTTACCAAAGTCCTCTTAACCAACCCCCAATAACTAATAACCAATCACTGTTAAAACACAGAATTCTGCGCTGGTGTGAGTATGAGCGATGGCAGAATACCGATAAGTAACACACCAACCGCTGCGATGATTAGTCCGACGACCAAAGTTGAAGCATAAGGGCTGAACTCCAACTCCTCTTCCGGTTCACGCATATACATCGTTACGACAACCCGCAGGTAGTAGAACGCTGATATCGCAGTGTTAATGGCACCGACAATAACGAGCAGATAAAGCTCTGACCCGATAGCTGATTTGAAAATATAGAATTTTCCGACAAACCCAGCAGTCGGCGGAAAACCGGCAAGCGATAAAAGCATTACGGACATAAACATAGCGAGTAACGGTTTTCGGGTTCCGAGGCCTGCGTAATCCGAGATCATTAGGCTCTCGCCGTCCTCCGTTCTTGCTAAGATAACTGCCCCGAACGCGCCGATGTTCATCACGCAGTAAATTAGAAGATAGAGTATCGCGCTGGAGATGCCTTCATCTCTTGCTGCTTCATTACCTGCTGCTGCACCTGCTGCTGCTAAGCCTATTAGGACGTAGCCAGCGTGTGCGATACTGGAATACGCGAGCATCCGTTTGATGTTCGTCTGCGCGATTGCAATAACATTCCCGACTGTCATCGTCAACATCGCCAACAAGATGAGCACACCGCTCCATTCGCCTTGAAGGTTAGGTAACGCTTCCATAAAAATTCTGAGGAACGCTGCGAAGCCAGCAGCCTTTGGTCCTGCAGAGATAAACGCTGCGATGGTTGTCGGTGCACCTTCGTAAACATCTGGTGCCCACTGATGGAACGGGACAATCGCAACCTTAAATCCGAACCCGACGACCAGCAGGAACATCCCAGCCAAAAGGAGTGGTGATTTATCTTCTGCGATAATTGCCTGAGCTATTTCAGGGACACTTGTTGTGCCGGTAGCCCCGTAAATTAACGCGATGCCGTAGAGGAAGAACGCACTCGCAAATGCACCGAGCAATAGATATTTCATCCCGGCTTCGCTTGAAGCGGGGTTTTCTCTGAAATAACCAGCCAAGACATACAGCGATAACGACATCAGTTCCAAGCCGAGGAAGACGATGATCAACTCATTGCCTGCAGCCATCAACATCATACCCAGTGTTGCGAGCAGGATAAGTAGATAGTAAGGTCCCTGCTTCCTATCCCCTCTGTCGAGATAACTCATCGAAATCAAGGTAACCAGAATTGTCGAGACGAGGAAGATTATGTTGAAGAAGAGAGAGAAATTATCTACTTTGAACATTCCGTAGAACTGGGTATCGTCAAAGCCTGCTTGGTGCATCTGGATGGAGACCCATAGAGCAATCGCGGCACCAACGATCGTCATCCATCCGAGAACCGTTTTTGAGATCGAATCAAAAAGGTCGAAGACAAGGACGATGAGCAACGTTAAAGCGATAACCAGTTCTGGCATCAGTAATTGCCAGTTAATCTCTATTGGCATTTTTTAACTTCCTTTGCAGCGTACAACATTTTCTGCAGTAGTTATTATTTATTGGAAACTCTCAAAAGCATCTACTGCAATAGTCCAAGAATTAGGTCAAAGCCAGCACTCACAAATAGGTCGCCAACTAACGGAGGAACACAAGTGTTACAACCACAAAAAGCGGGAACAAGATCGCTACCGACCAAAGCATATACCCGAAAAAACTTGGCATGCGGATACCGCTTTGCTCCGCGATGGCTTTCACCATGAAATTCGGTGCGTTGCCGATATAGGTATTCGCACCCATGAAAACGGCTCCGACAGAGATGGCAGTTAGCAACTTGATAAACTCAAGGTGCTGTGGTTCCGCCAATTGACCTGACAGAATTTGGGGTACAACTGTAGGATCAGTAAGATGTAATTTTCCGAGTGCGGTGTTGAAGAACGTCAAATATGTTGGTGCATTGTCCAAGAAACTGGACAAAATACCGGTAATCCAGAAATAGTGGTACGGTTGTTGCATAGCACCAATTAAACCTGCGAGGGCACCGTTTTCTCCTGCTTTCAGAATTGCCAATGCTGGAATAATCGTGATAAAGATACCAGCGAACACCTTTGCGACCTCTTCAATTGGTTCCCATGAGAACTCGTTTGATTGGCGTAATTCGCCACTGAACGGTGTATATTTAAGGGACAGTAGCCCCATAACAACAATCAATGCTTCACGAGCAATATTTTGCCAATACACATGAACGCCAAGGATGTTGACTTCTCCCCACTTGAAAGTACCGCTCATGAGAACAGCAGCAATGATACCGAACAGGAAGACGAGGTTGAAGAGGCCCTCTACGCGAACAGGTTCATTGGTTCCGTCATCTGGTACGACGCCGCCCTCCCGTTTAAACATCAGTGTGTCTATTACAAAAAACAGGACGATTAAAATAACGCTAATAAGTAGCATGTGCGGCAACAGTGCTGTGGTTGTCCAGAAGAATGGCACGCCGCGGAGGAACCCGAGGAACAGAGGCGGATCTCCTATTGGCGTTAAAGAACCACCGATGTTACTTACGAGAAAGATGAAAAAGACGATTAGATGAACTTTATTCTTTCGGTATGCATTTGCTCGGATTAAAGGGCGGATCAGGAGCATGGATGCCCCCGTAGTTCCGACCCACGATGCAATCACTGTGCCAATCAACAGTAGGAATGTATTGAGTATCGGTGTGCCACGCAAGGTGCCACGCACGAGAATCCCACCCGCAACTGTGAACAAACCCCATAAAAGAAGGATGAACGGGATATAGTCTAATAGATAGATGTGCAGGATGTCGTAAAAAGCCTCCCCCTGGAAAGCAATGAGATACGGAACAGCAAAGATTAACGCCCATGCCAACGACATCTTCCCACCGTGGTGAACAAGAAAGTGGGAATCTAACACAAGTGGAAAAATAGCGATAGATAACAGGATACCGACAAACGGGATGATCCACCAGAGGGCTAATTGCGCACCATCTACACCGTGCCCGTGATGATCACCTTCGCCATTATGTGTTTCATCTGCCCCAAATGCCCCCATCGAGACAGTTAGCGTAAATGCAAGAATTAGACATAAAATAAAACAAGATGCAAATTTGAGCTTCATTTATATTCGAGAGTCGCGATTTGGAGATCGCTCCTACTGTTCTGCCTCCTTTTCACTCTTTTCATGCTGTATTTCGCGTAGTGCAAGTTTAGTACCTGCTGGCACACCCTTCTCCAGCTGCCCCATAGCAGGCGTAGCCTGTACCTTTGTCACAACAAGGCCTACCGATTTCTCCATTTTGTTCAGGAAAGGTTTCGGATAAACGCCGATCCAAACGATGAACAGTAGGATCGGAAGCATGACGACGATTTCGCGTGCATTCAGGTCCGGTAACCCTTCGTTTGTCTTATCCAGTGTCCCGAACATCACGCGTTGGAACATCCACAACATGTAGACAGCTGCGAGGATCACACCTGCGGTTGCGAAGACCACGTAGACCTTAGAGAAAGCACCCTCCTTAAAACTGCCGAAAAGTATCATAAACTCACCGACGAAACCATTTAGACCGGGTAGCCCGATTGACGAGAATGTCGCAATCGCGAAGATTGTAGCAAAGATCGGCATCCGTTTTGACAAGCCGCCGAAATCGACGATCATCCGGCTGTGTCTGCGCTCATAAATCATGCCGACCAATAGGAATAACGCGCCCGTGCTTAAGCCGTGATTAATCATTTGCAACACACTTCCCTGAAGCCCTGCCGGGTTTTTTGAGAAAAGCCCTAACACAACAAAACCGAGGTGACTGACACTGGAATACGCCACGAGTTTTTTCAGATCCGGTTGCACCATCGCGACCAATGCACCATAGATGATACCGATGACTGCAAGTGGAACGATCAATGGTGTAAATTTTTCCGCTGCGTCTGGGAAGAGCGGCAAACAAAATCGGATAATCCCGTATGTTCCCATTTTAAGCAGGACACCCGCAAGGATAACACTGCCCACAGTCGGTGCCTCAACGTGTGCATCGGGTAGCCAGGTATGGAACGGAAAAAGCGGTACCTTAATCGCAAACGCAATGAAAAACGCGAGGAACAGCAGTTCCGAATGGTCAAACGTGCCGCTGAGTGTCGTGAGATCGAAACTGTTATCATTTTGGAAATAGAGTGCTAAAATACCGACAAGCATCAGCGCACTTCCCGCCATCGTATAAAGGACAAACTTCACGGTGGCGTAAATGCGCCGTTCCCCGCCCCAGATTCCGATGAGGAAATACATCGGAATCAGCATCGACTCCCAAAATACGAAAAAGAGGAACAGGTCTAAAGAGCAGAAAACACCTAACATCCCAGTTTCAAGGGCGAGTAGCGACATCATAAAGCCGCTCAACCCTTTCTCGACCGAATTCCATGCGGCGAGAATACAGATCGGTGTTAAGAAGGTGGTCAGCAACACCAACCACAACGAAATCCCGTCGATACCGATGTGGTAACTGATACCCAAATCAGAAATCCAGCTTTCCTGCGTAATATATTGGAATGTTGCAGTATCTGCGTTAAACCCGGTGTAAAGTCCCAGCGAGATAACAAATGTCAGAATCCCAATAACAAGCGCGATGCCTTTGATAGCAGACGCTCCCAAGCCTCTAAGCAACGCAATTGCTATTACGCCGAGCAGTGGTAAAAAAATGACTGTTGAAAGTAACAAGGAACCCTCCTTAGAATATTTTAACGCTCATCAATACGTACAATTTACCGGTTACGATTCCCTCTTTTGAAAGTATAGATTACCATCTGAGAAAAGACTTCTGGAACCAGTACACAGGATAATACCAAAAACAATTAGTAAAATAATACCATAAAAAGAAACGGTTTTTTCTTTCCAGAGCTAACTCGCGGCGGCGTTTTGAAAACCCCACACGCGGCATTTTACTTTCCCACCAATATCTCAACTCACGATTGAAGGTTGATATCTCTGTAGACGATCTTTCGCAGTAATCCAGAATCCACTCACCCAGTTTGACATCATTGTCAATTCGCACAGCAGCTTCCCGAAAAACGTCCGCCGAGATACCGAGGAAATATAAAATCGTCGTATCTTGTTCGGAGTCAGCACCGTATTTATAACTCCCGATTTCTCCAGTGTGGGCAGCTCGTGCTTTATCTGTCATCCGTGCCACACCGCAGATACCAGCGACCTCTTTGTTGAGCATATCACGTGGACGAAAAGTATTCTGCATTATTTTTCCTCTCTTAGCATTCATTAACAAGAGAAAATTGGACAGCACGAGAACCTATTGCCCATCAACTAAGCAAAAAACAGATAGTAGGCAAGGAATATCACGATTCCGAGCACCATTGAGACAATGTAGGCTTGGACGACTCCTGTTTGGAAGCGGCGCAAGAGTCCACCAATGAATCGGACAATTGCTGCAACACCGTTGACAATTCCATCAATAATACCGTTATCTACGAGTTTCCATAGAAGAAAATGAGAACCGTTTTTAACCGGTTGCACGATGAGTGCGTTGTACACCTCATCAACATAATACTTGTTAGCGAGCAGTCTATGTAATGTGCCAGTGGGTTCATCGGACGGTACTTGCTTGCTGTAACGTGTCCATGCGAACGCAATACCCAGCAAACCGACAACCGATGAAATTATCATAAACACGATGACATTGCCCGATGCATCATGGTGTGCCTCTGGAAAAACGCTCTTCGTGAAATGATGGAACCAACTGTCATGTCCGCCCCAACCTAATAATAACCCGATCAAGGCAGAAGGGATCGCCAGAATTGCTAACGGCAACCACATAATTGCCGGCGATTCGTGCAGATGCGAAGCGACTTCCGGTTCAACGCGAGACTCACCGTAAAACGTCACGAAGATGAGACGGAACATATAGAACGCTGTCAGGAACGCTGTGATTAACCCGATGCCGTAGATTAGCGGTTCACTTCCCCAGGCGCTGTGTAAGATTTCGTCTTTACTCCAGAAACCGCTCAGGAAGGGAAAACCGGCGATAGCGAGTGCACCGACCAAGAAGGTCCAATGCGTTATCGGCATCTTCGATTTCAAGCCGCCCATCTTCCGCATATCCAATTCATTCGCCATGGCGTGCATCACACTGCCAGCAGTTAGGAACATCAATCCTTTGAAAAAAGCGTGTGTTACCAAGTGGAAAATGCCGGACGCATAGGCACCGACACCGACACCGACGAACATATATCCGAGTTGGCTGACAGTAGAATAGGCGAGGATACGTTTGATGTCGTTCTGTGTTAAGGCAATTGTTGCAGCGAAGAACGCTGTTAAAACCCCAATCCATGCGACGACCTGCCCAGTATCTGCGATGTCATAAAGCACTGCGGAGCGTGCTATCATATACACGCCTGCTGTTACCATTGTCGCAGCGTGAATCAACGCGCTGACGGGTGTCGGACCCTCCATCGCATCGGGAAGCCAGACATAAAGTGGAATCTGGGCGGATTTACCGATCGCGCCGACGAAAAGGAGCAGGGTCGCAATTATGAGCGTACTGGCACCAAAAACCTTCTCAAAATTGTCTGCCTTGGCGGCATCAAATATAGATGTGAAATCAAGGGTTCCAAACGCTGCAAATAGGGTGAACATTCCGAGCAAAAAGCCGAAATCGCCGATACGGTTTACAATAAACGCTTTTTTCCCGGCATCTGTCGCCGACTGTTTGTCATACCAGAACCCGATCAGTAGATAAGAACAGAGTCCAACCCCTTCCCATCCGACGAACATCATCAGGTAGTTGTTGCCGAGGACGAGGATTAGCATGGCAAAGACAAATAGGTTTAGATAGGCGAAATAGCGAGTATAGCCTTCGTCTCCGTGCATGTAGCCGATGGAATAGACGTGGATGAGGAAACCGACACCCGTGATGACGAGCAGCATGACCGCTGTGAGTGCGTCCACGCGGAATCCGATATTGAAAGCGAATGATTCACCTGTAATCCATTCGTAAAGGGTTTCGTCAAGTGGGGCGGCACCACCGTTCAAACTCGTAAAAACGATAATCGAACAGACTAAGGAGACGAGTACTGCAAGCGCACCTATCCAGCCGCTGAGTTTCTCGTTACCTTTCAGCCATTTTCCGAATAACCCGTTAATCAGAAACCCAACGAGTGGAGCAACCAACAGGACAACAATGAGTTCTTTTGACATATTTTATCCTTTTATGGCTATCGGCTATCAGCTATCAGTAAAGAATCGCTTGTGGCGTGCAAACGATACGCACCTGCCACATACCGAAAGCCGATGGCTGACTACCGACTGCTAACTTTAGCCTTTCAACGAATTGACTTCATCCACGTTAATCGTTTGTTGATGTTTGAAGACACTGACAATGATTGCAAGTCCGATTGCGACCTCAGCGGCAGCGACAGCCATTACGAAGATGACGAACACTTGTCCCGATGCCTCTCCGAGGCTACGACTGATCGCTACAAAGGCGAGATTCGCGGCGTTCAACATCAGTTCAATACACATAAAAATAATGATGGCATTCCTACGGACGAGGACCCCAACAACACCGATCGTAAACAAGAGCGCGCTCAAAACAAGATAATATTCTAATGGCATATTTTTAATTTTTCCTTGCGGTTCGGTCAGGTGATTTTGGAACTTTGACTTTACTACAATCACTGATAACCGATAACTACTCTTTAGTTTTCCTCTTGGGTTTCACGTTTTACTAAGACGATAACGCCGATCAATGCCGCCAATAAAATAAGCGAGGTAACCTCAAACGGTAAAAGATACTCGTCGAATAAGAGTTCGCCAATGCTATAGGTCGTGGTGTTTACGGATTCGGTAGCAGTTTCCGCTGATGCGACTGCAGGGTCGCCGGGTTTGGTTCCCTTCACTGCGATATAGACACCTTCAACGGCAAGCAGGATACCAAGGATCACCGCAAAACCCTTTAGTTTTCCAGTAATAGCCCCTTTCGCCGAGAGTGTGCCAAGGTTCAGGAGCATAATCACAAAGAGGAACAGGACCATGATTGCCCCAGCATAAACGATGACTTGTACTGCTGCGACGAAATGCGCGCCGAGTAGGATAAACAGACCGGCTTGTGCAAAAAACGTCACAATTAACGAAAGCGCGCTATAAATCGGATGTCGAAACGAGATAACAGCAATCGCACCAATCAGCGAGACTGCTCCAAAGAGAAAAAATAAAATCTGTTCTGGATTCATACACGCCTCCTACTCTATTGCATCGAGAACGGTCGGTGCAAGTTGATTATCGCTCTCCTGTATTGCCGGCTTCGGTGTGCTCATCACAAGCAGCCCTGCGACGATTGAGACAACAATAAACGCCGCAACAACGTTACCGATACCAACCACCAGACGAGAGCCGGTTGTTATCCATAAGGTACCGGTTACGACGATTGAAGTCAAGGCGACAGGCAACAGGAATTTCCAACCGAAGTTCATGAGTTGATCGTATCGAAAGCGCGGAAGCGTCCATCGGACCCAAATAAATACGAACAGGAAAATCGCTGTTTTGACGAAGAAAATACCAAACGAGATAAGCCCACTCCATACGGGACCGCCGACGTTTTCCAAACCGAAGAAGTGCCATCCGCCTAAGAAGAGCGTCACCGTCACGGCAGAACCGACAATCATATTCATGTATTCCGCCATGAAGAACATCGCGAATTTCATGCTGCTGTATTCGGTGTGATACCCCGCGACGAGCTCCTGCTCGGCTTCGGCGAGATCAAACGGCAAGCGGTTCGTCTCTGCGAACATCGCTGTCGTAAACGCGAGAAATGCGGGGAAATGAATCAAGAAATTCCAGTGCCACGGATAGGCACCTTGTTCTATCGCGATTGTCCGAAGACTGAGTGTGTTGCCCGTCAGCATCAGTATACCGATGATTCCGAGTCCGAGCGTCAACTCGTAACTAATCATCTGTGCCGAAGAACGTAAACCGCCCAAAAGTGAATACTTGTTATTCGATGCCCACGCTCCGAGCACAACACCGTAGACACCCAAGGAAGTTATCGCCAAGATATACAGAATGCCGATGTTGATATCTGCAATCTGAAGCGGTATTTCATAGCCAAATAGCGTGATAGAACTCCCGAACGGGACGACTGCAACGACAACCAGTGCTGGGACCAACAGCATTGCGGGGGCAAGCACGTATAGCGGTTTATCTACATGATCTGGGATGAGATCCTCCTTAAACATGAACTTAAGTCCGTCCGCAACGGGTTGGAGCAGTCCTTGCGGTCCGACACGATTCGGTCCCAACCGATCCTGCATCCATCCGCTCACGCGACGTTCCGCCCAGATCATTATCATCACGCCGACAAGCAACAGATGCACAATGATGAGGATTTTGACGATTGAGATGATAATTGAAACAAGAAGAGGCATATTTTCCATACTTTTAACTTTCCTTACTCGGTTGAAAACTGGAACGGAGGAAGGTTCGGCACCGATCTTCCTATGCTTCCATCCTTCCATTCCGTCCGCTGATTGCTGATGGCTATTCTGCTAATTTAATTCCTGCATCTCCAATCTTTTGATGTGTTGCGTCCGCGTAACCCGGTACATTCTCAGCAATAGCGATTGCGATTTCGCCGGCAAAGCGATAGTTCATTTCACCATCCAACTGCTTGGCAAGCTGCTGCGTGATTTCCCAATCGACGCGTGCTTCGCCGGGTGGATCGATTGTCTTGCGGATCCGTTGGACCCATCCGGTTGAATTGGTAATCGTACCGTCTTTCTCAACGAAGGTTGTGCCCGGTAATACCACATCCGCTAATTGCGTGACCTCTGATGGCAAAACGTCTTGCACGATGAGGAAATCCACATTCTCTAATGCCGCTTTTTCAGCATCTTCAAGTGGACGTTCCGGTCCGCCGCTAACGAGATAGACAATTTTCGCACCTGAGACCTTTTCCCAGAGTGCGTCGCCTTCTAAAACGACGTTCCCATTTGCGGAACCGAGTATCGTCCTAGCACCTGCCGCGTTCGGATTCTTGTCCGCTTCGATTGTAAACTGTGGGAACTTGTGTTCTTCACCTTGCGGATGACCGAAGAGTCCCAACTGTGTTGTCTGTAGCACGTCGTGTGCGAACTGTTGCAAAACGTAGTTATCTTCATTTGTGGCTTGCGCAGAACCGATAACAACGATGGCATCGGCTTCCGCCTCCGATAACTGTTCCGTAATGACCGATAATGCATCCGCCCAGTGTGTTGGTGTGAGTTCATCGTCAACACGTTTAAGTGGAAGTTGGAGCCGGTCATCACTGTTGACATAGTGGTATCCGAGGCGACCATCGTCACATATCCAGTGTTGGTTGATATCCTCGTGGAAGCGCGGTTTGATTCGGTATACGCCATCGGCTTTATATTCTACAGTGATATTGCAACCGACACTACATCCGGTGCAGACGCTGTCTGCCTTTTCCAAGAACCATGGACGAGACTTGAACAAGAAATCCTTGCTAATCAGTGCACCGACCGGGCAAATATCGACGACATTCCCTGCGAGTTTATTATCCAGCAGCTGCAGTGGCGTGCCGTCGTGGCTTCTCGGGATATCAATTTCATCGTGGGAGCCGCGATTAATTAATCCTAATTCACCGGTGCCGGACACCTCCTGGGCAAATCGGATACATCGTGTGCAGACAACACAGCGCGTTGAATAGAGCAGGACATCCGGTCCGAGATCTTTCTTGGGTGGCACATTTTTAACTTCAAGGTAGCGGCTTTTATCGTGCCCGTGTCGATAACTGTAATCTTGCAAGTCGCATTCGCCTGCTTGATCACAGACAGGACAATCAAGCGGATGATGAACGAGCAGAAATTCCAGTATATCCTCGCGTGCCTTTTTGACGCGCGGACTATCCGTCCGGACGATGAAGTCGTACTTTCCATCAAGTTTCCTATCAGGAGGCGCCGTTCGGACTGTAGTCGTGCAGCCCGTTGCCAATTGTCGATCCGGCATCTCCGACCCGGCGGGCGAAGTGAAAGTCTCAATCAGACACATCCTGCAATTCGCAGGACGGGTCAATCCAGGGTGATAACAGTAGTGAGGCACCTCAATGCCATGCTGTCTCGCTGCCTCAACTATATTCGTTCCATCTTCAACCTCTATCTCAAGGTCATTCAGTTTAACAAGTGCCATTTTTTAAATTTTCCTTGCGGTATTTTAAATTTTCCTTGCGGTTAAACAACGTGGACTTGGGATCTCACGCGCTTTTCTCGAACCCGCTCTCCACTTCGTTACGAGCTACTACTTCCTCAAGTCATAAATGAGTGGTATATCGGGCGGGGAAACCCTGAAGAAACACCCTTTTTGCTTGGGGTATTTGATAGGGGTATTTGATTGGGTGTTTCTGCGGATTTCTGCGGATTTCCTCTAAGCAAAAACCCCCTACGAACATCTCTATCCATCATTTTCATGTGGACAGAACACCACGCCATTTGTTATGTTACTAAGTGGCGAGCCCTACAGGTCAGCGAACTCTTTCGGAATAAACCGCTGTTGATACGCGTAATTTTCCTCCGGTGGCACTGTCGCCTCGGCAACAGGCAGGGTAACCAGTTTACCTTCTCGAATGGCGGCTTCAAACTCAGGGCGGAATTTGCGCATATAACTCACGGCGGGCCAGGAAACTGCGATACCGAAGACGCAGATTGTGTTCCATGTCATCGTATCCACATTTGCGATGTTGTTGGCGACACTCTCCAACAGGTCAAGGTCTTCGTAGATTTCTTCCGTTTCACCGGTATCACCCCATCTACCACTTTCAGTGACACCGAATTTGGG
Organism: Candidatus Poribacteria bacterium; assembly: GCA_022827225.1. Classification (GTDB taxonomy): domain Bacteria; phylum Poribacteria; class WGA-4E; order WGA-4E; family WGA-3G; genus WGA-3G. The sequence goes on along the minus strand of JAJDTJ010000057.1, from coordinate 36,999 downwards.
TCGTGTGATAGTATCTTGTCTGCCCTCTCCGTCGGCAATCCGTTGAACAATATCGCGTACCCACGGTGTCCCCCAACGACACGGCGTACACTGTCCACACGATTCATGTGCGTAGAACTTCATGATATTGAGCAAGCAATCCACGATATTGCGGGTCTCGTTCATGACGATGATACCGCCGGAACCGAGCATCGACTTGGCGAGTGTCAGTGATGTAAAATCGAGTCGCGTGTCCAACTCATAGTGCGTCAAAATCGGAGCGGAACTGCCACCGGGGATGACCGCTTTCACTTCTTCGCCACGTAAACCGCCCGCGACCTCAATGAGTTCCGTGCATGTCAAACCGAGTTCCAATTCATAAACCCCGGGTTCGTTGACATCGCCGCTGATGCAGTAGAGTTTCGTGCCTGTGTTCGGATCGGCTTTCGGCGGATCCTCCCGTGTATCGGCATACGTCGGCCCCATTTTGGTGTACCATTCGACACCGTTGCCGACAATAAAAGGCAGATTGCACAACGTCTCAACATTCTGGACGACAGTCGGTTTACTGAACACACCTTCAACAGCAGGGAACGGCGGTTTGTTGCGAGGCTGCCCGCGTTTGCCTTCGAGTGACTCAATCAACCCTGTCTCTTCACCACAAATATAGGCACCAGCCCCTGGATGGGTATAGATGTCAATGTTGAGTCCTGTGCCACGAACGTCTTTACCGAGGTAGCCTTTTTCGTAAGCTTCCTTGATAGCGGCATCCAACATCCTTTTTCCGAGCGTAAATTCACCCCGGATATAGACATAAGTCGTCTCAATACCCATTGCGTAGCAACAGATTAGGATACCTTCAATCAATAGGTGTGGATTCTTCTCCAAGACATAACGGTTGCTGAACGTCCCCGGTTCACTTTCATCAGCGTTGCAGCAGAGGTAGCACGGTTTTATATCTCTGGGGACAAAGCTCCATTTCAAGCCGGTCGAAAACCCGGCACCGCCTCTGCCTTTCAACCCGGAATCCATCACCATTTTAGCAATATCGTCAGGTTGATATTCCGCGATTGCCTTTTCAAAACGCGTATAGCCGTCATATTGCCGAAAAACATCGAATGTGTTAATATCAGGCACATCCAGATGCTCGTAGAGAATTCGTCTCTCTTCAACCATACATACTCCTCTACAAATTGTCTAAATTGTCTAAAATCTCATCAACCTTTTCCGGGGTTAAATTCTTATACAGATCGTCGTTGATCATGATAACAGGAGCGACATCACACGAGGCGAGGCATTCCACCTTCATGAGGGTAAATTTACCGTCAGCAGTTGTACCTTTCGCGAGATTCGTTTCCGAAGCGATGTCTGTTTCCAACTTCGCCTTAAGATGGTCCAAGACGACTTTACAGTCTCGCAGCGCACAAGGGAGCGTATGGCATACCCGAATCACGTACTCACCTACGGGTTCTTCAAAGAACATTGGATAGAACGTAACGACATCCTTGACCTTCATGACGGTGACTTCAAGTAGTTTCGCGACGTACTTCATGACAGCAGGTGTAATATAGCCTGCCTGTCGCTGCGCGAGATGGAGCGTCGGCAGCATCGCTGCCTCCTTAACAGGATACCGCCCTATCAGTTCGTCGAATTCACGTTGATTTTCTTCATTAAACGCGAAAGGCGTTTCGATTTGAATGCGTTCATCTGACATCTATGTTTTCCTTTTTTCGCCCAAGTGTTCTCTCAATTCATCTGCGCGTTTATCGATCCCAAAATTGTTTGGAGGAAATCGGCTTTCGATTTCGATCCTGTGAAATGTGTAACGACATTCCCGTCTTTGAGCACGGAATATTCAGGAATGACTCCGGACTGCTTGTAGGTTAAGATGCGTTGAGAGTTTTGCCGAGCAGTATCCACATCTACCTTCACAACAGTAAATACTTCTCGGTTTTCCGCTGCAACTGCAGCGAGCGTTGGCTCCATGGCCTTACAGGCACCTCACCACTCTGCCCCGAATGCCACTACAACAGGCAACTCGGACCTCAACACGAGGTTGTCAAATGTTGTATCGGTGACTTCAATGAACGGATTTTGCGCGAAGTTTGCCTGTTTTCTTTTCTCCATCAAGCGTGCTTCTCTTTTTTGTTGTGCTTCTTGCAGCGCGGTGCAAGCACTGAAAAAGAGACAGCTCGCGATGACGGTGAAAGTCAGGACTGTTTTCATCCTATTGATGTTTATGTTTTGCATCGTAAACTCCTCTGTTAATTAGCGTTCTATTCAGTTAACCGAAACATAGAGCATTTAGACTGCCGCTCCGAATGCCTCCTGTACTTCGTGAGGTAGCTCAAGAAAAATGAAATAAGATTCGGGATATAAGTAGTCCTCTTTGGATTCATCAACGACGCGGAGATAGCCTTCACGAACCGCTTCTTCATCAGGCAGAATTTGGTAGAATTTCCGCTTCTCTATGTCTTCACAACCGTTGTTTTCGATGCAAAGCGCAAATTGGGTTTCTAATAGTTTCTTTTCCATAATTTTAGTCCAGAAATCGCTTGATTTTCATTTTCTTTCTACCAATTCCATGCGCTTCATACCAATGAACCTCTGCTCTCCGAATATGACCGTTAGTCAAGCGAATATCGGCAACACCTTTAAGTTTCCGCCATCTCCGAGAACCAAATTGTTTACGGAGCCTCTGAATCTCACGGATTCGCCCACCCACAGCAATCGTTTCAATATTTTCGATTGTGCCAATGATTTCAAAATGCATTGGTTCCAGTAAGTTCTACTTACAAAGTACAATTAATAGTTTCCGTAAAACTGGATGCGGTTGCCTTCTGGATCGCGGATATCGAAAATGGCATGCCCATTTTCATTTTCAAGTTTCCGTAACCGTTTCCCTTTCGATTTTATATGCTGATGAACAGCGCTGACGCTTTCAACGTGAAACATCAGTTTTTGTCTGCCTTCGTTGGGTTTGCTTGCACTATGGAGACACAACGTGCAAGCCCCTGCATGAAAACGGAAAAATCGGTTTTCTGGGAAGGGTTGGTCTTCGTCCGGTATTAATCCGATGACATCCCTATAAAAAGCGATCACAGTCTTCATGTCTTTGACAAAAAGCATAATGCCTTTGAGTTCCATTGCATTCTCCTAACCCAGATCATACGTTCTGACAATGTTACCGATCCAACTCGCCCGCGATGACATTCAGACTCCCCAAGACAGCCACAGTATCTGAGACCATTCCACCCTCTAACATGTGTGGTAGTGCTTGGAAGTGGAAGAAACTCGGTGGACGGATGCGAATACGATAGGCGGTGCCGCTGCCATCGCTGACAATATAAAAGCCGAGTTCACCGTTCGGGGATTCTGTTGCACAATAGTGATCACCTTTTGGCGGCTGCACGCCATGTCCATCCATAACAACCTTAAAGTGATGGATTAATCCTTCAATATGTCCATAAGCATCGGACTTGTTCGGCATCGTAATCTTGTTATCTTCGACGTTGACGGGTCCGTCAGGCATATTGTCTAATACTTGGGTAATGATACCACAGCTCTGAATCATCTCTTCCATCCGAACAAGGTAACGATCGTAGGCATCACCATTGGTTCCTACTGGTACGTCGAACGTCACTTCATCGTAACTGGAATACGGTTCAGCCTTGCGTATGTCATGCGCTACACCTGTGGCTCGGAGACAGGGACCTGTTAGCCCATAGCTAACCGCATCATCAGCCGAAATGGGGCCGACACCTTTCGTGCGATCCATCCAGATCCGGTTCCGGGTGAGGAGCGTATGGGTCTCCTTCAATGCTTTAGGAAAGTTGCTGACGAATTGTCGGACATCTTCCTCACAACCCTCATAAAGGTCGCGGAGGACACCACCGACACGCGTGTAACTGGTGGTTAATCGCGCACCAGTTGTTTTTTCAAAGATGCTATACAACTTCTCCCGTTCTCGGAAACTATAGAGGAACACCGAGAACGCGCCTAAGTCGAGCGCAGCTGTCCCTAACCATAGCAAATGATCCGCGACGCGTGAGAGTTCCGCCATTAAAATACGGATATATTGACACCGTTTGGGCACTTCAATGTCAAGCAATTGTTCGACAGCAAGGACGTACCCGAAATTGTTTGACAACGGTGAGAGATAGTTCATCCGGTCTGTAACGACAATGTACTGGTTGTAATCCAAGTGTTCACCGAGTTTCTCGAACCCGGTGTGCAGATAGCCAGCATGTGGCGTTGCCTTCAAAACGGATTCGCCATCAAGTTCTAACACGATGCGCAGGGTGCCGTGTGTTGCCGGATGTTGCGGACCGAAGTTGAGGACCATCTTCTCGCCTGTGGCGCGTTCCAGCCCACCTTGCATTATCATACTCCTTTTTTAAAGCCATCAGCCGTCGGTTAGCAGCCATTAGTAAAGACATAAGCGGACAGAACGCCTCTTTTTTTGCTAACTGCCGACCACTGACCGCTTTTTTTACACATTCTGTTTGTCGAAATTAAAACTTTCGCGTTCGCCGCGCCCGCGGAGTGGATAATCCTTTTGAAGCGGGTGTCCCTCAAAATCGTCAGGCATCAGGATCCGACGCAGATCAGGGTGACCATCAAAGTTGATACCGAACATGTCATAAGTCTCGCGTTCCAACCAGTTCGCACCTCGCCACAATCCGGTAACAGACGGGATATTCAGGTCGTTTTCATGGACAGGAACTTTTACGCGAACGCGACACTGTCCCTGATACGAATAAAGTTGGTAGACGACCATGAACCTTGCGTAGTCAAACTGCATTAATTCGGATTCCATCTGTGAATTATCAACCGCTGTAACATCAACAAGAAAAGTATAGGCGAGTTCAGGGTCTGTTTTTAGGTATTCCAGAACAGCGTAAGCCTGTTCTTTACGTAAAACAACGACGATGGTCCCGCGTATTTCGTCCTGTGATAAGAGGGCATCGGCGTGATGTTCCTCTAATTTTTGGAGGATAAGAGGTTTCGGTTGTTCTTCAACTTCTTTCTCTTCGTTCATAGACTGCCTCTATTGTTCCTTTTTTCCTTTTTAAGTTTCAAGGAGATGTTCTACGCCTTTAGGCGAAGCACCACTGGCGATTTTTTGCTGTACCTGTAGGACAGCATCAATGAGGTCTTCGGGTCGCGGTGGGCATCCGGGGATGTAGACATCAACGGGTATAAATTGATCAACGCCTTGAATGAGGGTATAGGTATCAAAGACACCGCCGCAGGAAGCACATGCCCCCATCGAAATGACCCATTTCGGATCCGGCATCTGGTCATAGATGCGTTTCAACACAGGCATCATTTTAATCGAGATTCTGCCGGAAACGATAAGGAGATCGGATTGGCGCGGCGAAAAACGGATCGCCTCAGAACCGAACCGAGAAAGGTCAAACTTGGAAGCCAAGGTCGCCATCATCTCAATTGCGCAGCAGGCGGTACCGAATGGCATCGGCCAGAGCGAGTTTTTTCGTCCCCAGTTGATGACCCTATCAATCGTTGTCGTGATGATGTTCCCATCTGTTTGCCCTACGTCTTGTGCACTTTGGGTATCAGTTTTGGCTAATCCCATGTTAAACCTCCTTTTTTCCACGCATAGATATAGCCGAGAAGTAGAATGCCGATAAATACCAGCATTTCAACTAAAATAAATAAACCGCTTGTTTCGGAGAAATTCTTGAAGACCACAGCCCACGGATAGAGGAAAACCACCTCAATGTCAAAGATAATAAAGAGCATCGCAATGAGATCGAATCGGATGGTAAATCGTTGTCTTGCATCACCGACTGGGCGTACGCCGGATTCGTAAACGGAGAGTTTGACGCGATTAGGACGTTTGGGTCCAAGAATGTGGGTCAGGGCGAGGTTAGCCGCTGCAAAGAGCACTGCAAACAACCCTAACAATAAGATCGGAAGATAATCTATTAACATTGTTTCTAATCTATTTTGTCCTCACACATTATTAATTGGCTTTCAAACTTCGCCAAAGTGAAGGTTAATTGAGATTCGCAAACAGATTCTTCTAATATGCTTAATAGTTTCTCATATTTTAAAAACATTGTCAAGTTTTTTTGAAAAAAAAATGAAATGTAAAAATAAATTCTTCAGTGTCTATCTGTTTTGCCTGCTTTTAAGAGATATTTAATATCGCTCGGATGCCATCGAAGAAGATAGTCTATCAAGTTTAATAAGAATCTGGAGTGGATGTCAAGTAATTTTCGAGAATTTTCTGATGCATCTATCAAAACGGTAAATTCACGGGGAAAGCCGCGTCATTTCCCACCTGCCATCAGGTTGCAGCGTATAACAGAGTCGATCGTGGAGGCGGCTTGGGCAGCCTTGCCAGAATTCAAACAGATTCGGTATGAGGCGGTAGCCTCCCCAATGCGGCGGACGCGGAATGTCGTCGGACGCATACGTCTGTTCTGCCTGTTGAAAATTTTCCGTGAGATGTTCCCTCCGTGAGATCACGAGACTTTGGCGTTCTGTCCAAACGGCGAGTTGACTGCTCACGGGGCGACTGGCAAAATAGGCATCCGATTCCTCCGCGCTCATTTTTTCAATGGTGCCGGTACTCCGGACCTGTCGATCGAGTTCACGCCAATAGAAGACCAATGCAGCATGCGGGTTCTCAGCGATCTCTTTCCCTTTCTGGCTCCCATAATCGGTATAGAAACAGAACCCCCTTTCGTCAAAACCTCTCAGGACGACCATCCGAGCGGACGGAACGCCATCTTTCGTAGCGGTCGCCAAGGTCATTGCATCCGGCAAATCGAGTTTAGTATCAACAGCATCCGCGAACCAACGTTCAAATTGCGTAAACGGATCTGATGAAGCGTTTTCTTCAAGCAGGTTTCCTTTATGTGCACTGTATTCTCTACGGAGTTTATCGGTATTCATTGCCATAAGAAATTTTCTAACCCTTCCAGAAATTCGGTGAAAATAGAATAAGGACTGTGTAAAGTTCTAAGCGTCCGAGTAGCATACAGAAGGAGAGAACAAATTTTCCGACTGTATGAATATGCGCATAGTTGTCAGTCGGACCTACACTCCCCAAGCCAGGTCCGATGTTGCCCATCGCTGCGATTGTCGCGCCTGCGGCACTAACGAGGTCAAGCCCTAAAGTCGTCATGATGCAGGTTACGATGGCAAAAATCCCGATAAAAAAGAAAAAAAATCCGAGGACATTCGTCATCACTTCACGCGGAACGATGCGTTCGTTAACACGAATCGGAAGTACAGCGTGTGGAAAGATAAGCCGCTTAATTTCAGCACGGCTTTGTTTGATGAGGAGGAGGAACCGTACCTGCTTCATCCCACCCGCCGTAGACCCTGCACATCCGCCATAGAACATAAGTGTCACTAAAATGAATTGGGAGAGGGCGGGCCACTGCTCGAAATCAGCAGTTCCGTACCCTGTCGTTGTGATGATAGATAGCACCTGAAAAGTCGCGTAACGGAGCGATGTCCACATCGAATCGTAAGGGATTTCGCCATTGACCTGAAATCTGATCGTATTCCACGAGATTAAGGTGATGCCGACAGCGATCACAGTGCAATAGAATTTGAATTCTGTATCTTGAAAATACGCTTTAACGTTGCCTCGGAGGGCACGATAGTGGAGTGCAAAGTTAGTGCCTGCAAGAAACATAAACACACAGATAACCATATCAATGTAGACGCTATTATAATGACCGATACTTGCGTTTTTTGTCGAGAATCCACCGGTCGCCATAGTGCTGAAGGTATGGCAGAGTGCGTCAAAGAGCGTCATTTTTCCTAACATCAGGAGTATAACTTCGAGGATAGAGAGTAGGACATAAACACCCCAGAGAAGTTTGGCGGTTTGTGTAATGCGTGGGGTGAGTCGATCGGTCTGCGGTCCGGGTGCTTCAGCGCGGAAGAGCTGCATACCACCGATCCCGAGCATTGGAAGAATAGCGACAGCGAGGACGACGATTCCCATGCCGCCGAGCCAGTGCGTGAAACTCCGCCAAAAGAGCATGGCGTGTGAAAGGCGTTCAATTTCTGTTAGGACTGTGGCACCAGTCGTTGAAAAGCCAGCCATAGACTCAAAATAGCAGAAAGAAAATGCTGTCCACGGTGAACGTTCATCAATGTGAAATACACCTGCTAACTGATACGGAAGTGCCCCGAAAAGTGCGACTACACCCCATGCCAAAGCGACAACGGCAAAACCTTCACGGATACCGAGTTCCGCCTGCCGTTCCCGCAGGCTAAACCTGAGGATCAAACCAGTAATGAGTGTTATCGCCGCCGAGATAACAAACGCCACTAAATCGTTGTGTGCCTCGCCGATGCTTACCCGATAATAGATAGCCACGCCCAACGGCAGTAGCATAGTCCCAGCGAGACAGATCAGCAAATTACCGAGCGTGTAAAAGATTAATTTCAGACTCATGTTTTATAGTTATCAGTACGGTTTTTCTGCGAAAACCTTTTAGTTATAAGTTAAGAGGTGAGAGGTAAACCTCTTGTGGTGCAAGCTTTTCTTTCAATTACCACAACAAACCTCTTAACCACGTACTTATAACTTATAACCATTTAGTTTCTCCGTTCGGCGAATAGGTCCTCGACAACTGGAATCGCTTCAGGCATACTGAAAACAATAACGCGATCAGCGGGTTGGATAACAGACTGTCCTGTGGGGATAATGAGTCTCTCTCGCCGAAAAATCGCACAGATAAAAGCATTTTCTGGGAATTTTGTTTTGAAGTGTGAGAGTTCTTTATGAACAATTTTTGCGTTGATGCCGGCGGCGATTTCAATAACTTCGGCATCTATTCCGTGGAGTGAAGCCACAGAAATTATGTTTCCGTGCCTGATAAGCCTAAGGATATTGCTAACGACGGTGAGATGCCGACTGACTGCGCTATCAAGCCGTGGGATACGGGCTAACAACGGCAGATAACTCGGCTGCTGGACGAGGGCAAGTACGCGTTGTGCGCCGTGTTCCTTTGCCGTCATACATGCCATAATATCGTCTTCATCATCCCCTGTAACAGAAACGAATCCGTCGGTGTCAGCTATCCCTGCCTCTTCAAGGAGTCTGAATTTGAGATAATTACCGTGTAAGACGGTGGTGCGTCTGAGTCCCCGAGATGCGCGTTCAGCATTGACCTGGTCGGCTTCAATGAGTTTGACGTTAGTATCCATTTCTTCAAGTACGCGAGCGAGTTCAATACCGATAGGACTCGCCCCGAAGATGATCACACTATCAAGTCGCTCATTGAACCTGATGCCGCTGATCCGTAGCAGCTGTTCAACGGCAATCGCGCTGCCGATAACAAAAACATCGTCCCCTTGTTGCAAAACATCATTTCCACTCGGAATAATAATGTGTCTATCGCCATTACTGGCGGGTTTTCCGTTTTTAGAAGGTCCACGCCGACTAATAGCCGGGAAGCGGGTGTCGTTGATCAATCCGTTTGCGTTTAATTCGGCGAGCGATTTTCCAATCAGGGGGTTCGATTGCTTAACACGAAAGGAGACGAGTTGTATCCTACCGTCCTCAAATTCGACAATCTCTCTGGCTTCAGGTACTTGCAAAAGTTTGACGAATTCCTCAACGCAGAGCCGCTCTGGGTTAATCAGCAGGTCGATCCCAAAGTCCTCGGCGGTCAATCCACTTTCTGTCGAGAAATAGTCAGGATTTGAGACACGCGCGATTTTGGTTTCAACGTTGTACTTATCAGCAATCTGGCAAGCGAGTATATTAATTTCATCGCTATTTGTAACGGCGATGAGGAGCCCGGCTTCTTCAATGCCAGCGGTTTTTAGAAGACGCGGCGAGGCACCCGATCCGCGTAAAGTCTGCAAATCCAATTGTTCATTCACCCGGTCACACGCGGCTTCGGATTCGTCTATGAGTACAACATCGTTATGTTCAACGGTGAGAAGTTTAGCTGTATGAAACCCGACTTCTCCTGCACCTATTATTATTGCTTTCATATTTTTAATTCTTAAATCTGGTCACCGTTCCACTACGTTCCACGGTGGTTTTCGATTAAGTTAACCGAATTTGAGTGATGTAAATTTTGCTATTTTTCCTTTAATATTCATCAAGCGGAGGACAGGCACACATCAGATTCCTATCCCCGTAAACTTCGTTGATACGTGCTACAGCGGGCCAAAACTTAGCATCACGTACCCACGGCTTCGGAAACGCTGCTTTTTCGCGCGAGTATGGGTGACACCAATCGGACTGCGTGACCATCTCCACCGTGTGCGGGGCGTTTTTCAAGACATTGTTTTGCGGATCGGCAGCCCGGGTCTCAATCTCAGCGATCTCTTCACGAATCGAGATAAGGGCATCACAGAACCGGTCTAATTCCGCTTTCGATTCGCTTTCTGTCGGTTCAATCATCATAGCGCCCGGCACAGGCCAAGAGACGGTCGGGGCGTGGAATCCGTAATCCATCAACCGTTTTGCTACATCTGTCACATCTATGTCGGCACTCTTTTTAAAGTCGCGCAAATCAATAATACACTCGTGGGCAACTAAGCCGTGGCTGCCTGTATAAAGCACAGGATAGTGAGGTGTAAGTTTTTTCGCAATGTAGTTGGCGTTAAGGATCGCAACTTCTGTCGCGGACGTGAGACCCTCTGCTCCCATCATAGCGATATACGTCCAAGAGATCGGCAGAATTCCGGGACTCCCCCACGGTGCTGCGGATACGGCACCGATGCCATCTTTACCACCGACAGAGACGACCGGATGTGTCGGCAAGAAATCTGTGAGATGTGCTTTCACACCAATCGGTCCCATTCCTGGTCCGCCACCACCGTGAGGGATACAAAAGGTTTTGTGGAGGTTCAAATGGCAAACGTCCGCTCCAATATCCGCTGGCTGCGCAATACCGACAAGCGCGTTCAGATTCGCACCATCCATGTAGACCTGTCCACCGGCTTGATGGACAATATCGCAAATTTCTCGAATTTTCTCTTCAAAAACACCGTGTGTTGATGGATACGTAATCATCGCGGCGGCAAGAGTGTCGCGGTGTTCGTCCGCTTTGGTTCGGAGATCGTCAAGATCAATATTTCCGTCCGAATCACAGGCGACGACGACGACTTGCATGCCTGCCATGACAGCACTCGCAGGATTCGTGCCGTGTGCAGACGTCGGAATCAGACAGACATCGCGATGCGACTCTCCACGACTCTGGTGGTATTGGCGAATGACTAACAACCCTGCATATTCACCTTGTGAGCCTGCGTTGGGCTGCAGTGAGATGCCACTATAACCGGTTATCTTGGCCAACCATGTCTCCAATTGCGAAAACAGGTGCTGGTAGCCTGCTGCCTGCTCTTGTGGAACGAACGGGTGCAGTTCACCGAACTCACGCCATGTTACCGGTACCATTTCCGTTGTAGCGTTGAGTTTCATTGTACAGGAGCCGAGCGGTATCATCGCGTTTACGAGGGAGAGGTCTTTGGTTTGGAGCCTGTGGATATAACGGAGCACCTCGGTCTCAGAGTGGTAACTATTGAAAACAGGATGCGTCAGATAAGAGCTTTCGCGTTGCAATTCTATAGGGATAGAAGTGAAAGACTGGACGGGCGGAAGAGCGGGAGGGTGCTTTGTATTTCCCGCACTATTTTCCGCGAAAATCTGCTGAAGTTCTTCAACATCGTCTGATGTTACTGTCTCATCCAATGAGATGCCGATATGTGTTGAATCAATTGCTCGTAAGTTTATCTGTCTCGCGCGGGCAGAAGCAAGTAATTTTTCTGTTGCTTCCGCTGGAACGTTAACAGAAATTGTATCAAAACTGGGAGATTCTCCAGTGGTATAGCCGAGTGCTTCAAGTCGAGTTCGTAGTGTGCAGGTGTGTGAGTGTACATGTTCAGCGATTCGTTTAAGTCCGTTGGGTCCGTGATAGACTGCGTACATCCCTGCCATAACAGCGAGCAGTACTTGTGCGGTGCAGATGTTGCTTGTCGCCTTTTCACGTCGTATGTGCTGTTCGCGTGTCTGGAGTGCCAATCGGATGGCGGTTTTACCGTTTACATCGTGGGAAACACCGGCAATCCGTCCCGGGATGTTCCGTTTAAGTTCTTCACGCGTTGAGAGGAAGGCAGCATGAGGACCGCCATAGCCAAGCGGAACACCGAACCGTTGCGAGTTGCCGATGACAATATCTGCGCCAAATTCGCCAGGCGGTTTCAATAAGGTGAGTGATAGTAGGTCTGTAGCCGTAACGAACAAACCTCCAGCGGCATACACTTGTTTGGCGAATTGATGGTAATCGTAGATCGTACCATCTGTCGCTGGATATTGTACGATGGCACCTAAGATCGGTGTGTCAAAACTGACATCACGATGGTCACCAATTTGTAATGCAATGCCGAGCGGTTCGGCACGTGTTTGTAAAACGGCAATTGTTTGTGGATGGCATGTTTCTGAAACAAAAAAGTTGTGCCAGTCTTTCTGCGTTGATTTTCCGAAACACATCGTCATAGCTTCAGCGGCAGCTGTCGCCTCATCAAGAAGGGAGGCGTTTGCAATAGGGAGACCGGTTAAATCTATAACCATCGTTTGGAAGTTTAGCAACGCTTCTAAGCGCCCTTGTGAAATCTCTGCCTGATAGGCGGTGTATTGGGTGTACCAACCGGGATTCTCCAGAATGTTCCGTTGGATAACTGGCGGGACAAAGCAGTTATAGTACCCCATTCCGATAAAAGAACGGAAAACTTGATTGTCGGCGGCGATCTCTTTCAGGGCAGCAAGCACTTCCGGTTCCGAAAGCCCACTCACATTTCCATTTAGATTGAAGGTTGACGATGAGCGAATATCGGCTGGTACGACATCTTCAATGAAACCCTCTATCGAAGAATACCCCAGCGTTGTCAACATCCGTTGAATATCTTCAGAACGGGGACCGATGTGCCGATCTGCGAAAGTGGAAGTTTTGTTTTTTATATCAAGCATGCTCCGCCTCAATATGTGCTTGATAACCATCGGCATCGAGAAGTGCGTCAAGTTCGCTTGAATCCGTTATCCGAATTTTGAGAAACCATCCGTCATCGTAAGGAGACTCGTTCACCTGTTCCGGCGCATCAAGCAACGATTCGTTAACCTCAATCACTTCACCGCTGACGGGTGCATAAAGGTCGAACGCAGCTTTGACAGACTCAATTACGCCGAATTCGGTTTTCTGTGTGAGTTCCGTGCCGATTTCCGGCAGTTCAACATAGACGATGTCTTGGATTTCAGATTGGGCATAGTCGCTGATACCGATGGTGACGATGTCACCCTCTTGCCTTGCCCATTCATGGCTTTCATTGTACTTTAAATTATCTGGAATCATTTAATTTTACCTGAATTATTGTTCTGTCCGTTCTAAGATTACGGTTATGTCATTTGTCTATAGGGCGAGTCGACCTCGCCCCTACGATCAAATGACAAATGCCCCTAAAAATAAGGGTGGCCAGTCCACTATTGACGTTGAAGGTTCGCAAGTTGTGTCCGGAGTTTTTCTAATTCTGCTTCAGCGTCTTTTCTACGTTGTGCTTCGGTTGCTGCGAGTTTTTCTGCATCTTGTCGGCGTTGTGCTTCTTCTTGTGCGCGTGCTTGTGCTGCTTCTCTTAGGTGATGTTCTTCAAGAGAAGTTGTAATCGGGGTGCCATCCGGCAGATACGGACGCAACAGCCTAACGTGCGTATGGTGTTGTTCCTCCCAGCGAAAGTAGAGATTTAACGCTTCGCTGAACAGCCCACCTTGCGGGTCCGGTTCCATCTCAATGATGCCACCCGATAGGCTATGCCGCCACCCCCGAAACTCTGCAGCTTTCTTCAGCTCCGGTTGATGGACAAAATACTCTTGGACACCTATATCCTTGAGATACACGCCGACTTTTTCAGTTCGATCTTGACGTGCCGTCGCGTCAGAGAGGAACTCGAAGACAGCAACGGGTGCTGCACCTTCTGCCCATGTATAGAAACTGCGCCGTAACGGATATTTAGCAACGCCGAAGACGATGTAAATATCTGGAGCAACACATTTTGTGATGTCGCCTTCACTATAATAGATAAAGCTATCAACAGCGATGTGAACGAGTTCGTTGATTGCGAAGTATCGTTTGAATTGATCGGCGAGTGTGTTAATCTGTTCTCCGTGAAAATCGGTTGCGGACATAGGTTCGTTATCCTCACACGGATAGCCTTCAATATAGACAGTCGTTTTGCCATTTGCTTTTGGAAAGACTGGCATATACTTTCTCTGCTTGAATTCAAAGCCGTTTATGGTATCCATGATTTTCTCCGTTTGAGTGTTGGTATCAGATAAAAGGTTCCGTTACAATTTTAGCTGGATGCATCCTACTACGAATTTCTATGTCAATTTCATCGTCTTCAGATATTGTTTGTGACGTTACAATGGCAAAACCGATACTGCATTTCAGGCTCGGTGATGGCGCGCCACTTGTCACTTCACCTATCCGTTCACCTTCTTGATAAACAGCATAACCCGTGCGCGCGACAGCGCGGTCAAGCATCTGGAAACCTACCATCTGTTTTGTAATGCCCTTCTTTTTCGCGGCAAGGAGTGCGTTTTTCCCAATGAATTGGCGATTCTTGGATTTGACGAATTTACTGAGACCAACTTCAAGCGGGTTTGTGTCGTCGTTCATATCCACACCGTAGAGTCGGAGTCCGGCTTCAAGTCTTAATGTGTCGCGTGCGCCAAGTCCTACAGGCTGTCCTTCTGCCTCTATCACGGCAGGATAGAGCGCATTCCATAAGTCTTCGCCGCTGCTTGTCTGAACATATAACTCAAAACCGATTTCACCCGTATATCCGGTGCGTGAAATTACGGTAGGTATCCCAGCTACCTCACCCACCATAAACCGAAAAAAGGAAATCTCAGAGACATCCAATTCGGAAACAAAAAGGTTTAGAATATCTATTGATTTTGGACCTTGTAATGCGATGAGAACCGTTTCATTGCTTAGGTCTTCTATTTCTGCATCCGTATCGTTGTGGCTCCGAACCCATGCCAGATCTTTTTCAATGTTGGCTGCATTGACGACCAACATATAGTGGTTATCCGTATACCGGTAGATAAGGAGGTCATCAACGATGCCACCTGTTTCATTACAGAAGAGGGTATACAACACCCGTCCATCCGTTAAACGTCCGACATCGTTGGTGCTGAGTTTTTGGACTAACTCGTTCGCGCCTTGCCCATGAATCTCGAATTCACCCATGTGCGACAGATCAAACAAACCGACGGTTGCTCGAACAGCGAGATGCTCCTTAACAATACTGCTGTATTGGAGGGGCATCTCCCAACCGCCGAATTCGGTGAATTTGGCGTTGAGGGTTTTATGAACTTGATAAAGCGGCGTTCTTTTCATTTTTTTTCGCTAAATACGCGTGTGTTCAGCGTTCTTAAAGTCCATAGATACGCGCGAGATTATCGCCAAAAATCAGTGCTTCGGCATCATCGCCGAGTTCTAAGCGTTTAAGGGCATTAATAACTTGAATCGGTCGGTATTCCGGCAAATTAGAACCGAAGACGATCTGTTCGGGTCCGAGTTCATCAACGGCTTTCTTTACCTCAGTTGGAACGACCTTGTCCGGGTCTGTTCCCCAACGACGATGAAAACGGAGGATGGTGGTCCCGAGCGAGACATTCTTGTTCGCTTTTGCGACAGAGATGCCAGCGTCTAAATCGTCTGGAAACCCCATGTGATCCATGATAACAGGCGTTTCTGGCACCCAACTCGCGACAGTACCAATCCGATTCGGATGACAATTATTAGGTCCAGAGTGAATGGAGATGATAAGTCCATAATCACGTGCGGCTTCAACAACGGGACGCACGATAGGATCATCTACATTGTAGTTGTGAATGGCGGGCATCAGTTTAATTCCGGGCATCTCCCAGACTTCAGCGGTCAATCTGACCTGTTCAACAGGGTCCGGTTCTGTCGGATGTACAAGTGCGCAACCGAGGGCACGCGGATTACCGCGAATCGCCTCGGCGAGTTCACTATTTTCAGGAAGCGGTTGCGGAGTCGGCATAACGACAACGACATCCATGTCGGCTTCATCCTCTAATGCCAGCAACGCCTCCAAATCAAGTTTGCCATTTTCATCACGAAATGAATCGTTGAGATAGGCTTCAAAATCGCCTCGCATGAGAAAACTCCTCTATTGTTCTATGTCCATAGCAGTTTCATTGATAAGAATTGCACCATCCATCGTTTTTTGAAAACCGACGGATCCTTCCATTAGCGTCCCTACAGTGTTTCGGTAAGAGGTATAGGTAGATTCTGCCGTGGCGGCATCTGGGAAATGGATGACAAAAACGATCTCTGCATCTGTCCAACCCTTCGCGTCGGGGTTATTTTTATAGTGGGCGGAGATGCCGACTGCTGCATCTGTTAATTGCGGCACATTGGCAGGTAATGTACTGTAGATTTGTCTTAATGCCCAATTTGAGCGAAATAACTTGGTGCTGCCATGTATCTTGTTGTTGTTAGGTAGGTGCGTGAGCATACTCGGTTCCGGTGGTGGGTCTTGAATCTCTGCTGCTACGGCTTTCGCAAGTGCAATCATCCCTTCACGGATACCGGTAGCAAATTCATAGCCTTCAATCTGAATGAAATACTGCCCTTTCGCGAATCGGAGGTACCCACCTGAAAGCATCGCCTTAGCACCCACCCATTCAAATTTCATACGCGGGTAGGTATAAAAGTTATAAATTCCGAAGGCGTTTTCCGGTGTTCCCATATCGAAGATTTCGAGTAAAATCAACGGCTTTGAACCGAATTGAGGGGCTTGGTATTCCACCTCTGCCTGTCGTTGAAAACCGTAAGCGTAGTATAGATCGGGCGAAGCAGCAGGCGAAATAGCCCTATCCCGGTAGAGTTTTTTTCCTTGATACGTTGAAAAAGCACGCGACTGGACCCAACCCAATAATTCTCTACCGTCTGGTAAAAGATGCTCTGGGGCAACCGTCGTCTTTACGGCATCTTCTGTCTCGGATAGCACCGAAGTGTCTTTTATGTTTTTCGCGACTTCTGACATTAACAGTTCCGTCTTCTTTGCTGTAGAACCGTGCCAGACACCGTAAATATATCTGTCTTTATGCTGAACTGCTGTCCAATCTCCTTGCTCAGGACCACATGAAGTTAACATTAAACTCAAAAAAAGACAGATACTAAAGCAGAAACGACGTAATTTCTCAAAAATACTTGTTGTTATGTATTTCATCCGCGAGAAAACTCCCGACAGCGTTTTCTTACCACTGCTCTGCAAGTTGGTTGTAAAGATCGTCTATCAGTTCGTCTACAATACGCCTCTCAGCCTCTTCACGGGTTTCCGGCGGTTCAGCTCGCCCCGAAACGATGTAGTAATCGTGAACTTGGAGGTAGTTGTCCGATTGCGCGATCATGTTGTTCCGAACGCGGTCAAAAAATTCGTACTCAATCTGTAGCGTCATGCGTACCATTTCGACTTGCCCTTGGGGTCCGTAATCTTGTTCGCGTATATCAAAATCTTGTATTCGCATTGTAAGTTCGGAATCGTTGCCGTCTCGCCATTTCCTGTTGAAACGTTGCGTCAGTTTTTCATGAATAACCTCATCGTAAGGACGTTGGGAGGCGTTATCGTAAGAGAAATCGGCATCCAAAATTTCAATAGGTGCGACCCGGATCGTGCTGATATGCTCTAAGTATTCCGACTTGGAAACATAACCGCATCCAGAGATTATACTCAGCCATATCGGTATTCCTAATACAAACACTGCTTTAGACATTTTATACTCCGAGTTTTGTTAAAATGCGTAATTCAAATATTGAAGGGCAATTCTTCCGTCTGGTGTTCAAAAGGTCAAACCGTTAGGTAGAGCAGGTTGTCGGAATTTTACAGGTGAAGCCTTCGGGCGCGGTGCTTCCTGTTTTTTACCATAAAACACACTTTTAACGGTATCGACAATATATTGTTTATAAGTAGGGGATAGTAAAACAACAAACACAAGGACGAGTAAGATAAGAACTATGGCTAAAAAGTAAGTTAGCCATTTCTGATCGAGTAGATCGCCTTTATTAAGAACGTGTTTAGTTGTATTGTGGCGTGTTCTCATGATTATAACCTCTCCACTTGCTGATTTACTTATTTTGTGAGCGTCACTGTGTCATTACTTTAAGAAATCGGATGAATCAAATTATGGATATTATAGCATAAAAACAGTTCGCATGCAAAATTTTTAATTGGGTATTGTGGAAGGCGCGGTTAATGAAGGTTGGAAATTGAATAAGGCATACGGGTTAATTTGCGTAAGTCCAAACTATAGTAGGTTTAGAAAGTGATCTAAATTTCCGATGGCAGTACACTTTATTTTTTTTTTGTACGCAAAAAACGCAGGTTTCCGCATGCTTTAGCTTGGGGTTATTGACTGTCCGAATCAGGATTTTCAAAATTAAAATAGGGTGAAGGATTTTCCTTCACCCTATTTATATATCCGTTCTAATTACGATTGTGCGGATTTTCAACAAACGACTATCGAGAGCGTCCTTTCGGGAGGCGTGGTGAGGAGCGTCGATCTCGGTAGTCGCGATTATCGCGTTGGTCATATCTTCCGCTTCCGCCACGCCGGTCGCGGGAGTCATTTCCGCGTCGGTCACGGTAGTCGCGGGAGTCGCGATTGTCACGGTAGTTAGAACGCCCGCCATCGCGAGGTTCCCTAGGTGAGAATTCACGATCATCGCTTGATTCGATATTCAGTTCTTCAACTGGAACACCGTTAGCGGCAACAAGTGCTAAATCAACGCGGTCTTGCTCGTCAATTGTGAGGATGCGGACCGTGACCTCATCACCGACTTGCATGACATCTTCAGCACGACGGACATAGCCGTCTCCCATCTGGGAGATATGGACGAGGCCATCTTTACCGGGCAAGATCTCGACAAATGCCCCAAAAGATGCGGTTCGGACGACTTTACCAGTGTACTCTTTACCGATTTCAGGCATAGCGGTGATAGCTCGAATTTTCTCCTCGGCGCGCTTGACATCTTCTGCGCTTGTCGCAGCGACTTCCACAGTCCCATCGTCTTCGATATTGATGGTTGTGTTTGTCTCCTCTTGGATACCCTGTACAGTTTTACCGCGAGGGCCAATGAGGTCTTTAATTTTCTGTTGTGCGATTTGTAGGGAGTAAATCCGTGGCGCGTGGGGTGAAAGTTCGGCGCGCGGTTGCGCGATAACGGCGTTCATCTGTTCGATGACAGCAAGGCGTGCCTCTTTTGCCTGATGAATCGCCCGGCGCATCAATTCAGGTGTAACGCCTTCAATTTTGATGTCCATTTGGACAGCCGTAACGCCTTCACTTGTTCCGGCTACTTTAAAGTCCATATCACCGAGGAAATCTTCGGTACCGAGCATATCGGTGAGTATGGCTTCCTGTTCTCCTTCCTTAATAAGCCCGACACCTATTCCTGCGACGGGGTTTTTAAGGGGGACACCTGCGTCTAATAGTGCAAGCGTTGCCCCACAAACAGTTGCCATAGAAGATGAAGCGTTGGATTCCAATATCTCCGAAACGACACGGATGGTATAGTGGAAATCTTCCTTGTTTGGTATGACCGGTTCAAGTGCTTTTTCCGCAAGTGCTCCGTGTCCGATTTCACGCCGTCCAGGTCCCATCATCCGTTTGACTTCACCCGTGCTAAATGGCGGGAAGTTGTAATGTAAAAAGAAAGAACGTCTTGTTTCGCCATCAAGCCCTCGCTGGACATCCTCATCTCCGGATGTACCGAGCGTCGTAACACAGAGGGCTTGTGTCTGTCCTCTGCTAAAGAGAGCGGAGCCGTGCGTATATGGAAGTAAAGAGACTTCACCAGAGATGGGGCGGATATCAGTTACACCGCGTCCGTCTACACGTTTCCCTTCCGTCAAAATCGCTTGTCGCATCTCCTCTTTTTCAATCTCACTTAAAATAGAGATGGTATCTTTTGCTGCATCCGGATCAACGTCTTCTGGCGACTCTTCAAGGATTTCAGACAATACATCTTCTTGGACCTGCTCCAGATAATCTTCACGTGACTTTTTGTCAGCCATGCCGATAGATTCACGAATACGTGTGGTGGCAAGATTTCGGACACGGTTGCTGAGGTCTGATTCAACACTTTTAGCCGCGTAATCCCGTTTCGTATTGCTACATCCTGCTGCCAACCCCTCTTGAAGTTTGATGACCTCTTTTATCTGTGCATGCGCTGTGATAATCGTGTCAATGACTTCATCTTCAGGAATTTCATGTCCACCGCCTTCAACGGACATAACAGCGTCCGCTTTCCCACTGACAAATAGCTCCATATCGGAGGCGTGCAATTCCTCATAAGTTGGGTTGATTATCAATCGGTCTTCAATTCTTCCGACAGTAACTGCGCCGACGGGTCCGTTAAAAGGTATATCAGAAATGGATAAGGCGGCGGAGGTTCCGATAAGTGCCGGGACATCCGCGGGGTGAACACCATCCGATGAAAAAACGTTACATAATATTTGTACCTCAGCCTTAAAGTCTTTGGGAAAAAGCGGACGAATACAATGGTCTATGAGTCGAGCCACCAATTGTTCTGAAGTTCCGGGACGCGGTTCTCGTCTACCATAGACTGTCGGGACACGTCCACCGGCATAAGCCCTCTCCCGGTAATCTACTGTTAATGGAAAGAAATCGAGGTCGTGCTCACTATCATCAGCCACCACTGTGACCAAGACAACCGTCCCACCGTATTGTACCCAGACAGCACCATCTGCCTGTTTCGCAACTTTTCCGGTTTCAATGGCTAACTTCTCGCTCCCAAGTTGCATTTCAACTTTCATTATATATACTACTCCTATATTCCAATTTCCATCGTGCCACCATATACAAATAATAAAGCGGCGCTGCAATCACTGTCTCTGTTTAGGAGACACCTTTCCGACTTGACGATGCTAATTACATTTTAGGACATTTTCGCACGCTAATGCGACTCACTCGGTACTTATTAGGCACAAGATTCCAAGCGTTGTGTTCCGTTTGTACCGATATAGAAATGCCCTTAGCACCTATCCAATAACCTAATTTATCTTAATCCGATGGTGTCACGAATTCCGAGTTCATCAATTAAACGATAATAGCGCGTAGCGTCTTTTTGATATAGATACCGTAACAAGCGACGCTGTTTACCAACCAATCGGTAGAGTCCATGGCGTGAATGATGATCTTTGCGGTGTGTCCGAAAATGTTCAGTCAACTGTCGAATACGCGCAGTCAAAATTGCCACTTGTGCCTCCGGCGAACCGGTGTCCTGTTGATGTATCTGGTACTTTTGGATTAATTCTTTTTTCTCTGCTGCACCAATTGCCAATTATGTTCACCTCCTTCTTCTTATAATTTTAGAGGTTCGCAACTTTATCATAATGCATCTCATAAGCGGATCCGTGTGAGGCAGAAAGCCTATCCTGTACGATAATATGAAATGGCGACTCAGCTGCGTTTGGGAAGTTGTTCCCATCGTTATTTGGTTGTGATACGTATATAATACCACAAATCGGTTGCAAATTCAAATTAAACTCAAATCTCAAGGGGTACGGATACCTAACCAATCTTTTCAGGTAAAGGGTTAACCTCTGCGAGAATCTTCTTTGCTGTACTGACATCGCGTCGTATTTGTTGAATCAAGATCTCAGGATTCGGGAACTTGCGTTCGCTTCTAATTTTCTCTATCAAAAAGATTTCTACAGATTTGCCGTAGATCGTTTCATCAAAATCAAAAAAGTGGCTTTCTACCTGAACGTTTGTGCCGTCAAAGGTAGGACGGATGCCAATGTTGACGACCCCATCCAACCACTGTCCTTCCAATTTTGCTTGAATGGCGTAAACGCCGTTAGGGGGATAGACTTGTTTTTCTGTGTCTATGTTAGCGGTCGGGAACCCGATCTGTCGCCCACGTCCATCGCCGGGAATGATCTTACCGATCAGAGAATAATAACGTCCTAACAGTTGCAAACCACATCGAAGGTCGCCGCGCGTCAGCGCCTCTCGGATCCGGGTGCTATGGACAGGTGCCCTGTCTATCTCTGTTGCAGGGACAACGGTAACCCCAAAGGGATATATTTTGCTGAGGTCTACCAATTTTTGCGCGTTGCCGGCGCGATCTTTTCCGAACTGGCAAGCGTACCCAACGACGACATGTCTAGCTCGGCATTTTTTTAACAGGACATGTTCGACAAAATGTTCGGGGGCCATCGCCGCTATCTGAGCGTCAAAACGGAGCATGATAATTTTGTCAATACCCAATTGCTGGAGGAGTGCGACGCGCTTGGAGAGTGGCGTTAGCAGAGGCGGGCAGCGTTCAGGTGCGAGGAATGCAAGCGGATGCGGATAAAAACCGATCAAGACACTCATTAACTGATGCTGTACGGCACACTTGAGAAGCGTATCAATAACAGTTTGGTGCCCAATGTGAATCCCGTCAAACACACCAAAAGTGACAACTGTCTCTTTCTCGAATTCGGCTATATCATTCAACCGAGAAGTTGTAGGAACGACTTGTGGATCGCTCCTATTACTGGCGTTTTCCACGTAGTTCAATCCTTCCGTCAATCCGTATATTCCGAGGAACTTTGATCCATATAGCGTTGTGCAGTTTGAACAAGCGTTGTGAGTGCTGTGAGATAAGGCGCGACGATCCGACAGCCTGCAGCACGGGCATGTCCGCCACCTTTAAACTCAGCTGCAAGTTTACTAACATCGACATGTCCTCGACTTCTCAGGCTTACTTTTGTACTTCGATCCGTCATTTCAGATACGCAGATCGCCACCTCAACACCGGCGATTGATTGAATTTGGTTCACGATCCCTTCTACCGCATCGGCCTTTGTCCCTATTTTGCGGAACATCTCTTGTGTTGCGTAAACTGAAGCGATCTTTCTGTCATGGGTCACTTGTAAGGTACCGAGAACTTCACTTAATAGTCGAAGTTTAGCGACGGGGAGTTGTTCATAAACGTTCTGGTAGACTTCATCAGGGGCGAATTCGCCGACCTCAATCAATTCAGCTGCAATCCGATGCGTTTCAGCAGTCGTATTGCTATAGCGAAAACAACCGGTATCAAACATGAGACCTGTATACAGACAGAGAGCACACGCTTTGCCTATGGCTCCCTGATAGTGTTTTATAAGTTTATAAACAATTTCTGATGTAGAAGATGCTGAAGGCATAATGAGGTTTATATCTCCGAACGCCTCCGCCGTGGCGTGATGGTCAATGTTAACGAGTTTGTGGATCGGCAGTAAAGTTTTAGACAGGGTTTTTCCGATTCGTTCAAGTGCACTTGCATCTAATACGACGAGTACCTCCGGACGGTATGTATCAACAGCTTTGACCCCTTCAATGATTTCCCAACACGGTAGGAATTTGTAGTTTTTGGGTACTGCATCTGTATTAAATACTTTCACAGATTTTCCTATCTCCGTGAGAAAGGTGTATAGCGCGAGTTCCGACCCGATTGCGTCGCCATCAGGGTTAATATGCGTTGAGAGTGCAAAGCTGTGATACCTATCAAATAGGGAGAGGAGTGCGCTATAGTTTGGCATGCCAGTTATCTGTAGAGTATTTATGTCAGGTCCGCTGTCTGGTTATCGGAAGCCTCATCTTCTGATTTGACGGACTTCAGGAGGCCATCTATTCTCAAGAGATAGTCGGCAGATTCATCAATATCGAACCGGAGTTCCGGCGAATAGCGGAGGGTGAGTCGCTTTCCGATTTCTCGGCGTAGGAATCCTGCCGCACTCTTCAGACCCGCAAGTGCTTTCTCCTTTTGTGCTTCGTCCCCAATAACACTCACTTTGACATCAACGTATTTCAGGTCCGCGGACACATCTGCCTGCGTGACAGTGCAAAACGCGACCCGTGGATCCTTAACGGAACGTTGAATGATCTCGCTGAGCTCCCGTTGAATGAGGGCTGCTACGCGATCTTGCCTTCTACTATCTGCCATCTGTTTTACCTCAAAAGCAAGTTTCGGCTTGCAAGTTTTAGTTTATCAAAAAAAGAATTCCGTTTCATAATCCATTAACTCAGCATCAACATTTGTCTCAACAAAATTAACGACATGCGATATAAGTTTATTGAGATGCGCGCTATCGTTGGAAACGGATACCGCTGCTAACACTGCAAACTGATGCGCGTCCAACGCCTCAACCTCTGCGATAGCGATATTGAAACGGTTTTTAAGTTTAGCAATAAGACTTTTGACGACCCGGCGTTTCGCTTTCAACGATTGACTGTCCGGAATGCGGAGCCGGATTTTACAAACCCCGATGTGCATAAATTTAAGTGTCGATTAATTGCAAGTAGGGGCGGTGTTCAACCGCGCCGTTTGAAGCAATAGGCTATCATACCAACCCAACCCGCTATGAAAGCGTACGTGCGATCTCTTCGTGGACATAACACTCAAGAACATCACCAACCTGGAGGTCATCAAATTCCTCAATGCCTATACCGCATTCATAGTTTGCTTGGACTTCGTTTACATTTTCCTTGAATCGACGAAGTGAATTGACTTTTCCTTCATGGATCAAGCGATTGTCGCGAAGAATGCGAAGCGGTTGATTGTAAGAGATGCGTCCCCAATTGACGTAACTACCAGCCACTAAACCGAGGCGGGGTACTTTAAACAGTTCCCGAACCTCCGCGCGTCCGATGACGACTTCTCGAACCTCTGGATCAAGTAAGCCTTCCATAGCTGACCGGATATAGGAAATGAGGTTGTAAATCACGTTGTAAGTACGGACATCAATTCCCTCCATTTCCTTAGATTGTACTGCCTCAGTTGTCGGGTGAACGTTGAAACCGACAACAATAGCATCCGAGGCAGACGCGAGCAAAATATCAGTCTCGGTGATACCGCCGACCGCTTGGTGAATAATGTTAATTTTAACTTCGTCAGTGCTCAATTCAAGTAAGGATGAGGCGACAGCTTGCACGGAACCTTGGACATCGCCTTTAAGGACGACGTTCAATTCTTTAATTTCACCTTCTTGAATTTGTTGATATAGGTTTTCCAAACTGACGTGGCTATTTGTGCCGAGCTTCTCCGTTCGGTACTGATCAAGACGTGTTTCACTTATCGCGCGCGCGTCCTTTTCAGACGTAACAACGTAGAATTTATCACCCGCTTCAGGAACACCGGTAAATCCGAGGACTTCGACAGGGGTTGAGGGGCCGGCTTGTTTCATCCGTTTTCCAAGATCGTCTATCATTGCTCGAACTTTTCCGGAATACCTACCGGAGACAAAAAAGTCGCCAACCGTTAGTGTACCAGACTGTACCAACACGGTTGCGACGGTCCCACGTTCTTTATCAACCTCTGCTTCGATGACAACACCGCGAGCAGGTTTATCTGGGTTCGCCTTGAGTTCAAGGAGTGCTGCTTCCAAAAGTAGCATTTCAAGCAGGAAGTCAATACCTGTTCCCTCTGTAGCGGAGGTTTCCACACAAATAGTTTGTCCGCCCCATTCTTCAGGAATGAGTTCATGCTCCGATAATTGTTGTTTTATATAGTCTGGTCGTGCGCCCGGGACATCAATCTTGTTAATCGCGACGACGATAGGTACTTTAGCGGCTTTTGCATGGTTAATAGCTTCAACCGTTTGAGGCATCACACCGTCGTCGGCTGCAACGATAAGCACAACGATATCAGTTGCTTGTGCACCGCGGGCACGCATAGCGGTAAAAGCGGCGTGTCCGGGTGTATCCAAGAAAACGACACTGCCACCTTCCAAGGTTACGTGATATGCCCCAATATGTTGTGTAATATTCCCGGCTTCAGATTCACTGACGTTTGATTGACGAATAGCGTCTAAAAGAGAAGTTTTACCGTGGTCAACGTGCCCCATAATTGTAACAACTGGCGCACGGGGTCGTAAAGATTCAGGCGGATCTGCTTCCTCAACTAACAGTTCTTCCTCAAGTGTTTTTGCTTTTATGGCTTCAAAACCCAAGTGCTCTCCAAGCATGACAAGGGTATTATAGTCAAGTTTTTGGTTTATATTTGCCATCACTTTCAGTTTCATGAGTCGCATAATCAGTGCAGATGGTTGCAAGTCGAGTGATACGGCGAGATCAGCAACGGTCGCGCCTTCTTCGATTTGCAAACCGTTAGCGGCACTTTTGGCTGGTGTTTCATTTGTAGATACAACTTCCGCCTCGGATTCGGTTGCTAATTCAGATTCTATCAACGCAACCGTATCTGCGTCAAGCGATGTCATATCATTTTTAACACGGACACCAACGTCCTTCAAGAAGGCAATAAGTTCTTGGGTCGTTAGGTCGTATCGTTCTGCCAATTCATAAACCCGCGTGCGTTGTTCGTGATTTCTCTCACGATTATCTTTAGAGGATCTTTGCCGCTGCCTTGGGGCTCTACTCATAGGAGTACCTCCTTTTTTCTGTTGTGCTATCGGATTCTTTCGTCCATTGAAGAAGCTTTTTTTCAAATCGTTCTATAACAGCGTGTGCAAGTTGCGTACGTAATAGTGAATTGATGCGTCTCAGCGACTTAAACGCTGACAAGATGCAAGTTTCGGCGCGGCAGACATAAGCCCCGCGCCCGTGTAACTTCTTTTCGTTGTCAATTTGTAGTGTTCCGTCCTTTTGACCGACGAATCGAATCAATATTCGTTGTGGAAATTTACCCCGACACCCAATACAAGTCCGAATAACATCCCTCAACAATTTCACCCACTTTCAGATTCAACATCAAAGTCGTCTTCAACATCAAAGTCGTCTTCATCGCTGGTTGCGTCAAGCGGTTCAGCGTTCTCTTCTGCAGTTTCGGTTTCAAAAGCATCCGTATCTGCCTTATTACCGTCTACATCTTCAATATCTGTTGATTGTGTTGCATCGGCAGCGGTTGATTGTGTTGCATCGGCAGCGGGTTGTTCTTGTTGATTTTCGTGAGCGTTTTCATCAGCACTATCTGCTGTTTGCTCAGGGTCTTCTGATTTGAAGAGTTCATTGATCGAAACAGTATCTTCGGATTCACCTTTTATGTCAACCTTCCATCCGGTTAATTTTGCGGCGAGCCGAGCGTTCTGTCCCCGTTGTCCGATGGCTAATGAGAGTTGGTTATCCGGTACAATGACGCGGGCACTTTTATTCTCCTCGTCGAGTTCAACCCTTTTGACGACAACACGTCCCAATGCATTCGCAATAAAAACGTTCGGGTCTTCACTCCATTCGACGAGATCAATTTTTTCGTCATCAAGTTCACTGACGATAGCGCGGACGCGAATCCCTTTGACACCTACACAGGTCCCGACAGCATCTATCCCTTCCTCCATGGCTCTCACTGCGACTTTTGCGCGATTGCCCGGATCTCGTGCGACTGCCATAATTTGGACCTGCCCATCGTAGATTTCAGGGACCTCTTGTTCAAATAACATTGCGACGAGATCTCGGTGTGTTCGTGATACAATGATCGGAGCTCCACGTACTTCATTTTTCACCGATAAGATTAGGCACTGCAAACGTTTACCGCGTTCGTAGTTGTGTGAGCGCGGCATCTCTCGCGGTGGTAAAAAGGCTTCTGTCTGCTCAAGGTCCAAAATAATACCGCCACGTTCAAATCGCTGGACATAACCGGTGATGACCTCCCCCTCGCGTCCGACGAACTCTTGATAAATCTTTTCGCGTTCAGCCTGTTTGATTTTTTGGAAGAGGATCTGTTTTGCCAACTGTGCAGGAATCCGTCCAAATTCGCTGGGATTGATTTCGACGTTCAGCATCTGTCCGATTTCAACATCCTCTTGAAGTTGTACAGCTTGCTCAATCGGGATTTCTGTGGAGAAATCACGCATGATATTAACGACCCTCTTAGGGACGTAGCAGCGTATATCGCTGGCTTCCAAATTAATCTCAACAGAAACGTCGGCATCGGCACCATAAACTCGGCGTGCTGCGGCACGAAGTGCTTCCTCTATTGCCTCAACAAAAACCTGTTCAGGTAAATCTGTTTGTGCTGTATTCTGACGAATAGCGTTCTGGAGGTCCTTTAACATAAGTAACGTTCGCGGTTTTCTGTTTCACGTTTTATATAGGCTTGCAAACAACATCCTATACCGGATCAGACCGCATGCTCCTTTCCAAATACTGTTACAAGACTTACGCAAACGCTATGCTGACGAGGCACCCCATCTGTTAATTGGAGGCTATTGAAATCTCGACAACAATAAGTAGGGCATTGCGTTTATAGAAAAATTGCGTAAGCCCAATTTAAATAGTCCTGCGATATGTCTGCTTTACTTCTACTTGTTACCATTGCAGGTGTATATGTGCCGTGCGAATCTGTGAAATCTCAACAGAGGTGCTTTTTCCATCTGTTTGTTCTAAAACAACCGTCTCAGGCTGGACTTCTACGACAATACCTTGCACACAATGTTCTTGTTCGTTTTCCGATTCGGAGTCAACTTCGATGTGGACAGTGCGCCCACAATTTCGCTGAAAGTCCCGGGCGGTTCGTAAAGGTCTATCGACTCCGGGTGAGGCGACTTCGAGCTGTGTATAACCTCCGAAAAACTCATGGACTTCTAAAATCGGTTGTACGATATAATTCACGGTTTGGCAATCTTTCACCGAGAGCCCATCGGGTTTGTAGATGAGGAGTCTCAAGGTCTGTCGATGCGTTTCTACATCCACGAGTTCGATACCGTCGATATCGAGTATCGGTGTCAATATCTCAATAATAGCGTTTTTCTCAGTTGTTGTCATATCCACGTATGTAAAAATCCTATATGAAATTATAAAAAAACGCGAATTATCCCAATAATAGAGGTCCCTCGCGGTTAGTTCTATGTTGTGTTCTGCAGTTGAGAGGAGTGGCACTGAGGTACAAGTGTCTCCATCTAATTTCGCGATGACTGCTTAACACAACTTCTATCAATTGCCAAGTAACGGCGTATTAGGGGGCGTCAATCAATTATCTCTTCACATAATACGCGTTTTTCCTTTTTGTGTCACGCCAAAACGTTGTTATAAGTCAGATCCACTAAAGATTATGACATAATTGTATCATATCTTCTGCTATAAGTCAAATTAAAAAGATGCTTCTGCTACACTGCCTCTGGTACATGATCAAATTGTCAAAGGCATTCGTATAGTAAAAAGGAATTTTATTTCTTGGAAAAGTATGCTATAATATCTACCATGAGCATGTTTCGTGAACACTGGATCGGTGGGTTAGTGGCTTACAGCACCTTCTTTATCATCTCGCTTATCGCTACTATTGCTGTTCCAATCTTTTATGATACGATACCAGAAACGTGGAATCCGACGATTCCACCGGTGTTCGATTTTCTACAGATCATCGGTTGTTTTGTTATCGCAGTGCTGTTCGGACTCTGGCCAGATGTTGATATTAAGAGCAAGAGTCAAAAAATATTTTACAGTGTCCTGTTTACACTAAATTTAGTGTTAATTGTTTTCTTCCAAAAGTATCTGGAATCGGCACTATTAGGTCTATTTGCGATGCTCCCGATTATGAGTAAACACCGTGGATGGACGCACGCGAAGATTACAATGATTCTGCTCCCCGGTGTGTTCCTTTTAGTCCCAATCTATACCAACTATCCGGAATGGACCTCGGGTGGTAATCTCATGTCAGATTTCTACGCATTACGAGACTGGGATTACCTTTTAGATGCTGTCCTTAGCGGCCTTCCGTTCTACGTTGCAAGTTTCATCGGTTATGGGTCGCACTTGCATCTGGACGGTATTCTTTTTCGTTCACGGAAAGCGCAACGGCAGAAAGCACGAGCAAACCAATGAATCGATCATCTCATACATTCCGAGAACTCTTTCACCATCCAACTGTAGAAGCACTGGGCAATTTCGCTAAGAAACGAGGCGTGGAACTCTATCTCGTGGGCGGCAGCGTCAGGGATTTATTGCTTGAACGCCAAACGACGGATATCGATTTCGCTTTAGCATCGGATGCGATTGCGTTTTCAAAGGCGTTTACAGCAAGCGTCAGGGCGACCTGCATCGTGCTCGAAGAAAATCCAGCCACTGCCCGCGTCGTTGTTAAACAGTCAGGTGCTTCAGACGCAGCGTGGCTCAGCATGGATTTCACACAATTCCGCGCGGCATCGCTCACCGAGGACTTACGGCTACGGGACCTCACGATTAACGCGATGGCAATCGCCTTTGAAAATGCGTGGACAGTTACAAAGCAAACGCGTGAGCAGAACGCCTTTCATGTCATTGATCCGTGTGGCGGTATGAACGACTTAGCCGCAGGACTGCTCCAATTCCCAAGTGAAATAGTGGTTCAGGAGGATCCGCTGCGTCTGCTACGGATTTATAGATTCGCGGCACAGTTAAATTTTCAGATTTCCGAGAGTGCTTTCGCTTTGGTTGTAAAGCATCGGTTGTTGCTGTCTAATGTAGCCATTGAAAGGTGCCGTGATGAATTGATCAAAATTTTTAAGGTTAAAAAGGCATATCCGTACCTAAGACAATTAGAGACAGTCGGGTTACTTAGACAAGTTGTGCCATCTATTAGAGAGACAGATAATGCTTGGCGTTCGCTTGCGGCTTTTGAAAAAAGTCCAATTCCTACAGCATTTGATGCCTATCGAAACAAGATTAATGATTATCTCCGAGAAGAATTGGGAGCGGAAACTGACCGGTGTTCGTTCATCAAGCTCAGTTTTTTCTCTGGAGACGATCCGAGCAGTATCGGCAAACACCTTCGGTTAAGTCGAAAAACGGTGCTGTTTATGGCGAATCTCATCTCAGGAAGTACCGAACTGACACGGATAATGCCACAATTGACGCAAAAACGGATAATAGGCTTTCTCAGAACGTATATGTCGGATTGGTGGGGCGTGCTATTGTATGCTACCGCGTCATGGACGATTGATTCGGCAGTCCTTAAGCAGATTGCTGATACGTACTATGAATATATCCTGCCAATTCGCAAACAGGGAAGGCTCATCACAGGGAGCGATCTGATTCAGACTTTCCACTTGAAAGAAGGGAAGCAGATTGGGAACTTATTAAAAGAAATTGAAGATCGCCAATTTGCTGGCGAAATCCGCACGCGTGAAGAGGCATTAGCTGCAGCAGCGGTATTGGTTCGACAATCGAATCGGCTATAAATTACAATTTCGTTCGGTATTTGCGTAGGAACTTCGGAAGCAAAGACAGCAATAGCAGTAGCACGCCGGCGATTCCGAGATAGAGAAGCGTCTTCCAGATATTACCCTCTCCACTGACAAACGCCCCACCGAGTTGGACAAACACTGCCGTCCCGGGTAACATAAAGACAGCAGAGACAAGGACATAAGTGGCGAACCGAATGCTGGTGAGTCCATAGGCATAATTTTGGAGGTTAAACGGAAAAATAGGGACTAAACGCGTAAGCATCACGATCCGCCAGCCCTGTTCTTCAACCTGCTCGTCTATTTTTCGGAATTGTGCGTTATCCTTGACCCAACTTTCAACGAGATCGCGAGCCACGTATCGCGCAATGAGAAAAGCAGCAGAAACGGAGATAATAGAAGCGATAGAAGCGTAGAAGACACCCCACAGCGGACCGAAAACAAAGCCTGCCAACACAGTTACGGGGGTGCCGGGTAGAAAGAAAACAGTGGATACAAGGTAGAGTCCAATATAGACCAGCGGTGCTATTGTACCAAAACTTGCTACCCATGTTTTAATCTTCGGAACATTTTCCAGTTGGATATGGTCTGTCACACCATAAAATTTCAATACGAAATAGACTATAATAACAATAGCTACAGCCATCGCGATTTTGATTATATTCTTTTTCATTTTCCCCTTGCAATCGCCTCCAAATAGGCTTTAATCTGTGTTTGATACCGGATAGGGATGCGTTTATTATCTATCGCCTCGGCGTACGCGCGCGACGCACTGAGAACTGCATCGTTGAAAGGTAGATAGACAGGTGCTCCATCGCGGACCTCACCCGTAAAGACATCGGAAAAACCTTGTGCATCACCAGAGTCGGCTGTTGTAAGCGTCAACTGGTTTCCATTAACTTGTAAAATCGGTGTCTCCTCGCCAGTGAGCGGCGGTGTCGTCCCCTCACCGTTGACTTCGGTCTCCGATGTGTCGGCATTCGTGAGCTGTGATTCGGAATTGGATGTGCTTTCTGCAGTGCCTTGGACCTCAGTGGTGCCAGCATTTTGCCCGGGTGCGCCATCGCTATCGGCAATATTGCCACTGGGTGTTTGCGTTTCGATTGCTGCCAACGCTAATTCCTTCTGGTTTGCCGTGAGTTGTGCCTCCAGTTGCGCCAGATCGTCCGATTTATTTACCGCCTCAAGTGCATCGATGATGTCCTGCAACGTCCCCGGTGTGACAGCCTTACCCTGAATCTGATTCAACGCATCGCTGAGTCCGCCCTTCGGTAGACCTTCAGCCAACCGTTCAAAGAGGTCCCTAAGTTCTGCTTGGAGTTCTGGCGGTATCTCAGTCTGTTCAGTGAGACGCTCAAGTTCTGAAGCGAGTTGGTTGGCGTTCATTCCTTGAAAACTTTGACTCGCTTCTGTAGCTTTGGCGATAGCGGCAGCTTGCTCGGATTGTTGCTGGCGGACCGCTTTCTTTAAATCGCTGAGATGTTTCTGTGCTGTATCAAAATTGGTTGCAGTTTTTAACCTCTGGACGGTGTCGTTGATTTGCTTCTGCAGGTCCGAGTTTTTTACGGGTCTCTCAGTAAGTTCGTGAACGGTTCTATCCACTATTTCCTGCTGTTGGCGGTTGAGTGGCTCCGGCACTTCATAGAAAGGCGGGACAGTAAAAGAGAGACCTATAAATAAAAGTGGAATTGGAAACAGTTTCAGGAACTTTGGAACACGATATGGACTTATTTCTGTGATGTCCAAGGTGATTACAGTCTCTGCGGCATCCTGGATCTGGCGTTGCGCGAATTCGTTTTCGGGTGTCATCCGCATCAACTCGGAAGCGGTACCGAGACGCTCTTTGAGATCCATTTTTTGGTCAACGAAACGCGCGACAAATGACAAATCCTTGCGTTGTTTGCGGCTGAGGTAGATACCTATCCCTATCGCTACGAGTATGACAGTTGAACTGATGGCTGACATCTGTAACGGTAGGAGAATCAATCGGTTCAGAATGAACAGAATTGCAAGTAGGACAAATCCAAAAAAAAGCGCCGCTGCGGTTGTCTGTAAGAATGTTTGCCGATACATTCTGGAACGGATATCGGTTAGACATTTATGAATGCGTTGTGTATCTAATCGGCTTGTTTGCTTATGTTCAGCGTTCATTTTATAAGTTTCTCCACTGCTATCATAACTGTATCTGGGGTAATTGCAGCAAAATTTTCACGAGCGCGATCCGAGTGTGCATCCCACTCTTTAGATGATAGCGTTTTCATCAATGTACATTCTTTAGGCGCAATAACGGCATGTTTTTCCCACGGCGGTGCCCACTGAATGAGGTTTGACGCACCGAACAAGGCAACCGTCGGTGTTTTGACGGCGGTGCTGAGGTGCATAGGACCCGTATCGTTACTGATATAGAAATTACACCGTTGTAAAAGTGCCGCAAGTTGCATCGGGGTCACCTGATCAATAATAACAGGCGAATGCGACATCTGCTGTGCAACTTGATCTGCCAATTCTCCTTCGCGCGGGCCGGTTGTGATGACAATGTGTGCGCGGTATGCCTCGTGAAGTAGGTCCCCGAGAACGGCAAAATTCGCTGCATCCCAACGCCGATAGACGGTAGCGGCTCCCGGATTAATGCCGATAACAGGTTTACCATCATCAAGTTTCTGATTTTTTAAAAGATTATCTATCCACGTTTTACCTTCACTATTGACAAACACCTCCGGTTCATCGTCTGTACTCTCAACACCCAATGCCCGAACAACATCAAGATAGCGTTGTGTCTCATGCTGTTGCGTATTATTTGGTACTGCGACACTCAGCAACCTCTCCCCTCCGGTATTCGTTTCAAACCCGACGCGAAGCGGGATTCGAGAGAGAAATGTGTGAAGCACCAAGCGGAACGTCGGTTGTAATATAACCGCCATCTGAAATTTTCGCCGCGCGATTTGGTAGATAAGTTTCGGCACGGACATCTGATAGGTCAGCACTTCGTTCAGATGCGGATTTGCGGATACTAAATCCTCTCGTGTCGGTGCTACCATATAAGCAATATATGCCTCCCGAAAATGGTGCCTTAAAGCACGGATGACGGGTGTTGTTAAAACCGTTTCGCCGAGCGGTGCGAGTCTGATGATCAAAATGCGATTGATCTGCTCAAGATTTAGCATATCGGAGTTTCTTCTTTAAAATTACAATTTTGCTAATCCAGAATAATCAACCAATTGTTCCACTCTTTGTCCTGTTTGAGATTTTCATATCTTTCGAGAGTTTCCCGATACTGATGTGAAAATATGCCCTTATATTCATTCCCACTGACGCTCACGATAAACTTTGCGTAATACTTTAGTGCTTCCGCTTGGTGTCTCTCGGCATCTGCTTTGTCCTTCTGCGTGTTGCCGCTGGTGAAACCGATGTAATGCTCGCTTTCACCTAGTGATTTCAACGCTTGCCATAGATTATCGTTGACATGTGCGATATAGAGGTAAGCCATATAAACTTCTGTCAGACCGCTTTTCGCGTATTTTTTGATGTAGTCGTAGTGGGCATTGAGAGATTTTTTAACAGATTCACGTTCATTATATCCATCTTCAATGAGATAGTATTCGGCAGCGGGTCGCCAGCTACTCTCTGGATATAGCGTAACAAGCCGTTTTAGAAAACCGTATGCATACTCCGCTCTGGCGTTAAAGTGTTCGTATATAACTCTCGCCCCCCACTGGTTTAGTGTAATAACCTTATCCCACTGCATGAACCCATTAGAATACATAAATTCAGGTTTATTTTTCTTCTGCTTGGTTTTTTCCCATCTTTCATAAAAATCGTTACTATGAACCCATGTTCTGCAAAGTGCATTCGCAAGCCAGAGTGCTTCTTCTTGGTCAACACTTTTCTCATCTGTCGTTAGCAGTGGTTCCAAAGCGAAAAGTGCTTCGTAAAATTTTCCGTCCGCCATTAAAACTTCAGCTTTTTCAAGCACGTCTTCAGTCTCTCCAAACGCTAAAACCACAAAGACAAGACACATAGAAACCGCAACAAACATTCGACACGCCATCTTATACCTCCATAGTTCTTCGTTGGATCCAGCCACATCTATTGCTCTATTGCCCATCAATTGCAAATTTTTCCCATTCACGGTATAATATCGTAAAATCGACAGGAAGTCAAGATGATTATCCATATTCAAACATTAAAAGAGAAGTATCTACGGGGTTGGGAGCGACAAGCGACTGTTATCTTGCTTGCCTCTGCATTGTTGTTAACGCTGGACAGGTATTACAGCCGACCGAGTTTTTTCAAACGTCATTTCGCAGAATACTTCAGCAGGCTCCCATTGCCGGAGAGCCACCCATATTATTACTGGTTTTTAACCACAGCATTTATGTTGTTCCTTGTTCCAGCACTCGTTGCAAAATTTGGGACAGCAGGACGCCTGAACAGTCACGGATTTCAACTTGGAAACCAGAAACTGGGATGGTGCGTGACAGGTGCGGCGTGGGTTCTGATGGTCCCCGTGGTTATCCTTGCTGTTATCGTGTATCCGCCTTTCGTGGAAAAATACCCGCTTTGCAAGGCAGTTGTGGGCAGTTGGCAAGCATTTTTATTGTATCAAATCGCGTATGGCATTTACATGTTTTCGTGGGAATTCTTCTTTCGTGGGTTTATGCTTTTCGGATTGGAACCGAAGTTCAGGAACTACAGCATTTTGATCCAGACGATCCCGTTTGCGGTGATGCACTACTCCAAGCCGCTGCCGGAGGCACTCGGTTCAATTGTTGCGGGTGTATTGCTCGGTGTGTTAGCGTTGGAAACGCGATCATTCCTCTATGGCGCAGCGATTCACTGGCTCGTCGCGATGACGATGGATGTGGTGGCTGTCGCTTTCCGGCACTCCGTTGCGTAAAATCTATTGCGGACGCTCGGCAATTGTGCTATAACTCGTAAAGTGTAGAGAGGTTGTTATGTAAAGAAAGAAGAAATCAAAGTGTTCCGTCAACGAATAGAGGCGTTGGAACGGGAGCGGCTCATCAAGACTTAACTGGTTGGATTTTAGTCTTAAAAAAATAAGGGAATGAGGCAAACACGTTTCAGTAGACAGAGAAAACTATGATACAACCCGACATCATTCAAATGATACTCAAGGACAGCAATTACCACCTTGATCTGTTCGATACATCCGAAATTCAGAGTTTACGTCAAAGGATAGAAGGGAAAAAAACACCCATCACTTACTGCCCTATTCGAGGAAAGGCAGTCCAACTAAAGCCTGAAGAGCTTATCCGTCAATTGTATGTAGAACGCCTTCTGAATCGGTATCATTATCCCCGAGAACGTGTGCGGTTTGAACATCTCGTCAACTTTGGTAGAGAGAAGAAACGCGCTGACATCGTTATCCTTGACAAGGACAGAGCCGATACCCCTTACATTATCGTTGAAGTCAAAAAGCCGAAACTCCAAGATGGCAAGGCACAACTCCGTTCCTACTGCAACGCCACTGGTGCACCCATTGCTGTATGGACAAATGGACAACAGATTTCGCACTACCACCGCAGAGACCCAAACTACTTTGAAGATATTACCGATATCCCGAACGCTGATCAGACTTTAGCGGATATCCTCAACGAACGTTTTACCCTTAAGGACCTCATACTTAAGGACAAACTCGCCACAGAACGGAAATCCTTAAAAGACATTATTTTGGAATTAGAGGATGAGGTACTCGCCAATGCAGGCGTAGATGTCTTTGAAGAAGTCTTCAAACTCATCTTTACCAAACTCTATGATGAGGCACTCAGTTATAAAGACAAAGGAATTATTGATTAT
>JAJDTJ010000095.1 GCA_022827225.1 Candidatus Poribacteria bacterium | reverse complement strand
TGTAATAGCTTCAAACACTTATGACGGTGAGGTATTTCGGCGAGATTTCTCTGTCTTTTCAAATTTCTCAACACATAGTGATTATGGACTTTCTATAAACTGGTTTGGCGGACAATTCCAAGAATTCACTGATAGCGTCTTCAACATCAGATTAAGTGCGCGCACTTCGGATCAATTCAACAACGTTAGTATCGGCTACACAGGCGGTGAACAGGCAGATAAGCGAATTCACCGCATTAGCGGAGATCTGAATCTCCATGTTCATGACTTTACCGCAGGACTCTCCTCCAGCATCCAATGGCATTTTGAAAGACGCTACCAACAGATTCTAACCCTCGCCTATGATTTCAGTCCGGCTTTAAGTCTCGGCAGCCGGTTAATCTGGCAAGTTGAGGGAATCAATATCTATTTCGCACTGCGCCGCTCTGGATATGCTAGGACCGACTTTTTCATCATCCTCGGCGACCCGAAGGCATCC
The DNA here is from genome assembly GCA_022827225.1 of Candidatus Poribacteria bacterium. Taxonomy (GTDB): domain Bacteria; phylum Poribacteria; class WGA-4E; order WGA-4E; family WGA-3G; genus WGA-3G. The sequence continues at coordinate 14,768 of JAJDTJ010000095.1, read as the reverse complement.
GAATTCAAACAGCGATTGATAGCGAAGGTTATCCAAGCATTTTAGAATTTTACCTTAGTGCGTTTACGTTGTTCTCTAACTGGATATAGTCCACAGATTCCGTCGGATTGGAATCAGTGACAGAATATGAGCACATACAAAGATCAGGGGCTTTGGAGGTATGCCTTATAATTTAGTGTGGGCATTCGACTTGCTAAAGGTTTAATGTCTCCGTTGGTGATTTCAAGATTGTCTCCCAAATAGTGTTTATTCATCTACTATTCTGGGGCAGTTGGATTAAAATTTCTCTTTTGTTATATAAACTGCCCCTTCAATTTCCATGACAATATTATTGACTCCCAAATAAATCGTAGCCCCTCCTTCAGAGGTATAAGTAAATTTAGCAGCTTCTTTGTCTGTTCCACTGACTATTCCGCCCGCTTCAAAAACAACAGTATGCGTTTTGACTCCATTTTTATCTACGTAAAGTTCTTTTACTCCATTCCGGCGATGGGATATAATAAAATTTGTGTGGTAGGTATCACCAATCTTCAAGATAGATTTTCCAGAGGGAGATCCAGGGAGAGAAGTCCCGCTTTTCTTCATAACTTTAACTCTATATTTGTCATTATAATCGACTGTAATAAAGATTACTTGTTGCGGCATCGTTATTAAATATGGTTCCAGAAAACGTAACTCCTTAAGCTTATCCATTGATATTTTTGAACGGTTATCTTCTATCCATTGGTCGGATTCTGTAACACCTAGAATTTCTAAACCAACAAAGTGCTCATCACTTTTTGCTGCAAAATCCCAAAGATACTTCTTTACCTCATACAGAGTAAGAATTTTTTTTCCTATAACTCTATACTTATTATTATGATCGACTGTAACAATATTGTCGTGTTGCGGAAAGGCTTTTGGTAATACTGAATCTTGTTCCAAAAAAGACAATTTCTCAGGCATTGATATTGCCGAACCAATATCTTTTATCCATTGTTCCGATTCTGTAACACTTAGAACTTTATAACCACGTTTTTCCTTATCTTCTACCCAAAAGTCCCACTGTGCCTTAGGGGTTGGCTCACAACCCACTATAACGCCAATTATCATAATCGTTGCTATGATGTTATATTTCATTGTAATTTGCTCCTTTTAGTTGTAGGACGCGGATTTTCACATCTCCACGCGGGACGTGAATTTCAGCGTTTTCACGCAATATGCACATCTTGGTTTTCTTTCACTAAAGATATAACATAATTTGCGAAGTCATCATTAACCATCAGGTCAGATATGTTTACCGCAATTCGATTAGCACGTTTTGCATGATCAACACTATTGATAAATTCCAAAATATCTTTGTCAGCAAAATCTGCTGCAATGTCAAGGGCTTTATTTTCCCCAAACGCCTTTACCATTTCTAATAGATCGGACTCTGATTTGTCTCCAAGCTCACTTTCATACTCATCCATAAAGCGCGTTGCGACCCGCCACGCAAGTGGTGACATAGCCGCAGCTATTTTTTCCTCACGGATTCTCTCTTTTCGTTCTCTCAGTGCCTCTTTAGCTAAAATAAATCCGCGCACTGTATAACCTCCTATTTCAATTAAAAGCGTCGCAAATAATAAAAACAGTGGAAGTAAAGCACTTACGTTAAACAAGGTGGATTGTAATGATGACTTCTGGTCTATCCATAGCACGTATGGTGGAATCATAAGTGCTACAATCCATATTGCGATTTGCAATCCACTGGTTTATGATTTCTCTCGCGTTCCCATTCTCTTTTTTCGCCATTTGCTTAGGTGTTCACTTTTAACGATTGCGACTCAGTGATGGATCTCCAAATTTCCCTTCACGTATTACTACAAAAAAACCTAAGACCTCAAGTTAAAATACTCTCAAATGTTATTACGGAAAATTGCTTTTCCATAAAACATCCGCGACTATTCTTGATCACCTGAATTGTTATCGTCTTCCTGTTTATAAACGTCCAACTTACGATGTAGCGTCCGCACGCCGATGTCAAGAATCTTCGCCGCTTCTGTTTTATTGCCACCTGATTCGGCGAGGGTCTTTTGGATGGCTGCGCGTTCAATTTCTGCCATTGTCATACCGACTCTGCCGATAGTCTCCTCGTCATCCTGTACTGGGAATCCGTAGTCGTCCTGCCCCTGCGAATCGCCTTGCCTTTCAAACGGCGGACCGATCGGCACAACCCTATCTTGGCGATTTTCAAGCGTCTTGGCAATCGTTGAAAGCACCTCCAACGCTTTTTTCAGGACAGCCGCGGCATCATCTGTGTCGCTAATTTGCATCCAACTGGTATCTTCATCTGGAATTAGGAACGGTACATCGTTGTCAGCGGTCGCGGCGGGTTCTAATAGGCGGATTGCAGACAAAATAAGTCCGAGAATAGTCTTGTAAATAGCTATATTCTCTGTTGCGATTGTCCTATCAGGCGTGCCGACAATCTGTAAAGATCCTCCGGGTACATCAGGAAGATCCGACTCACCCCTGGTTATATCAACAATTTGTGTAGGTGCAAGCTGCGTACCGGTGGATTGTACCGGCACCAGAGGCATCTGCTCATGTTCGGATCCCATCGGGAAGTCTTTAAGTTGAAGCTCATCCGTGGTGGCTAAGATAATCGCGGTTTCAATAGCATTTTTGAGCTCACGGACGTTGCCACGCCAGTCAGCGTTCTGGAGATAATTGAGAGCGTCCGGCGCTATACTGGTAATATGCTTATCGTGTTCTGCACTTAATTCGGAGATGAATGCGGAGACGAAGAGCGGGATATCCTCGCGGCGGTCGCGCAGCGGCGGAATCTGGATACGGAAGAGATTGAGACGGTAATAGAGATCTTGCCGAAACTTTTTCTGCTGAACGGACGCTGCAAGATCAACATTTGTAGCGGCGATGATTCGGACATCAACTTTGATATTTCGCTCGCCACCGAGCCGCGTGAATTCTTGTGTCTCTAAAACGCGAAGAAATTTCACTTGCACTTCCGGCGACATTTCGCCAACTTCATCCAAGAAGAGTGTACCCCCGTTTGCCTGTTCAAATACGCCGCGCCGTTGGTTCGTTGCACCGGTGAAGGCACCCTTTTCATGTCCGAAGAGCTCGCTTTGAAGGAGTTCTTGGTAAAACGTCCCGCAGTTGACGGCTTTAAAGGGTTTATCTTTACGAGGGCTGCTTTCGTGGATCGCCTGTGCGATGACATCTTTTCCAACACCTGTTTCACCGGTAATGAGGACAGTCGCTTTCGTCGGCGCGACTTGGGCGACTTGACGCAAAACCGCCTGCATCGGTGCAGATTCACCGATAATACGGCGCGAACTATCGCTGGTAACGAGTGTTGGAAAATTCATTGTAAATTGCTATTGATTACGTGCGATTTCAATTAACTTTTGGGGATTCTGCTTGACTTGCGCAAATACTTGAAAACCGTCCCGGCATGCTGCTTCACACAACCTTCTTAACACAACCCCCTTCATCGCCCAATTGGTGGTGCGAAGGCTTTTCTGTAAATCGCTTCCAGTTTCAACAACGTGGAGATTCGGTAAGTCTTCATTGACGACATGCTTGTGACTTTTCGCAAGTAAGAAAATTAGTGTCGTCGGACGTTCCACCTCAAAAACGCGCTGCAAGGATTGAATATCGTCTTGCCGTAATAGCGAAAAGGCGAGATCGTAACTGTCAATCAGACCTGCCATCTGCTCAGGGACCCCGCTCTCACCGTATTCTAAGACTTCAAGTTCGTGAAGCGGTGCGGTATCAAAAGGAACAATAATGTCAGTCTCGTTAACCGGACCCTTTTTCCCATCAACGCGACAAAAATACCACGGAAAATAGAGATCAAGCGTTGTTTCACCATACTGACTGTGTCCCCGAATCTGTTTTAACCCTTCCCGTAATTGTGCATTCAAGGGACCGGTGAACATCTCTCCAGCAGGTGCGCTGTAGTCTCGACTTTCGCGATACCAACCCTCCGCATTGTAACCACAGAGTTCCTTCAGTCGCGCCTCAAGACGTTCAGGTGATGTGCAGTCCTCACGACGGAGCGGGTTATCAGGTTTCTGTTTCTGACCGGTTGTGTAAGGACTTAGGATTAATATTTTCATATAAATGGCTGCCGGTTATCGGCTGTCAGCAAGATGGCTATCGGCTTTCGGCTATCAGCAATAAGAGGTTTTTGATTAAACTAACCCCTCTTTGCTGACGGCTGACGGCTAATGGCTGATGGCTAATTCGCTGACTGTTGATAGCCATTCTTGCTATGACGCGGGTTGCTGTCCGCGATTCCAGAGATACAGAATCGGACTCGCGACGAAGACTGAAGAATACGTCCCCACCATCACACCGACGATAAGTGCTAAGGCGAAGGTGTTAATCTCTTCACCTGCACTGGAGAGGAAAAATATAACCAACACAACAAACAGCGTTGTCAAAGACGTAATAACAGTTCGGCTCAGGGACTGGTTGATGCTTCGGTTAATCACCGTTATGTAGTCGGTACCGCGTAAGGTTTGCGAGTTCTCACGAATACGGTCAAACACGACGATTGTATCGTTGAGCGAATACCCGATAATCGTAAGGAACGCTGCCACTGTCGGTAGGTTAATCTCTTTCGACAGAACGGCAAAGACCCCCAAGGTAATCAGCACATCGTGGACGAGTGCCGCTATTGCACCAATAGCAAAGCGGAATTCAAATCGCCAAGAGATATAGACCAGCAAGATGACGATTGACCAGATCACAGACCAGAGCGCAGCCCATTTGAGATCACTTCCGACACTCGGTCCGACTTCAGAGACATTAACACCACCGACAAGTGCTTGCCAATCATTTCCGCCTTCTAAGAGCGCGTCTGTGAGGATTCTACCGACACTTGCTTGGATTTGGACAGTAGCGTTCTCACTCAAGTCGACGCCGAATGCGTTCGCGAACGTCAATTCAATTGCGTCACCTTCGACACTGTCTTTCAAGCCAACAATCTCATTGCGTTGTTGCGAGGTGCCGTCAACGAGCTGGATGGTTTCACCAATGCCCAATAGGTGTGCTTTTGGAGCCGTTTTACTGACTTGAAGCGTTGTAGCGGTTGCATCGCCAGGATCCGCTATAACAGGGATGTCAATCAACTGATCCTGAAATTCTGGACGGAATCCCATAGAGATAGATGCCTCGTTTTTGCCTTCATCTATCTGGATTTTTGCCTGTTCATATCCGATTTCAGTGAGTTTGGCTTGTAATTCAGCCTCTGTGACGGCTCTGTTGAACTTCGCTTGAATTTTAACGCCGCCACGGAAGTCGATTCCGAAATTCGGTCCCTGATGGATTCCGAGGAAAACCAAACCGATAACGATAAGCACGGCTGAAAGTATAAAACCGGTGCGGTATTTACTGATAAAATCGAAGTTTGTATTTCTAAGTAGTTCCAATTTTTTAATAGTTGTCGGTCGTCAGTACGACTTTTCTGCGAAAAATTTTTCAGTTTTCAGGACGGACTTTGGAACTATCCAAAACCTCTTGTAACTGATAACTGACAACCCTTCTTCTGACAACTGCTCCTTTACAAGTAATATAGATCATTAGCTACCAACTATCAGCAAGAACAACTTTCGGCTTTCGGAAGCCATCAGCAAAGAATTTTCTGATGAAATTATGCTCCCTATCTGACGACCAACTGCCGAAGACTGATGGCTGACAGCCATTAGATGCTCAGTGTTTCCACATCTCGGTTCCCAATAGTTAAACCGTATATCTCGCGTGTGACAACAATCGCGGTGAACATACTCGCGAGGATACCGATACCGAGCGTTATCGCGAACCCTTTAATCGGACCTGTACCAAAATGATACAAGACAAGTGCAGTAAAGAACGTTGTGAGGTTGGCATCTAAAATCGTTATAAATGCGCGCTGATAGCCGCTTGTGACAGCCGCCCAGACATCTTTACCGGTTCGTAATTCCTCACGAATTCGCTCAAAGATTAGCACATTCGCATCAACAGCCATTCCGATCGTGAGGACAAGTCCAGCGATACCTGGAAGCGTCAACGCTGCCCCGAACCCCGCCAATGCACCAAGGATAATCATCATATTAAAGATAAGAGCAACAATAGCAATTAACCCGGATAGGCGATAGTAGATTATCATGAAAACGAGTACGGTCCCTAAACCGATAAGCGCGGCCCAAACGCCGTTATTAATAGATTCTGCTCCGAGGGTGGGCCCAACGGTACGCTCTTCGGCGATCTGTACACCGACTGGAAATGCTCCAGCCTTTAAAATGTTAGACAGGTAACTCGCCTCCTCATAAGTAAAGTTTCCCTGAATGACCGCATTCCCGACAATCTGGTCCTGGATGACAGGTGCAGATTGGACCCTGCCGTCAAGGAGGATCGCCAAGTGTTCACCGATATGGTCACCTGTAATTTGTGCGAATTTACGCCTACCAGGTCCATCAAAACTTAATGAAACAACAATATCAAAACTCGTTCTCCCTGTTGTCGGAAAGGCCTCGGTAATCCGGTCGCCGGTTAAGAGTACCGGACTTTCCAAGACATACCAGTTTCCAGTTTCCCGGTGTTCGCGGATTTCGCTATCTTCCGGGATACTGTCAGGCGGTGGTGTATCCGCAGAACCACTCCAGAAATTTCCGCCCGCAGGCGATTTCTTGACGAGTTTGAATTCGAGTCTGCCCATTTCTCGGACGATCTGTAGCGGTTTTGAGGAGTCTTCAGCACCCGGTAACTCTACGATAATTCTCGGCTGATTCGCTTCTCGACGGATGGAGGGTTCCGAAACACCAAACGCATCAACGCGATTCCGTAGGACGATAAGGACCTGTTCAATCGCCTGTTCGCTATACTGTTGAATGCCGCTCTGGGTGAGCCTCAACTGATATACAGACTGTGTTTCGGTTTCGTTGCTGAGCTGCCTAGCATCTTCAAAAAACTCGATTTCGTTGAGGATACGCTGTGCTTTCTCAAAATACTGCGTCTTTTGATCTGCATCGGATCGGAGTCGGGAGGGGATACCGACGAAAACGTTGAGAGCGTCTTGGCCATCCACCTGTTTAACTTCACGGCACAAAACATCTTCTGTGCGAAGTTGATCCGGAATTGAGAGCGCGTGTTCTTTGAAAAGTGCTGCTTTAGAGGCTTCCAAATCGACTTCAAGGACCAAGTGGACACCCCCTTTGAGGTCCAACCCCAACTTCAACCGTGTATCCGGTATCAGCCGTCGGACAAATTTTGGGAGACTCCCGTATAGGTGCAGGTTGTCGAGTGTCGCTTGTGGGTTCTGACGCGCCTTTTCTGAGATGAGCCGGACGTAAAATTCGCGGGCTTCAGTCGTATCGAACTCATAATCTACCCCCGGCTCGAAATCAAGTTTTCCTAAGTGGACCCCGAAGACATTTTCTAATTCACGGGTCGTATCCTGGAAACTAATTCCTTCTCGGTATTCGACCTCTGCAAGGTTCACCTTTAACTCGTTATCCTCGGTAACTTCAAAAGGCGGGAGATCTTCCTGCATCCAAAGTGGTAGGTTCCCATATAGCGGATTGTAGAGGCTATCCGGGGTCGGGATAAGGTACAAGATAGAAAACACCAAAACCCCGATGATTAAAACTATTTTCCAGATATTGAATCTGTACATCCAAATTACTCCTAAGACATTTTTTAATAATTGTCAGTCGTCCGTCCGATTTTTTCCTCTGAAAAAAATCTTTCAGCTGCCAGAGGACTAGTTATCAGTCCAGACGCGCCTGGGAGGAATCGAACCCCCGACACGAGGCTTAGGAAGCCCCTGCTCTGTCCCCTGAGCTACAGGCGCAAGTGTTATCGTTTAGTATTTAATAAGCGAAAAAATATCGTAGTTCGGAATCTTCTCTCTCCCGTTGAGCTCCGGTATCTCAATTAACACAGCGACACCAACAATATGCCCCTCCAATTTTTCAACAAGTTCGATAGACGCGGCAAGCGTCCCGCCAGTTGCTAAGAGGTCATCACACATCAGGACTCGACTGTGCTTCGGAAACGCATCTGTATGAATTTCAACCGTGTCGTGACCGTATTCAAGATCATAAGTAGTTTCGTGGGTTTCAGCCGGTAACTTCCCTTTTTTTCGGATTGGGACAAAAGCTGCACCGAGTCGATAAGCGAGCGCAGCTGCGAAAATGAAACCTCGTGCCTCAAGGCCAGCGATAACATCAATCGCTTCATATTTATAGTGGCGCACGAACTCATCAATAACCTTATGAAAAGCGGTTGGGTTCGCTAAAAGAGGCGTGATGTCCTTAAACACAATACCCGGTTTCGGAAAATCGGGGACTTCTCGAATAAATTGTGAAAAACCTTGCATTACTTACTTTTATCCTCCTGTAACCTCCTGATGTGGATGTATCATAATCTTCATTCCTTTTCTCGACTCCATCGCTTCAAACGCTTTGTCAATCTCAATGAGTGGAAAATGGTGTGTGATGAGCGGTTGCACACGCACCATCCCCTTTTCAAGGAGCCGAACTGCTAACTCATGATGGCGCGGCACACACCCGTGCGAACCTGTGACGAAACATTCCTTATAGTGAATAATATTAGAGAGAACACTCATTGGACGCATCGTCTTCGGTAATCCACCGAACAGATTGACGTACCCACGATGTGCCACCATTTCAACAGCCTGTTCGTGCGCTTCAACAGAACCGCACGTCGTAATAACTATATCGGGTCCCTCGCCTCCTGTCTCTTCTTTGCACCTCTCAACGACATCTTCCTCTTCAGAAGCGATGTAGGCATCTGCTTCATAGAATTTTGCGATCTCCATACGGAGTTTGCTGCGTTGGACACCGATGACTTGCGTTGCTCCCATAACCCGTGCGAGGTCTATCATCATACAGCCTATCGGTCCGAGACCGATAATAACGACACTTTTTCCGAGCGACATATTGACGAGCTCCAGCCCGTTGATAGCACACGCGAGCGGTTCAGCGAGTGCGGCTTCATCAAAGCTGAGGGTCTCACTGAACGGCGTTACAGGTCCCTCCTCCAAAACGAGACGCGGCAGTTTCATGTATTGTGCGAAAGCACCGGGGATCTGGTAACCGATAGCGTAGTTGATGTCGCAGTTGTTTCCGAGACCATTTCTGCACCAATGGCACTGCCCACACGGAACATCGGCACCGATTGACACGCGGTCGCCTTTTTTGACGCGGGTGACGTTTTTGCCGGTCTTGACGATGACACCAGAATTTTCATGTCCAATAATGGTGGGGGGCTTAACTCTTGGGTTACCGTGATGGAGGATACGGACATCGGAACCACATATACTCACAGCTTCAATGCGCATTAAAGCGGCATCGTCATCAATTTCGGGTTCGGGGACATCTTGCACACTTAAATTATCAAGACTTTCAAGTATAGCCGCTTTCATATTTTTAACTTTCCTTGCGGTTAAAGCAAATGGGTTTGAACTTTGAAGTTCTTCGGCGCATATCTGAAGAAATACCCAAGCGAAAACCCTTCCACTACGTTTCAGGCTACGTTTTCATTGACGACTGACAACTGACGGATGAATCAAAACTTTTGCGTAAAACTCACGCTTATCTCGCATTTTGTGTAATATGTCTGTACTGTCCGCTAAGGGTACTTTGTGTGTTATTAGAGGCGTAAGCATTAACATACCGGCAGCCATTGCTTGAAGGACAGTGCGCCAATCGTCGTCGTTGCCTGCGGCACTATAATCGGAATTCCACGTTCCGAGAACGTTGACCTCACGTCGCATCAACTGCGATATAAGTGCTGCGGGTAGATTGACATCAGCATCAGGATTGCCGAGCAAAACGACGCTTCCACCGTGTCCGACACTTCCGAAAGCATCGCGGTAGGTAGCAGGGACACCGGCAGCCTCAATACAGACATGCGCGCCCTTGCCATCCGTATGTGCGCTCACCACTTCAATCGGTGTCTCAACCATCGCGTTAAAGACTTTATTAAAACCGAGCTGCTTTGCCAGCTCCAGCTTCTCTGCAACAATATCAAAAAGGAGCACGGTCGCCGCGCCCATTATTCTTGACCACTGTGCTGTCATCAATCCGATAGGTCCAGCACCGAAGATCGCAACCGATTTCCCAAGAAGCGTGGTATTCGCTCGGCGGACGGCGTGAAGTGCAACTGCAGCGGGTTCCGTCATCGCTGCTTCCTCCAACGTCACACCAGCAGGGACAGCGATCAAATTTTCTTTCGGCGCGACAATATACTCTGCAAAAGCACCGTCGCTGCGTGAACCGAGATAATCGTAGTCGTGGCACTGGACATATTTACCCTGTTCACACGCCGAACAGGTGCCACACCAGAGTAACGGGAATACAACGACAGGATCACCCGGAGCAAAATCGTCAACATCAGGACTGCACGCGTCAACGACCCCTGCGAATTCGTGTCCGCAAACAGTAGGGAAACTATAAGTGCCTTTGACAAAAATCCTCGGAATATCGGAACCGCAGACCCCGCAGAACCCGATTCGGACGCGGACATCGCCATCAGAAAGTTGCGGGACTGGAATCTGTTCTAATCTTAAATCAGCAACACCGTGAAGAACAAGGGCTTCCATTAATTTTTAATTTTCCTTGCGGTTCGTTGAGATAGGTTTTTCCAAAGGATACCCTCGCCGTATTCCGCTTTCCTCTATAGACATTCCACCGCGCTGGGGTTGGATCAGTGCTGCCCACCTTCTCGTTTTGCCAGTCCAATCGCAATCGCCTTCTGCGTCCGTTGTATGTTTTCGAGTCGCGAACCGGATTTTTGGAAAACACTGCTCGTGCCGCCGACCAAGATATCCGCGCCTGCGGACACCATTCTCGGAATATTTTCAAAACTCACGTTGCCATCAACTTCAATAGGTAGGTTAACAGCCTGTCTATCCAAAAAAGCGCGACATTCCGCGATTTTTCGGAGGGTTGCTGGAACGACTTTTTGCCCTGCAAATCCGGGGTTCACCGTCATAATGAGTACAAAATCGAGCCGGTCAAGGACATAATCCAATGCAGAAAGCGGTGTTGCTGGGTTCAGTGCTGCGCCTGCCTTAATGCCGTGTGCCTGAATAAGCGACAACGTTCTGTCCAGATGCGTCGCGGATTCGACATGAACGGCTATCTGCTGAACGCCAACTGCTGCGACTGCATCCACGAAGAAATCGTTGTTTTCCACCATCAGATGAATATCAAAAGCACAATCTGTTTTCGGTCGCAATTGCTCAACAAGTGCAAGTCCGATCGGCATATTTGGAACGAAATGCGCGTCCATCAAATCGAAATGGAGCATATTAATGCCAGCGGCTTCTAACTCCCGAACATCGGTTTCTAAGTTACATAAATCCGCGCACATCACCGATGGCGCGATGTGGATGTCTGGTTCTGAAGGGACCGTATTTGCAACAGACAAAATGGCACTTCCTTAGCGTTGAAATTCCGCACCTATCCTGAAAAAATTAAATCTTTAATAGTATAGCATTAAATAACGAATTTGTCAAATTTTGACGCAACGTGATTAGGGACGTGACAAAATCTCACGAAGTTGCAAATCAAGGTCTGTGGGCGGATCAAAAGGGATGTCAATCGGTTTGTAAAAGATTGCGCTCACATAGATACCCAAAATCGCATTAAACTGGTGTAATGCAAGTTTTAGATTCGTTTCGACAGGGCGGGTATCGTCTTCAAGCCAGTCGAACATCGCCTCCGTCAGCCGCGCTTGGGCGAGGTCGTTATTTTTACGCCACTCATCAAGAGACGTTCGACGTTTTTCCATTTTTCCATTGGAAAAGATTTCCCAACCACTGAATTCCTCAAAGATAACATGACCACTTTCGCAGTATGCGGCAACACGACAGTGTTTATGGATAGCGTCGTCGTCTATTACTCGTGGAGACGTAAACCCAGTATTCCAGACTCCGTAGACACCATTTTCAAACAGGACTTGGCACGATGATGTGTCAGGCGCAGGATAGGTACTATCAAGCGATCTAGAACCGCTTGCGGTGCCGAAGACGCGGACGATCGGAGCATCACTATTCAGGGACATCGCCCAATCGATAATATGTGTGCCTTGGGCAGAGAGGTTCATACCACAAGAGAAATCTAAAAGATAAATTTTTCCTAATTCCCCGCGCTGCACGACCTCTCGGCACCTGATAAGTCCGGGGTGCCATCGGTATTGTTTCCCAACACCAAATTTTGTAGCGGTTTGTGCTTCCAATTCACACAGCAAATGCCAGTCCTCAACACCACAAGCGATCGGTTTTTCGACGAGGCACGCCGGTACACCAAGTTCTGAGACCATCGGCATGAGTTCACGCCATTGATCCGGCATTGTAACGAGATGAACCAAATCAGGCTTCTCTTTACGGAGCATCTCCTCGGCATCTGTGTAGCCGGTAATCTGGAAGGTCTCAGCAAATTTTTCGCGTCGGGCGACATTTGATCGGTTCGCGCACGCAACCAATTCGCCTTGCGAAACTTGTTGATAAGCATTTGCATGCGCGTAGGCTCTACTGCCGCAGCCGATGATCGCACTCCGATATTTTGGCATTGTATGGATCCCTTTCATTTCTCGATCTCTCTGTTGAACTTTCCGTTCCACCATTCTTTGTATACCAGAAACGCACCGAGTAGACATAAACCGTAGAATAACACGATTTCTATACCAACCGTCACCATGCTGAGCTTTAACTTGTGCCACAAACTCATGTCTCTTACATCCATCCCCGGCTTCCATGGCCATATATAGTTGTAAACCGCACGGACAAGCCAGCTGAGAACCCTAACACCCATGGCTGTTGCAAGGACGATCAACCCCTTTGACCGCGTTCGGATGCAGAAAAACACCAAGAAAACTATAAGTGCCAAAAATCCGACGTACTCAATCCACGTCGCCAGATCGACAAAAACTTTCATCAAAATGCCACCGATGAATTAAACCTGTAGATTTCCGAACCTATCTGTAGAAACAGATTTTGGACTGTTGCGATAGGTCCACTGCCTATCGTTTCGGGGCTACGGTCTTGCAACTACGCCTTATACGTAGCAGGCTTCATCAAGCAAAGCGTGAATCCATGTTAAAAATTTAACAAGGATACCACGCGCGCCGTTCAAATCACGATGCATGGACGAACCATCTCCGGCGGTGATGATTTTAGAACCGCCAAGTTTATCCTTCGTTTCGCCTGTCCAAGAGACTGTCTTTGAGGTGTAAGCCTCGTTGACAATCATGACATGCTTTCCACATCGCTCTGCTTTCTTAAGCAAGCGTTTTTTGAACTTGTAATGGGATAGCGTCAACATTTGGCGGACAGATTTCTTTCGGATACGTCGACTTCCGCGCTGGGTCATCTGCGAGGTATCGAAAGTTGGAAGAAGAATCACATCGAAGTTTGAGACGAGAAAATGCACCAGTTTGCAGTGTAGTTCCTTGACGAGACACCTTATACGCTTGCGGATCTGATTCGCAGCACGGCGCATCGTTCGCTTTTTTCGTCTGACGGTGCAGGTCGCAATACAAGAAAGCAAACGGTCAAGGTGAACACAGAGACGCTGGATACGGTTGATCGCTTGATTGCCAAGCCAACCGAAACCGGTCTCTGAAAAATAAGTCAGAAAATCACGCACACCCGGATCTAAGGCAACAACCCGCATTGCCCCCGTTTTGGGCGTGTCTTTCGGTTCTTTGTATGTGACGCATAAATACCAAGTGCCGTCTTCAGAAAGCAAGCGTGAGTCTTGAATCTCATTTATAGGTTTAGGCTCACCTTTTTCACGCTTCTTATAGAAGTTCGCTGGAAGTTCTTCGGCATATTCAAGGTTACCAAGAATGCGCGGATATATGCCGTTTTCGTGAATAGCAGCAGAAGGTATGAACAGCGATTGTGTTGGCATCCGTCGGCTCTGAAAGCGAAGGTGTTGACGTTCACCGGTCTGTTTTCCTTTAATCTTCGCATTCTTGACGGCTTGCCACGCCTCACGGACAGCATCACCTTTTATCTGATAAGGCACATCCTTGTAGCAATTCGGGAGTTGGCGAATGATTTTCGACTTGACACCTGTCCAATAAGGCATCTTTCCTTTCTGGCGTTGAAAAAACTTCAGTGCCGCGTTATACGCCGCTCTCTTACCCGCCGCCCAGAAACGAAGTGTCTTTTTCTGATCACGCGTCAGTAAGAGAGGTATCTTCCGAGATAGCATCACGGTATCTACGGAGTCCGGGCATTCGGCAGCTGAAGACATCGAGGATTGAGAGCAAATCAGCGGTAAGTTCTTCGGTGGGACTGTGAACAGATTCGTCGAGAACCACGAGTTCGCCACCGTTTTGTTCCACCAAGTATTGTATTGTCCCGATGCCGAATCGACAGAGTCGATCCCGATGGGCAATAACAAGCTGGAGCTTATCTCCCGCGAGAAGTCTGTCCAATAAGGTTCTATAGCCTCGTCTTTTTTCGTTAAAACCGCTTCCAATATCGCGGATAATTTCAGCGTCGGGATAGATGCTTCGCATGAGGTTGACTTGCCTTTCAAGGTCGTCTTTTTGTTTTGTAGAGGAGACTCGACAGTAACATACGGTAGCAAAAGCGTCTGATTGGGATTTCGTTTTGATGAACGACTCGACATCATATCTCCTGTGCCCGCCCGCAGTTCGGATGCAGGCAATCTTTCCTTGTTTTTCAAGCTCACGGAGGTGGTTGACACTGTAACCAAGTATCTCTGAAGCTTGCTTTGCTCTATAATATTTCATAT
>JAJDTJ010000126.1 GCA_022827225.1 Candidatus Poribacteria bacterium | reverse complement strand
GTGTCCGATTGCGATTAAAAGGTCGTCACAAATCGTGTAAAGTGCTACAATAGTTAGATCCATGGGGTTCTCCTTTTGTTTTTTCGATAAAAACACTATATAGGAAATCCCATGGATTTACAAGTGGCAACTTGGGTTACCAATAGTATAACGCTGCAAACACAGGAGATCCCTCATGAAAAATCGTCTGTTTTTGATTATCATAGGACTTTGCTTTGTCTCGCTCATTGGCGTGGCATTTTTACGCATATCACGTCCAAAAACCGATGTACCCACTAAAACAGAGTCGGTTCAAGAAAGTGTCGAATCAACCGATATGTCCGAAAACAGTGGGGCAAACCCCCTGACCGAAACTGATGCATTCTACCGAGAATTTGGGTCAGACATAGATGTGGAGAAACTCGAAGCGGAGCTCTCCGAAACATTTGGGTCAGACGTAGATATGGACAAACTCAAAGAGGCACTACGTTCAAAAGACCCCGACCGCATTAAGGAGGCTATGGGTCCAGAGTTCACAGCCAGAATGGAGGCCGGTATGAAGTACATGCAGGAAAAGATGGAAGGTTTAGAAGAAGGTGAATTTCCTGATTTCAATATCCAAGAACTCATGAACA
Organism: Candidatus Poribacteria bacterium; assembly: GCA_022827225.1. GTDB lineage: Bacteria > Poribacteria > WGA-4E > WGA-4E > WGA-3G > WGA-3G. Next base: position 8,422 of record JAJDTJ010000126.1, on the reverse strand, counting down.
TTTTTGCCGGTGAAGACGGTCCCAAGATTGATTTGGCAGAAATTTCACAAAAGGCTTTCCGAGAGCATTTTCCCGAAGGCGAACCTGCGGATTATGAAGTGGAGATGGCGGAACGAATTCATAAAATAGTTGCCGACACACCCGGCGACTTTCACAAGGTAATGGCTGCTGTTACGATGGGGCTCACCAAGGAACTGGATTTCCAGTATTGGGCACTTGCCAACTTTAAAGGTGAGATAGGTCAACAGATGAAATGGATGACAGATCAGGTTCTGGTCGCAGGTGAATTAGAGAACATCGAGTATACAGTCCCAGAAGACATGTCCACATTTTTACCTGCGCTTACGGAAGTTGAAACGGAAGCTCCAATAACACCAACGCCAAAACCCGAAACCACAACATCCGCTACGGAATCAACTACGGAATCAACTGAAGTGTCGCCTACCCGTTCAGACGAAAACAGCGTAGTCGCGACAGAGAACTCCCAAACGGAACCGCCACCACCGATGTCGGCAGAGCGAATAAATTCTATCAGAGACATCTTATCTCAACACGGGACAGATGTCGGGATCTTGCAGCTCCTTGAAAGCGATAAAGAAGCAGCAAACTATCTTTTGGAACGTTTTAATTCACCGACTGAAATAGAAGCCTGGCTTTCCAAACAAGCGACAGAGGGACCACAATCAAAGTCCAATCCAGGCGCAATCCGTCCGCAACCTTTACCACCGGAGGTCCAACCGTGAAACAAGGGACGAATATCACCACTATGAAACACGCCGTTCTGCTTTTATTGTTCATCTTTCTCTTCATCTCCTTCAATGATGTCCTTGTAGCGGCAGAAGAAAATGGCTCTGAAGCGGGGACCGAAAACGAAGTCATCAGTGAAATGCTGAAAGGCGTCGAAGATACAATGGTCCAACACAAAAAGCGCAAAAAGACACTGGAGGAATTGGTCAGGAAACCGTTGACCGAGGCGCAAGAAAAATTGCTGCGCCAACTCCTTCAGCAGACCGGCACGCTGGACGAGATATTATCCAGCGCGCCGTACTTGGCTTACCTGAAAACGGAAGTTGGAAAAGAATACAAAGATTTTCCGGCTTATGTTGCGGCGATACCGACACCGAAACAGAAAACCGAGATGCTGTTCTCTTTAAAGAAAATGTTACCACCGAAAACAAAAGCGGAGGCACTCTCTCTTAGCACAGACTACTACTTCAAATTGCGTTCACTGTCGGTGAAGGAACCGGATATTCTTGCTGAACCGAATATGCTTATCCAATTCCAAACCAAACACCTGATGCAACCGTTGATGGCGGTCTATCCGGCAACAGAGTTGTTTGCTCACATGTCAGAATTAACACAGATAGCCACGGTCACGAATCTTGAAGGACTGATGCACACTGAGGTTTTTCACGATGTGTGGCAGGTGCATCTAAAAAAGTACGGTTCATCAGAAGGGTTGCTGCGGTCAGCAATTACAACGCCTGCTGAATTCGCCCTCGTGCGTTCATTTTTTCAGGACACAGCAGCATTTGAAAAATGGATTCAGGGACCCTTAGAAACAGAAAAGGAATCTGAAGGAGAAAATGGAAGTTGATCCCGCTCATGAAACTTCGCTTATATCTAATTCTGTTTGTAGCACTCATGATGCCATCCTCTGTTTTCGCCGAAACGGGCAGCCCGAAAGAAAATGATAGGTCAAAAACACAAAGAAGCATCTGGCAGCGGATTTTTCCGCGCACAGGTGATATAGAAGCCACCGTCTACCAGCCCGACACTGATATACCGTTGGTTGGAGCAGAGGTGCGTATTGTTGAGACCGATCAATCTAAAAAAACCGGTGAAGATGGAACATTGCGTTTTACTGAAATTCCTGTCGGAAAATACACACTCTCCATCTCCCACCCGACACATGATACGCCTATAGAAATTCCGATTGAGATACGCGCCGGTGAGGTGCTTCGCGGGAGGTTTTATCCGGGTGCAGAGGTGCCGTTTGTCAACATTACCGATAGTGGAGATATTGACGGGTATGTTTATAGCCAAATAACGAGGCAACCACTCACCGAGGCAGCGGTACGTCTGGTCGAAATTGATATATCTGCAAAAACAGATGCATCCGGAAATTTCCAGTTTATAGGTATCACACCGGGTGTCTATACTTTGTCAATTACCCACGCAAGGTTCGAGACACCGACAGTTACAAAAATTCAGGTGACCGCAGGCGATATTGCGGAAGTAAAGGTATATCTCGGTGCAGCGGTTCGACTCGAAACAGTTGTTGTGAAAGGACAACGTCTACCCCCGACGATTAGTCGCAAGGATATTCGAGGCAGTGAGTTGATTCGGATTCCGGGCGCTGGGCGCGACGCACTTAAGGGACTCACGACGCTACCGAGCATCGGTATCCCTAACGATCTCTTCGGTATCCTCTATATTCGGGGGAGTGCACCTGGGGAGACGCTTATCTATCTCGACAGAACGCCGCTCGGCTATCCGTTTCACTATGGTGGCCTCTTTTCAACGATTAACGCCAATAGTATTGAGGACATCCGGATTTATGCCGGCGGGTACGGTGCGGAATTTGGGTTAGATTCACAATCAGTGATTGACATCCGTTCCCGCGAACGCTTGAAAAAACAGTGGGCAGGGGCAATCGATCTAAACATCTTATCGCCCACTGGATTCCTTGAAGCCAAAATCGGAGACAAAGGGTACGCCGCCATCTCTGGACGTTTCACCACCCTTGATCTCCTCTTAGGGCTATTCTTTGATTGGACCCTCCCGAACTGGTCGGACTATCAACTCAAATTTGCATACCAACTTACGCCAAAGCATCACTTGACACTCAACGGTTTAGGGGCGACAGATGACTTCGACTTTTCTAATACTGATTTTGCCTTCTATTTCAAAAACGGGTTTGAGGCAGAAGGTATCCATCTCCGTTCTATTCTCACAGACAGACTCACGTCTCATCTCTCATTGACGCGTTCCCACAGTTTTCTCAACATCCATTTCGGTACCTCACACCAAGAAGACCAACCTGAGAATGAAGGGTTCATCTACGATATCAAAGTGAAGACCCCGATGTATACGCTTCGCGAAGATGTATCCTATAAGCTAACACCGACACTTCAATTGGAGCCGGGATTCCTGCTTGCTGTGAGTCCAGCGAAAAGCCATACACGTACCTCTGCCCCAGAAAGGATAGATTTTGAAAGCGAGGAACCACCGGCATGGATGCAGAAACTTGACGAATTCAATTACACGTTTCGGCGTGCGGAGGGGTATCTACAAACACGCTACGATCCGCTATCGTTTCTGTCTATCGCGCTGGGGGTGCGGTTGGATTACCTGAATCTGACAGAAGAGCTTTCCGTTCAGCCGCGCGGGAGTCTCAGCCTCAAACTACCATCGACCTCCACACTCCGATTCGCCTACGGCAGATATGAACAGAGTCCGTTGGCATATCAGGTACTAAAGGTGGAGGGCACCCGAGACCTAAAATCGAGTCTAACCGAGCATTACGTCGTGGAATTGGAGCATGAACTCTCGCCGCAAACGGAACTCAAGTTCGCACTTTATTACAAAAACATGCAAAGATTAGTCACGCGGTCTGTCAATCTTGACGCACTCTTTTCCGACTCGGATGCCGCTACGACGACGGCGTACCTAAATCAAGGCACAGGGTTTGTCGGTGGTGCAGAGATATTTCTAAGACACCGTGTTAGCGAGAAGTTCTTCGGGTGGCTATCTTACGCCTACACTCACCTTGAACGGCGTGAAACACCAGACGATGTCTATAAACCGTTTGTGTTTGATAACACACATGTTGTTAGCATCGTTGCCAATTACAACCCAACCACGAAAACGGAGATCGGCGCGAAGTGGCAATATTCCAGTGGTACCACCGCAGTTCCGTTAAACGCTCTCATCATGGTCCAGGATCCTGTGACGATAGGTATGCATCCCCTCATTTCTGACGTTGCAGGTGCGATTTTTCCGACAGAGTTTCCGGCGTATCACCGCTTGGATCTCCGTTTTAGCAGAAAAAGAAAGTACTGGGGACTCCCGGTAACAGCGTATACTGAAATCTGGAATGCCTATAGGAGGAAAAATACGATCAGGTTCCGTTTGGCGGGTGGATTAGCCGATAGACTGGAGGCGGAGCTTGAAGAGCTGGAGGCGGAGCTTGAAGCGTTGGAACCTGAGGAGGGCGAGGAGGACCTGGAGGACCTGGAGGAACTACTCGGCTTTGATCTCAATGAATACCTGGAAATCCCGCAATTTGGTTTCACTTTTTCCTTTGGGTTCATCTACGAATTTTGACAGGAACACGATGTTGACTTAAAAGGTTGCAATCGGATTCAAAAGGTGCTACGATAAGAACATAGTCCCAACTTAAGACTTAAGAGGAGCGTTCCAAGTGAAAAAGCCTATATTTCTGATTCTTATCGGTGTCGGCGTTGTGTTGCTTGTTGTCGGTGTCGCCTTTGTGGTGCCGTGGTTCGGTCGAATGATGGCGGAGATGGATCAGATCAGCACCCAGCACGCAGAACATAAACGCGAATTAAGAGCAGCCGCCCGCGAACCGTTGGACGAAGAACAAGAAAAACTTCTATCACAACTGCTTAGAGTTTCACAGGAGATGGAGACACCTCAAGGTCCAAGCGATTTAGAAGCCGTCTTGTCAAGTGAACCCTATCTATCCTATCTAAAAACGCAAGTCGGACAGGACTACGCGGACTTCTCGGCTTATGTTGACACAATGCCGACAGAAGACATGAAAGCCGTTGCCCTTTCCAGAATTGAAGCCGTTCTCGGCACAGATAAAAGCGATGAAGAATTACAGATTTGGCAGAATTACTATTTCGTTGTCCGAGAGTGGGGAACAACAGTGCTAAACCCGCGTGATAACTTGACAGAACTCAACAAACTCCAGCAGACACACCTGATAGAACCCCTTATGGAGAATAACCCAGAGGACTTGTCCTCCAAAATCCTACAGATTGGGCTGTCATCTATGTTTATGACGGAGGACAATAATGTTTTTCAAGATGTTTGGCGTGAACGGTTAGAAACACACGGTGAACAGGAAGGATTACTGCGGTGTGCTGTCGCATCGCCCGATGAGTTTGCACTGATGCGTTCATTTTTTCCCAATATAAATGCATTCCAAACATGGATACTCACACGTCCTGAACCTGAAAATTAGAAATTGAAAAATGAAACTCGTTAGGCAATTGGCACCGGGTGAGTCCTAAAAGAACGCTCATCAGGTGCCAGTTTGTTTGCAGAGCTCGTTTCTTTCCGCTCTTAAAATCCCGTATCTTTTTCTCCCGATATCTTTTTCTCAAAGAATCACCCATCTTTTATCTCCTTATCACTTAAAATCTCAATAAAACCGAGATTTCTCGCTTTATGCACCCTTTTTGATCCCAAATCGGATCATTAATTATAAAAGGGTGTAACATACCACTCAACGAAAATTGGTTACACAAACACCTGATCTCTGGATAGGGATTGAAAGAACACCCGTATAGAATTAAAGATTAAACGGTTAACTAGGAAAAAATAATAAAATGGAGTTTGGCATGTTAATGACTATGATTCAAAAAGAGATTATGCATCATATTCTGAGCGTCCGGTTTGTCGCGCTCCTTCTGATGTGCATTCTTCTTGTCCCACTGACCCTTTCTACCAATTACCGAAATTATCGCCAAAACTTAGTGGATTACCAAGAAGCCGTTAAACTCGCCAATATTGAAGAGACCACAGTAAACCCCAAGATGCCACCGCAACCGGAAGTTGAAGTTTCCAAACTTTTTCTCAAACCGACACCTTTAAGTGTCTTCGCAAAAGGATTGGAGGACTCACTCCCGAGCTACCTTGGAATGACACGCAATGGAATCACACAGGGACCACCATCTGCATTCTCAGCGCCTCTCTCCCAACTTTTAGGACATCTCGACTTTCTATTTGTGGTAGGTACTGTCTTTAGTCTCCTTGCTCTACTGTTCACATTTGATGCCGTTGCCGGAGAAAGAGAGGCAGGCACCCTTCGGATTAACTTAGCAAACTCGCTGCCACGCGATCTCTTCCTTTGGAGCAAATTGATTGGTGGATACTTTGTGTTCGTGGTCCCGTTCTTGGTGTCTTTTCTATTCGGCTTACTCGTGCTTGTTTGGCAAGGGTTCCCCTTGGGCGAACCCGATATTTTTCCGCGCGTGCTCAGTTTGGCTGCTATTTCGCTCCTCTACATAGCTGTGTTCTTCGCAATCGGAACAGTGATTTCTACCTACTTAGACAATTCCAAAACGGCTCTTATTGTCGCCTTTACTGTCTGGGTGTTCGCCGTACTAATTACGCCACGCATCGGTTTTCTCACAGCGAAGATCATTTCTCCAACACGAACTTCGCAGAGCGTCTATATGGAAAAGACCGCTATGCGAGATAATTTCGATGCCGAACTCAAAGATCAAAAGATGAAATTCATGATGGAGGTACCCCCAGATAAGGATGGAAGGATCATTATAGGGCCAGAAACCTCAAAAAAAATTGAGGAGCGCATGAAACCCTTGGAAGCAGAATATCGCTCAAAATTCCAGAACCGTGCTAACAAACTGGATCGAGATTATAAACGTGAAACAGAACGACAAGAGCAGATGGGTGAAATGCTTTCCAGAATTACACCGACATCTTCCCTCATCTACCTCGCGACTAACTTAACACAGACCGGAAAAGCAGAAAGAAGGAACTACTTTCAAACAGGTGATCGCTATTATGAGATGCTCCATACAGATTTCTTTACTAAAATTTCAGATCATATTTCTCATAGCGTGCACCGCCCAGAAGATAATGTCAAAATTACACAACCGCCACGATTAGCGACAACAACCTTAGCAGAGATATTCAGTCAATCGGTGATAGATGTCCTGCTGCTCTGTTTCTTTGCGGTAGTGTTGACAACCGTGGCATTTCTGAAATTCTTCCGCTCCGATATTTGATGCCGGGTCCGACTCAGTATGTTAATGATAACCGAATTACTGGAACATTTAAAACGCGTCTTGAGAATATAGACGCATGTTGTCAAAGGTTAAACTTCAAGCACGAGGCAACATAACACCTCTGAAGGAGAAATAAAATGAAACGCACTTTTCACCGCATAGACACGCTGTTCAGACTTCCATTTTTTGCAGTTTTAGGACTCGCCATCCTTTTGTGGGGAGGCACCTATGCATATACACAAAGTTCCGAAACTGGATCGTCGAAGACACACATAAAAAGTGAATCCATTGAATTCACCTCAGCGCCAGCCAGTTATAAAAGGTATACCGGTCCTCAAAACGCGCAGGAATTGATGAAAGCGTTAGATGAGGATTACAATAAGGCACTGTCAAAGAGACTGCCAGAGACCAAAGTGATTATATCCGATGGCAGTCTGGTGATTCGCAACGGGGAGATACTGGAACGGCCAAAAACTACGACTTATAGCAGCGACCTCACAATCGATGAGATAGATGCCAGGTATCCACGGGCGGAGTGGCTTCAGCTGCTTTTGGATAAAGGCGTCACCATAGATAACTCCGACGAGTATGCATCCTTGCTATCAAAGCGTTACCTTTTGGCACTCTTGGAAGACAATCCAGATTTGTATGAGGCAGGGTATCGCGGTATTCCACCAACAGATGATTGGGAAACTTATAAAGCCGCTTACATCAAGAAATTGGTAAACGATCACACTAAGATCCAAGAATCTGCAAAACAGATTGAACATGCCAAAGCACAGATTGAGCATAGTAAAGAACAAATAGAACGTTCTAAAGCGCAAATTCAACGGAGTAGAGTGCAAGTTAAACTTGCCCTTAAACGCAGTAAGGAATCAATTGAGCATGCTATGACTCAACTTGAGCATAAAGTGTTGGATTCACAACAGCTTGAGCATGTTAGGAAGCAACTTGAGCACGCGAGGAAACAAATTGCGCGCGCACAAGAGGCTTTAGAACACCCCGAAGAACCTACGCCGCCTCCGCAACCAAATTAGAATAGAAGCGAGAGGTTGCCCTGTCCGTTTCCATAGCACAAGGTGATAGGCTCTTTTGGATTATTCTATTCCGTTTATATTTCAAGGCTTGCGCTTCTCTGGCAGACTGTGTCAGTGAACAACAAAGGCACCGGATTAGCGTAAGCCTTTGCAGGTGATGTGCGAAGTTATTGAGAATTTCGGGTGCTTCTTTTTTCCTTTATGCACCCTTTCTGCCTCAAAATCGTATCTTTAAATTATACTAAAGTTTGGACAATTTTAAGAATTAAGGTGTTTTAAAGCAGAAAAAGAGGTATCCTTTCATAAACAGACAAAAGTTTTGAAAGGAACGTAAAAAATGGACCTCCTTCTCTGCTTAGGAGATATTCTATCGGATTT
>JAJDTJ010000090.1 GCA_022827225.1 Candidatus Poribacteria bacterium | reverse complement strand
GTGTCCGATTGCGATTAAAAGGTCGTCACAAATCGTGTAAAGTGCTACAATAGTTAGATCCATGGGGTTCTCCTTTTGTTTTTTCGATAAAAACACTATATAGGAAATCCCATGGATTTACAAGTGGCAACTTGGGTTACCTCTAAGAGAGAGCCATATCAATTTTGTCAAATTTTTGAGCGGCGATATATCCGATATCTTTTGATTACGGTGAAGATCGAGATAGATCAGGTTTGTCAAATTCTCGAGCGGAGACACATCTGCTATTCGGTTACGTCCAAGATGCAGTTGCGTCAGATTGATAGCATATTCAATACCTTTTATACTACGAATTCCAGAATCAAATGCGTCAAGCGACTCTAAACTTGCCATCTCTGTCTGAGTAATGTCAGCCCCAGCTTGTTTACCTAATGCTAATTCAAGTGCAGCGCGAAGACGAGAGTCAGGGATGTAGACGGTCTGTGCGGTTGCTGTCTGGTGTAGTGTTAAAAACAAAGCGCATGTGATAAGAATTAGGATGAGAACGCTCACAATTCTTGAGGTCTGGCTTAAGAATTGTGCTCGCGTTAATTCAGCAGATATGAAAATTTTCAAAAAATTTATACTCCTTCAAATGAACAATAGGAAAAGAAAGGAAGGCGGAACAAATGTACCTATTTGCTACCTTCCAATGTTCCGAATTCTACTTGACAAACCCAATGGATTACTTCAGGAACTCAAACTTCGCTGAAGCAGTTTCAGATAGTTATCCGGATTCTAATTTGCCATATTTGCTGCCCCAGGGGTTGCCTGTACAACTTGGAAATCACCGGTGCCATCGGGCAAGCGCCCAAAAGCAACATCCGTCTCTTGCTCCCCAAACGTAATGCTATCCAACACTTGATTGCCGTTTGCATCGGTATCCACGAACAAGGCAACTTCCCCGCCTTTAGATAATTTGAAGTTGGCATGTAATCCTTCTGTAGCCTCTTCGTCATCATGATCCTCATCTAACCACACAACCAAGTATCCATTTGCTGGAATCTGGGTGTTTTCGGGAAATGCCCACTTGGTAGGATTATCTTCTTTGTCGGAAAGATACATTCCGGTGAGCAGTACAGCACTATCGGTACGGTTGTACAGCTCAAGCCAGTCGTCGTAGTCTCCTTGCGGGTCAGCGATGGTATTGTCGTTATCTGCCATCAACTCGTTTATAACGACGGAGGGTCCTGTCGTCATATCAGTGGGATCCGTCATGTCAGTGGGATCCATGGTATCTTCACCGGGTGCCATGGGTCCTGCCATTTGTTGTACCCGGTCGCAAGACAGAAAAGTAAGGCAACTCATCAAAATAGTAACCAAAAGTATTTGGGATTTTAGCATAGTTAATGCTCCTTGTTTTAAAGAATTGTTGAATAGTAAATTAGAAAACTAACAAAAGGGTCGGCTTTCTATTGGTTAGACTCTAAAGCGAGTTGTGAACGGAGACGTTCTAATTCAGCTTCTATTTCGCGGCGGCGTTGGGTTTCCTCGGCAGCGCGTGCTTCTGCGGCTTCTGCGACTGCTTCCGCTTGCACGCGAAGTTGCTGCTCCTGTATCCGAAGTCGCTCCTCTTCCATTGAAGTCGTAATCGGGGTGCCATCCGGAAGATACGGACGCAAAAGCCGCACATGGGTATCAAGTTGATCCTCCCACCGGAACCACAGATTTAATGCCTCGCTGAACAAACCACCTTGTGCATCCGGTGCCATCTCAAGGATATCACCCGAAGGACTTCGCTGCCACCCTCGAAACTCGGCAGGCTTCTCCATTTCAGGTTGATGGATGAAGTACTCTTGAGAACCCATATCACCGAGATAGATTTGAATTTTTTCATGTCGATCCTCAGACTCTGTGGCATCCGAGAGAAATTCAAAAACTGTTGTAGGTACAGCACCCTCTGCCCATGTATAAAAACTCCGGCGCAGTGGAAGTCTCGCAGCCCCTAACACGACATACACATCAGGGGCTACCACCTTTCTGAGATCCCCTTCACGGTAATAAATAAAATTGTCCATGCCGACGTGAATATTTTCATGGATCTGAAAATATCGTAAGAATTGGTCACATAAAGTATGTGTCTGCATCCCATGAAATTCGGTAGCTGGCATAGGTTTATCGTCCTCACAAGGGTATCCTGCGATAAAAATGGTTGGTTTGCCGCTTGCTTTTGGAAAGACAGGCATATATTTTCTTTGCTTGAATTCAAAGTCGTCAAGGGTGTGCATGATCTTCTCCATATCCGGTGAGAAATATCTCTGCCTTGGGTAAGGACGTTGGTGCTGCCTTCAACCATTTTTGAAAACTATGGAAACATTTCGTACAATTGTAACAAACCGATCATTTTTCGTCAAGTAAAACAGGCAAGATGCCGCTTTACAAAAATTGTTGATAGATGTTCATAATTCTTTCATAGTGAACGTCTGCATTAAACTCGGTTTCCACCTTATAGCGGCCCGCGCGCCCCATCTCTACTGCCTCATCCTTATGTTCAAACATCCATAATAGACGTTCCTGCAATGCCTCTCGTTCGCCTGCTGGAAAGAGCAACCCATCAACGCCATCTTCAATGAGTTCAGGAATCCCACCGATATCTGCACCAATCGCTGGTTTGCCGTAAGCATAAGACTCTAAAATAGACATCGGACAGTTTTCATACAATTCGGATGGCAAAACCATACAAATGCTATTCTGGATGAGTTCCTGGAGTTCGTTGCCTTGCTTAAAACCGAGCAAGTGAATATGGTCACATTCATTTTCTTCAAGCACACGCTGGAGTTCAGGTACTGCCTCACCCTCTCCAACAATATAGAGGGGCACATGCTTGAGTGGCAGTGCTGCATCTATCAACGTAAAAATTCCTTTGGCACGGTACAACCGCCCAAAATAGAGTAGATAGTCCCCTGCCTTGAAACTCGGTGTGATATTGGAGACATCAACAAAGTTGTGGACTGTTGATATTTTATTTTCAGGGATCCCATATTGTATCATCTTTTTCCGGTTGAAGTGGCATACGGAAATGAAATGGTCAAACTTGTCGTGTGAACCGAGCAGCCGCGAGACATAAGATTCGGTAACGTTGAGGGCAGTGCGTGCGAATGAACCTCTATTGCATCGTTTGGGGAGCGCCCGCCAAAAGTGTTTACCTGCACACGCTTCACAAATTTGATTGTTTGAGGTATGACTATGAACTGGACATGTCAACTTAAAATCGTGTAGCGTCTGAATGAGGGGGATACCTGCGTCTTTGATCACGCCGAGGATTGAGGCAGTAAGTTTCCCGTAGTAGATGTGGAAATGGGCGAGGTCAATTTCTGCGTCATTTAGCAACTTTTGAATTGATTTAACAGCATCCCGTGAATATAAGAAGTTAAATAGATCGCCTACTCTGGGTTGCTCAAAATCTGCGCTGCGTGGAAAATAGTGTTCCCATTCAGACGGTTCGTTCTCAGGACTTGTCGCTGCAAATGGGATGACTTGATGTCCGTGGTTTTTTAAGAGTTCGGCGAGCTCGAAAAAGTACCGGTCAGAACCGCCGCGGACATAATAGTTTTGTGAGACTTTCAGAATAGTATGCATTTTGTTACGGTTGGTGATATTACTTGGTTTGACGATTTAGGCTTTGCCAAACTGAGAAAACACATCGTGCACGGTTTTAAAACCGGGAATCATATACTCTGGTCGCGCCTGGAGTTCGAGAGGCGGCTGGTTTTCACCCAAAATTGCGGCAGCTGTCGTTTCAGTGTAGAAGCCGCCATCAGTTAACTTTGCCAATTCTTTTACTTCAACGGCTTGACCTGTCCCGACATCAAAAGTACCAGTGATATTTGAATTTTTAACATAATTGACGGCGCGAACGACATCTTCGACGTGTATATAGTCGCGGCGAAAAGGATAGAACACATACCGCAGCGTCTGTCGGACGAGTTTTTCGGGGACCGAATGATTTTCAGGTGGACGCTTGTCTTCATCACCGTATACGTTGTAGAGTCTCAGGATACAATATTTTTCATTGTTTGCTCGGATGTAGTCTTCGGCGATTCGTTTTGACCATCCGTATAACGATTTTGGAGAGATCGCTGTGCAAGAGGAGATAAAAATCAGAAAACCCTTTTCTTGGCGCGCCATATCCGCGATTTGTTTTGTTGCCTCGTAATTCCATTTAAAGATATCAGGGTCTTGATAGAACGCGTCAGCGATTGCGCCGCAATGAATAATTGTTGTTGGTTGTTGTTTTGAATTGCGTATTTCGTAGAATAATTCTTCCCACCGTTGAAAACATCTGCTTTCATCAAGTGTTTTTGCCGAAGGGTATGCCTGATGCAAGTGTCCTCCGATGTAACCCTTGTTGCCTGTTAGAAAAACCATCTAAACCTCCTTCCTACCAAATATATGAGTTTTGCGAAAATCCTGCAAAAACTGTGGGAAAACTGCATTCAATATGCGGATATTCTAACACACCTTACGTCAATTGTCAAGCAGTCAGCATTTCGGTGCGTGTAGATATTTTTATGACTTACGGGTTTTTTCAAACATTGGCGGGGTTCCAAATCTGCCAGCATTGGGTTGTGTAAATCCTACAAATCTTATTTTTTCAATAAAGATCTCAACCATTTATTAACGCGCTGCGGTATTGTTGTGAGTTGTGCTCGGAAAAGCGTGAGTCCAGCATCATCGGCGATCGGAACAGTCTTCAGTTGATAAGGTGGCGTCTCCAGCGTGTTCCACCCTATATCGGTTGTACGTGCCGATCGGAACCCCCCTGCTTTCACGATCTCAATTTCACGTTCTGTATAATCGCCGTTTGGGTAACTAAAATGGGAACATTCAATGCCCAAAAGTCTTTCCAAATCCGTTTTGCTTCCGATAATCTCTTGCCTACATTCCGTTTCTGTACAGTGCGTCAGAATCGGATGGAACTGGGTATGCGGTTGAAAGTCAACGTTCTCTGCCATCTCTTTTATTTCCACTATATTCAGTGCGTGTCTATCTGGATAAATCTTTTCTGGTTCAAAGTCAGTCGTCTGCTTCAAGTGTGCTAAACGGTCTGCATTTGGGAGCCGCTTGAGTTTTTCTCTTTCTGATTTGGACTGTTCTGCTATCTTGAACCAAAAATGCCGATCTGTCCCAATAATCTGGGTACAAACAAAGAGTGTCGGCTGAATATGATACTGCTTAAAAAGTGGCAAGAGTGCGATATTGTCGGCGTGCCCGTCGTCAATCGTGATGATAACGCTTTTCGGTGGAATCCGTGAAAAATCTTTCTGATACATTGCGGAGACCAAGGTTTCAAGTGAAATAACCGTCCAATGGCGTGAGAGATAATTGAGGTGTTTGGCAAAGACCGTAGCCTCCGGATCGTGATACATGAGGATGGCGACTCGATTTCGGCAGAGGAATTCCCGAATGAGAACGTGTATGCCTGATAAACAGATTAGGGTTGCCACGATATTTTTATAAAGATTACGCATCAATTAAATTTTCCGGTAGAGCATAGGATCCAGAAACGTTATTATTTTAACACAAGTTGCCTCTTTGTAGCATAGGCTGTTAGCCTGTGCATCTTCGTGCTGAAAATCGTAGGAAACATGCCATGTTTTTCGCAAAAATGACCACTTTTCACTGAAAAACGGTGTTTGTACGTCTAAAATCACATAGGTAGCAAGTTAGGTTATTTTAGCAATTCCGTGAGGAGTGTCGGATATGGAAAACCGGCATCAGCGATCTCGGCATCCGCAAACGGTTCATACAGGACTTTGCCTATCTGTTTAGTAATCAACCCGGGATCGCCGCCATCTATGATGGCATCCATTATCTCAACGGCATCTGAATTTCCCCACCAGTTATTGATGACTACGAAGTCAAACTTTACATTTAACCTCAGAGCGAAGACGTTTGCATTCAGGTTGTTATGTTGAATAATGGATTGGACATTTTCGGAGAAGATACCTGTCTCATTTTTCGTGATACTGTTCCTCTCAATTCGGGGAAGCGTTTGACGTCCGATTGTACGAATCCCGATGTTATTGTCAAGGATATCGTTGTGATGGATGTGTGCATCACTCCCATCCAAAGCGATAGCGGTTTTGTTCAGGCGGAGCGTGCATTCTGCTACAGTGGGTGAGGTTGTCTTGATGTCGAGAGCGACTGTAGCATACTCTATAACAGCTCCTCTGATAAAACTCTCCAAATCGTGCGTGTGGTCAAAGAAGATACCGTTCCAATCACCGGGCGTAGGTCCGACATTGTCAGATGTGAGATGGACGAGTTGGGTTACCTGCTCTTGTGCTAAAGGCGTTCCAATCTTTGCTAAAGGCGTTCCAATCTTTAGGATACCTTGAACTGTGATGCGTGCGTCTCTTCCGAATTTAACCGTGGTCCCCGGTGGAATATTGAGGGTTGTGTTCTGCGGGATTTCTAAGGTTCTATTTACAATGTAGGTCTTCTCGGGTTCCCATGTTTCATCTTCGGTGAGTTGATAGTCTTCAAGTACGATCTCGGAATCCTCTTCGGATGGCAGATGATTGATGGTATCCGGCGTTGTACACCCTGTACCTATTGTTAAACCCAGAAGAAAAAATAAGAGGTAATGTATGAATCGAATTTTCATTGTTGGTATTGTTCCAATAAATTTCCTATTTTATACCGTTTGTTGAAATTTACGGGAATTTGCATCAAAAAATTTAGTTCCAAATGATAATACTTCAGAGCCTTGGATCAACTGCTTCGCTTTCGAGTGATAGGATTCCGAAAATACATTCATGAACATGGGACAACGGTTCCCGGTGAATGAAACGCTCAAGTGCTTCAACCCCCAACGCAAATTCTCGGAGCGCAAGGGAACGTTTGTGAGAGAGTCCGCGGGAACGGAGACGTTCTAAGTTTCGAGGCAAGGTGTATTCCGGTCCATAGATGATCCGCAAGTATTCACGGCCTCGGCACTTTACAGCGGGTTGCACCAATCCTCGCTTGCTTTGAACGATAAAATTGAGAGGTTTAATGACCATGCCTTCAGCGCCCTGCTCGGTGAGTTCTTCCCATCGTTGGATCGCTTCAGTTTGGCTTGCGTCGTCAGTTACATCAACTCTGCCGTAGGAAGTTGCGAACAACAGGTTGTCTTCAGAATTTTGACAGAGTTTGCTAAGCGTTTCCATGTGCCAGAGATGGTCTTTATCGAAATATACCGTCCCTTCCGTTGCGAGTAGGTGAAAAGGCGCGAGTTTCAAATCTGTAATGGATTGGACCTGCCAACAGTATTGTTGATAAGCCTTGACGTATTCGGTCACTGCCTCTGCACGGTGACGATAATCATTCAACATAGAGTTTACGTTGATGCCCCGTTCGGCTGCGGTCTCCAGAGACGTAACGGCTTCTCTCAGAGCGACACGCGCCGATACACCTACGGGTGCATATTGCTGCCGTAACAATTCCTGTGCCTTAACCGACCAAGGCATTAGCTCACAGTCGAGACAGAGCCAATCTGTATTGAGTGTCTCCCAATAATTAACGTTGTCTATTGCTTCTTTGACCCGTTTCAGGAGTTCGGTTTCAATTGTGGTATCCTCAAAGAAACGTCTGCCGGTCCGTGTGTAACAGATGCCGATCGTGTCGTCGGCAACACCAAATCGCTTTTTCGCTGTTTCTGGATCTCGGCAAACGATAAGGACCGCTCGTGACCCCATGTGCTTTTCTTCCCAAACGACTTTGGATACACCCTGTTTGCGATAATAAGTGAACGCCTCTGTTGGATGTTCAAGCAAACCCGATCTGTTTGTCGTTTCGGTTGGCGACATTGTCGGGGGGAGGTATATAAGCCATTTCGGGTTTACAGCGAAACGGCTCATCACTTCCAATGCGGTTATTGTGTTCTCTTCACGGATCGTCACATTATGATGTAACCGGGTGCTGATAACGCGTTTTCCGAGTACATCATCAATATTTAGAATATCATCAGATGGCTGCGTTTTGATAGGAGATAGTTCGTTGGGTTCACTCAGCAGCGGTTTGGCAGGCTGATAATAGGTCTGATGTGCCGGAACAGACACGAGTTCTTTTTCAGGATAGCGTAAGGCAGTCAGTTCTCCCCCGAAAACACACCCCGTATCAATGTTGATTGTTCGGTTGACCCAGTGTGGTTGCGTGACAGGGGTATGTCCATAAACGACCGTCGCAGTGCCGCGATACTCGTCAGCCCAATTGACCCGAATCGGTAAGCCGAATTCATCGGTTTCCCCGGTCGTTTCTCCATAGAGTGCGAATTCTCGGACGCGGCCGGATGCTCTGCCTTGTAATTCTGCCTTCATGCCGGCATGTGCGACGACTAACTTTCCGTCATCAAGGACGTAGTGGCTCACCAAGTCTTCAAGGAATTCAGCGATTTCCGTCTTGAATTCGGTTGATTCTTTTTCCAATTGCGAGAGCGATTCCGCCAGCCCGTGTGTCGGATTCACATTTCTGCCTCGAAGTGCGCGAACCAGTTTTGTATCATGGTTTCCCGGGACACAGATAGCTGCGCCCGTCTTTTGCATCCGCATGACCAAACGTAAGACTTCGGGGACCTTTGGCCCCCGATCAACATAATCTCCGACGAAAATTGCTTTCCTGCCTTGGGGCGGTTCGACAACGGTTTCACCGTCTGGTTGTGTTGAGATTTCATAACCGAGTTCTTTTAACAGTTCAACAAGTTCATCAAAACATCCGTGAATATCACCGATGATGTCAAAGGGTCCGTGCTCATCCGTTCGATTGACCCACAATGGCTGTCGTTCTACTTGAACAGCTTCCACATCTTCTGTTGTGGACATCACATAGAGGAAGTTGCGAAAACCTTCGCGTCTGAGATTTCGCAGTGAACGGCGGAGTTGCTGGCTCTGTTGGCGGACGACATGTGGTTTGAAATTGCGATCGGGACGTGCCTCATTTCTTTCCTGACAGAGTTTCGCTGGCATGTTGAATACAATGGCAACGGTTAAGTAGTGGTATTCGCGCGCCAGGGCGAGCAAAGGCTTCCGCGCTTCAACTTGGACGTTTGTGGCATCAATGACCGTCAATTTCCCGGCAGCGAGGCGTTTTGCAGCGATGAAATGTAGCACCTCAAAAGCATCATTCGTTGCCGACTGGTCGGTCTCATCATCTGAGACGATCCCTCGACAGAAATCGGATGAAAGGATTTCTGTCGGTTTAAAATGCTTATGTGCAAAGGTGGACTTCCCTGAACCGGAAGGTCCAACGAGGAGTACAAGTGCAGGGTCCGGGATTCTTATTTTTTCATATTTCCTTGCGGTTCGGTCAGGTGAACTTTGCAAAAGACGTACCTCTGTCCTATTTATCAATTTTTCGGGTAAAGACCGCCATCTGCGTTGGGGGGCCAACGTTCTCGTCCTCTGGTCCGATTGGGTGAAACACAACAGTATAACCGAAGCGTTTGGCAACATCTACTGCCCAAGACTCAAATTCATCGCGTGTCCACTCGAAACGATGGTCTTTATGCCGAAAGTTCCCAGCCTGCAGGTTTTCAAATTTCACGTTGTATTCTATGTTTGGTGTTGTCACTACAATCAATCGGGGGCAAGCAAACTCGAAAAGAACTCGCTCAAAAGTTGCGAGTCGTGGCAAATCGAGGTGTTCGATGACTTCTATAACTGCAGCTGCATCGTATCCAGCCAAGCGTTTATCTTGATATCCGAGCGATCCTTGGAATAGGTGGAGCCGTTTTTTCTCCTTCTCCGGTAACCGATCGTAGTGGAGTCGTTCTTGTGCGATTCTCAGCGCGCGATGTGAAACATCCATTCCGACGATCTCTTCAAACTGCTTTTCAGGTAATAATTTACGGAGCAGCTTTCCTTCGCCGCACCCTAAATCAAGAACGCGTTTTGCACCAGATTGTTTGAGTGCTTCGGTGACCGCAGCCAAACGGAGTTGGTTAAGCCCGATCTGTCCTTCAACCTCTGTCTCTTCTTGTGCTTGCGTTGCTTCGTCAGTCTCTTGAATATCTTCTTCGCGCAATTGGGCGAGTGCTTCACGCGTAAGTCGTCGTTGATGTTTCAGGTAGCGGCGGGCAATAGATTCTTGTTCTGGATGCTCAGCGAGCCAATCGTTACCATGCTTTAAGAGTTTTTCGATCTCCGCCTCGCCGACCCAGTAGTGCTTTTCATCGTCAAGTACAGGCATCAAAACGTAAAGATGCGTGAGGAGTTCGCTCAAGCGACAAGTGTTTTCAAGTGTTACTGTCCAATAACGGCTCTGTCCCCAATCTGGGAAGTGTGGGTCTAAGCTGTGTTGTTCTGCTGTTACTGTATAACCGAGCGGTTCAAAAAGTCGTCTCAGCAATTTCTCTCCGCCGCGACAGGGTAAGATAGATAATTCTGCCTTTAAAGGGATCACGGTCTCTGCAAGTTGCGGACGGTCTTTACACTTGCCTGACAACGCGCTGCTAAATACCCGTGCGATTGCGACGCTCAAGAATGAGGAGGCGACGTAAGGACGGTCACTAACGTACTGTGCAAGTGCAAAATTTTCCGCAAATTGACCGTGAGGACGGCGGACAAGCCCGATTGGATCAACATCAAGCAGTAAGGCTGCCGTGCAGTTCTCAACACGTGCTTCTGGGTAAAAGACGTGTGCTTGACCGAAGGGGAGTCCAAAGGATTGCATGCGTTCAGGATGCTTATGTAACAGATACCCGAGGTCTGTTGCTGGAGAATATGTGGTTGATATTTTTAATAGCATATTCGGCGCTGCGTCCGTGATAAACCTAAAGTCCGACTTATTTTTAGTATAGTATAATTATACTGTATTTTTGCGCGAGTGTCAAGTCTTTTTTGTAGTGTCAAAAACTTTACACACTGTGGCAAATTTGTTTTAATCCGTCAAAGGCGGTATAATAGAACTAACCTGTATCTTATAGCGTGCCTCGCCACACCATATAATTTAGGACTTACGCATGATGCTCTTTTGTACCACAAACTTCCCAGTTTGTGACACCAGAACGCTATGTTTACCGAGAAATCTCATCTAACAGAACAGGCTGCAGTCAAAATTGCGTAAGTCCTGTAATTAAAACTATTTTCGGAGGACATTGTAAAAATGGCAGATTTTGATTCTCTTTCATACACACCGGCATATCCGGGTCCGAATGCTGATGTGCTTGAAGCGCAAGCGCGAGTTTGCACGGGTCCACATCAGACGCGCCCTTTGGGTGTGAAGCCCTCGGATTTTCCGCAACCGGAGCCGATTCTTGAAACACTCCTAAAATCTGCGACAGGGGAGTTGCCAGCATCGGAAGCGGCATCGGCAGCGCAGATGGGTGCGTTTTTCGCGGCAATGACACTCCGTGCCTATTTCCCAAAACAGACACAGTGGAGTCCGGCAGAAAAAGCAGCGTTTCAGAAATACCGTTCGGCATTAACAGAGCAACTGTCGCCGGAAATCTTATATCTCATGGAGCCGAAACGCGGTTATGTCCCGGCGAATCCGACAGAGGCGGTTGTCGTAAATGCGTTGGAGAAGATTTTACGGGCAAAACATCTCAGTTACACCGAAACCCGCGAGATGTGCAAGGCGATCCTGAGTGATGCCGTCAGTCCTGCGCTTAAAGGTGCAGCGCTCATCGGACAGCGGATGAACCGTGAAACGTACCAAGAGGTGAAAGGTTATCTTGACGCGTTTTATGGACCGGAAGCGGTTCAGCCGATCGATGTGCCGACGTTAACACATTTTGGACAGCCTTACGATGGTGCGACGCGCTATTTTCGTCCGACGCTGTTTGTCGCGGCGGTGCGGGCTGCACTCGGTGAGGCATCGCTTCTTCATAGTGTGGACACGATGCCGCCGAAGAACGGTGTGACGGAGGAGACCCTCTTAAAAGCGCTCGGTGCGAACACACGACTGTCACTTGCACAGACGGCTTCCTTGATTACGGAGGAATCAGTCGGGTTTGGGTATATCAGTCAGCGTGAATATTCTCGCGCCGCTTACGATTTGCGAGAATTGCGGGTGCATATTATGAAACGTCCGCCGTGGGCGGCGACGGAGAAGGCGCAGCAGTTCTTCTCGGCACGGGAGTCGAACTATATGGTGCTTGGATATTACCACATCGGTTATGAGAAGCCGCTTCTGCAATTGGCATGGGAACGTGGGATTGATGCAGCGGTCGCTATCAAAGGCGAGGAGGGGACGAGTCATTATGCCCTCCGTCTCGGTAAACCTTCTACGGTCGACAGAATGGCAGTCAACTATTCGCAAGGCTTCCGCCGTGTGGATGATACGCGCGAAGATTTCGCGATGGATATAGACCCGAAGGCGCACGGATTCAACTATGTGCACAGTCCGCGACCAGAGGTTGTGAGTGCCGAAGCGTTTGCGGAATTAGGTGTGGCGGCTCTATCGGGTGAAAAGGGACCCATCTACGACAGGATTCTATTGAACACAGCGATGGTAGATTATCTGTTAGGGATCTGTCCGGAACCCGCGGAGGCACTTGCCCGGACGCGGGCGGTGATGGACAGTGGACGTGCACTGGCGCGCCTGGAGGCGTATGTAGCCGTCAGCAATCAGCTGTCAGCGGATTAGCAGTCAGCAGTAAAGAGAATGTTTATTAAATCAGATACCTCTTTGCTGATGGTTTCCGATACCCAATTGCTGAAAGCCGATAGCCGATAGCCAATAGCCAATTAAATGTAGCCTGTTGAACCGTCTGGACGGATCGGACAGGTACGTTGCCAGTGGATATATTCGTTATCTGTAATCGCGGCTTCGTTTATTTCGACACCTAAGCCGGGCCGGTCCCGTAATTCGAGATAGCCATCTTTCGGTAGATAAGGCTCGTCTATCCATTCGGCACTTGTGGGTAAGAGATATTCGAGAATTTTGAAATTTGGAGTAGCGGCGGCGAAATGTACATTGACAGCCGTTGCCAGCGGTCCCATCGGGTTATGAGGTGCGATGCTGACGTAGTGTGCTTCGGCAATCGCGGCAATCTTCCGCATCTCTAAGAGGCCACCACAGACACAAACATCTGGTTGAATGATGTCGGCACCTTGTCCGGCGATAATGTCCAAAAACTCGAAGCGAGTATAAAGGCATTCCCCGGTTGCGAGTGGTACTTGCATCTGGGAGCGGAGGCGCGTCCATGCAGGGATGTGTTCGGGACGGAGCGGTTCCTCATAGAAATAGGGATCGTACGGTGCGAGTGCGTTAGCGAGTTGGAGTGCGCGAATGGGCTCAAAGATTTTGGCGTGCGGATCGAAGGCGAACTCCCAGTCTTCGGGGGTATTGTTCCGCAGTTGCTCAAAATAGGTAGCCGCTGCATCGCAGACACGTCCCCACCGGCTTGCGTCGGGATCGAGTTGGTAAGGACTGGTTTTGAAAGCGGTAAACCCCCACTCCTCATGAAGTTTGCGTGCCTGATCAGCGGCTTCAATACCGTCTCTGCCGCCGATGCCGCGGTAGACGCGAATACGGTTGCGAGCGTGTCCACCGAGGAGCATATAGACGGGCACCCCTGCTGCCTTTCCACTGATATCCCAGAGTGCATGATCCACAGCAGAGATGACAGCGAGTCCGGCACCCCCGGGTGGGAAACGGAACTGCTGATGCAGTTTCATCATGATGTACTCAATCCGTCTCGGATCGTCACCTTGAATCATCTCAAAGATGTAGTCAGCAATCGGTTCAACGGAGAGATCGGGCCCGGTGGAGTAAGCTTCACCCCATCCGTAGAGTCCTTCGTCCGTTTCGACTTTGATGAGGCCGCGGGGTCGGTTACCGAAGCGTGCCATAAAGGTTTTGATAGCAGTGATTTTCATGTGCTTAAGCTCTACGACTCTTGTAGATTTTGCGTGAAGGAGACTCTTTCATGATATCCTCCG
The DNA here is from genome assembly GCA_022827225.1 of Candidatus Poribacteria bacterium. GTDB lineage: Bacteria > Poribacteria > WGA-4E > WGA-4E > WGA-3G > WGA-3G. Next base: position 23,801 of record JAJDTJ010000090.1, on the reverse strand, counting down.
GTAAACGTTCGTCGATCAATAGTATACTTCAATCTACTGAATCCTGTCAATCTTTTTTAACGTTCTGACAAAGGCATAGTATGAAACGGTGATGCAGGGAGTCCTTCCTTATTCACGAAATTCGGTTCCGCGCTCTGATGCCATCCGAATCGGACAGCGACCGGATTCTCGACAGTTTCGCTGGAGACGACAACTGTATCACCATCAATTATTGCTGCTGCTTCGACGAATTCCTTATCTTCACCGGCGATTTGGAACCATGTGAGGGGTTCTTCATCTCGCGAGGTTAAACCGCTACCGACGTGATCAAAAGTGAGTCGGATTGTGTCTCCTTCGACCGCCATCGATTTGTAGAGCGGACCGGAATATGTCACATCCTCTCTGCCGTAGTCCTTTGCGAGTGCCCACAGTGCCAGTCGTCTGCCGACATCCTGTTTGTTTCGTGGATGTACGTCTCTGGGATTCCCGATGTCGGTTGTCACAGCCATACCTGTATTTGGGAGTGCCAAGGTTGTTGTTTGTGCTTCCCAGATTTGCGGCAGGAAAAACGGGCTTGCATTGCGTCCGCCGTAATTGAAGGGAGCGAGTTGTACGAAATAGAACGGAAAATCGCCTTGACCCCAAACCTCTCGCCAGCCATTGATGAGCGCCTTCATCTTCTCGTGATAGAGCATTCCGTCCCGAAGATTCGATTCACCTTGATACCAGAGTGCGCCGCGTATGGCGTAAGGGACGATCGGATGCACCATACCGTTGTAGAGTGCTGTCGGTCTCCCTTGATGCCTTAGTGGGTGTGTATTGTCGGGCATCTGCGTAAGCTGCGCGTTATTTTCCAATGCTTTACGGGTTTCGGCTATCCACGCTTCTATCGCGTCCATTTTTTCTGGGAGTTGTGCGCGATAGTTCGTTTGTATGTCTTCGACTTCCTTGTTTATAGCCGCAAGCGCGGGTACACCGGCAAGACCTACAGGCGGTGTCCACGGTTCGATGCGGGTGCCGCCCCAGGAGGTGTTAATTAGCCCGATCGGGACATCCAGGTTCTTATAGAGTTTGCGTCCGAAATAATAGGCGACAGCGGAGAAATTCGGGATCGTCTCCGGTGTGGTTTCGTACCAATCTGCTTCTACATCTTTCTGAAGTAAGCCTGACGGGACTCGCGGGATGTAAAACAGTCGGATTTTCGGGTACATCGCTGCGGCAATCTCTGCCTCGTTGTCTTTTGAGGCGTTCACCGACCATTGCATGTTGGACTGACCTGAACAGACCCAGACTTCACCGAAAAGCACGTTTGTCAGTTCGAGGGTGTTACTGCCTTTGATTCGGAGTGTATAGGGACCGCCGGCTGCCATCGCTGGGAGTTTAACCTGCCAATTGCCTTCTGCGTCGGCAACTGCGATGGTTGTTGAAATCGGTTCCACACCTTCGGCTTCCGCACTGAGTGTTATATTAACCTCTTCGCCTGGGGCTGCCCATCCCCAGATGGGTGCCTGCATGTCGCGCTGCAGCACCATATTGCTGCCGATGACGTGTGGTAATGTAACTTCGGCATGAATGAAAGGTTGTGTGAGGAATAATAGTAAACCAATGAGAAATAGCGTGATTCGTTTCATGTTATTGCTCCTTGTATGGCTATCAGCCATCAGCCGTCGGCTGTCGGCAGGAGGGTTTTTGTTTAAGCGCCTTCTAATTCCTGATAGTCGATTACTGACGGCTATTCAGCCGTTGGGCGAGGTAGCTGTTGCGTTTCATGACTTGATTGTTACGGATACAGATGCCGAGTGCCTTTTTGGTCCCAACGATCACAACGCGCTCCTTCGCACGGGTGATGCCGGTGTAAAGCAGATTCCGTTGTAGCATGATATAGTGCTGCGTATGCAACGGAATAACAACGGCGGGGTACTCACTTCCCTGCGCTTTGTGGATCGTTGTGGCATACGCCAAGACGAGTTCCCCGAGGTCTGCCGTATCGTAGGTCACCTGTTTATCAGGGTACTGGATATGGACTTTTTTGTCAAGTTGTTCGATGGCGACAACTCTCCCGATATCACCGTTAAACACATCGTAGTCGTAGTTATTGCGGATTTGCATGACCTTATCACCGACGCGGAAACCGCCTGCGGTGATGGTCTGGTTTCCGGGACTGGGTGTTTGGTTATAGGTTCCGGGTGCGATCGGTTTCTTTATAAACGGACGCGTTGTTGGTGTCGTGTATGGGGTGTTCAATACTTCTTGGAGGCGTTTGTTGAGGTTTTCGGTGCCGAGTACGCCGCGCCGCATCGGGCATAGAAGTTGGATGTCATCTATAGGATGGTAATTATAGTGGCTCGGCAGTCGATCCGAGATGAGCGAACATATCAATTCGGTAATTTCCTCTGGGTCTTCCTCTTCTATGAAGAAAAAGTTTCGGTCTGCGTCGCCGGTGAGTTCAGGAAGATCGCCTTTGTTAATACGGTGTGCGTTTGTAACGATCATGCTCTCCTGGGCTTGTCGGAATATCTCGGTTAGTTGAATAACCGGTATCTTCTGTGAGTCGATGAGTGCCTTGAGAACATTGCCTGCCCCGACAGAAGGGAGTTGATCAACATCACCAATAAGAATGACGGTAGTGGTTGAACGGATTGCCTGCATTAATCGATTCATGAGGAGGAGGTCTACCATGGATGTTTCATCGACGATGACGACATCGGTGTTCAATGGGTTCTGGCGATTGCGTTTAAAGTTGTTGATTTTCGGGGAGAATTCGAGGAGTCGATGGATAGTTTTCGCTTCCCTGTGAGTTGTCTCGCTGAGTCGTTTTGCGGCGCGTCCGGTGGGTGCTGTTAAGGTGATGTGTTTACCTTGTGCTTCAAAGAGGCGGATCATGCCGACAACAGTTGTGGTTTTACCGGTGCCGGGTCCGCCGGTGAGGATCATGGCGCGTGCCGTCATCGCTGTTAGGATCGCCTTGTATTGCTGCGGTGCGAAATGGAGGTCCATCTCGTTTCCTAATTGTGTAAGGAATAGTGTCGTGTTACGGGGCAACGGAACCGGATTTTGCTCTTGACTCGCTAAGAGCCTCGAAAACTGGTTTGCGACGCCGAGTTCAGCGTAGTAAAAGGGTGCAAGATAGATAGCGGAGTGGCTGTCGGCTATCGGCTGTCGGCTTTCAGCCTGAAGGGCTTCATGGACATCAACAAATTCTTGCTGATTGCTGGCGACTGACTGCTGATCGCTAATGTCGTAGTCGTCCAATGTTTCGGCTATAGCAACTTGTGTGTCTAAATCCGTTAAGTTTGTGAAACTCGGGTTGATGATTTCTTCTATTTCGATGAGTGCGTGGATGCCTTGCTCAATCGCTTCCGGTTCCTGTTCAAGCATGGTTTGGCACGCTTCAATGAGTTCGGCGCGGTGTTGAAAGACGTGTCCTTCATCTGCTTTCTGACTGAGCACGTATTTAATCCCCGCTTGCACGCGTTGCGGCGCGTCTTTATTGATGCCGAGTTTCTGTGCGATTGTGTCTGCTGTTACAAATCCGATGCCGTAAATATCATCAGCGAGACGATACGGATTTTCTGTGACGATCGGAATTGCGTCGTTTTCGTAAGTCTTGTAAATTTTTGCGGCGTGTGCTGTGCTGACATCGTGCGACTGTAGGAAGATCATGACGTTTTTTATTTCGCGTTGTGCTTCCCATGCTTCCTTGATCATCTCCACGCGCTTCTGTCCGATGCCGGGAACACGCGCTAGTTTCTCGGGTTCGTACTCAATGATGTCCATCGTATCCATCCCGAATTTACGGACAATGAGTGCTGCCATCTTCGGACCGATGCCTTTGATGAGCCCTGAGCCGAGGTATTTTCTCAACCCGACGACGTTTGCCGGGAGGACAGTTTCATATTTTTCAATTTGGAATTGCCGACCGTATTTGGGGTTGTCTACCCATTCACCTTGCAGGAGTAGGCTTTCGCCGGGGTTGATGGCTGCTAAGTTCCCGACGACGGTGATGAGTTCCGCATGGTTGCGCGCGGAAAGTCGGCCGACGGTATAGCCGGTATCATGGCTCTCATAGACAATGCGTTCAAGTACACCTTGTAATGTGTCCACGTTTTATTTTTCCTTGCGGAACGGTCAAGTAAGTTTTTGCATCGCAGCATCCGGGGCCTAGAACCGCTTCGCCTGTTTTGCTGGACGTACGTCTTGCTTAACTTCGTGGATTTCTCGTTGTGTCATGTTATTAATCCTCCGTATAGTAAGGTCCACAGTATGCTAAAGTCGAAGCGCGTTTGAATCAGAAAGCCGAGGTGTCTACGATCTATTTTAGCCACAATCTTCAACCCGTCTCTACTCAATTTCCATCATCAGCTTCCGGAAAGCGTTGAGTTGGGGGGCGATGATATGCGTTGAATCGGTTTTGTTTTCGAGTGCCTCAATAGTTTTGAGTCCGTTCCCGGTAATCGCGAGTACGGTTGGTTCATCGGGTTGTATGTGTCCGTTTTTAATCAATTTTTTTGCGGCAGCGAGGGTGACACCGCCAGCCGTTTCGGTGAAGATACCTTCGGTAGAAGCGAGGAGTTTGATAGCGTCAACGATTTCGGGGTCGGTCGCGTGTTCACCGACACCGCCGGAGTTTCGGACGGTATCAACAGCGTAGATACCATCTGCTGGATTGCCGATAGCGAGTGATTTTGCGATTGTGTTTGGTCTGACAGGCTTCACAAAGTCGCCGCCTTCTTTGTAAGTATTGACGATTGGACCGCAGCCCTCTGCTTGAGCGACGTGGATTTTGGTATTCGGTTTGTCTATTAGACCCAAGAGGTGGAATTCTTTAAGTGCTTTGCCAATTTTTGTGATGAGGGAACCGCCGGCGGCAGGTGCGATGATATGTGCTGGTGCTTTCCAAGAGAGTTGTTCAATCAATTCAAAGCAGAGGGTCTTGGAGCCTTCGGCATAGAAAGGTCGGATGTTTATATTAACGAATGCCCAGGGATAGACACCGCCGATTTCACTGCAGAGGCGGTTGACGTCATCATAGGTACCGGTAATGCCTACGACTGTGGGGTTGTAAACCAGAGATGCGACGACTTTGCCGACTTCAAGGTCAGCGGGGATGAAGATGAAACAGTTGAGTTTAGCGATGGCTGCGTGTGCTGCGACGGCGTTAGCGAGGTTCCCAGTCGAGGCACAAGAGACGGTGTCGAAGTCAAACTCCTTGGCTTTGCTCAAAGCGACTGCGACAACACGGTCTTTGAAGGAGAGTGTTGGATGGGAGACAGAATCGTCTTTGATGTAGAGTTCCTTGAGTCCGAGTGCGTCTCCGAGATTTTTGGCACGGATGAGGGGTGTGAAGCCGGTGTTATGACCATCCGTAGGTTCGCCATCAATCGGGAGTAGGTCGGCGTAGCGCCACAAATTTTCGGGTCCATTTTCGATTGAGCGTCTTGAGATAACTTTTTTTATCTCTTCATAGTTATAGTCTACTTCGAGGGGGCCGAAACAGAATTCGCAAACGTGAAGGGGTTCCTTGGGGTATTTGTTATCACATTCGCGGCATCTGAGGCCTAATACTTTTTCCATTGTTTCGTTCCTCTTTGTAAGCGTTCAGATTGTCAACTTAAGGTTAAATTGGTTCTTTCCAGATTGTAGTGTGAGGCGGATAAAGAGGGCATGGTTTCCTATCCACCTAACATTGTCCGTGTTAGCTTCAGTGAGTTGTAAGCCGTCGTGGTCACCCCATATGGTGATCCCATAAGGCATTGCCCTTATTGACTCTATTGTGATAGCGATGCGTAATTCTGTGCGGTACCGAGTCGGCGCGAAGGTTGTCAGTACGGGTTTGGTTGCCTGAGATTGTAACACGCGTTCGCTGGTATAATTTTTGATTTCAACGGGATCCATCGTCCCTTCAACAAAGGCGAGTTCACATGCTGCATCGCAATAGAACGTCCTGAGTGTAGACTTCGGGTTTACCTCATTGTTTTCTGCGTCTGTATTTGTCGCTACAATCGTTATCGGTTCGGTCTGCTCATGGTTTTCCATGTAATCATCAACCATCTGAGCGATCAGTTGCGGTTTCGTCTCTTGAACGCTAACGACGTGTGCGAAGTAGGCATCCAACCGTTCGAGTCCTTCTACGCCGAGGTGCGCGACGGTAAGGGGGTCTATATGTTCGACATAACCGAGCCACTGATTCCATGCTGTGTTTTCTACATAAATATTGTAATGTTGGTGTGCTGTTCCGTTCAAAAGCGCGGCACGGAGGTTATCGGTATCCTCTGCAAGATGTGCTGCGGTATGGTACGGCATACCGACGATATTTTTGAATTGGTCTGCGATCCTTTGATCGTCGTTTTCCCGTGGCGCCCTCCCATCCATGAGTGTTGAGGCTTCAAGCGGATAAAAGTATCCGAAGCCGCCTCGGTCGGTTTCTGGTTCGGAGGCATTCGGATTGTCAGGATCGGTATTGCGTTGATGCCAGTGATACCCCCAGATTCCACGGAATCCTGACTGTTCGAGTGCTCGGAGAAGCGTGTCGTTTTTGAAGGCTGCGCCTGCGACGCTGGGTTCCGCCCAAGGCAGTGCGCGGTTGACTCTCTCCCACTCCTTGTTTATGTATTCGGGGAGTTTCTCACGCATCGTAACGAGGTGAACCGCCATGGCTTCTGTGCTACTGCCAGGGTGCGCCTCTTGTTGTGTCGCCCAATTTTCCTCCCACATCGGTTTGATATCGAGCATAAGCAGCGGAGCGGCGCCGTTCTCGGTGTGCCATTCGGTGATTAACCTCGCAACGGTGGGTGCCGATTTCGTATCTATCGCCCATGTTATCGGGATACCGTGTTTATGGGCAATTTCTGCCAGCAGTCGCATCCCGTCAAGTAGTTGTGTCCTCTCCTCCCCGACTATCGCTGTGCTTACCAATCCGTAGTTTAACATTTTTTAAGGGTTATCAGTTATCAGTTGTCGGTTTTCAGTAATATAGAGTATCCGTATTATTCTAAAAAGACGGTAACACCCATATCTGCGTATTTTTGGCGTGTACTGGGGTTACCGTTTCTGAAGCAGACAGTCGTTGTCGTTCCGTCTAAGGCTTTCGCGACGTATTCGACACAAGCATCTACAGTCTGTAGGGCGTGATTTGGGTGTCCCTCCATGCTAAAAGTCAGATCAGCGGGCCCGAAAGAGAGACAATCAACCCCCGGCTTAGCAAGGTGTCGCGCGTGTGTGACGGCTTCTATGGATTCGATCTGCATCCAGAGGATTCCGTTGTTATTCCACCATTCGGCGTATTCGAGCCGCTCTTTGCCTGCGGAATTTACGCGAGCGGCACCCCCCCAACTCCGGATGCCTTGCTGCGGGTAGTAGAAAGCAGCGACTGCCTCGTTCACTGTTTCGTCTAATTCGACTTGCGGCACTTCGATACCGGTGGGACCGAGGTCGAGGTAATTCCCGATGAGATAGGCGTTTCGGGTGTGTTTAATCCGAAAGTTGACCGGGATACCGAGTTCATTTGCCATATTGCAGAAAGCAACGAGCCGATCTTCGTTGTATGGTGAGTGCTGACTATCGACGGCAACAAAATCGTAGCCGCCTTCTTCGACTCTTGCAACGAGTGCGTCGCGGGATATTGCCATAGAGACGTTAGCCCCATAGACGTGTTCTCCGTTGTGGATTCGCTGTTTTAAGTTTGCTGCCGACATGATCATCCTCGCTTTTCTGGTACAGCTTGTAAGCCAAGTTTGCTGCTAAATCGTGTTTGCGGTCTGCGCGTTGGTTTGGGTGCCTATAAATACAAATAGCGTAGCGAAATGCTATTCTGAAACCGAGGCAGGTACTGTATATCCGAAACTGAGCCTTTATAATTATACTCTAAAAACGACTTTCTGTCAACGGATTTGTGGATTGTAGAAGGCAATCAGTCGTCAGCAATCAGTTGTCAGCAGTTAATCAGGAATGGAAAATAAGGCTTGGGTGCAGGGACAAGATTCAGAAATTGGAGATAGGAGAGGTGTCATTAAAACCGGATGCTAAGCAATCACTGTGATGCTGGAACGTGTTTTACCCACAGTGCTAACCCTCCTATTTTTTCCGAATTAATTTGACAAACCGTTTTTTGAGATGTATAATTAACATTACGTTTGGAGTTGTTCTTTCGTGGACCCCACTCCAAAATTCCCCTGGTGGGCTTATAGCTCAGACGGTTAGAGCGCACGCCTGATAAGCGTGAGGTCCCTGGTTCGATTCCAGGTAAGCCCATCACCTCTATTTTTTTTCTCCCCTTGATTTCTTTCGGTAAATATGGTATCCTAAGATTAGTTACTTTCAACGGAACAGCATTACATCTCTGTTTTTTTAGCAATGCCGTTACTATTCTATTGCGAAAATATTTGCCTGTTACACAAAGGTTGATCACCAAATGTCAGAAATAAAAACAGATTTTTATCTTGGGGATTGCTTAGAGGTACTCACCCATTTTGACACCAATTCATTTGATCTGATTATGACTTCTCCACCGTACGCCGATCGTCGATCCAAAACGTACGGTGGGATTAGTCCTAACGAATATGTTGATTGGTTTATGCCTCGCGCTGAAGCGTTCTTAAGGGTACTCAAGCCGTCCGGCACATTCATCCTAAACATCAAAGAGCAGGCTGTTGACGGCGAACGGCATACCTATGTTATTGAATTGATACTCGAGATGAAAAGGCAGGGGTGGTTGTGGACAGAAGAATTCGTCTGGCACAAGAAAAACTGCTATCCGGGCAAATGGCCAAACCGGTTCAGAGATGCTTGGGAAAGATGTTTACAATTTAATAAAAGTAGAAAGTTCAATATGTATCAAGAGGCGGTTATGGTACCCATGGGTGACTGGGCAGAGAAGAGACTAAAGAAACTCAGCGAAACAGACCAGATTCGGGATACATCGAAAGTTGGCAGCGGGTTCGGTAAAAACGTCTCGAATTGGTTAGACCGAAAGATGGCGTATCCAACAAACGTTTTGCACTTAGCAACGGAGACGGGGAATCGAAAACACAGTGCTGTTTTTCCGAAAGCGTTGCCCGAATGGTTTATCAAATTGTTCACGAAAGAAAACGATTGGGTGCTTGATCCGTTTGCCGGTTCCGGTACGACGTGTCAGGTCGCTCAAACGTTAAAGCGGGATTCCGTTGGTATTGAAATTTTACCCGATTATTACCAATTGGCGAAAGAGAACATCAAACCGACACAATATCTGTTGTTTGAAGAGACACAAGATGAAACCCATTACACAACGAGAAATCACTGATTATGTTGCAGCAAACATCCAAACCTTTCACCAGAAAAGGTTAGATAGTCTCCAGAAACTAAGACTGCTGGATGTTATCAGGCGAAAAAATCCGTATCTATTCAAAGCAAAAAACATTAATACAGCACAAGATTTTGTAAAGACAATCTTAGACGCTTTTCTATCTTCACAAGAGGAAGGCATTTTTGGTGGGTTTTTGGAGGAGCTTGCCATTTTTATTTGTGCGCACGTATACGGCGGGCAGAAATCTTCAGCAGAAGGAATTGATTTAGAGTTTGAAAAGGATAATATAAGATACATTGTGTCAATAAAATCTGGACCCAATTGGGGTAATAGCAGCCAAGTCGCGAAACTACGAGACAATTTTAGGAAAGCGAAACGAATACTCAGAACAAATATATCGTCGACGAATGTTGTTGCTGTTAACGGTTGCTGCTATGGAAAAGATCGGAAGCCAGATAAAGGAGACTATCTGAAGCTGTGCGGACAGAAATTTTGGGAATTTATTTCAGGTGATGACAATCTGTACACCGACATAATTGAACCTCTGGGCCATCAAGCGAAAGCAAAAAATGAACAGTTTACGCAAGAATACGATAAGACTATCAATAGGTTTACCGCTGAGTTCTTCGGTAAATTTTGTGATGCTGAAGGTAACATGCTTTGGGAGGAAATTGTTAAATTCAACTCAGCAAATACCACGTCTTGAAAACTGATTCCAAGTGTAATTCAGTTCTATCCAAACGTTCAATTCTCCAGAGAAAAACCTACACCATTAACGCGCACGGCGCTTAGCAGCTAATAGCCGAGTCATTGATGCCTCTGTTGATTGTGGCGAGGCTATGTCCTCTCTGACATGTTCGGTTTGCGTTGTTGTACCTGCGACTTGTGTTTCCGTAGGTTTCCCGCGCAAACGCCCGAGAAATTCAGGGATGCGCCGATTCGCTATGCTGTAGTGCCGGAGAATCATCTCCAACACAAAGAGGAGCGCGGCGGCAACTAATAACGCTTGCGCAAGTGAGACCTGTTTTTCGATAGCAACGCCTGCCGGTGCTGCCATCTGTGTCGGTGTCGGTTCATAGATACCCGCGGTGCCGGCGGCAAGCGTTTTCAGGAGATCGGTATTGACCTCGAATTCAGCGTATTCTATCGGGTAAGGAATTGATAATACCTCGGTGCGCATCTGTTCGTCGGCTTCGCGTTGTGCGGTGACGATATAAGACCCACTGTCCCGTATCTGAAAGGTCCCACTGTAACGTGTTGATGTCACCTGTTGCATTTTAATCTCACTGTTCGTTTCACCCGGACCAGCGACACGAACCCTATAGGACGCTTGCGACGGATTCCGCGCATCGATATGTACCTCGACGACACCGTGTTGAAGCGATAAGACGAGATCGAAGTCTGCGTCTGCTTCCGCCGCTGGTAGCGTCCAGTTGACAACTTGCCCCCAAAATTTACCGAAATTGTTCCACGGAACCCATTTTTCTCCCCAGGTCGTGACGTCCGATGTCCATGCGATCGATTTCCCCAATCCGAAATTCCAACCCGCGAGAACAGGTTCCCCTTTATGCGAACGGATGAAAACCTGCGCGACCGCCTTTTCCGTTGTTGCAGTGTAACCATACAGTTCCAATAATGTTCCGAGCCCCTCCACGACTGATGCCCTTGGATTCGCGATGACAGGTTGGAACAGTTCTTGAACGATGTAACTTTGTGTCTCTCGGACAGCTTCCGCCAACACTGTCGGTAGCTCCTGTAGATTTTGAACCGGGACAAAATGTCCGTTGGCAGTCTCTGTCAACTGCGTGAGAAGTTCTCTGTTTGCGTCGCCTATCGCTATCGCCGTGATACTGATACGTGCCTCGGCAACCTGTTCGGCTAACTTCAGAAAATCGGGTGCCGCGTCATCAGATTTACCGTCTGATAAAAGGATGATGTGCTTCCGCTTAGCGTCATCTGCTTCAAGGATTTCGTGCGCCTTGTCAATCGCCTCCTTCATCAATGTTGTTCCGCCTGTCGGTTTAAGTTTTCCAACGGCTTGAAGTAATACATCACGATCAGATGTGAGATATGAGACGACGTGAGCATCCTTGCCTGCGCTAAAGCTGATGAGCCCGGCGACATCATCATCTTCAAGATTTTCGATGCCGGCACGGATGCCAGCAATTGCAAGGTCAATTTTACGCCGCTGTCCGCCGGCATAATTTGCCATACTTCCGGAGGTGTCCAATACAAAAAGAGCAGCAACGGTGTCTTTCTGTTCGCGTGGTGTCATCTCTACAGGGAGCACACGTTCTAATGCGGTATCGGTATAACCGCCTGGTCCGTAGGCGTGCTCGCCCCCGATAACGACTAACCCGTGTCCGAGGTCCCGGACATAGCTTTCGATGTTTTGCAACTGATCCGATGAGAATATGTCCGCTGAAACGTTGCTCAGAATCAAGACCTCGCTGCGTTTGAGTTCGATGAGTTCGGTGGGCATCTCCGTCGGTGCTCTAACTTTAACGTCGAATCCGTTTTCTTCAAGGACGGTTTTTATGTTTTCATTTTCCGTGCGCTCAGATTCCAAATATAGGACGCGCGGCTTGCCTTGGACTTTCACAACGCCATACCCTCGGTTATTCTCAGGGATTTCATCGGTCGGTTCGAGCCTCAGCTCATATCTATGGCTTTTCTCCTCTGAAACAGGTGGGACATCTATGGTCATGGGGTGTGTTCCGGGTGGTAATGTCCAGGCAAATTCATCAATCGGTGCGCCTTCATGATAGAGGGTGGCATTCAATGTTGGGATGCTGCCATCGGTTTCGATGAGTGCGTCTATCTCGAAGTGTTGTTCTTTACGGATCTCGGTAGGTGCCTGTAGCCGTACGACTCGAACAGCGTCTTTGAGCGTATCAAGCGGGATCGTCAAGATTTCGACATTGCTGGCTAAAAGGAGCGGTAGATAGTCTTCGATGGATATGCCGCCAGCGTTATGGATCCCGTCGCTAAACAGGACAATCCGACGGTGATAATCATCTGGTAGCAGTGCGATGGCACGCTTAAGTGCAGTGATCAGATCGGTACCGTCTCGCTGTATCGTCTGCTCCGCGATTGTTTCGAGTACCCCCGTAGACGGACTTTCCAAGGATTGATCCTGTTTCTGTCGAATCTCTGTGAAGATTGAGATTTCCCTTGCGAAACCGATGATGCCGAACCTATCGGTAGGTTTCAGTTTAGCGACAGCAGTGTTTATCTGCTTAAGTGCTTCTTCGTGTTGCGACGGGGAGATGCTTTCGGACGTATCAATCACGAACAGGACTGCGAGTCGCTGCTCCCTGTCTGTACGGTGGAGATTTGCCAAAGCGAAGATCGCACATAGCAGGGCAGTACCTCTAAGGAAGAAGGTGATACTTTTTCGCCACTTCGTCGTACCGAGGTGTGTCCTGCGTTGCACGAGAATCAGCACCGGAGCGACGGCGAGTAGGATTAAGAAGAGTGGCGCTTGAAAATCAAACATTTTTAGAAGTTATCAACCGCGAAGTTCCTCAAAATACGTCTCCGCTGCCTGCGTTTCTGCAGCGTGCGACATATTGTAACGTTTGCATAGCGCGATATATTCGTCAATGCGTGTGCGTCGTTTCTCGGGGGGCATCTCACTACCGGTTACGATCACCGCTTTGTAAGCAGGGATAGCAGCCTTTTCGACACGCTCTCGAATTTCTGGTTTCTCGGCGAGTGCTAACGCTTGTTGGAAGTGGTCGAAAATGGTCTGTGCACTCTCGGCATCTAAACCGACATCCTCCGGTGTTGGGAAACACCGCGGATGAAGTCCTCTCGCTTCGACGTTGTCATGGAGGAAGGCGATGTATTCTAAAATCGGTGGTGCAGCGGCTTCATAGTGGAGATTCACAAATTCGTTTAAGAGCGCATCCGCATCAAGGTGCGGATCCCAGATAAGATGCGAGATCAGATAATTTCGTAGGTCGGAGAATTCGCCTGTTAATCCGTTGCCGTTTGCCTGCATGAACACGCCTTTAGCGTTGTTGTACAGGAAATAACGCACATTCGGTTGAATGCTCCGTAGGTTCGGGAAGGGTAGATCATAAGAACGGAAGTTGGTGTTGTAATTCCAGATCCAGATGTCGTCACAGATTTTTCCCCAGGCGTTGGTATCTTCGCAAAACGCTTGATTCTGCTCGCAATCTGGGTTGTCAATGGCGTGGAGCGTACAACACTCAATACTACAGAGTTGTATCTGTACGTTGTGCCGCGGCTTTACCGTTTTCGGCGGTTTTCGGGTATACCAATACGCCAACGTCCCGACTTTGACGTGCGGGTGTGCTTCCTCAATACGTTCGGCGACAGCATTGACAAATGTCAGCTGCGATCCCATCGGTGTACCTTCCGCTTCGTTAAGGGTTTCGCACGTCTCACATCGACAATATGCTGCCGTATCCGCTTGACTCACGCTGATATTGGCGGCTCCCGGACGATCTGTGAGTTGTTGGATCGCGGCTTCTGCAGCGACTTCAATGACTTCAGGATTCGTCACGCAGAGCTGTGGGCCACCGCCGTGGGTATTCGTATCGCGTTTTCCGTCTACGAGTGCGTAATACTCCGGATGGCTTTCACCGTAGGTACCGTAAGGCACTAACGCATGGAATGAATGATTGATGAGCTGCTGTTGGGTCTTACCGCCGAGGTTCTCCGCATCCGTGACAGTGTTGACTTTCCGCTTCGCTGCGAATGCCGGATTCTCCGAGTTCTCTCGATAATAACTCCAACGGAACGAAAAAGGGGGCGAATAGGTGTAACTTCCGCACGGGACTTTCAATGCGGACGCATCGGGAATATGTGTGTGGTCGGCAATTAAAAACCGAATGCCGACGAATTCTTCAAGGAACTGATAAACGGCATAGAGAACACCGCGCGGTATACCGCCTTGGATGTGGACCTGTTCGCTCTCAACCGTGATTTGGATGTCCTCATCTCCCAACCTCGGTAATCCTGAAATAGCGATCTGTCCGGTATGATTAGCATCAGTGTTTCCGTGCACTGCAACAAGTGGTAATGTCAATCCGGTTGCTTGGTTGAACCACGCTTGGAACTCCTCTACTGCGTATTGTTCAGAAGCGGTCGCATCATCGGAAACAGTAATACGCCAATCCGTCATCGCTGAGATCGCTAAATCGCCGCCAGCTGGGTGAAAGGTGAGTGTTTTCTGAGTTGACATAATGCCTCCTAATTATTCGTTGACCGTGCCTTGTTCTATAGCCGCTGCATCCGCTTGATATTTCTGCTCGTTGAACAACACGATAAAGGCGATCGCGGCGATAACCGTTATGACGATAGGTACCATAAAGATTTTTGCCCAGGCGTGTCCCCCTGCTGGGTCAGCGAAGTATTCATGTATACGACCGCTGACGATATGTCCGACGAGCATGCCGAACCCGTTTGTAACAAAGAGGAGCAGTGCTTGGGAACTTGCCCGAATATCGTGTGGACTCAATCGCTCCACAGCAATCATACCCCCAACAAAGAAGAAGGAATAGCAGATTCCGTGCAGTGTTTGTGCACCGATGACTAACCATACCGGCTCTCCAATCGCAAAGATAGCGTATCGCACGGGCCAGGCGAGAATGCCGAGAAAAATAGTGAACCGCATACCGAACCGCCGTAGACAGGGGAATAGGAGAATCATGAGCAAGACTTCAGCGACTTGTCCGAGACTCATCGCCAGATTAGCACTACTCCCCGCAAGTCCAACCCCGTGTTCTGCTTCAGTGAGAAAGAGGTATGTCAAGTTGTAATAGAAAGGCAGTTCAATCGCGACAACGAAAGAGATGATGAGAAGCACGGCGAAGTTTCGATTCGCGACGAGGGAGAAGGCTTCAAGGAAGGCGTAAGGATTCTTCGCCTCTTTGCTCGGTGGTGTATTGGGTAAGGTCAGGCAGTAGGCAGCCATAATGAATGAAAGCACAGCACCGAAAAGGAGACAGTCGTCGACCTGTGGCAGCGTCGGTTCTCGTCCTTCCCAATATCGGAGATACCAGCTTAATATCCAATTGATTGCAATCCAACCGAGCGTTCCGAAAACGCGGATATTCCCGAATTTATCGGATTGCCCCATGTGGTGGAAAGCGACTGCGTTGGTCAGTGCGATCGTCGGCATATACAGGACAGCGTGTAGGAAGATTGATGCCCACATCATCGGGAAGGAGGTCTGTTTCCACGCGATAAGGAGGCAGACTCCGCCGAGTAAGTGCGAAATCGCTGCGAACATCTGTGCTGGCATTAAACGGTCCGCAATCCACCCTGCAATGATCGGTGAAATGATGGAGCCGATAGCTGTCGTGCCAAAGACGTAACTAATCTGTGTGCCCGTGAATCCGATATTTTGCATGTGTCCGGCAATAAGCACTGCCCATGCCCCCCATATGGCGAACTGCAAGAACATCATTCCGGAAAGCCGGGCGAAGATTCCAAATCCTGTTCGTCTCTGTTCCATAGGTAGATCTCCTTTTTCGTTCCAAACCGGTGTTTCTAATTGAAGTATCTCCTTAAACCCAATGCTCGATTGGCTCTGTTGACTGCACGACGTGCATTCCTGCCTCCGAAACCTTCGCGAAAGCAGCGTCAGCGGGTTCTGTGTAATCCACCACGCCGGGTACGACGACCGGGGATGTCAGGTCGTCCACCAGATAGATTTTCTTCGCTAATTCGGGATCGGTCTGTTGAATTTCTGTGAGTAGGTCGCTGACAGTCCACGCGACACAGTGGCTCTTCGCTTGTCCGGCGATAATCACACGATCATATCCGAGTAGCATTTGAAGGAAGGTACTGTTTTTCTCTGCAATCGGTTGCCCGTCTGTATCGCTAAGGATCTCGGGACGTAAAACGGAATAGTTTTCAGTTAGCGGGTTTTGTCCTTTAACTTCGTAATGTACCTGTGTCTTACGGGTAATTGTATGGAAGAAACAGGCTTCATCAACGGCAGAGACAACGGCATGTCCGATCCCACCGAGCATTGCGTGGTAGGGCCAGATCGTCAACGGATATTTTCCTTCCGCGGTTAGGGTGTTGACGTAGTGTTCGCCATACCGCCTGAGCCAGGTGGATGCGTTGGATTCTGAAACCTGACTCGGCAGGTTTAGGCTACTGACAACAGCAGGATTGACGCGCCACTTCCCTGCTTTAATATCTTCTTGTGTTATCAAAGTCTGTAGCGGCAAGGGGTGTTCACCGGCATCGTTAATCCAGAAGATTTCGTGGAATATCTGCATCGCCGTGTGCGTATCCATTGTGCAAGCGATTTTGGTGATCTGGGGAAGGTTGCGATAGATAAACTGGCACAGACGCACGTTGTCTTCAACTGCCCCATTTCCTGATTTTCCACCGACGAACAGTTCATAACCCGGAATACAGAATGTGTTCTGAACATCGACGAGGAGCAGACAGGTCCGAAAATCGTCCTCGGATGCCGGTGGTATTGCCTGTTGCTCTGCCCATGCCAGTGCTGCGCTTTGCCGTTCTTGATACGGGACTCTCCAGACTTGGTCTACCTGAGCGGCATCGAAATGTTGAGGGAGTGGAAGTTGTGATGCAGACATTTTTTCTATCCTTTTGTGTGCGGGTGTACCTATAAATGTAATGACACACGGCGCGTGCTGGCTGCTATGACGGTTGTGGTTGTTAGAGATGCTTCAGGCATTTTATAGGATTTCTCGGTTTTTATCAACAAAAATTGGTGGAATACGTTACATATATATGATAGAATGGTGTAACATTGTTCGGTTAGCATTATTTCGCACTGAAAGCCATGTGGAGGGGCATATCAGATGAAGAACAAACTTTTTAAGCCGCAACCGAATTTGGAAGAGCGGCTCGATCAAGTCAACGAGCGGATACAACGGGCACGGTGGCGGCTCGATTGGCAAACTCGGGAAGCCCGGATACCACTCGATGTCCAAGAAGATGTTGGTGTCTCTAAATTGGAAGGGGACGTAATGCTCGTTTCACGGGATGGAGCTTTACGTGATAAAGTAAGGAACCTTATCCATTCAGAAGGTTACGGCTGCGATATTTCGGAGCGAAGCACGTCAGCCGTCGGTTTGTTGAAGTTGGGCAAATATCAGATGATAATTGCCGACTACACGCGACGCTCACGCGGACGGCTGTTTGAATATGTTAGGCGGTATCAGCCCCATGTCAAAATTGTCTCAGTTGTCCGTAATGATTACGAAGGGCGACGCGTTATGAGGGCAGGCGGCTACAGTTACTTGTTAGGTCGTGGTTTTGACCCGGAGCAGCTGCGTACCTGTATCATCAGCGCGCTAAAGTTACAAAACGATGTCTGTTGGTTGTTGGCAAACGGTGAACGTTGCAACCGATCGTGTGTGGATAACTTTGAACCGGAAGAAGAGTTTCGGATCATTGATTGAAGCCAGAAAAAAATAGGGAGAACTTTCGCACGAAAACTGCACGAACAATGGCTACGAATTTAGAATTCAAGGCGCGGTGTCAGTCGCTTGAAAACCTCTATCCGAGATTGACCGAGTTAAAAGCGAAACATCGTGAAACCGTACATCAAATTGATACGTATTTTTATATGTTAAAGGGAAAAGACGCTTTGACACCGGAAGACTGTAAACCGCGTCTTAAATTGCGTGAGACTGATGCGGGAGGTGAAGGATGGCTGATCTATTATGAGCGCCCGAATCAGCATGAATCCCGCTATAGTCAGTATCACCTCAGCAAAACCGATGAACCATCAACCCTGAAAATATTGCTCACTGCCGCGTTAGGGATCGAAACGATAGTCAAAAAACAACGAGAAATCTGGATGTTCAAAAACACCCGTATCCACCTTGATACAGTCGCTGATTTAGGGCAATATATCGAATTGGAAACGGTGTTTCAGGGACAGACCGAAGCCGAAGCGATAGCCGAACATCAACACGTTAAAAACATACTTCATTTAGGCACTGCCGACCCGGTTGCTGTCTCCTATAGTGATCTGATTATGGCAAAAAAGTCGTAACCGATTGCCGAGGTACCTGCTCACGGGCATTGGGAGAATTTGAGATGCATCACTCAATATATCAGAAGATTTTAGAAGAGAGTGGGGATATGGATAGTGCTAAACGGCGCAAATTGCTGAGAATCTATTTGCACATCCCATCGCTACCGAAATTACGGGCTATTCGGAAATCGTTAGCAGAACTTAAAGAGGCGTGGAAACGCGGGAACGGTTCTATGCTCGGTTTATGATAATTCTCTATAGGCGCGACTGAACCGCCTGCACCAATAACGGGATCATCAACTCGTGATGTCCCGTGAAGGTGTAACCCTTGCCACCCATCTCTGTTGGACGTTTGACAACATTTTCTACAGGACGATATTGCTGGTTCATATCAAAATTCGCGGCGGTGAAGTTGGAGACAGTGTTTCCTAAGTTCCGTGCGATCGTCAACGCCTTCAAGAAAACCTCTGGCAAAATCACAGCTGATCCGAAGTTCAGTACAACGCCTCCACCTTCCAAGTCCTTCACTAACGCTGTCAACAATCGGAAATCGGTGAAACTCGCTGCGCCGATAGCGGCACCGTCTGCACTCGGATGCTGATGGATAATATCCGTGCCGATGGCGACATGCACGGTGATCGGGACATCGGACTGAACACCCGCAGCGAGGAGGCTATATTCGTTGTAAGGGGCATCCATTTCTACCAGGTGCCTACCCAACGCCTCACCCATCCCGATGCCTGTATCCGCAGCGTGCCGGATCGCTGCGTTCATTAATCGTCCAGTCTCCTCCCACATCCCGAATTGGCCGTTCTGAAGATATGCGGAAACATCCTCGGAGGTCTCTCCAATGAGTGCAATCTCGAAGTCGTGAATACTGCTCGCACCGTTGAAGGCGAAACCGGTAATCACACCGCGCTTTGTCAGATCAATTAAGAGGGGGCTTAACCCGCACTTGATGACGTGCCCCCCCATCATCACAATAACAGGTTTCTTTTTCTGATGTGCAGCAACGATGTCATCAACGAGTGCAGGGAAATCTGAGCCCTTGAGAATCTTTGGGAGACTCTCTAAGAACGGAGACAGATCGGTCTCTGACGCCGGCAGCGTCGCAAAATCGTGAACGGAGACTTTGTTGATACGATCCCGAAGGGGATAAGTGGTTACAGCGGACATATCAACCGGTTTCCAACGTTTCTTCATGTTTTTGATCCTTTATGTAAAAAATTATGCCGACAATAAACCAGAAAAGCAGCACTGTGCGTTGGTGTAGGATGTTATCTGCGAGTCCATAAATAAGTGCGGAAATTAGAAAGCCGCTCGCACCGATGAAAGTACCGCTGCCCCAAAAGCCTGTTGCCTGTCTTATGCTGTAAACCTGTTGGCATAAGATTATCACTATCCAGAGAAACAGCAGGAGCGATGGGATGCCGTGCTCGACTGCGATATGTAGATAGATATTGTGTGCATGGTACGGGATGTTGTATTGTTCAGGGGGGCCACTGCGTTGATATTCATAACGAAACCGCCCCAACCCGATACCTGTCAATGGATACTTTTTGATGAATTCCAGCGAGGTCTGCCACCACTGTGGACGTTCCCCCATGAATCCGATAGGCTGTTCAATCATCGTTTGGAAGCGTGCCTTGATGTGCTGCGGCATCAGAAATAACGACATACTTAGAATCACGATGATTACAGCGGTACCTAACAGAATTCGTCTCCGTAATCCGCCCGAAGATTCAGGTTTCCGTAGGGGCTGGGTCACCCGTAGGGGCTGGGTCACCCAGCCCCTACTTATAACGAGATAGACACTGAGACAAGCAGTAGCGAAGGTAACGCTGATCCAAGCGGCGCGTGTAAGCGTTAGCACGAGGTTCGCACTCATCAGTATTACAACGGTACCAAGAATTAGAGTTATTCGTATCTGGTTCCGCTGCTGTTCGGTGTCTCTCCGCCAGCCCGCGAGAAAATAGCCCATCACAAACGGCAGTCCAAGTGCGAGATACGCGCCGAGATCGTTCGGCATCTTAAAGGTCCCGGTGAGCCGTTGTTCAATCATGTAGACCCAGAGCTGTGTTTCACCCTTACGGACGACGTAGCGTCTCTGGCGCGCCGGGTCATCGATTCGCCATTCGTCTGGCTGTTTTGAAGGCGCGATTGTGGCATTTTCGGAGAGCGGGACACTACATTCTCGTAACTCGGCACGCAATTCATCTGATATTTGTCCATTTTGGGTTTTCCCTACACCAAGTTCTTCCTGAAATTGTACCCCGATCTGCCCCATAAAGTCAATTGCTAAACGGGTGTCGTTGGCGTAATACCAGAGTCCGAGTGCGGAAGATATACCTGCTGCTGCGATAAAAGCGATCACGACATGCTGCCATCGGGATCCTAAACGGCTATGAATAACGGCATAAAAGAGCAGGATCGCACGGAGCAGCTTCCAAAAATAGCCGAGGCTACTTCTCGCGGGGTGCGGGGCAAAGAGACAGGCGATCAGTGATAGTCCCAAAAATAGAACGATAGGTAGATCAAGTGGTGTGCGTTGCCAACCGAGTTGCCGTTCCGAAATTATCTGTCCCACCCATCCGAGTAGTACAAATGAAAGCCCGATATTGAGAAATGCTGTCGAATAGCCGAAAGGTAAGGCGAGGACGAAAATCAGGAATCCGATGTAGGTGGCGGTATCAAATATCGTTTTAGCGGTGATGCGTGAGGGGAACAGAGGTTTTAATTTTGCCATAAACGTAGATAAAATAAATAGTTCTTGAAAATTTGCGGAGATTGTAGTACAATATTCGTTAACCAACACTATCCATAAAGGGGATTCCACTATGCGTTCTATACACAATTTCGTCGCTTCACTTCTCGCGCTCTGTCTGATCGGTTTGCTGTTTACACCGCCTGCGTCCGCATTTATTGAGCGAGAATATACGATTCGTGAAGTCCTTGATGCCTGCACGAACATCGTTTTCGGTGAAGTCAAAAGCGTTGACAGTGCCCGTTTGCGCGGTGTCGTTACTGTAGAAGAAGATGTCAAAGGGAAAAGCGGTCTCAAGGAGATCAAGATGAATTTCGCCACCGGACATTACAAACGCGGCACCTCTCCACAAAAACTGGCGAAATTGCTCAAACCGGGGATGCCGATCATCGTTTTCTATCGTGAGCATTACGGTATTGACAGCATGTGTTTCGTTGATAATACATGGTTTCAGATGCGTGCCTATCGCGGTGGCTATAACGGTACTTGGTGGACATTCACACACATTGATCCGATGATGTCTCGGACGTTTGATGGCAAGACGACAGCGTTTCAAAAGATTGTTCGCGATATATTAGCCGGTAAAATGTGGGTCGCCGCCCCGAAAAACGCTGCGAAAGTCTTAGTCCTAACCGGAAATAGTACACATTCGACATGGAGCCAAACGCCTGTCCATACGAATGTTGCAACGTACGAATATCAGGCGTTGCGGTCGGTGAAAGAGGGCAGCAAACGTCCGATTGCTTATGAACTCACCAAAGAACGGACGCTGCCCCATCTGGAGGAGTCCGACATTCTCTGGATCGGATATGAAGAGATTTCGAGTTATGGACGCTACCTCCTTTCGGATGAAACTGAGTCAAAGATTAAGAGGTTCGTGGAGAACGGCGGTATCGTTGTTGTTGCCGGGCAAGACAGCAGGGCAGAGAATCCGTGCGGTATCGGGTGGCTACAAGGCGGTAAGTTGAAAGGCGTTGAAAGTCCACCAGCACAGAATTTTGCTGTCACCAAAACAGGAAAATCCCTATTCTCTACGCCTAACAAGATCGCGTCGGGCAAAATCTTCGTTGATGACGCATGGGTTGATTGGGATCGACGAGATAAAGTGTTCGCGACGACCGAAGATAAAAAAGAACTCGTTGTCGGTGCCAGACAGCACGGCAAGGGGTTATACATTATCACCAGCCTTCGTAACGATAGCCAATATACAACGTCGATAAACAAAGCACTCATGGAAAATATTATGCATTATGCCGTTAGCCAACTCAAGTAGGGAAACCGGGGTACCCTGAGGTTTTCTGTGTTTACGTGAACTTCGCGACGACTAATGTGATGTCATCAGTGGTGCTTTCACCGCGCTGATATGCCCGAAGGTCGTTCAGAATTTCCGCTTTAATTTCTGCGGGTGTTAGATGCCGATTCTCTGAGATGAGTGTTTTAAAACGTTCCAAACCATACATTTCAGCATCCGGGTTGAAAGCCTCGGTGATGCCATCTGAATAAAGTACCAGCAGATCACCCGGGTACCATTTGATTTCGGAGCTGTCGTATTGTGTGGGTCCGTCGAATTTTGGGAATCCGGCTGGCATAAACCCCGATTCTAACTCAATCGGGTCATTCTTAGCGTTTTCGTTTTCGGCACGATAGAGAAGCATCTGCGGATGCCCGGCATTGGCGAACTCCAGTCGATTGTCTGGGTGTATGATGAGGTAACAGCAGGTCATATAGATAAAGGCTTGCGAATCTTCTTCAACAACTCGGGCGACAGCTTTCATGACTTCAGGCACGGATGCGTCAAACCGTATCTGTGTTTCCAGGCAGCTTTTCGTCATCGCCGCGACCATCGCTGAGTGGTATCCGTGTCCCATGACATCGCCGATGAAGATAGCGACGCGGTTGTCAGAAAGGCTTAAATAGTCGTAATAGTCGCCGCCTACGCTATTTGCGGGTTGACAGTAGCCAGCGGAAGTGACACAGGGATGCGAAATCTCTTGGTCTGGCAGAATAGACTGTTGAACTGCGGCGGCGAGGCGCATCGCTTCTTCCTGTGCGATTTCTTTTCGGATCGCGCTCATCTGGATCTCAAGATCGCGCCGAATTTTATCGTTTAGAACTCGGAACATCCCGCTGCCGATCCGCGGTTCCCGCGCCATTGCGTTGTAAAAGTCGTCCCTCGTGATCCGCAGAAACTGTGTGGGTTTCACGGTTTTGACGGTCGCGCTCCGCGGTTTGTTGTCAATCAAAGCGATCTCACCGAGGCAGTACCCTTTCTCGTTGAAGAATAGCACCTCTGTTCCTGCCTTGATAATGCTGACTTCACCTTCGACAATCAGGTAGAGCGAATCACCTTCGTCCCCCTCCTCAAACAGCGTTGCATCAGCAGGATAAGCGACTTCGCTTGCCCGCTGACAGATCGCTCTTAATTCGGTTTCAGGAAGTTCCGCAAAAAGTTCCGTCTGCTGTAAGAACCTTATTTTATCTTCTTCTGCTAACATTATTCGATTCAACCTTAGACTTTTTGTAGAAATTGTGTTATCTTTAATTACTTAATAGTTGTCAGTTATCAGTACGATTTTTCTACGAAAAATTTTTCAGTTTTGACCAACAACTCGTGCCTTAGTAAAAGTATCTGTAACCCAAGTTGCCACTTGTAAATCCATGGGATATCCTTTATAGTGTTTTTAACGCAAAAACAAAAGGAGAACCCCATGGACTTGACTATTGTAGCACTTTATACGATTTGTGACGATCTTTTAATCTCAATCGGGCAT
>JAJDTJ010000003.1 GCA_022827225.1 Candidatus Poribacteria bacterium | reverse complement strand
AAAGAAGCAGCACAGTCGGAGAGAAACGGCAACGAAACCGTGCCGAAAAAAACGGAACGCTTATATTCTAAACTAAAAAAGGAGCGGTGTTTCCTCCCCCTGCTGAAGCATGGGGGTTTCCACACCGAAGATTTTGATGATGATTCCGCAAATCGCTCGGAAATTTCTCGCAGAAGTCGCAGGTGAAACCGCTACAACGATGCACGAAGAAAACATCGTCATCTGTCAGAGAACAACGTATACATGTTGATAGGACAGATTACCCTCACATCCGTAACAAAGCAGTTCGGTGACACCGTAGCGGTAGATGACGTATCGCTACAGATAGAAGGTGGTGAGTTTTTTTCACTGCTCGGACCGAGCGGGTGCGGAAAAACAACAACCCTCCGCATCATCGGAGGGTTTGAGTATCCTACCGCCGGGGAGGTCTACATCAACGACGCATTAATGGCAGAAACGCCACCCTATCGTCGTCCTGTCAACACCGTTTTCCAAAATTACGCCTTATTCCCACATAAGACCGTCGCACAGAACATCGCATTCGGACTACAAATGAAAAAGGCATCGAAATCAGAAATCTCGGATGCCGTTGAACGTTCACTGGATTTAATTCAGCTGCCCGGATACGGGCACCGGAAACCGAGTGAACTCTCCGGTGGTGAACGGCAACGCGTCGCACTGGCGCGCGCACTGATTAACGAACCCACCATTCTACTCTTAGATGAACCGCTCTCTGCACTCGATCTGAAACTCCGAAAACAGATGCAATCCGAACTCAAAGCACTGCAACGCAAAGTCGGTATTACGTTTGTTTACGTTACGCACGACCAAGGCGAGGCGTTAGCACTCTCCGATCGGATCGCTGTGATGAACGACGGGAAAATCCTGCAGGTCGGAACGCCCTCCGAAATCTACGATGCTCCGCAGACGCGTTTCGTCGCCGACTTCATCGGCACCTCTAACTTCCTCGACGGAACACGCATCAGCGAAAAAGAAGTCGCCTTAGTGACAGATCCGCCGCTCAAGGTTACTTGTGCACCGATTCAAGACGTGCCGTTGAACGCATCTGTCACTATAGCCATTCGTCCAGAACGTTTCGACTTAAGTACAACCGCGACTCCAGATGCCTCGAATTGTTTACGCGGCACAATTCAAGACGAAAGTTACCTCGGTACGACGCTACAGTATACAGTACAGACAGACTATCCGACCCCACTTATTGCCCATCAGCAGAACATCGGCATGAAAGATACACGCCGCTTCCAGCGCGGCGATACCGTCTATCTGCACTGGTCTCCTGAGAATGCGATTGTTTTAAAAGCCAACAACGACTAACCATCAGACAACGGCAGCCTGACCTTGCCGTTATCATTTTGCTGTGAAGTCAAGAAGCCGATGATAATCTGAACGACTTTGTACCCTTCACTCCCCGGCGAAACCGGTTCGCCTCCGTCTGCGACAAGACCGACCAACTCCCGTACCCCCGCGGGGATACCCGTCATATCCCACGACGGTGCTTCAATCGTCTCAACGGTATCATTTTGGTGGAGTGTCGCACCTCGGTCACTGATAAGGATGTAACCGTTAGTACCGACAATCTCTAAGCGAAATCCAGAGAGCGTGGTTTTCGGTCCGCCGGCATAGTAGCCGCGTACACCGTTCGCAAAATGGATATACCCGTGCGCCGAGGGTTCGGTCGCAGGTGCGTGCCCCCCATCGCCTTTATACTCATTGTAGTCTTCGTAGCCCTCTTCCAATTCGGCAGTGACCCATTCCGGTTCCGAGTCAGCGAAATAGCAGATTGCATCGACGAGGTGTGTGCCGTTACGGAACAGCATCGCGCGTCCGCCGCTCAGCGTCCCGATAACGTATTGGACATCCCCGATCTGTCCGCCACCGACAACGACATCATGCGTATGTCGCCACAACGGTTGCCATCGACGGGTGTGGTCAATTGACAGAATCGTACCATTGCGCTCGGTTGCTTCCATCATCCTGTCGGCATCCGCGACGCTTGTCGCCATCGGCTTTTCACAGAAGACACCCTTCACACCGGCGTTCGCAGCGTCAACGACAAGGTCGGCATGCCGATGGTCAGAGGTCGCCACCGTCACGACATCCAAATCCTCAGCGGCGAGCATCTCCTGATGGTTGGTATACAGAGAGATGTTATCCCAGTTATCCTGATATTTTTCCTTGAAAGTATCTAACGTTCCCTGAACAAAATCGCAGCCAGCGGCTAATTCAACATTCGGCAGACCGACGATCCCCGATGCATGCGTCGTGCCGAT
Source organism: Candidatus Poribacteria bacterium (assembly GCA_022827225.1). GTDB lineage: Bacteria > Poribacteria > WGA-4E > WGA-4E > WGA-3G > WGA-3G. The sequence continues at coordinate 27,351 of JAJDTJ010000003.1, read as the reverse complement.
GCCGCTACATCCGATAACCCCTACACGTAGTTTCAACATGTTCATATCCTCCACTATCCGATAGTTTTAAAAAACGAGGTGGTTACGAAATTCACTGTTTTGTGTGGAAACGATTATATACTGTGCAAGATTAGAAGTCAAACTTTTTGTCGGAAAATAGGAGAAAATTCAGCAAGGAATGTAAAGTTTTTGACGCGCGATTATCAAAAGAGTGGCCCTGTAGCATAGGAGACCATGCGACCCTGTAGCACAAACTTTCCAGTTTGTGTGCTATAGGCGCAAACTCGAAAGTTTTGCGGCGTCCTTGAAGAAATCCGCAGAAATACCGTACGTGCAAATAATTATGGGATTTACTATAATTACACACCCAATTCAGTAAAATAGTTTGATATAAACCACAAGTTTTGGTAAACTATAGTTAACAAATTTCTCCATAGAGAGGTAAAAAATTATGGCAAGAATAGTTGCTAATCCAGGGATCCTTGGCGGAAAACCGATTGTTGAAGGGACGCGTTTGAGCGTGGAGCATATATTGGGATTATTGGCAAGCGGTATGTCACATGAAGAGATCATCGCGGACTATCCGATTTTAACGGAAGAAAGCATTCGGGCAGTCCTCGCCTATGCGGCAAAAGCACTCCGCAATGAAATTTTTATTGATGTTGTCTCAGATCGGGATGGAGATTCTTAATGATGCTCCATAAGGGGTAATTTTAGCAATAACAACCGTCTCAGACCCAGGCCCGGTAGGTTCGGTTTGATGAAGTTTCAGAATTTAATTCGGTAATGTATCAATAGCCTCTTGGTAGGAGCGAGCTGCGCTCGCGATCTTCAACGATTACCGAAATATTTATTTAATCTTCATGCAACCGAACCGGATTCTACAGAGAAACCTTGAAACCTTCAAGAACCTCCTCAGTCGCGTAGCGACGGAATGTTTATAGCAGCGCGTGACCAAAAGACCTCAGCCCCGTAGGGGGTTTTTGCTTGGGTGTTTCTTCAGCATGTGTAGAGACATTCCTATAAAATACCGTGAAAAATCACTCTTTAGCGGAAATTCACGGAAACCTATTGCTCGTTTGATGGGAAAATAAAGCGTTGAAGCCATGGGAAACAGCAGAATATTTTGGGTATAACTAAGTGAAAGGAGGAATTTATGGAACGCACATGGCATGGTCGGGCAGTTCAAATACACAAAGGATCAATTAGTGAACTTCATAAAAAGATCCCTGAGTTTGGAATGTATCCTTTCAGCATAGAAGAAGGTATTGAGAACGAATACTTATATCTCATAGCACGGAAACCACATCTTGAGAATGAAGGACATGTACCAGTCGCTGCAGTTTCAAAGGGCTATGGGTTTGTTGAACATCATGAAGTACTTGACAGTGTTTTGACTGCGCTAGCGAACTTCGTTGATAATCCGGAATCTCTTAAGGCAGAATTGCGCATTTCTAAATATGGTGCTCGGATGTGGATTAACTTTCTTTTGCCTAATTACAGATTCAATCCGGGAGACGGATATCCTATAGTGCTCCAAGTCAATTGCTTTAACTCAATGGATACAAGCATAGCAATCAGGATAGCTCTTTCTTGGTATCGTGAAGAATCTAATACCGAAATGATGGGAAGAGAAAAAAGATGGCCCCACCCTAAATCGTTCAAAACCAAGGAAATCGAAAATTTTTTAGGGTACCAGTTTCGTAGGTTTTCAAAGGAGGAAAGTCTATATAAAAAATGGTACGAGACAAAACTTAATTGGGACTCAGTTGTAAAATGGTTTAATCAAACTGTCGCAAAAAAATGGGGTGCCCATGCGGCTGTGAGAGCGTACCACATTGCCAAGACAGGATATGATATTGAAGTTGAGAGGATATCCCGTATCATCCGTGATAAAAACGGTGTTAGAATTGAGGAAGTTAAACTAGGGAGCAATCCATTGGAGTTAGAGAAGTTCGATTTTATAGCCGACCACATGTTGCTGAGTGGATTTGTAGCCACCGACCTGGAGGCCGATTATCTGGATTCAATTGAAAGGTTCATAAGCAACCACATTTTTACGGTGCCGAATACGGTTCAAATTAACCTTTTTAACGATGATTCAGATGAATTCGCCCGTTTCGCGACCGATCAAATAGTTGAACATGACAGAGCCCGTTTCTTAAAGGTTAAAGTGATATGTGAAGTCCCGGGATTATTTATCCCTGTTGAAAATGTTTATCATGTCAGTCAAGTGTTGAGTTGGATCGCTAGTCAACAAGAAACAATACAAGGACAGCTTGAACGAATGGGACAGATCCACGGTTTAATGGATGCTTTATTGAAGCAAGAAAAACTGCCAATCACTTTACGACTTGGCCGAGAATACAAAAAATCCAGATAGAAAGGGTTTATTTGCAACCGTAGTGGGGTTTCTTAACCATGCTATCCGCCGAACGTATTGAATTTTCGTTCGGTATGTTTATATTCTTTTTTAATTGTGTTTATTCACATAACACTTCGCTGTGCCTAAAATCTTGCGGTTCATAGGAAAAAGTTTAATTGACAGTAATAAAATCTAACCATCCGAAAATTCGACGCAAAAACTCCATAACAGAATCCCAGCCAGCAATGACAGAAAATAGGGTTCCCAAAACGGTAATTGTTCCTATAATTATGTCAAACAAGGAATGAGCTCTCAATTTATTTTCTCGGTTAACACTTATTAATCCAATTGAACGGAGAATCCAAAAAAACACATCAGACACGAAACGCACTGATCGCGTTAACCAAGCTAAAGGGTTAATTAATTCCCATATTTTTTTAGAAATAAGATTCTCAAGTTCACCAATATGGCGTTCTAAAACTGCTTGGTTTTCAGAAGGCGATCTGTTGTAAAAATCAATACGCTTAGTGTCCCCGATTTCATTGTCTATCTTAGTTGAATTGCGTTGCAACCAACGGCGCAAAGATTCATAAAGTTCTTCATCAGAAAAGCGACGATGCGGCTCCCATTGTTCGTACCTTAAGAGATATTTTTTTGCAAAAATTTTTCGTTTTCTAAGTAAATAAAGATCATAAACTAATCCAATGATACCGATAGCAGCTAAGGTGGAAAATATCGTAAAAATGTCTCGTTCTGCTAACTTTATCAAATACTGTTTTATCATTGTTTATCATACCAAGTTTTTAATTATGGTGATACTTTGTATGCCACTGCAATTGGCTATCAGATGCCCTTATTCAATTATTTCAAAATGAAGGATTCTAAACTCAACTTTCGTGTGAGGGGTCTTTGATCTAGAGCGTGTTGTTAATTCTTGAACGCTGCCATCAACCATGCTTGTCACCCGCTTTGCTAAACCCGCGGGAATTAGGTTTTGATATAACACAGCATCTACCTCAATAGGATCCCCTTGTACATCAAAGAAAATCACGAGGCAATAAACATCCCTTATATTTTCGCGCAGTTGGTTCCGCAGTGAAAATGAATAGGAACCAATCTGCGCAGCTGCAAACTCCCATACTAACTTGCCTCCGGTTACTCCCTCAGCGCTTTTACCTCCGAATTCATCAAAGATAGATCGTTTTGATACAGCAGGTTTCGCTTTTGACAACGGTTTCGCAGGTCCAATTTGTTCCATCAATTTTTTTAGATAGTTTGAAGGAATCGCGAAATTGAGATTTTGTCCTCCACGGAAAGTTGCTACAGAAACACCAATAACTTGTCCTTTGTCGTTTAGCACCGGTCCACCACTACTTCCTGGAGAAATAGGAGCAGTAAGTTGAAGGAGTTTATCAGTTCCAACTTTTCGGATGCTACTGATGATTCCTTGTGAGAACGTGCCTTCCAATCCCCGTGGGTTGCCCACGGCATAAATAGGTGCGCCAACTTGAATCGTATCACTATCGCCAAGAGGAATTACTTGTGCTCCAGGAACTGAAATCTTTAGGATGACCAGATCACGTTCCGCATCAACTGCTGTGATACCTTCAATGTCATACTTTGTTTTTTGACTCACTAATTTTGCGTAACCTCGCGAAGCACCTTTAACAACATGAAGGTTTGTCGCAACTTGACCATTTCGGATAAAGAATCCACTGCCAAGTGAAAGCGGCTGTCCGTTAGCATCCTCCATGACCAAAAGTACTGTAGAAGCCAACGCTTTTCTGGCAATCTGCTGGGGACTTTGAGCATTGACAGCTGTTATTGCACAAAACACGAAAAGTACCAAACCTATGAAAGGCAGTAGTGGTTTTTTGCTATATTCCATTATGTACCCTTTCTTGTGTTAGGTTTCACTCCCATAATTTCCTAGTCCAACAGGACTTACGCAATTTTGACGATATGGTGCTTCGTTAGCGGGTAAACTCTGAAAAAACAGAGACGTTCTCAGCGCACAGGCTAACAGCCTATGGTACAAAAGAGCAACCTGCGTAAGTCCTATCCAAATTAATTTTACCGCAAAATTTGCGTCGTTTGGCTGAACCACTGGAAAAATTTCTGAATCCGACCAGGGCGAGAGACCCGAATTTCGGAAATGTCTGGCAGAACTATTGTTATGGACTTCCACACCCCATCAGCATAGTCTGGATTATCTTGGTGGAATGCAATCTCTTTCGCTTCAGGAATTGGTTCATCATCAAGCAGCATGCCTTCAATGTGGCATTGGATAGCTTCGGCTGCTTGATTTTGCGCATCCTCAAATGTATCCCCAGCCGTTATGCAACCGGGGAGATCCGGGACGGTTACACAATAGTCACTATCTGAATCTTTATGAATCACAATAGGGTAATGCCTATACATAGAAAACCTTGTGCGTTTTCCTTTTCTTAATCTTTTTATCGAAAAAATGTCAGAAAATGCCTTAATACCCATCCGTATACCAAAAGATATGATGCGACTTGACGCCTTGTGATAAAGATTGCGGTTGATTGTGTAATAGATCCGGGATTGAATCATAAGGATTGGAAAGTGCGTCGGGTTGATTGATGCGATACATCGTACTGCCGTGTTCGTCAATCGTTGGGGCATTGAAACCGTCCGCAATCGGAGCAGGATAGATAACTTCAAGCGACTCGGCATCCATTTGAGCTATGACATTAGAGAGCAGATCTCCAAAAAACTGCTGACCGCGATCCTCAGCAAAGACGGGGTCTGAAACGAAGAATTCCTCAACGTTTAATCGCTCCTCGCGGCGGACGACAGAAACATAGCCTTCAATATTCCCATCACGTTCAGCGACCCAAGCACTCGGAGACTCCGTCCGCACCCATTCTGTCCAGTAAGCCATATCATCCCTGACAAAAGCTCCGTTGAATTTGCGGGCATAAGCATCATAAAGCGCAGCGATCCTTTCAACTTCGGCGTGATCATCAAAATTTGCCGGACGCACATCCCATGCCACCTGTTTTCGGGCAGTCATGGGTTGTTTCGCATAGTAGCGCGGCACCTTCTCCCACCCTTCAACCGAATAGATACGTTGGCTGCCATGAAGCGAGGAAGTCACAATATTACGCGACTTCATGAACCCGATCGCATCTTTGAGAAGCTGTGTCGCAAGTCCACGCCGCCGGTATTCCGAGCGCGTGCTGACCTCACCGATACCGCCGACAGTTACCGGTTCACCATGTAAAAACATCTTACGGATAAAGACACGTACCGTGCTAACGATTTTACCGTTATCAACCGCAATACGGATACCCTCTGGGTCCCGCCACGGATCGTTGTGCCAATGATTAGAAAAATAGCGACGCCCCCCAGAAAAAACGTGCGTGACGTGGTCCAACCACATCTCTAACTCATCAGGATAAAGTGCGCGAAACTCCATATTTACAAAACCCTCAAAACTTTATAGTCAACTCGCCAAGGAACTGGCGCGCCTGATTACGGCTGCCAAAGACCTCGTAAAGATCGCCGGATACATCATAGAACCGACGGATAAAATTGCGACTCGTCTCCGCAGGATTCAGATCCGCATAACGAAGCCATAGGTTCGTCCGCGACCAGATATCCCAATTGAGTTCAATAACCGTAGAGCTCGCATCACCGGTATCAACTCTGCGCTGTTTGTTGAGATCGACGTAGAGCGCATCCTGTGTCAAATCGGATGTCCCATCAACTCGTCCAACCGATAGGTTCAACTCTTTATAGCGATATGGATTCGGGTTCGTGATGAACTTTAAGTTCGCCGCGAAAGCGTTCTCTAATGCCTGCGTCCCAAAATCGTAACTGTCTTCCACTTTCGCAGGCGTGATATACCGTTCGTCTTGCTCTGCGTACGTCAACTCGTCAAGGAACGTCAAATGCCACCGTTCAGAGAAGCTATACGTCCAGCCCAATAGATTCTTAAATTCCAACTGGTTGAGTTTATCTTCAACATCTGTTAAAGCATCGATGTCCTCATAATCCTCGTAGTATTCGTTATAAAGGTTGGCAGCACGTAGGCTATAAAAACCGTTCATGTGGGACGGTTTCACGGTAAACCCAGTGATAGAATATTGCGCGATGGTAAAATCGCTATCATCCCGTAGATAGAGGTGTCCCGAAGCATCAAGGTCTAAGAAGGTCTGGTCGTGTTTCTCCTCGCTGAGTTGATCCGTCTCATAGACGATCCGTCCGATATACTGACCGTTGCTGTCAAATTTCTGTATTCTTGAAATCACGTTGTGCAAGAGCGTCAGACGGAGGTCTTTACGTTTCAGGTCTTCAGCGAGTTCCGCGTCGTCTTCCTCATCGGTCTCACCGGCGTAGTAGCGACTGTATTCCGCCTCTTCCAACAAACGCACGCGTCTATTCAACGCAGCGGTATCGGCAGCAACCGCTGGACTTTGTGCGAACGGTCCGTATTGTGAACGTGTCGCGTTATTAATGGTATCAGCAAGTTCGGCTTGACTGGGTGCGCTTTCCGTCAGCTGCGTTAATGTCGGCGAAAGCACAACAATCTCCGGCAACCCACCAATCTTTCTACGGAATTGACTGGCATCTTTGACAAGGATTTCGCCGGTAGGCAGTGTAGCGAGTGCCATCGGTTTCCTAAATTCACCGTTCCCGCGTCCCTTTCGACCGAAACTGCCGAGCGACTTACCGGCTGCATCAAACCTCACAATTCGGTGATTACCGGTATCCGCGATGAGGACGTTCCCACGAGCATCAATTGCGATGTCCGCTGCATCGGTATCAAATTCGCCATCACCTGCCCCGTATCTACCGAAAGTGGCCACCTTTTCCGCGTCAACACCGAATTTATGGACACGTCCGCGTTCAGCATCTAAAATATAGAGCTCATTTTGGGCATTGAGTGCAACGCGGAGGGCTCTATCATACCCTTTCGGTTGAATCGCCCAAGCCGTTTTGCCATCTTCATCAATAATAAGGTTCACTGGCAACACAACTTTGGGCAGGACATCCATCGCGTCAACAAAATAAGTATCTAACAATTCACCCGTTCCACTGAATTTGCGGACACACGGTGCGAACATGTAAACCTTTGGAGTCTCTCCCTCAGTGCCTGTCTTCGCAATGTGCTGAATGGTTACATCAGCAACATAGATATTACCGGCACTATCGACAGCGAGGTGTCCCGGTTTCCGTAGAATATTGTCCGGAGATTCGGGGGCTTCTGGGATTTGAAACAGAAATTCTCCTGTCGCCGACAACTTCTGGATAAGTCGGTTTTCGGTATCACTGACGTAGATGTTCTGGCGATCAAAAGCGAGGTGAATGTCTTTACTGAACCGTCCTTCAGTTGAACCTTTGCCACCGAATTCACGCTCTAATTGGATAAAATCGACTGGAAATGCGGAGGGCAACCCGATGCATAAAAAACAGAAAACAGACAGAGACCGTAAGATAAGGGTATGTTTTTTCATAATTTCCTATAGGTGTTGTAATTTAAGATATTCCTATTGCGAATTGTCCTTTTTATAATACGCGGTATTCCTCCAAATGTCAAGGCAAAACACTCCTGTGAAACAAAAGCAACAAAAGATTCCGATTGACAGATAAATACCGTTGGCATAAAATGGATATAATAAATCATAGACCACACCGAGAGGAAAATCAATGAATTGCCTCGATTATGGACGCTCTTTTATTAACTCTGTCGGCAACGGGAATGCCCCCCGTTTTTGGATCGAATCCCGATGCCGCATCATAGATAACACAGATGGAAGCTTCAGCGATTATTACCAATGTGGTTCGTGTAAGAGTGAACATACCTTTGCGGAGAAAAACCTCTTCATAAATCCAAACTATGACTTCCTCCCTGTTTTTGGCAAAGAACACATAGCCGTATTCAGAAGGCATGCTTACTGCAACGATAACTACGTCGAGTATAGACCGGCGCGGGATTATTGGGGAGGCCCCCTGTTTGATGTTCAAGAGGCATCCGCGGTCCAGATCCTTGAGAGCAACGCAGCCATTCTTGAGGCGACACAAAAATGTTTACCCATCGTAACGCACACAGAAATATGGGATACCCATACACACCAGCGGGCAATTATCGAGTGTCCCGTTAAAACAATGAACATAGATAAAACCGCAGGCATCTACCAAGTTGATACAGGAATCGTGCTATTTCCCAATCTGTCAAAGCGATACGATCCGCAGATTGAGACGTTCAGCCTCGCTTACGTTGCTTTTAACGCACCGCACTTCGCTGACTTCGTTATCGAACGCCCCACTGCTATTATTGAAAACGGCGTGGAAGTTACCCAAGTTTATCACTATTCCGAAATTCGGAGTTTAGAAGCAAAGAATACCGTGTTCTGCATCGGTGAACTTTAACAGACACTTCCATTCAGATGTAGTCTTGTAGGTTGGGTTGAACGGCAATCCTAATCAGGGAATGTGACGCGTGCGTAGATGTCCTGCAAAGGCAATTCACATTGGAGGGAAGGCAACTGCAGTGTCTCATCATGTTTTTCAATATCCGTAAAAATCCACAGCCTTTCTTGACGGCGGTAGTGATCAACACGAATCTGGTCTTGGGAAATGAGGACGTATTCCTGCAACGATGTGAGTTGACGATAATGCGCAAATTTTTCACCTCTGTCATACGCCTCGGTTGATGGAGAAAGCACCTCTACAATAACAATCGGGTTCAGGAGCGAGTCAAAGACATCGTCTTCAAAACGGGGCTCTTTACAGACGACACCGACATCCGGATAAAAATAAGATTTTGCTGTGGGTATACTGATACGCATGTCATTCGCGAAAACAGCACACGTACTGTCCTTTAAGCGAGCGCGGAGTTCACCTGAGAGATTACTTGTAATAAGATTGTGCGCGAAACTCGCCCCAGGCATATTGATGATTTCCCCATTAATGTATTCACTTCTGACTGTTTCAGCATCAGGAATTGCCTTACGTTCTAAAGTGATGTATTCTTCTGGTGTGAGGTGTGTTTGGGCCGCTCTCGTTGCCATGATTCTCCTCCAAAAATTTATAGTGGTACTATTATCGCATAGTTACAGGCAAAGGTCAAGATTTTACATGCCTTCACTCAAACAAATTTTCTTGCAAAAATTTTGGAGTCCGTTTATAATGCTTCAGTAAAGCACCGAAATACGTATCAATTTCAACCGAAATTGTGCTATTAAACACAATTTATCTTATGTGCATGATCTTTATACGGAGGAGAAAAAACATGAAAAGTGTTCGCATAAGTCTTATCTTAGTGCTACTACTTGCACTCGCATTTGTTAATGCCCCAAAAGCTGATAACCACCAATCTCAATCCTTAACGATTGTCTGGGCGGAATGGGACCCCGCGAACTATTTGCAGGAACTCTCAAAAGACTTTACCGCCGAAACCGGCATCAATGTTGATGTCATCCAGATTCCGTGGCCCAACTTCCAAGATAAGGTGTTCACCGCCTTCGTCGGAAAAAGCGATCTTTACGACATTGTTATTGGGGATAGCCAGTGGCTCGGTCGGAACTCTCAGGGCGAAAACTATATCAACCTCACCGATTGGATCAACGAAAATATTGATGTCGATTCTATCTACGGACCGGCGATGACGGCATTCGCTGAATATCCGAAAGGCAGCGGAACGTACTGGGCATTACCAGCAGAAGTCGATGCCGCCGGGTACGTCTACCGGAAAGACCTCTTTGAAGACCCGAAAGAGATGGCAGCATTTCAAGAGAAATACGGCTACGCACTCGCACCCCCGAAAACCTACGACCAACTCCGAGATATCGCTGAATTCTTTACGCGCCCTGACGATGATCTCTACGGCATCGCGACATGGTATAGCAAAGAATACGACGGTATTACCATGGGTTTTCAACAGGTAATGTGGAGTTACGGGGGCAGCTACGGCGATGCAGACACCTATAAGGTTGCGGGGCACATTAACTCGGAAGACAGTGCCAAGGCACTCGAGTTTTACACCGACCTACTCAAGTTTTCACCACCTGATGCGCCGAATTACTATTGGGCAGAAACGCTGGGGGCTTACAACTCTGGTCAGGTCGCGATGGCGATGAATTATTTCGCCTTTTTCCCAGCAGTGATTAATCCAGAAGTGAATAAGATCTCCCACGATAAGAGCGGTTTCTTTATCGCACCCGCCGGCCCGAAAGGACACTATATTAGCATCGGTGGCCAGGGGATGTCCATTTCTTCCTATTCAAAAAATAAGGATCTCGCCAAGCAGTACATGAAATGGTTTATGCAGAAACCTGTTCAGGAAAAATGGGCGATGCTTGGGGGTTTCACACCACACAGAGAGGTATTGCAATCGGATACCTTTAAGACAGCAACACCCTTTAACGAGGCTTTCGCCGCGAGTTTCCCATACCTTCGCGATTTCTGGGCAGTCCCAGAATACGCAGAACTCTTAGAGGTCTGCCAAACGAATTGGAGTGAAGCAATCTCCAAAATCAAATCGCCAAAAGAGGCACTCGACGCTATCGCACGAAAGCATGAGGAAATCTTTGAGGACGCCGGCTACTACGACGAGTAACGATTGGAAGATTGGAAGGATGGAAAGTTGGAGGTTATCCGATCTTCCACCCTTCCATCCCTCCCTCTAAATCCTCTCTACCCTCCCATTCCATAACACTTTCATAAGTGTCGTTAGAAATATGCAAACCAATCTCCCGTACAAGACATCGCGTGGGATGAGCGACTACCAATTGAAAATGGCATTCATCATGCCGACCATGATTTTGCTCATCTTGATGAACATCTTTCCGCTGCTCTGGTCGCTCTACTTGAGTTTCCATCGCTACAAAGCCTCAATGCCGACACCCCCAAGGTTTATCGGGGTTCGTAATTACACACGCCTCCTTCAAGACCCAGAAATCTGGGGGTATTTTCAGACAACCGCCTACTTCGTCGTCCTTGCAGTGGTAGCGCAATTCTTTATCGGGTTCGGGCTGGCACTCCTCCTAAATCGTGAGTTCCGGTATAAAGGTTTCGTCACAACACTGCTCCTGCTGCCGATGATGCTATCACCCGTAGTCGTCGGACTCTTCTGGCGTTTTATTCTTTCCTCCGATAACTCCGGATTGCTCAACTTTTTCCTCATCCCTATCCTGAAATCGCCCATCGGATGGACAACGGACCCAAAGATGGCGATGATCGCTGTCGTTATCGTCGATACATGGATGTGGTCACCATTCATGATGCTCATCGCCTTAGCAGGATTGAGCGCCGTGCCGAAATATCTTTACGAAGCCGCTGATGTCGATAGAGCATCCGCCTGGTTCAAGTTCCGATGGATTACGCTGCCCTTGGTATCACCGCTTTTACTTATCGCCTTGCTCTTCCGAACCATGGATGCCTTCAAGATGTTTGACATCGTCTATGTCCTGACCCGTGAAGGCGGCCCCGGCACTGCAACGGAAACCGTCTCCATGAACCTCTATAAACTCGCGTTTCGGAACTTCAACACCGGTAAAGCGTGCGCAATGGCGTATATCCTGCTGATCATCATCGTCGCACTGAGCAATATCTATGTGAAATACCTGAACCGTGTTAAAGGAGAGGAATAAAGCCACAATGCGAAATCGGAAAAGCTTTGTACACTACCTCATCCTTGCCCTCATTCTCGTTGTCGTCCTTATCTACATCGCTCCAATTTACTGGATTTTAGCAACGTCATTGAAAGGCTTGGCAGATATCACGACGAAACTTCCGAAATTCTTCTTCAAAGTATCGCTGGAGAACTATCAGAAGTTGATGCCTTCAGAAGGGGTGCCGGGTGTAACATATCTCTTTCTCGCGGAAGTGCTTATAGGGCTGCTCCTGTTCGGCATCTTCTCCGTGTCTAAATTGAAGCTGCCCCGTCATCTCGGCTTGGTGTGGAACGGTATTTTCATTTTAACCTGCCTCTATAGCTTCTTCAGTTTACCACTGCTCCAGACGCGTCTCCAAACGGATGCCCGGCTCAATTTTCTGCTCCTGATAGTTTGTACCGTTATCGCCTATCCACTCATCGTACCCCTAAAGAAAACAGGCGGTATCGTGTCACAAATGGAGAAGAAACTGCGACTCACTTTTGTCCTACCGAGCGTCTTCGGAACGATCGCTATCTGCGCGGCGTTGGCAAACGGCGGGTCCAAGTATTTCTACCAATTGCTCAATAGCATTATTATCGGCGGTGGCAGCACAATTCTCGCTGTCGGACTCGGCATACTCGCAGCTTACGCCTTTTCCCGATTCGATGTCGCCGGTAAAGATGATCTACTCTTCTTTATTCTCAGCACCCGGATGCTACCGCCTGTCGTTGTCGTCATCCCGATCTATCTGATGTATAGCGCACTCGGATTGCGCGATACGCACTTCGGATTGATTCTGCTTTATACCACCTTCAACGTCTCGTTTGCAGTATGGCTCATGAAGGGATTCATTGATGAAATTCCGAAGGAATATGAAGATGCCGCACTCGTTGACGGCTACTCTCGGTTCCAAACCTTCGTGAAGGTGATTTTACCGCAGGCTGTTACCGGTATCGCCGCGACTGCCGTATTTTGCCTCATCACAGCGTGGAACGAGTTCGCTTTCGCTCTCGTCCTCACGGAAGTCGGCGGCAGAGCGGTGACCGCGCCACCCTCAATCACGAGTGCAACAGGTTCTGCTGGCATGGATTGGGGCAAAATCGCCGCAGCAACGTTTGTTTTCCTGATCCCTGTCGCCGTTTTCACCTTCCTCATGCGCGGACACTTACTCAGAGGCGTTACATTCGGCGCAGTCAAAAAATAGTTGTCAGTTATCTGATTTTGTTATTCAAATATGGTATACTATTGGGTAATCTGACTTGTTACCTAACGAATTTTACGCATTTAACAACCAAAAACCATGTCGGAATTTGAATTCCTCACCGATTTCTGTTATACTTATCGCAAATCGCAAGAAATAGAGGAGGACGCGCAAAATGAGCAACCATGCACTGCAACTCACCGATGAACAGATGCGGGATTTCATCATCAACGGCTACGTCAAGGTGAAACCCGACTTTCCGCCGAGCTTTCACCAAAACATTTACGAACAACTCAACGCAATGTTTGAACAAACCGGCAATTTGGGCAACAATGTCCTGCCGCTCATCCCTGAGATGCAGGAGGTTTTTGACGATCCTATCGTCCACGGGGCGATGCAAGGCGTACTCGGTCCAGACTACGTGATGCATCCACACCGATACTGCCACTACAACCCTGAAGGGAGTGACGGACAAGGTTTCCATAAGGATACTTACGAAGGCGATGAGCAGATCCGTCGGCACCGCTGCCGTTGGACAATGGCGTTCTATTATCCGCAAGATGTCACAGAAGATATGGGCCCCACCGCTGTCCTCCCCGGTTCCCAGTATTATGAAACCGGTGACAGCGCACACGAGCAGCCAGACCTCTCACTCTGTGGTGAGGCAGGCACTGTAACAATCGTCCACTACGACTTATGGCACCGAGCAACCCCAAACCGGAGCGACAAGAAACGGTACATGGTGAAATTCCTCTTTTCCCGACTCGATGAACCGCAGAAACCTTCATGGAATAGCGATACCACCGACTGGCACAACGATGAAACACCTGAGCATCCAGAGTTATGGGAATCTTTATGGGACTGGTTTTACGGAAAACAGAACGGGACTGCCAACGGTGTTTCGCATACTGAAGTAGATACCCTCATCGGAAACTTGGATAGCGATAATGAACGAGAGCGGCTAAATGCCGCGTATCGCTTGGGAAGGGTTGGTACGGATGCTGTTCCTGTCCTGAATCAGGCGCTACACGGCACATCCGATGCTATCCGTAACTATGCAGGATATGCCTTGAGCCTCACCGGCGCACCCGCTGTTCCGACACTCATTGACGCATTACAGGCGACAAATGATTCCATCCGTGGCACCGCGGCGTATACCTTAGCAGATATGGGCAAAACAGCGCAAGAGGCGATACCCGCGCTGACACGTGCCGCGCAAGACCCTTCCGAATGGGTCCGGCGACACGCCACAGAAGGACTCGGACTTATCGGACAACAGGTCTCCGAAGATGTGGATTTATCTGAGACCGTACAAGTTTTAACAGACGGATTGGCAGACGACCATTACTGGATTCGCGATAACGCTGCCCGCGCCTTAGCGAAATTGGGCGCACTCGCTGAACCAGCGATTCCTACACTCGTCGCGCAGCTCGAAGACGAGAACCGATATGTCCGTTTCCACGCGGCGTTGGCACTAAAGCAAATTAAGACCCCAGAGGCACAGGACGCGCTTTTCAATCACCTGTTCGCTTCGCGGTGGTGTGCACTCACAACACGTGGGACACCGTATTAGAGGGCATCCCTGAAAATTAGGACTTACGCAGGTTGCTCTTTTGTAGCATAGGCTGTTAGCCTGTGCACTGAGAACGTCTCTGTTCTTTGAGAGTTTACCTGATAACGAAGCACCATATCGTCAAAATTGCGTAAGTCCTGAAAATTTGACTCCCTGTTGCCAGAAATAGAGGAGGGCGCGAGATGAACAGACCAGCACTACAACTCACCGATAAAGAGATGCGGGATTTCATCACTAACGGATACGTCAAGGTGAAAACCGATTTCCCGCCGGGCTTTCATGCGAATATTTGCCAGCAACTCGACGCAATGTTTGAGGAAACCGGGAATTTGGGGAACAACCTCCTACCAGCCATCCCTGAAATTCAGGAGGTTTTTAACCATCCGATCGTTCACGGTGCGATGCAAGGTGTGCTCGGTTCGGACTATGTGATGCATCCACACCGGTACTGCCATTTTAATCAACAGGGCAGCGAGGGTCAGAATTTTCATAAAGATAGCTATGCGGGGGACGAACAGATTCGACGACACCGGTGCCGTTGGACGATGGCGTTCTATTATCCGCAGGATGTCACAGAAGATATGGGACCGACTGCCGTCCTCCCCGGCTCGCAGTATTACGAAACCGGTGACAGCGCACACGAACAACCGGAAATCGTACTCTGTGGTGAAGCAGGCACTGTAACAATCGTTCACTACGATTTGTGGCACCGCGCAACACCGAATCGGAGTGATAAAAAGCGGTATATGCTGAAGTTTCTCTTTCTCCGACTCGATGAACCCCAAACCCCTTTATGGCGGAGTGATACCGACGACTGGTCTGCTCTCGGCAACGGAGAAGAATCCGAGCATCCGGAGCTATGGGAGTCGGTATGGGATTGGTATTACGGGAAGAACGGGACTGTCAACGGTGTCCCGCACGCTGAAGTAGGTACCCTCATTGAAACCTTGGAGAGTGCGAATGAAAAAGAGCGGTTAAATGCAGCTTACCGCTTGGGGCGCGTCGGTGCAGATGCCGTGCCTGCCCTGAAGCAGATGTTACACAGTGAATCTAACGCCATCCGCGAGTATGCCGGATACGCTTTGAGTCTCACTGGTGCGCCTGCTGTTCCGACACTCATTGACGCATTGCAAGCGACAGATGATTCAGTGCGCGCAAGTGCAGCGTTTACCTTGGCGGATATGGGAAAAGCCGCGCAAGAGGCACTCCCTGCATTGATGCATACCGCACGAGACCCCTCCGACTCGGTACGACGACACGCAACAGAGGGGTTAGGACTTATCGGACAGTTGGTCTCCGAGGATATGGATGTGTCGGAGACTGTGCAGGTCTTGGCAACCGGGTTGAGCGATGACTATTTTCCTGTTCGCGATAACGCCGCCCGTGCCTTAGCAAAATTAGGCACGCTTGCTGAACCGGCGATGCCCGCGCTTGTCGCGCAACTTGAGGATGAGGACCGATATGTCCGGTTTCACGCCGCTTTAGCGTTAAAGCAGATTAACACATCAGAGGCGCAGGACGCACTCTTCAATCACCTGTTTACTTCGCGATGGTGTGCCTTAACAACACGCGGAACACCCTTTTAGAGGATATTTGTTATCTGAAACGCGCTCGTTAAGGAACTCCAAAACGTAACGAGCGCGTTTCAGACAGTCTATCTATTGTCACGGAAGCACTTTACCCGGCACCTTCCACAGAAGAATCGTGCTATCGTTACTCCCACTGGCAAGAGTTTTTCCGTCCGGACCAAACGCTACGCAATTAACAACGCGCGTGTGTCCTGTACGGATAGTCGTATGTGTGCCAGTGGTTATGTCTGATATGTAAACCTCCATCCAACTCCCACTCGCAATTGTTTGTCCATCCGGACTAAATGCCATGGAGCTAATCCGCCCGGGATGCTCCGGCAAGGTTAGTAGAAGTTCACCAGTGGCAACATTCCACAGCCGGATTTTTGCGTTACTACCGGCACTCGCAAGCACCGACCTATTTGGCGAAAAAGCGACGGAAGTCACTGAACGCGCAGGTCCGATAAGGGGTGTTGTGACCTTACCTGTGCGCGTATCCCACAACCGAATCACGCTTTCATCAGTTGCGACAGCGAGCGTATAGCCATCTGGACTGAGTGAAATACTCGGTTTTTTCGTAAAGCGTTCGGTGAAAGTTCGCAGAAGTTCTCCAGTGTGTACATCCCAGAGGCGGATCGTATTGTCCCGACTGCTGCTCACAAGTATCGCGCCATCTGGCAAATAATCAAGAGAAGCAATCCCTTCTTTATGTCCGGTGAGCGTTTTTAGGAGTTCGCCTGTCTGAACATGCCACAAGCGGATCTCATTATCTCCGGCAGCGAGCGTTTCTCCGTCTGGCGAATACGTCACAGCATCAATGTAGTCTGATCCTGTGAAAGTTTTCAGGAGTTCGCCCGTCTGCACATGCCACAAGCGGATCTTACCATTTGCACTACCAGCAGCAAGCGTCTTTCCATCTGGCGAATACGTCACAGAACTAATGTAGGTTGTGTGTCCGGTGATGGTTTTCAGGAGCGCGCCGGTGTGGGTATCCCAGTACCGAATCGTTCTGTCATGACTGCCACTAGCAAGCGTTTTACCGTCTGGTGAGTATTTCACAGAGCGGACGTAATCCGTATGTCCAGTAAGCGTTTTTATGGATTTGCCGGTATGTGCATCCCAAAGCCGGATTGTGTTGTCTAAACCGCTACTCGCAAGCATTGCACCATCTATGGAATACGCGAGGGAAAGAACGCTCTCTGTATGTCCGGTGAGGGTTTTTAAGAGCCGTCCAGTCCGAACATCCCAAAGCCGAATTTTGCTGTCCTGCCCACCACTTGCAACTGTCAAACTATCCGGTGCGTAGGCGATACTGTAAATAGTTTCTGGATGCTCAGTAAGGGTTTGAAGGCGGGCACCGGTTTGCAGGTCCCATAGGTAAATCGTATCATCATCCCTGTCTCCAACACTAGCAAGCATCCTGCCATCTGGAGAATACACTAACGACTTAACGTTTCCAGTATGTCCTGTAAAGGTTCGCAGCAGCTTGTTGGTGTGTGCATCCCACAATCTAATTGTGGTATCACTGCCCCCACTCGCGAGGGTTTCGCCAGTTGAACTGAAGGCAAGCGAAAAGATACCATTTGTGTGTCCTACGAGAACGCCTTTCTGATGCCTCGTGTCTGGGTCCAACAGCAGGATGTTTTTGTCCCTTGTAATAGCAAGTGTTTTTCCATCAGGACTAAATGCTATGGCATTGACATCCCCTGCCAGCAGCTCAACTTCTTTCGCTGTGTGTGCGTCATAGATCCAGATACCAATTGAGCTTCTGACAGCGAGTCGGGTGCCATCGGGAAAATATACCAATTCTCTTATGCTACCTTTCCCGAAGCGGGCGATAGCTCCTTCAGGGAGATGCCATCTGGTGTAATCTTCGGCAAAACTATTCAACAATAGCAACAGTGAAAAGAGGATTACCAGAATTGTAAGCAGATTTGGATGTGTCATGATCAATTCTCCTTGCAAGTTATCTCATAAATAGATTGTAGGATCTTTTGCACGGAGATAGCATCCGACAAAATGATATTTAGGAGATAACTTATAGAAAGTCACAATAGCGTGACAAATTTCTTGTAAACGTATTTCTGTCGGTTTTGTTGGGAATTTAGTAGGGAACCGGCTTCACAGACATTAGAGGGTTGGGCGAACACTTAAGAAATAGGCTTTAAAATGTTCGCTGAAATGCTTGCGAACCCAGTGAAGAATTGCCTTCATAGGCATTTTGTATTGAGGAGAGGCACCTGAAAATTAACTGTTGAGTTTTCAGGCGATGGTTCCATGAAACTTTGAGAGAGTTTCGTTTCATACCTGCAATATATGGTAACACATTTCGCCCAAAAACTCAACCTGCTTCTGATAACTATCGTGACATGTAAAAATAATAAGACACATCTTGAAAGACAGACGAGGCAACCTTGAAGAAACACCGTTAAGGAAAAGTGTCTACTTAATTGTAGATTTCACTATAATTGTCGGTGGTTAATGGTTAACTGCCATAAGAACCGATAACGGATTTTGTATCCCAGAGAAGGATAATGCCATCATAACCTCCGCTCGCTAAAAGCGTGCCATCCGGTGAAAAGGCAAGCGAAAGAATATGTGTGAGGTGTCCTTCAAAGGTGGCAACATTTTCACCCGTGGTAGTGTTCCACAGTTTGATAGGCGCACTTGCCATCCCTGCCACTCGCTCCAAACCAGTAGCCAGATACCCGCCGCACGGGGAGAATACGATGCCACCCTGCCACCAATATGCCAATTCGGTTGGCTTCGGTATTGTCAGTAAGGTTTTAGAATTTTCGATATCCCACAAAATAAATTCTTTTTCTTTCTCCCCAGCAATAACATTTCCACACGGCGCAAAAGCGATATGCTCTATCTTATGGCTCTGAAACGCCTCTATTTCTTCTCCACGCCCAAGATCCCATAGGCGATAGTACCCCATCTCTTGATCGCTCGCGAGATATTTACCGTTCGGACTGAACGTTATAAACGCAACATTGGATTCAGGTACTGTGAAGGTATGGATTATCTCCGCACGCGCAATATCCCATACGTATAGATTTTTTTCGGAGTCGCCGTACGCCAGCCGTTGCGCTGCGTCCGAGAACGCCACAGCCAGGTACTGTGGTCGCTCCTTGATGCCGCACTCGGCAATAGGCGTGTCGTTACCAAATTCCCGGACTTTTATGGCGTTTCCTTCAACGCTGGTCGTGTGCAGCTGTCCTGAACCTGACGCATAAAGGCAATGTTTTTCACCCGGTAACTTAAAAACGCGCGGCGCTTGTGAATGTCTGACAACATCCCAGCAACGAAAAGTGCCATTCGGAAACGGATACTCAGCCACAAGGGTTTCCCCATCCACCGAAAATGCTAATGATGATAAACGATCGGGATGCGAATTGTAGGCAACCGTGCGCGGGTCCTGGTTTCCAACTGTCCACACGTTTAGTTCATGAGTTGTCGCGAGTGCAAACTGTGTCCCGCTAAAAGACCATCTTCGTGTTTCGTCCCCGTCCGGTGTGTGGTAAGTATTAAGTTTTTCATGGCACGCCGCATCCCAGAGGGTGACATCGGTATCAGAAACTGCTGCGACCCCCATTGTCCCTGACGTGGCGTAGACAGGAATCAACTGCTGACCACCATAAGTCTGTTCCTCTTTTTGAACCTGCCAATTTTCCGTATCCCATACTGTCAAGGTCGGGACCGCTTCTCCGTCACTGCTGACAGCAAGGAAGTTCCCACAAGGTGAAAAAGAGAGGGCGTACAAATATTTCGCATAATCCGTGAGATGTGCGATGCGTTCCCCACGAGAAACATCCCAGACCGCGATAACGTCTCTCTCAGGCGCGATTGTCCAATAACCACCCGTCAATCTCTCTGCATCCTCTGGTGGACTCGCACAAGCGAGCAGGCGACTGTCTTGGGAAAATGCTATAGGGGCAGCAACGGAGCATCCCCGAAACCTGAGTTCCATGTCCCCAAATCTTGCAAGGTGCACACCTGTCTCTGGATTCCAGATGTCAACAACATAATCGTGATGACCACTTGCAGCCAGATACTGGCCGTCCGGCGAAAAGGCGAGTTGATTAATCGTTTTCATAAACTGGCGTCCTTGCCGTTCCACTTGTGTTAAACAGTTTCCCTGCGCCACATCCCATACCTTAACACTGCCATCCTCATGTCCTGTAGCAACCCATTCGCCAGAGGGTGAGAAAGCCAGCGTCAGCACCTGCTCACAGTCAGTGCGCCATAGCGCAACAGGCGATAGCGTAGCGACTTCATACCACCACACGCCTATGTAGGTCCCAACAGCAAGATATTCCCCGTCAGGGGACAGGCACATGGTGTTGATAGTCCCCCGTCCGAATCGGGCGCGAGCATCTTCAGGTAACACCCATTGAGCTGCTTCCTGGTCCTTTTCCACCTGTCCGGTTGCTGGCGTGCGACGCGTGCTGCCTGACGTGCCAGATGTATTGTGTAAATCAGCATATTTTGACGACATAATTCCGCCTCCTTCAGGTTCTACCCCAAACTCCTTACGCAAAAATTCTCGTGTTTCCCTGAGTTTCGTCTTGACGGTGCCTATCGGCAGGTCAAGCTCTTTTGCTATTTCTTTCATACGCCACGATTCTAAGTAGTAGAGTACTGCGACGCGGCGTACCCGTTCTGGAAGGTGTTGTACAGCCTCCCTCACATCCGCGTTGAGTTGTGCCTCTCGGAAACGTGAGGCAGCGTTCTGGTCAATATGCGCAACCAACTCCGAGTCGCTCTCGGTAGTTTCGCGTTGTGCCCGATGGTTGGAGGCGTAGTATCTGCTGCAAGCGTTATAAGCGATCCGCCGCAACCATCCACCAAAACTGTCTATCTTCCGGAGGCTATCAATGTTTTCCCACACCGCCATCCAGACATCCATCAGAATTTCTTCAGCATCACGACGCTGCCTCGAATTTGCGATAATGACGCGCCAAATACGAGGACTATAGCGCGACATCAGTTCAGCGAATGCCGCTTCATCCCGATTTTGTACCAATCGTATGAGTTTTTCGTCTGTTAGACGCTTGAGAATTTCAAGATTGTGTTGCATAATCCCTACTCCAATTCGGTTTTAATATAAAGAGAAGGGTTTTTGGAGGGAAGGTTTAAAAAAGTGCTCGCCGTCAGGTAGGTGGCATTTAGGGATTAATCTTCCAGATGAGCACGGAACCATCGCCACTACCACTCAAAAGCGTTTTTCCATCCGGACTAAATGCGATACTTCTGACCCAATCTGTATGACCTGTCAATCTTTTCTTCTGCTCACCAGTGTGTGTATCCCAGAGGTAGATGCTCTTGTCCCTGTTTCCGCACGCAAGTGTTTTTCCATCTGGACTGAATGCTAAACACTGCACCCAATCTGTATGTCCTATGAACATCATCACGGTTTTCCCGGTATCTATATCCCACAAGAGAATGTTGAGGTTCCCATCACTACTTGCGATTGTTTTTCCATCCGGACTAAACGCTAAGCAGTTTACCCAAGCTGTATGTCGGGTAAATGCCATCTTGTGCTTATCAGTGTCAACATCCCAAAGGTAGATGGTCTCATCGTCACTCCCACTCGCCAGTGTTTTTCCATCCGGACTGAACGCTAAACAGCTCACCCGATCTGTATGTCCTCTAAGTGTTTTCTTCTGTTCACCTGTGTGTGCGTCCCAGAGGGATATTGTCTCGTCGCCAACTCCAATCGCAAATGTGTTTCCGTCGGGGTTGAGTTCTGGTCTATAGGGAAGGTCCATCGTAAGCGTTTTCTTGTGTTCACCTGTGTGTACATCCAAGAGGCTAACGCCAGTGTCAGTCGCACAAGCAAGGATTTTTCCATCTGGACTGAACAGCATACTATATACCACATCCGTAAACCCATTCAGCGTTTTGATATGTTGCCCTGTGTCTGCATTCCACAAGCGAACAATATCATCGCTGGATCCACTTGCGATAATGTCTCCATTGGGGTTGAACGCCACACTCGAGACGTGTTCCGAATGCCCGGTAAATCTATGTTTTTCGTTCCCTGTGCGGGTATCCCAGAAACGGATAGTGCCATCGCCACTGCCACTCGCAAGCGTTTTACCATCCAGACTGAACGCTAAGCCTCGAACATACCGCGTATATCCAGTGAATGTTTTCTTGTGTTCGCCGGTGTGTGCATCCCAGAGACGGATCGTTTTATCTTCAAACGAGGCAGTCGCGACCGTTTTGCCATCGGGACTAAACGCTAACTGGTCAATATGCTCTTTATGTCCGGTGAGTGTCAGCTTGAGTTCACCGGTGTCTAAGTCGTGGAGGTAGATGGTGCCGTTGTCACTGCCAATAGCAACTGTTTTGCCATCCGAGCTGAACGCTGCGCCTGTGACGGAGCAATCCGGATGCAAAGCGAACGTTTTTTTCTCTTCACCCGTGATTGAATTCCATAGACTGATTTTTCCTTCCCAACTCACACCCACAATTGTCCCGCCATCTGGCGTAAATGATAACATACTGGCGCTTTTCGTATCTTTCGTGAGTGTCCACTTTTGCTCACCTGTGATCGCATCCCACAATCGGGTTGTGCCGTCCCGACTATCACTCGCCAGTGTTTTCCCATCCGGGCTGAATACCACGCTCCAAACTATATCCGTATGTCCGATGAATGTTGTTAGTGGACCCGTGCGCCTATCCCACAACGTAATGAGGCCCCCCACACTTCCACTGGCAATCATGCGTCCATCATGACTGAACGCGATAGATTCAACTTCATTCGTGTGATCTGTGAGCAGATTTCCTGCTTGATATGTGGTCGTATCGTAGAGCCAAACGCCGATCCCACCGCCCACAGCGAGAAATTTTCCATCTGGTGAATACAGGACCTCAGTTATCTTCCCTTTCCCCAGGCGTGCTTTGGCATCTTCCGGTAGGTTCCATTGTGTCGGATCTTCAGCAACGGTGTTAGATAGGGACAGCGTTGAAGCAACAAGCAGTATCAAAAAGTTGGAAAACAGTGTTTTTTTCATTTTAAGGTTGGATTTGCGTCAAATCCCATAACAGCACCGTGCTGTCGTCACTTCCACTGGCGAGTATCTTGCCATCAGGACTAAACGCCACAGACCGAACCGGGCGTCTATGTCCAGTAAACGTTGCTATGTGCTTGCTTGTGGCTACATCTGAGACATAGACATCCCTCGTAGTTCCGCTTGCAATTGTCTGTCCATCGGGGCTGAAGGCGACAGACATAATCGTGTCCGCCTGTCTCGGAAAAGTAGACATTAATTCGCCAGAGGCAGCATCCCATAACCGGATTTCACTGTCATTTCCACCACTGGCAAGCACCAATCCATTGGGTGAATATGCGACAGCATCCACACCCCACTCATGACCTATCAGTTCCGTTTTAACTTCACCTGTGCGGATATCCCAGAGTCGTATGACTCCTTCGTCGGTTGCAACAGCAACTGTCTGTCCATCAGGGTGAAGCGAAATATCCATTTCACTGTAGTCTCCTTGTGGTTTGTTGATATTTCCAGTAATGGTTTGTAGTATATGACCGGTTGGCACATACCACAAATGGACCGTATTATCCCAACCGCCGCTCGCAAGTATTGTCCCATCCATTGAAAACGACAGAGAAGGAACGCCTCTCTCATGTCCAACGAGGGTCTTCAGAAGTTCACCGGTCTGCACGTCCCACAACCGAATTTCTCCATCCCAACTCCCGCTTGCTAAGGTCTTTCCATCCGGTGAATACACAGCAGAACTGAGATGGCCTGTATGCCCCGCGAATGTTTTTAAGAGCTCTCCGGTCTGGGCATCCCGCAGTGCAACCGCATTGTCTGCCCTCTCACTGCTCATAAGTGTGCTGCCATCTGGGGAAAACGCTACCGATCTTGCCATAAACGTATGTCCACTGATCGTTTTCAGAAGTTTTCCGGTATCAGGATCCCAAAATCTGATTGTCCCATCTTCGCTTTCACTGGTAAGCGTTTTACCAGCAGGATCATACGCCAGAAAATCAACCTCGGCAGTATGGCCCTTGAGCGTTTTCAAGAGTTCACCTGTCTGAACATCCCACAAATAGATATTTTTATTCAACCAACTCCCGCTCGCAAGTGTACCACCATCAGATGAATACACCAAGGAAGTAACCGACCTCATATCGGTCGTAATAGTCTTTATCAGTTCACCGGTCCGGACATCCCAAAAACGAATCTTGGTGTCTCGCCCACCACTGACGAGCGTCAGGCTATCAGGGGAGTAAGCAACACGGAAGATTCTATCCGGATGTGCGGTAATCGTTTTCAGGAGTTGCCCTGTTTGCACGTCCCACAAACAGGCAGTATTATCTTCAAAACTGCCAGCACTCGCAAGCATCTTGCCATCAGGGGAATACACCACAGACATGACCCTGTCTGTATGTCCTATGAGCGTGCGCAGTAATTCACCGGTACGGACATCCCACAATCTAACTGTGGTATCACGTCCGCCGCTGGCGAGTGTTTCTCCGGTCGGACTAAACGCCAATGCATAGATAGTAAACGTGTGCCCTGCGAGAATATCTCTCTGATTTCTTGTGTCTGCGTCCAACAAACGGATGTGATTGTCATTTGCGACAGCAAATGTGTTCCCATCAGGACTAAATGCCCTAGGACGGAGGCTCCACATATCACCCGTGAGCAGTTCAATTTCCTCTCCTGTGTTCACATCATATAGCCAGGTCCCAATTGAACTCCTAACAACAAGTCGGTTTCCATCCGGAGAATATGTGAACCCAGAGGCTCTCCCTTTTCCATAGCGCGCGATAGCACCTTCAGGGAGATGCCATCGCGTGTATTCTTGCGTAGCACCGTTTGAAAATGACAACAAAAAAATAAAGACAACCAAAATGGCAAGCAAATTCAGTTTTTTCATCAATTCTCCTATAATTTCGTTTTCTAATCGCGGGCTTTCTCTTGTAGAAACGATCCTCACTGATTGCTGATTGCTGATGGCTGACGGCTGACGGCTGACGGCTGACTTTAATCACTTTTAGATTGGAACTGTGTCATATCCCATAAAAGCACTGTCCCATCCGTGCTACCGCTGGCGAGTGTCCGTCCATCGGGCGCGGACGCAACCGATACAACATAACCTGTATGTCCAACAAAGCCCGACTTCGGCAGTCCGGTTTCCGGGTCCCACAAGCGGATTATCATGTCCCAACTTGCACTCGCAACCGTCTTGCCATCCGGTGAAAACGCAACTGCTAAAACGTACGTCGTGTGTCCTTTAAGCATCCGTAGATTCTGTAGATTCTGTCCGTTGTCCATATCCCACAAACCTACTGTCCTATCATCAGAGGCACTCGCGAGTATGCTGCCATCCGGACTGAAGGCGAGTCCCGTAACATCTCTCTGATGTCCCACGAGCGTTAGTATGTGCTCGCCGTCGTGTCCATCCCATAAACGTATCTCGTTATCATTTCCATCTCCACTTGCCAGCCTTCCACCGTCCGGTGAAAACGCGACGGCTCTAACATCACCGGTATGCCCTTTGAGAATTTCCAGTTCAGGACCCGTCTTTGGGTCCCATAAACGGACGGTATCATCGTTACTCCCACTCGCGAGTCTGTCTCCATCCGACGAATAAGCCAACGCCACAACAGAATCCAAATGTTCACGCAACGTCTGCTTGTGTTGTCCCGTCTCTGGATCCCACAAGCGGATGGTATGATCCCAGCTTCCGCTCGCAAGTGTACCACCATCAGGACTAAAGGCGACAGCAGCAACCGCCGCATCGTGTCCAGCGAGTGTAGTTTTGCGTACACCGGTTTCGGCATCCCATAAATGGATCGTATTTCTCGTATTCCCACTCGCAACCGTCTTGCTATCCGGAGAAAACGCAACTGCCTTGACCTCCGCCGTATGTCCATCAACGGTCCTTTTCGCTGCCCACGTCTGTGTGTCCCACAAGCGAATCGTACCATCCTGGCTTCCACTCACGAGTGTCTCTCCTTGAGGTGAGAACGCCACCGAGACAACAGGGCCCGTGTGTGCCTTAAGTGCTCGCAAGCGTTCGCCAGTGTCCGGATCCCACAGATGAATGGCGTTATCCCAACTTGCACTCACAACCGTCTCACTGTCCGGTGAAAACGCTACCGATACAGTATACGCTGTGTGTCCGGTGAGGTGTTGACGTAGTTCTCCAGAACGAACATCCCAAACCCCCACTGTGCTGTCATCACAACCACTCACAAGGGACTGCCCATCCGGACTGAAAGCAATAGAGGTTACATTACGATTGTGATCCGTTAAGACCTTCAAAGACTGTCCGGTTTCTGCATCCCACATCTGGATTGTACCATCATCACTCCCACTCGCGAGTATCTTGCCATCCGGACTGAACGCAACCGACCGCCCCATATCTGTATGTCCAGTGAGAGTTTTCTTAAGCTTTCTGATACGCAGGTCCCACAAACGAACTGTATCGTCTATACCTGTACTCGCGAGCGTGTTGCCATCAGGACTGAAGGCAACGGCTCTTACCCGGTTTACATGCCCAATGAGCGTAGCCTTCCGCCTTCGTGTCTGTATATTCCACAATCGAATCGTGCTGTCGCTACTCCCGCTTGCTAAGGTTTGTCCATCTGGGCTGAAGGCAATACAATAGACGTAGGCTGTATGTCCTGTTATCAATGCCAATTCTACACCGGTGTGCGCGTCGTAGAGCCATATTCCGATGCTACTCGCTACGGCGATTGTCCTGCCATCAGGTGAATATCTGACCTCATTAATTTCCCCCTTCCCCAAACGCGCGACGGCTCCCGGCGGCAAATTCCATCGCGTATATTCCTGCGCAGAACTGTTCGAGAATGAGAGCAAAAAGGTAAACATTAACCCAAGTTGCTACCTTTATCCAAATAGCTGCTTTATACTCGTTGCGATAACAAACAAAAGCACTTTCAACTCAAAACCGGCTGCTGACACCGCATGAATCGACTTGGGGAAAAGTTGTTCAATGAGACTGATTGT
>JAJDTJ010000010.1 GCA_022827225.1 Candidatus Poribacteria bacterium | reverse complement strand
AAAGAAGCAGCACAGTCGGAGAGAAACGGCAACGAAACCGTGCCGAAAAAAACGGAACGCTTATATTCTAAACTAAAAAAGGAGCGGTGTTTCCTCCCCCTGCTGAAGCATGGGGGTTTCCACACCGAAGATTTTGATGATTCATAACTTTCTTTTGTACTTAGCATTAGGCATAAATTTTAATTTCTTCAGGGTTAATGGCAACGATACGAGAAATGCGTTCAAGTTCGTCCTCAGATAGCACTTGAACAATGTCCTCCCAGACCCGGTCCTCGCGTTCTGAGCGTTTATATTCAAAGATGTCGAATTTGCGGCTGATGACAAGGATACGGATGTGTTCGTCATCGTCGTCAAAAACGTCAACGAAATAGTCTGGATCAGGGAAAGAGCCTGCTTTTAGTGTGTTATGTATTTTTTCTTTTAGCATTTCAGATGCCATATCTCTACCTCAATTACCAAATCTGAACTTCTTCAGGCAGCATACCGATGGAAAGGAACACATGTCCCCATTCCTCTCGTGAAAGATTTTTTTCCAGTTGATCCCAGATGATATCGGTTCTGCTTCCCATAGTATGTCCATTGAATTTTCGACTCACAATGACAATATGGACATGATCCGCCGAGCCATCGGAAACATCAACAAAATCCTTACTATCGCTGAAATATCCAGACTTGAGAGTATCGTGTATTTTTTGCTTTAGTTTTTCGCATGCCATTATTGTTTCCAATGTATGTAGTTTGCTCCGTTCGGTCCATTGGGTGATCCATAGGGGTCAATATTAATAAAAAACCGTATCCTCCCGTAAGTTGGGTTGAACGGAAGCACACAAAACGCTGAAAAGTAACACAAGACTCGGCCTTTTCCATAGATGGTATGTCAAACAGAAAACCGAGAGAAACCCAACACTTTGCGGTTTCCGGGCACCTGAGGGAATCAAGTTGGGTTTCTCTGCGTTTTTGGATGTATATGACGACAGGTTGGATTTAAGGGTATTGGCACACCGACATATATCTTCTCAATATCGTTCAACCCAACCTACGGGACTCACCTTGTGCGGACTTTTTTACGACCACGAGCGGTTATTCGATAATAGCCTGTTCTGGTTCGTTCTATCAATCCTTTGTTCATTAGATGTTTTTCTACCTGTCCAGTTTTGCTCAAGTAACTCCTTTGATTATCAGACAGCCGGAAATGTTCAGTAAGATGATTGATCATCTCTACTCGACGATGTTCCTCTCTGTCCTCGAAAACTTCAAGTGCAGGCTGCACCATTTCTTTTACCGTAGGTAGAGATGTTCTTTCATAAGAAGGATGTGTTGACTGTGTTGATGGCTCTTCATTCTGTGGAGAATTGAAAAGGTTATTCAATTTCGTTACTTCATATTCTATCCACGCTCGAAAATCTTCTGGTGAAATTGTCACTTCCCACTCTCCGTTTACCTTCTCAACACTCCAACCGGCATCCCGCATTTCTTGTTTACCTTCGCGTCCTTGTGATTGCCAATAGTACCAAAAGCCTTGGGAAATATCATCTCCAGCAACATGGTACTCGTTTAAATGCCTTGTAAAGGTAGTTCCCTGAAAAGTGATAGAGTCAGGTGGGTCAGGATTTGGCGGAAGAGGCTTCTGGCAATCAGCCAATTCCTCTTCCACTTTTTCCAATTGAACCAACGTAGTCTGAAGACGTTCCTCCAGCTGAGTGTTATCTTTTTTCAGTGTTGCTAATTCCTCTTCCACTTCTTCCAATCGAGTTGACGTAACCTCAAGACGTTCCTCCAGTTGAGCGTTATCTTTTTTCAGTGTTGCTAACTGATTTGACGCAGCTTTAATAACTTTCTCATATTTTGTTTTCTCTGTGTTCGCTGCCTTTAACTGATCTGGAATAGTCCCTATGCGTTTCTTATACGCAGCATTTTCTTTCTCTACATCTTTTAACTGATCTGACGTAATTTTGAGGCGTTTTTCCAATTCAGTCTTCTCTACTTCAACTATCTTGAGACGTTCCTGGTCACCATCAGGAAAGAGTTCATTTCGGATATTCTCAACTTCACGTCTTGCGTCCAGTTTGTTGATTTCTCCAAGGACATCAGCAATGAGAAACAGATGGGTACGGGTGAATTCAGTATCTAAATCTTCCATCCCTAAATGGGCAGCTTTATTTCGAGCGTTCACTATCATGCGGGTTACACTCCGAATGTCGTATTGCTCCCGTCTTAGCTGCGGATTGTAACCAAATCGCTGATCAAAAAAAGAAGACCAGAAATATGAATTCAAAAAGATGTCTAAAATACCCTTAATATCTATATTATGGGATTCTCGCCCTAATTCCCTTTCGATTAATTCTTCTACAGTTTCCGCTTGAACCTTATTCTCTAAATGGTCAAAGACAAATTCTCGCATAGCGGCCCTGCATTTATTTAGTGCCCTATTAAGTCCCTCTTGGTTACGAAATTCTGTCATATCTGTGTTCATAAACCTCCATGTAAATAGATTTTCAACAAACTTATCACACTTTTCTCTCTCTGTCAACCATCAATCTCAAATTATTCCACAGAAAACGCTTCAATTTTATTGGTGTTCATCCATTTTGCCATCACACTTCGTCTAGGGATTACCAAATCTTCATATTCAAACGCATCTGTCCCGAAGTTTGCGAGTATCTCAATAGTCCCGCCAAACTCGGTGCGTTGGACGAGTTTATCCTCGCTGAGCCATTCAAAATCTGTCATCGCCTGTCCGCCGATCTGCCGATGCAGTGCCGAAAAGAACGCATAGTGCTTCTTTATCCACGATTTATGTTTTGAAAATTCTTCTATGTTCAGATGGTACAAGGGCGGGACATTATAAAGTAATTCTAACAGTGCCAACGTTCCAATCGCGTTCTCAAACTTGAGACTCCCGGAACCCCAGTGGTGCGTCGTTATCACCGAATCGTGGAACACAATCTGGTAGAGTGGCAAGCGGAACCGCGGATCGTAATAGTGATAGAGATAGTTCGTTTTGAGCGGCACCTGCTTTATGTGAATCGCTGGACCCTCGGGGGGCCAGTATCCACCGACATAATAAGGCGAGGTTTTAGACTTCATATCCGAGTCACCCCACCCGATGACAGGGAGCGTCATGCCGTGTGCGAAGTGGATTGTGGACGCGGCGTAGGCAGCACCGCCTTCTGAACCGACGACCAGGTTATGTGTATCCCGAATCCATGAAATCCGAGCGAGTCGTGCGTTCATGTCATCTAACTGCGTCGCAGGGTGCGATGCTGAATAATCGTCGAAGAGCTCACCATAAGCATCACAATCAATAAACCACGTATTGAAGCCTGAAGACATCTGTTCGAGGATACCGTTGACGCGGTTTTCGACATAAGGCTGCGCGACCAACGGACTTAAATGATACCCTTTCTTCTTAAACCCTCGGTTTTTCGTGCCGTCCGCATTGACAATTGCACCCGTCTCATAAAGCGAAAGGTCAAACTGTGCAGTCTCCCACGTATCCTTTTCGTCGGGGTGATGGATACTGTGGTAGGAATCGTACGGTCCAACGAGATAACCGAGTGCCTTCGCCTTCGCGATGGCAACCGGATGCCGAAACCCGTCCTGCCATGAATCCACACCGAGCCAGAGGCGATCCAATCCGTTTTCAGCGAACTGCTCCAGCAGCTTCAACGAGAGACCATCCCCCCATTCGTCTGGATGCCGGAGGGTGTCCGAAAACACTGCGTAGAACACAAGGCAGTTGCGGCGATAAAGCTCAGGAAGCGATAGCGTGGATACGTCGCGCGAGATTAAACGCTCTGCCTCTGATGTAAGCGGAACCCCCGCCCAAATGGACGGATCGTAAAAGTCTCGATTTTCAAGTTGCTCACTGATCGCACGACTCACAACCCGTCGGACATATTTAGACGCGTAATCCGACTGAACAATCTCTTGTAAGGCTTCACCGGTTTCAGTATTCAACTGTGCCCATATCCGCGCCGCAACCTTATTATCACCGCTCAGCCTTGTTGCAAACGTTTTCCAATCTGTGACATCGTGTTCACTTAGCAGTTTGCCACCCCATAAATAGACATGCGCGGCACCGAGCAACTTCTCTGCAGCAGGCGTTTTCTCAATCTTTTCAGCAAAGGAGACGAATTCAGCGTTCTGCTCCAACCAGCGGCGATACTGTTTTGCAGGTGCGACTGGCGATGCTGCACCGAGCGAGATATGCAATCCGTATCTTCCCTGCTCCCAATTCGGTGTGAAGGCGTGTGATACCTCCATATCTAACGCCGAAGCTGCTGTCTTACTGAACCGGATTCGGTTGTTAAACGGATGGGTCAAAATATAGGTGAGCGTTCGGTCAGCGAAGTCCAAACCCCAAAACGGCATTGAGAGTCCCGCGGTTGTGTTTATCGGTCCCCGTTCGACTAAAAAATCTTGCCATGTAACGTCATCTTTAGGAATATAACTCCCCTCAAAAAGCGGCAGAATATAGGCGCGGAGGGATTCGGAATCTTCAATCACGGGCCAGGTTAAACGGAGTGTATCGCTTGTCTGCTTATCGTGAACGAACTCTACGGATAGCGATTCTTCTATCAGTTCAAAACGAACAGTGAGAAAATTGTCAGGAAGTTTCCAACTAACAGTGTTGCCTTCTTGAGAAAATTCCGTTATATTGCCGAGTCCTGCCTGTCCCGATGAAATCGGTACTACTGTTTCCGCATCTACAAGACGCGCCTCCACGGCAAGCGAACCGGTAGTGATGTCAACCCGCCACACAGCATTGCTAAGATGGACGGTTTCAGGTGCTGCACCGACACTGATAGCAGTGAAAAGAAGTATCCCTACAGATAAAATGTAAAATCGAGATCCGGACAATGGTGTCTAACCTCATTCAAAAAGTTGTGAGATTTCACACGAAAACCCTTCGATGATATCTTCACCGGTAAGCGTATCTTCGCGTGTAAGCACTTTGATATCTGTTTCTGAGCGATACACGGTTACCGTTTTTGCCACAGGTTCAATCACCCAAACAAGCTGCGTTCCAGCACTCAGATAGGTGAGCGCCTTTTCAAAGACACGGAACAGAACATCTGTTGGAGAAACGATTTCAACAGCCAGATCCGGTGGGATGGAGAACGCCTTACGTCTATCATCTGGCAGTCGTTCTGTCGAAACGAACGCAATATCTGGTATTAGGAATCTATCGCCGATCTTAAAACCGGTGTCCGATGTGTAGGCACGTCCCAGTTGATTTTCGCGAACATACGAACCTAAAAATAAAAGTAAATTGGTACTAATATCACCGTGTTCTCCTGATGTCGGCGGCATCGGTATAAGTTCTCCTTTCACATATTCATACCCTTCCAAATCGCTTTCAAGGAATTCCTCAAGCGTCATATCGGTTTCTATCGGGGTGGGAGGGGTTAGAACTTGTTCCGGGTCAACTTTTAGAATATTCATCCGAATGTCTCCTTATTATCCGACTAATTCTTCCCACAATGCGCGATAAAAGTTCATCACGCGTACCGGATCAGAACTACCGGCGATTTCGGCGAGCGTGTACCCCGTATAGCCGGACTCCTTCAACAGTGTAAAGAGTTGCCGCCACGGATACTCGCGCCGATGCAGTTCTGTGATATGAACTAAACCGATCCTGCCTTTCACGAGATCAAAATTCTTTTGAATAGAGCCGTTTTCTACTTCACCGAAGTTAGAATTCCAACAGACATAGACGTTATCGTGGTCAGCGACATCAATAATCGTGCGGATATGTCGGAGTTCGGAGGTGCCGCCACCGTGCACTTCCAGCCGAATTTGCACACCGAGGTCAGCGGCGAATTCGCCACACTCACGCAGGGCTAACCCAATCTGTTCGAGCGTCTTTTCAACAGGCACTTCACTCGGCAGCCCATTCGGACGCACCTTAACGCCGGGTGCCCCGACATCTGCCGCGAGTTGTGAGTATACTTTCGTCCCTTCTATATTTTCGCGAACAACGGCTTGATCCACAGCATGATAGTCAAAAGCAGACCCCAAACCGGCGATCTCGATCGGAGAATCATCAAATTGTTTTTTTACTGCTGCCCGTTCACTTGCGGAGAGTTCAACTTCAACGCCGTGGGCATGCGTCGTCCGCAGCTCCACGCCTGAGAACCCCGTCTCCACACACCGTTCAATGATTATGGGAACATCCCAATCTTTTGCCATATTATATGTAACCAAACCAAGTTTCATACTTTAAATTATACGGGCTTGCAAGCTCCGCCCGCCTCCTTATTCAAAAAGTTGTGCGACTTGACACGAAAACCCTTCTACAACATCTTCACCGGTGAGTGTGTCGTTAATTCCTAACACCCGGATAGGCGTTTCGGCTCGATACACGCGTACGGTTTGGGAAGTAGGTTCAACAATCCATACCATCTGCGTACCAGATTCCAGATAGGCGAATGCTTTTTCAATCACACGTCGGAAAACATCTGATGGTGAAACCACCTCCACAGCAAGGTCTGGTGGCACTGGGCATGCTTTGCTCGTATCGTCAGGCAGATGTGCTATTGAAAGAAAGGCAATGTCCGGTTTCAGGACGCGCTCGCCGACTTGAAAGCCGGTGTCGGGCGTAACCACCGCGCCGAGTTGGTTTTCTTCGACGTACGTCCCTAAACGCAAAAAGACCTTCGCGCTGATCAGCCCATGTTCCAATGATGCAGCTGGCATCGGTATTAATTCTCCTTTCACGTATTCGTATCCCTCTAAATCGCTTTCAAGAAAATCTTCTAACGTCATATCGGTTTCCAGCGGTGCAAGGGATATCGCCGCTTGTTCATAACCATTCTTCGGAACGCTCATCAGAATTCCTCCTTTGACGGTGCATATTTCGATTGCATTATCCCCCATTTTCTGTTACAATGTTCCTTAACCCAATAAAGTAAGGAGAACACCACCATGGCATACACACTTGAAGACGAATTTGGTGACATTATCGGCAAAGCCCGACGCGGGCAAAACCTATCTCAAGGTGAAACCGCCGCCGCTGCGGGTATTACAGAAGCAGAACTCGCTCGTATGGAACAGTATACCTTAAAACCGACAGAAACGCAAGTTTTTCGTCTGGCGGAAGCACTGAATTTAAACGGTGACAAACTGCTTGATATCGCGACAGAACAATGGGAACCCGAACCCCAAACAGACGAGGCAAACCTCGAAGTTGTCACAATCAGCGCACCTGTCGGCGGCTGGCCCGTCAACGCTTACCTCCTAATCTGTAAAGCGACCAATGACACCGCAATTATTGACACCGCTGCACACCCGGAACTCATCTTGGAACAACTCGATGCTCGCAATGTGAATCCGGCTGCTATTTTGCTGACGCACGCACACGGCGATCATACCAACGGATTGCCGAAACTCCAAACCGAAACCGGATGCCATACCTATATCCATAAAAACGAACCGAAACCGCAGAGCAAAAGCACGTTACGTGAAGTCGTCCACGGCGATGTCCTCTCTGTCGGTGAACTGATCGTAACCGTCGTCAATACACCGGGACATACAACTGGTGGCTGTAGTTTCCTCGCGCAGAACGTGGCATTCGTCGGCGATGCAATCTTCGCCGGTTCGGTCGGCGGTCCAAACATCTCCTATCAAGATGAAATCGAGAGTGTCCGTGATAATATACTCTCACTTCCAGATACAGTGAGGCTATTTCCGGGACACGGTCCCTCTACCACTGTCGGTGAAGAAAAACGACACAACCCATTTTTCTAATTTTTAAACGATGGGCCTCTCCGGGCCGTTTTTCTCCGTTGTCGAAAAACGGATTTTCGGTTAAGTTGATACCACTTTAGAAGGAAAAAATGAGGCCTATTACCTATTAACAGCGTGTAGGTGGCATCGCTAACGGAAGGTTTGACCCTTGCTCTCATATCTACTTCAACGTTCCCTTTCAATCGGTCTATCCCTTTTAGCGGTATCGCTCCTCGTTTTCCTGATGGTGCATCTCATCCCCGGCGATGCCGCTGTCGCTATTTTGGGTGAACGCGCAACCGAAGCCGCATTGATAGAACTCCGAAAGGAGATGGGACTCGACAAACCGCTGTATCACCAATACGCCAAATTCTTGTGGGATGCCGTACACCTCGACTTCGGACACTCCTTTAAAACGAAACAACCTGTCGTCGATGAAATCAGACGTTATTTCCCCGCGACGGCTGAGTTAACCCTCGCCGCTATGGCGTTTTCGATTTTTTTCGGTATCGCAGCAGGCATTATCGCAGCAATCTTTCGCGGAACGTTTCTCGACTATTTCTCTATGTCGGTATCCCTCGCCGGTATCTCTATGCCTATCTTCTGGCTCGGGTTGATGTTGATCCTCCTCTTCTCCTACTTCCTTCCTATACTGCCGAGCACAGGACGAATGGATGTCGTCCTAAGTTTAGATGTCCAATCCAAAACAGGGTTTTACCTTATTGACACACTGCTTGTAGGGAACTTCGCAGCCTTCCGAAATGCCGTTGCACATCTAATTCTACCAGCGATTACATTAGGCACCATCCCGTTAGCGATTATCGCTCGGATGACCCGTTCCAGTCTGCTTGAAGTACTAAATGAACCTTATATTACGACGGCTTACGCGAAAGGCTTACCGCAGTGGAAGGTCATCAGCAAACATGCAATGAAAAACAGTATGGTGCCGGTCTTGACGGTTATCGGTTTGGAATTCGGTTACCTATTGGGAGGCGCGATTTTAACCGAACATATCTTCTCCTGGCCCGGACTCGGTTCATGGCTGCGGGCCGCCGTTGAGGCGCGCGATGTCCGGGCAGTACAAGGCGGCGTGCTTTTCGTCGCAACTGTCTTTATGCTCGTCAACCTTATCGTGGACATACTATACGCCTACTTTGATCCGCGTATCCGAGTCGGAGACGAAAATAGATGAGGACACCTACAACCAGCAATAGCCAACAGCACACGCTTCGGAAACTCTTACGGCATCGGTCCGCAACGATCGGTGCAGCAATTATCATATTTTTTCTCGTCGTTGCCATCTTCGCACCACTCATTGCGACACACGATCCGAGACAAGCAAATATCACCGAACGCCTTCAAGGCGGCTCCGCTTCGCATTACCTTGGAACTGATAAAGTAGGACGCGATATTTTCAGCAGGATTGTCTACGGCACCCGCATCTCCCTAAAAGTCGGATTGGTTGCAATGACTTTTTCTGTCGGTTTTGGCACGCTCTTCGGGGCAATTGCCGGCTATTACGGTGGAAAACTCGACAACGTGATTATGCGAGTGATGGATATAATGCTCGCAATGCCGAGCATCCTCCTTGCGATGGTCATTGTGACGATTCTCGGTCAAAGTCTTACAAATGCGATCATCGCCGTGTCTATCGTCTACATCCCACAATACGCTCGCATTTTACGTGCCGCCGTTCTGAAAGTCCGAGAGTTAGATTATGTTACAGCGTCTAAGGTAATCGGGGCAAGCGACAGCCGGATCCTTTTCACCACAGTTCTCCCGAATTGTCTTGCACCGTTAATTGTCCAAGCCACTTTAGGCATCGGTGCCGCTATCTTAGATGCCGCAGGACTCAGTTTCTTAGGTCTCGGTGCAGAGATCGGTGAACCAGAATGGGGCGCGATGCTCAACGAGAACCGAGACCTCATCCGCCGCGCACCGTTAGCTGTCACCGCTCCAGGTATTGCGATCTTCCTTATCGTCTTAGGTTTTAACCTCCTTGGCGACGCACTTCGCGACGCTTTAGACCCACAGATAGACTAAAAAAATGGCGGTTCAAGCTCGAGAAAAAATATATACATATAAGATTTTTTTTTGACATCCGCAATTCCGTGTGGTATAATTGAAGGCAAATTTAACCTATTGAGGTTTCGCATTTTAGAAGATGCAATTTAGTTACATCTTTTGAAAATGAGTCTCAATATCACAAACATGGAGTTAACGAAGGAGTCGCAGATTACTTTCGTTTTTTACTTCCACATGGGAAATCCACGATTTACATTTTATACGCTTCTGACATTTATCGGTCTGACAATGTCTCTCTGGACTGTTTCCGCTGAAGGGGCAATTCGGGAATATTGGATCGCAGCCGAGAAAGTTGAATGGAACTACGCACCCAGCGGACAGAACCTTATAAGACCCAATATGGGATTGGGGGTCTGGGGCAAAGCACTAACCTATGAAAAATATCGCTATATTGAATATACCGATAACACCTATACTAAACGTGTTGAGCAACCTATTTGGATGGGGATCCTCGGACCGCAGCTGCAGGCTGTTGAGGGCGATAGCGTTCGGGTGCATTTTCTC
The DNA here is from genome assembly GCA_022827225.1 of Candidatus Poribacteria bacterium. GTDB lineage: Bacteria > Poribacteria > WGA-4E > WGA-4E > WGA-3G > WGA-3G. The sequence goes on along the minus strand of JAJDTJ010000010.1, from coordinate 19,198 downwards.
AATCGCGCCGATAAACCGCTCAGCATCCACGTACATGGTTTACAATACGATGAAGACAATGAGGGGGCGGATATGAAAGGCTCCGGTGCCGCCGTCCAACCGGGAAGCATGTTCACCTATCATTGGGAAGCAGATAGCGATGCCGCACCCGGCCCGAACGATCCGTCGTCTATCGTCTGGCTTTATCACTCCCATGTCGATGCTGTTACTGAAGTCTACGACGGTTTAATCGGAACTATTGTCGTAACGAAAAAAGGGATGGAACGGGCACCGAACGACCCGCGCCCTAAAGATATTGATAAATCGTTCACGACGCTGTTCCTTATTTTCAACGAAAACGAACGAAAAATCGTCGAAAGTGGACAAAACGAGGCTTATGAATCCCTTGAAGAAGCGGAAGAGGGAAACCTCAAGCACGCCATTAACGGATTTATCTTTGGCAACTTACACGGTTTGGAAGTCGAGCAGCACGACAGGGTACGTTGGTATCTTATTGGATTAGGGACCGAAGTCGATATGCACACCGCACATTGGCACGGTCAGACCGTCCTAAATTCAGGGAAGCGGACCGATGTCGTTTCACTCCTACCAGGCTCTATGGTCACCGTAGATATGACAGCAAAGACACTCGGCAATTGGCTCTATCATTGCCACGTCGCTGACCATATCACGGCAGGCATGAATACACGCTGGCGAGTCGTTCCAAAACGTTGACAAAACAGCATACTTGGATACGCGCAATAATACCGAACTTTTGGCTGCCGTATCTGACAAAATTTTACATCAACTTTGATAGGGTGCGCAACTATTCAGTTTATCAATTTATTCAAGGAGACCTAATGTTTACGAACCGAATCCGTCTGTTTAATTATATTTTGCCAGTTTTGCTCTTATTCACTCTCATTGGGACAGTTCACGCTGAAACGCTAATTGTCTACTCGGGACGCAGTAAGAGTCTCGTTGAACCGATTATCAAACAGTTTGAACAGGAGACAGGCATCCAAGTCAAGGTGAGTTACGCCAACACAACGCAATTAGCGGCTACACTCCTGACAGAGGGTGACAAAAGTCCAGCTGCGCTTTTCTGGGCACAAGATGCAGGGGCACTCGGTGCCGTTAGTAAAGAGGCAATGTTTGAAAAATTACCGGAGTCCATACTGGCGAAAGTACCATCGAATTTTCGCGATGCAGATAGACGCTGGGTGGCGACGAGCGGTAGAGCGCGTGTGCTCGCGTACTCGCCGGAACGCGTTAAAATGGAAGAACTCCCACAAAGCATTTTCGATTTAACGCAACCGATCTGGAAAGATAGAGTCGGTTGGGCACCAACAAACGCGTCATTTCAAGCGTTTGTGACCGCACTGCGTAGACAAGCAGGTGAAGAACGAACTGAAGAATGGCTGCGCGGTATGAAAGCGAACGGCACGAAAAAATACGCTAAGAATACACCTATTATAGAGGCACTCGCCGCAGGTGAAATCGATCTCGGTCTGCCGAACCACTACTACCTCCTCCGTTTCAAAAAAGGCGATTCCAATTATCCCGTGGCACAAACTTTTTTCAAGGCGGATGACCCAGGCAATCTCGTCAATATCGCCGGTATCGGGATATTAAAGAGTAGTGATAACAAGAACACAGCATTGAAATTTGTGGAATTCCTGTTATCTGCAAAAGCACAGCAGTACTTCACGAGCGACGTATTTGAATATCCTGTCATCGACGGTGTCATCCCGAACGCGAATCTTTTACCGTTATCCGAGCTGCTTGAACTGGCTCCAACATTTGACCTTAATCAGATGGACGACCTCAAAGGTACACGCGATCTGCTCGGACGCGTCGAAATCTTATAAATATCGCAAACTGTACTTAAAAAATAAGACTACGAGAACTGGATGCTAAATTTAAGAACAGTCAGGGCACACCGTTATTTCTCTCTCTCAGCAGCCGTAGCAGGCGTACCGATTCTCGCTGTCTGCATCGGCGGCCTGATCCCGTTAGTCTATCTATCAATCAAAGCGTTTTCAGCGGAAGGCACCGCTCTGATGCAGATTGTCTTCCGCTGGCGAAACGCAACGCTTTTCCTTAACACGCTTCTGCTGACCGGCGGTGTCCTCATCGTCAATCTGCTGTTAGCAACCCCCGCAGCGTGGTTAACAAGCAGGATAAATTTAAAAGGCAGACATCTCTGGACGGTGCTGTGTGCGCTACCGCTCGCGATTCCGGGCTATGTAACGGCATACGCCCTGTTGGCACTCGGTGGCAACACAGGTATTGTCGCACAATTCTTCGGCACGAGTATCCCGCGCCTGAGTGGCTACTCGGGTGCGCTCCTGGCACTCAGTGCATACACAAGTCCGTACCTCTTCCTAAACCTACGCACCGCCTTATTAGGACTCGACTCGAACCTTGAAGAATCCGCACGCAGCCTCGGGTACAAACCTTACGAGGTTTTCTTCTATGTCATCCTCCCGCAACTCCGGCCCGCTTTCTATGCAAGCGGACTCATCATAAGTCTACACGTCCTCGGCGACTTCGGTGTCGTGTCGCTGATGCGTTATGAAACCTTCAGTTACGCGCTTTATACGGAATACATGCTCTCTTTTGATCACATTTACGCGGCATGGCTCGCTCTCATGCTTCTTATCTTTACTGGAGGATTGCTCTATCTTGAGGCGAAGCTGCTAAGTCAGGTGACACTCCACCGTGCCGGACACGGCACCACCCGTCAACTGTCCCTTAGCCGACCCCACGTATGCGGGATCCCTGCTTATCTCTATCTCGGTATACTGATATGTTTAACAGTCGTCGTACCCGCCGGTGCCGTTTTTCTCTGGATATTCAGAGGCTTTGACGTCACCGCATTGGGAGGACTTTTAGAAGCACTTGCCGGTTCATTGTCAGCTGCCATACCCACCGGAATGTTATGTGCACTGCTCGCCGTACCGTTCGCATATATAAGTGTTCGCCATCCCTCCCGTATATCAAACGTTTTGGGACGCGTCGCCTATATCGTTTATGCGATACCACCGCTCGCATTCGCACTATCACTCATCTTTTTCGTTTTAAATGTTGTGCCTTTTATCTATAAAACGCTTTTTGTGCTAATTTCGGCATGTGCACTACATTTCTTAGCAGAAGCGATCGGGCCGGTGCGAAGCTCTCTCTACCAGGTCTCTCCGAATTTAGAAGAAGCGGCTCGGTCTCTCGGCTATTCACGCATACAGTCCTTCTTCAGAACCCTCTTTCCGGTTTTGATGCGCGGTATCCTCACAGCCACCGCACTGGTTTTCCTGGCAACGATGAAGGAACTTCCACTTACCTTCCTCTTATCTCCCCCCGGATATGAGACACTTGCCCTCAACGTCTGGAGCTATACAACGGAAGCGATGTTCGCTGAAGCAGCACCTTATGCCCTCACTATTCTGATCTTTTCTGGGGTGTTTGTGGGTATCCTGATACATCGCGACGAAAGACCTGAAAATAGATAAACATCTCGCCTAATTTCTTAATGGCGCAGCCTCTATTTGAAGCGGTATTTAACTGTAGCAATCCATTTGTTACGCGGACATAGACAATTTTCTAACAATTTCTCCACATATTTGTCAAATCATGATAGACTACATGTAAATCTTCAATTAGCAAACGGCAAAGTAAATTGGAATGAACACACTATTCGATTTTTTAACACTACCTCCATTTCTAACACTTGGAGCTGATGCCCTTAGACTATTACTTTCATTCGCACTCGGTATTTTCATCGTTAACATCTACCAGTGGACGCACAGCGGTATCCCGCAAAAATCTTTTACTGATACCCTCATTATTCTATGTATCCTGATTTCAGTCGTGATGGTAATCATCGGTGATAGCATCGCGCGTGCATTTAGCTTAGTCGGCGCGCTATCTATTATCCGGTTTCGTACCGCTATTCAAGACCCGCGCGACATCGGTTTCGTCTTTTACGCTTTGGCTATCGGTATGGCTGTCGGTGCCGGAAATCCGTCGGTCGCTATTTTGGCGACCTTCCTCATCGGTATTATTATCCTCGCTATCTACCATTGGCATCAACGTTTCGGTAACGACAACGAATTTAGTTTAGAATTCTGCCTTCCACCTGACCGGAATGCCGAAACCATTTATCGTCCTATTTTCAATAAACATCTCGTTTATGAAAACCTACTCGAAAAACGGATAAAAAAGTCGCAGTTAGTTGAACTCACATTCCGGATAAAATTAGCGAATCCGCAGGAATGGCTCACTTTTTTTAACGAACTCTCAGGCATTGAAAATGTCACAGAAGTCAGAATAGATAAAAAGTAAATACAACAGGTTCAAAAAAATCCGAACTTCGCGACACCAGATACATCTAAAATTGAAAAGGAGAACACACCACAATGAAAAACTTTAAAGTTATAGCAGTTTTTACGCTAATTATCGCCAGTTGGATAACAATGCCCGCCGATGCCCAAAATAACCAAAATAGTGAGAAATCGGCGAAACTTACGGATGATCAGAAACGGTTTGATCTCAATAGCGACGGCACATTGAGTCCTGAAGAAAACGAACTCATGCTACGAGTTACAAGTTTAGAGGCGTTCACAGGCGACACATTAAGCCAAGAAGAAATTGCATCGATGGGACGCAATAGCAATATACAACCTGATCGGGGTCTTCGACCCCCCGATAGAGGCCCCGGTGGGATGCCACCAGGGGGTTTTGGGAGGGGCCGCGGGGGGCCGCGTCCGCCGGAAAAATTGGTCAAACAATTTGACACAGACAACGACGGAAAATTAACAGGTGCTGAGCGACAAGCCGCACTCGAGACCCGCGGTGGCGGAAGTGTTACCTTGCTGAACGAGGAAACTTTGCGCGACGGTGTTCACAGCGATGTACAGGCAAGTCTCGCCGCTGTACCCGAAGATTCACCTCCACTCTACGATTCACAAACACTCCGGACGCTCTATCTCCGATTCCACCATGAAGATTGGTCGGAACAGATGAACGCGTTTTATCGCACAGATATTGAAGTGCCGGCGGAGCTTATCGTCGATGGAGAGGTTTATCCAGAGGTTGGTGTTCATTTTCGAGGCACCTCCTCCTATTTTACAGTCAGATCGGAAAAGAAATCCTTCAACATTGCAGTCGATTACGGTGAAGATGGCCAACGTCTCTACGGTTACAAAACGCTTAATTTGCTCAACGGACATGTTGACGGTTCTTTTCTTCGTGAAGTCCTCTACAATCGAATCTCACGAGACTATATCCCCGCGATGAAAACGAACCTTGTTAAATTGGTTATCAACGGCGAAAATTGGGGCGTTTATATCAATCTACAACAATACAACAAGGATTTCCTGGCAGAATGGTTCAACACAAAAGATGGTATCCGTTGGAAAGTGGGACCTGGAGGGGGTGCTCTGATTTACGCAGGTGAAGATCCAACAGCTTACCAAGAAACGTACCAACTCAAAACCAACAATATTGAAGAGCCTTGGACAGACCTCATCGCCCTTTTCAAAATGCTTGACGAAACGACCGCTCAGGCGGAACTTACGCAACGCCTCCCGCCCATACTCAATATTGACCAAGCGTTGTGGCAGCTCGCCGTTTCAAATGTCTTTATGGACGATGACGGCTATATTCACAAAGGTGGCGATTACGCTATCTATCAAGATGTCAACAGTAGATTCCATCTCATACCCCATGATAACAATGAAAGTTTGAGATTCGGGCGAGAAGGTAGAGGGGGTCCTCGTGGTGGGCCCGGGGGTTGGTCCTGGGGAGACTTAGAAAATGGAATGGCATCTCCGGTCACACATGAAGGCAGCGCGACACGTCCACTTATTAACCGATTGCTGGCAAATCCAGAGTGGCGCGCACGGTACCTCGCACATGTCCGCACTGTCGTTGACGAATGGCTTGATTGGGAAGTGCTGGAACCTATTATCAAGGAATACCAAACGCTCATTGACGCAGAAGTACAGCAAGACGATAAGAAACTTTACGGATATGAAGAATTCTCGACCGGTGTTCCAGCAGACCTTAAACGCTTTGTCAACCAGCGCCGCAAGTATCTGCAAAATCATCCCGAACTTAACAAGCCAGTGCCAAAGATTATTTCTGTTGAAATCGGATCCGAAACGCCGCCACTCGCCAATCAACCTGTCTCGATTAAAGCGATAATTGATAAATCGGTTGCGGTGGACTCGGTTTTCCTATATTATAGTACGGAGCGGCGCACCGTTTTTAACAAAGTTGAGATGACTGAGGCAGCCGACAGTTTTATCGGGTATATTCCAGATTTTCCAGCCGGTACAACAGTCTATTACTACGTTGAAGCGGATGCCATAGAGACACACGGCACAACGGTATTTTCACCCCCACACGCCGAACAGGGCGCGGCAGAATACCGAATCAACGTCCCTGTCGTCAAAGAGAGTTCTGTCGTGATCAATGAACTCATGGCAGCCAATACAAAGAGCCTTACCGATCCACAGGGACAATACGAAGACTGGCTTGAACTCCACAATCTCACGGACAAAACAGTGAATCTTACTGGCATGTACCTGACAGACAAGGTTGACAATCTAAAAAAATGGGAATTTCCTGAGAACACCACAATCCCCGCACACGGTTATCTCCTTGTCTGGTTAGATGAGGACGGTAATGCCGAATCAGGACTTCACGCCAACTTTAAGTTGTCTCGCAACGGTGAAACCGTTATGCTCGTTGATGCTGACACACGCAGCAATCAGGTACTCGATCGCGTGATATTTGAAAAACAGGAGAAGGACGTTGCCCTCGGCAGATGGCCGAATGGGAGCGGCGCACTCAAACCACTTCAAACCACTCCAGGTAAAGAAAACGTGCCGAAATAATGCAAAACGAACCTTTTATTTTTTGGTATGTCTAATCGGATAAGGAAGCCGTTCGCTTTTATCCGAGCGGTTTGGAGGGTAAAGTATGTCCGCTGCAACCGTTCCAAGTACTATGCAAACCTATTCAGAAATTGGCAACACAGAAGAATTAGACAGCGTACAGGAGCGTGAGATCGTTTTACGCTGTCAAAAAGGCGATGCTGACGCGATGGGAACCCTTATTATTCAGTACCAACATTGGGTTTACAACATCGCTTACGGCATGCTCGGTCATCATCAAGATGCCGAAGATGTCGCGCAAGACGCTTTCCTCTCCGCATGGGAAAATATCGGGAAATTTCAGTTCCGTTCCCGATTCTCTACATGGCTCTTTCGGATCGTAAAAAACAAATGTCTGAATCACATTGACCAGTACCAACGTCGAAAAACGGACCCGACAGAAATTGATGACTCACAACCGTGGGTACCACTTGATACAGTAACACCCGAAGAAGAGGCGCTGCGAACCGAAGAAAAAAATATCGTTCACGCTGCCCTCGCGAAACTCAAAGACAGCCACAGAGAAATTCTGGTGCTCAGAGAATTGCAAGAGCTCTCTTACGAAGAAATATCAGAAATTTTAGGGTGCACATTGGGACGAGTAAAATCTCGTTTACATGAGGCACGAAAAGCACTAAAAGAAGAACTGGAGCGAGTTGAGTGGTAACACCTCTTACTGCTATTCTCGATAAAAACTATGAACCACAAACACATCCAAAGCGAACTATCGGCTTACATTGATAACGAATTAAGCCCGATCAGGCGTAAACAGATTGAAGCACATCTGCGTTCCTGTGAAGCGTGTACTGAAATGCTGTCGGCGTTCCAGCAGAACCGTCAAAGAGTTGCCGCCCTTTTCCAGCCCGCACCGTCGAGGCTTAAGGATGCAGTGATGGCAAAAATACACGCAGAGTTTCAAGATGAACTATCGGCTTACATCGACAACGAATTAGCACCTGCTATGCGGAATCGGATGGAAACACATCTCCACGCCTGCAGCGAATGCTCCAATATGGTGTCAGCGTTCCGTGAAAATCGCGCACGGGTCAAGCAGCTTGAACATCCGGCTCCAGCATCCATCAAAAATGCTGTGATGGTAAAAATACACCAACAAGCAGCAGCGGCAGATGTTGAGAAATCCGATCGGGCTCCGTGGTTCCCAGATATTGGAAAATGGCTGCCAGATTTAGGGCGTTGGTTCTTCCGTCCTGTAACGGCAGGAGCAACGGCTCTCCTTACGCTCGCATTGATTCTTGGAGCACTCTACTTCCAACCGAACACACCACAATACGATGAAACACTTGACTTCTATTTTGGGCTCCATACAGAACAACTTACGGATAATCCCTTGAAATCAAACGTCGGTAGATCATTCGGTGAGGAATCCGCGTCTATAGAACCTATTGATGCCAATACTGAAGAGCTATTCCTCGACCTCTATCTGGAAAATGTAGAACCTTAAACTTCCAACAGGTAAACCTATGCGAACATCTAAATATCTAATCAAGGGGTTGCGATTTAAAGGCATTCCGCTTTGGTTCACAGTTTTAGCAGGCTTCCTCTGGGGACCCCGCATCCTTTTCGCTGACATAACTGTTCTTGAAAGCATCGTTGAAGCGGAACGTACAGTCCACTACATCGGCGCCAGTTTGAGGACAGCCAGTTCGCCAAGAGGCACGAGAACTTTTGAAGAACACGTCATCCACGTACCCGGAGACGCTTCTTATAGGAAGCTGCTATCTGTCGTTGGTGAACGTAAACCGTCCAGCGACCAGCAAAATAGCGACGAACGCCAAAGAAACGATAGGCGAAGAGGACGCGATGAGAACGACAGAAATAACCGATGGAGAGAACAGAGCAAATGGCGGCAGGTAAGAATCCCATTTTCCGAAGAAACGATTAAACTGATTGGACAGAACTATAACTTAGAGCATCAACCGTCAGACGAAAAAATCGTTAATCATGAAACAGACCTGTTAATTATTAGTCCCAAATTCGCCGGTAGACCTACAAAACATATCTTCTTCGCCCGTGAAAATGGGGTTATCCTGCGCGTGGAAGATTATGATGCTGATGGCGTGCTACGCGAGATATTTGTCTATACCCGAATCAGTTTTAATGCCAAAGCTGTCAATGCCAAATGGGAAACCATTAAAAAAGATATTAGACCGGCGCAGCGGCGCAGCCGTCCGAGTTCACTTGCTGAAGCTGAAAAAATTCTCAAGACAAAACCTGTTCAACCTCAATATCTGCCACCCGGATTCCAATTACAGGGGGTTCGCAGTATAAAAAGGAGAGAACGCAACACCATTTTTCTTGAGTATACAGATGGATTGGTGAATTTCACGCTGTTTGAAGAAACAGGCAAACCACCACAGCGCGATTCAAGAGAACGACGCGGAGAAACTCAGATTGATATCGGGGGAACAACCGTCTATAAACATCGGTTCGGTCCGACAGACGCTTTCAGGTGGACGACCTCAGACATCCATTTCACGTTGCTCGGTGAAATCCCTACCGCCGAGATGCAAAAGGTAGTGGAATCCATTATAGATAAAGCGAACGTCAAATAAGGAGAAATTATGCAAATATTCAGTGCCGCTATGGCCGGCATCATTGTTACAGGTCTATTTTTCGCGGTCGCTAACGTAGGTACCGCTGACGAAAAGGCTGAACTCGAAAAATCGCCTCGCCACGGCGAATGGGTCAAAATCACAACTGCTGATTCGCGGGTCGTCAACGCGTTTATCGTCTACCCAGAAGTAAAAGAACCAGCGACATCAATCATCGTCATCCACGAAATTTTCGGCTTAACCGACTGGATCCGGCTTGTCGGAGATAGGCTCGCAGCTGAAGGGTTCGTCGCTATTTGCCCGGACCTGCTGTCCGGTATGGGACCCGAAGGCGGCGGCACTGAGAGTTTCGAGTCCGGTGATGATGTTCGACGTGCTATCCGAGAACTCCCCGCCGCGCAGGTCGCATCGGATCTCGATGCCGTCCAGAAATATGTCCGAGAGCTGCCCTCGACCAACGAAAAGGTTGCAGTCTCAGGATTTTGCTGGGGTGGCGGACAAACCTTCAACTACGCTGTCCATTCTGACACAATAGCAGCAGGTTTTGTGTTCTACGGTCGCGCCGCAGCACCGGAAGACATTCCCAAAATATCAGCACCAATATACGGTTTTTACGGCGAAAGCGACAACCGTATTAATGCCACCATTGATGCGACCAAAGCGGCTGCGGATGCTGCAAACGTCACGTACGAACCTGTTATCTACGAAGGTGTCGGACACGCTTTCTTGCGGTATGGGATGGGAGAAGAGGCTGACGCAGCAAATAAAGCCGCAACCAAAGCCGCATGGGAACGATGGGTGTCTCTTCTACAAAAACTTTAATACAGTAAAAAACAAATATGGCAAACCGACTTAAAGATAAGATCGCCGTTATCACGGGTGCAGCGCGAGGCATCGGCGCGAAGAGTGCCGAACTTTTCGCAAGAGAAGGCGCAGCCGTCGCTATATGGGACATCAACGCCGAACGCGGCGAACAGACCACACAACAAATCCAAGACGCTGGTGGTACCGTCATCTTCTGCCAGTGCGACGTAACCGATGCAGCGCAGATCGAAATTGCCGTTCAGCGTGTCACCTCTGAACTGGGGACACCGAACGTTCTGTTTAATAATGCGGGTATCGCTGTTGTCGGTGAATTAGAAGAAATTTCTGAAGCCGACTGGGATCGGCAATACGCTGTCAATGTGAAAAGTATCTACCTCGTCTCTCGTGCGATAATTCCGTTGATGCGTGCAGCTGGCGGCGGTTCGATTATCAACATGGCGAGTGAATCTGCGTATGTCGGGTTTCCGATGCATCCCGCTTATACCTCATCAAAAGCTGCTGTCGTACACCTCACGCGGAGCATGGCAGTCCGTTACGCAGAAGACAACATCCGTGTCAACAGTCTCTGTCCCGGCACGATTAACACCGAACTCTACCAAGAATTCCTATCAAAACAGCCCGATCCAGATGCGATAAACAGAGAGATCAAAGAGATGCACCCGCTTGGTATCGGGGAACCGGAAGACATCGCTTGGGCGGCGGTCTATTTAGCCTCCGATGAGTCTAAATACATGACCGGTGCCCCGATGCTCGTTGAAGGCGGTATCCTGTCCCTCTAAATAGCATCTGACAACTTTCCCAAGGCACGAGAGATAGATTGCCACACCTCATCTACCGTAATCCCCTTCATACAAATATTGTCTTTACACTTATCGGTGAACTGTTTGCAGGGGCTGCACGGCACGTCGTGGCGGATGATTTCATGCATTGCGCCGAGCGGTTGAAAGCGGATGTGATTACCGGGACCAAATAAAGACACAGTGGGTGTCCCTACCGCTGCAGCGATGTGCATTGGCCCCGTATCGTTGGTAAGAAAAAGATCGCACTGCTCAATACAGGCGGCTAACTGCCGAATCTGAAGGTTACCAGCAAACGGGGTCGCAGGTGCATCCATGAGATTCACAACGGTCTGCACGAGTTCCGACTCCTTTGGGCCACCGAAAACCAACACGTTAGCATTAAACTCCGACACGAGTCTATCCCCGATAGCAGCGAAGCGTTCAGGCATCCACTCGCGTAATTTCCATCCGGCACCCGGAAAAAATCCGACCTTTAAAGCCGTTTCACAAATGCCAGCAGTGTCAAACCGCTCTGCTGCGTCTATGCGTTCAGATTCAGCAAGAAACAACTCCAACTGTTGATCCGCTGCCGGTATCCCGACTGCATGTAACAGGTCAAAATAGTGCGCTGTTGCGTGTTTGTTGACTCGCTCTTGGACCCGAACGGTACAGAGTCTGCCCTGCCCTACACGTTCAGCGGCACCGCTGAAATACATGAGCAACTCAGTGCGAAACTTCCGCTGGAGATCAATAGCCGTTGTGAATTTCCGCTCCCGTAAGTGACGGATAATCCGCAACATCTCACCGGTATCCTTGTCCTTCGCAAATCGGTCAAATGTAATTATTTCATTGAGATGTGGGTTTTCACGAAGGACATCTGCCGACTGTTTCGCGACAAGCATCGCAATGTAGGCATCTGGAAAATGAGCACGAACAGCGCGAATCGCCGGAGTTGTGAGGACAACATCACCGAGAGAACTGAGTCGAATGAGCAGTATATTTTTCATGCGTTTTCAGTTTTCAGTCATCGGTTATCAGTCCAGAGAGCGCTGTCGCAGATACGGACGTTTGTCCTACACAAACGAGTCCCCGACAACTGAAGGTTGATGATTGACCACCACTTTCTCAAGGTTATTCAGTGCATCTTCAACCAGTGCGTCTACATCTAAACCCGATTCTGCATCCTCCAACTCAGTCAACGATGCACGAGTGGCAGGATGTTTCGGTACAAAAAGCGAGCAACAGTCCTGATGTGGACGCGTGGATACATCGTAGGTCCCTATCCTTTGCGCTTTTTCAACGATTTCGATCTTATCTTCACCGATGAGCGGACGAAGGATAGGGATTTCAGCGATCGCCTCAATCGTTCGGAGGTTCGTTAGCGTCTGCGAAGCGACTTGTGCGAGACTCTCGCCCGTAACGAGAGCTTCCGCGTCAACCATCGCAGCGACGCGCTCCGCGATGCGCGTCATCATCCGCCTATACAGCAAAACACGGAACGGGGCAGGTGTCGCAGAGACAATCGTTTGCTGAAGATCCGCAAATGGCACAAGATAGACAGCACTTCGATAGTTCGATACCGCTAAAATCTCGGCAATTTCAATAACCTTCTCCAAAGAAGCCTTATCCGTATACGGGTAACTATAGAAGTGGATAAAGACGGCTTTCGCACCACGTTTGATCATTTGCCACGCGGCAACAGGGGAATCAATCCCACCAGACAACATAACGAGTACCTTACCACTCACACCGACCGGTAATCCGCCGATCCCTCGAATTTTCTCTGTGGAAATATACGCCGCCTCGTGCGTTATTTTTACCCAACAAGTCACGTCAGGATTATGCATATCGGCACGGGCACCGGTCTCCTTGATAAGATACCCGCCAACCTCAGCACTCACCTGTGGAGAGGTGAGCGGAAAGGTCTTGTCCGCTCGTTTTGTCTCAACTTTCAGGGATTCACAAGAGAGTCTTTGGATTTGTCGCAGCGCCGCCGTTTTAATCGCTGTGAGGTCGGCTTCAGTCCGGCAGGAGATCTCGAAATGTGCAATCCCCATGATCCGATGTAAGCGTCTTTTTATTTCGCTGATGTCGGCGTGTTGTCCAAGATGCACGAGAATCCTGTCGTGCAGCCGTTTAACTGCCGCATATCCTGTACCCCGCAGAGCAAGTTTGATGTTGTTCGCGAGCCGTTTCTCAAAAAAAATCCTATTTTTTCCTTTGAGTCCAACCTCAGCGTAATGAATACTGAATAATTCTTCCATAATTTTCTCGTGCTACAAAAAACTTACGAAGCACAGACAGCGTCCGTTAAATTAAAATGGAGCTTCGCGACTTCTCCTAAGGCTTTCGTGCCGTGCATCTTGACGAATTCTTTACCCGCTTCCACTACCTGATACGCGCCCCTAGGTAAACACATCTCGTATGTTTCGGACAACGTATCCATTCCTGTCAGAAAAGCATCGCGAGCAATGATAGACGCCGCGGCGACGGCACTATCACGTTCCGCTTTTGTTATCTGTCTTACCTCTATCCCCAGCGGCATAGGGGCAACACTACGCTGTAGACGTGATGCCGAATTTACACGCCAACTCAGCTGTTGTGTGATCAGATTGTCCTTAGCAAATTTATCAACAAGGACATGTTTTGCGTCTACCCGCTGCGCTAATGTGTGGATCGCTTCGGCATGGAGTGATGCAAGCAGATGATTGAGGTTCTGCCCATGCCTGCGGAGTCTGTCGTAGAGCAAATTGTATTCAATCGGCATCTTCGCTACGACAACGATATGCTGTTCATAATCGCTGAGCATTACTTCCGCTATGCTTCGGATACGGCGATTTGACAAGGTTTTCCCATCAGCAACGCCTAAATCTGATAACTTTTCAAGGAACTCGCCATCCACGTAGACTGCTGCTACAACGAGTGGACCGAAATAATCACCTTTTCCAGCTTCGTCTGTACCGATCCATGCGTCCCAATTGTGTATTGCGTTCATCTAAACCGCCAGATTCTATTTGTTTTAATGTGTTGATTTTTTAGATTTATACGGAATTCTGAAGTGCGGCGAACTCTGTGACCTGTTTGCCGACGGCTTTGACGCGTTCTGCTAACTTCGAGTCGCGCAAATTACCGTTCGCATCAAACGCCTGCGACGCGTTTGGAATAGAGGCATCTTTCGGAACGACCCAAGCCCGCAGGGCAGTGCCGACCGTGCGCAACATAGAGAGCGCGTTTACGGCTCCCTTTCGACCCCCGGAGACACCAACGAGTCCGATGACCTTATTCTCAAATTCATCAAACCCCATCAGATCAAGCGCACTTTTAAGGACACCACTGAAACCACCGTGGTATTCGGGTGAACCGAGAATTATACCGTCTGCACTTTTCACCTTTTCGCGCAATCGGAATACGCCAGCAGGATAGTCAGCTTCGTTAGCGACAGAGCCTTGAAAAACGAGTTCGTACTCGCTAAGCCGAAGCATTTCTACCTCAGCACCGGCAGCCTGCGCACCGGAAAGCGCGATCTGAAGCGCAGCGTGCGTTGAACTGCCATCCCGTAGGCTACCACAGAGAGCAACAACATAGATAGATTCACCACTGGAACTTTTCATTTTTTCCTACCACAGAATCGGATTAGAAACACAAATGAACGCTTGTTAATCGTGACTATTTGCCGAACACTTCTGAATCACCTCTTAGCATAACATAGCAAGAACGGTATGTCAAAAGATTTTAACCGCTGCGAAACACCGGCAATGGTCCTGCAAATGCGCTACTATTATACCATATTCAAAATCAGACATCATCTGTTTTTTTACGCGGAAACCAGAACATCAAGAAATCAGATTTTTGTTGACATATTTAATGCTTTTTTTTATTATAAAATCCGTTTGGCACAGCAGGCAGTCGCTTTAGCACCGACTGCAAAACATTACGAGACACTTGCCTACACTTACTACCGCAACGCACAATATTCCAAAACTTTAGAAGCGATCAACAAAGCGATTGCGATAGCCCCGAATGTGGATGCATACAATAAATTACACGCAAAAGGAGAAAAAATGAAAAAAGGGATCTGTATCGGCTCATTACCCGGCAGTTCAACGGAAGCGCGGTTTAAACTCGCAAAAGAAGCCGGATTTGACGGGGTTGAAATCGGCACCCTCGGCAATGATAGCGACCGACACCAGGCAAAAGCGATCGCCGAAGAACACAGCGTAGAAATCATCAGTGTGATGAATAGTAAACATTGGGCATGTCCGCTTTCCGACGCAGATGATCAAGTCCGAGCGGAATCGCGGGCAGGAATGCTCGACTCAATAGCGACCGCAAAGGCTGTCGGAGCAGAGACAGTTCTGCTTGTTCCCGCCGTCGTCAATGATAAAACCAGTTATGAGGCGGCATATCAACGTTCACAAGCGGAAATTCGTAAACTGATTCCCGCCGCAAAAGATAACCAGATCACCATCGCACTTGAGAACGTTTGGAACAAATTCCTGCTCAGTCCAATAGAATTTTGCCGCTACATTGACGAATTTGACAATGAGACGGTAGCAGCCTATTTCGATGTCGGCAACATCGTGTTGTACGGGTATCCGCAACAGTGGATCCGTTCACTCGGAAATCGTATCACTAAAGTGCATGTTAAAGGGTTCAACGCCAGTGAAAGTCGGTTTACCTATCTGATTGAGGATTGCACAATTGACTGGAACGCTGTCATGTCGGCATTGGCAGAAGTCGGATATGACGACTACATGACAGCGGAGCTACCTGTTGATGGAGATAACCCGGAAGGCAGAGTCCATAGCATCAGCGACGATATGGATAGAATTATCGCAGGCACCGTGTAATAGCCAACGAACCGTCTGAACGAAATGTGTGGGGGAACCGAAGCCGTCTCTCCCACCAAATGCCTTAGCGCATTTGAAAAGTGATGAAAAATATATGGAAATCATTATTCAACCCACTTACGCGCGACTTGCCGAGGTCGCGGCTGAAATCATCCGAGATGCACTTTTAAAAAAGCCAAACCTCGTTTTGGGACTCGCCACAGGGAGCACACCGATCCGTGTCTATGAAATCTTAGTCCAAATGCATAAAACAGACGGACTTGACTTTTCAGGTGTAACGACCTTTAATTTAGACGAGTACGTTGGCATTCCGACGGATCATCCGCATAGTTACCACACTTTTATGGCAACACACCTTTTTAATTTCATTAACATTCCACCTGAAAATTGTCACATCCCTCAAAGTACGGCGGTCGGACATGCGGAATTCTGTGAAGGTTACGAGACTGCGATCCTGGAGGCTGGTGGGATTGACATCCAGCTCCTCGGCATCGGAAAGGATGGACACATCGGTTTTAATGAACCGAGTTCGTCCCTCGGTTCTCGGACCCGCATTAAAACGCTGACGCGGAGTACGCTTGAGGCGAACGCGCCTCATTTCGGTGGCACTGTTGACGCTGTTCCGAAGATGGCAATTACAATGGGTGTCGGTACAATCATGGAAGCAAGACAGTGCCTATTATTGGCAAGCGGAACATCAAAAGCAGAAGCGATTGCAAACGCCGTGGAGGGACCAATTACTGCAGAGGTACCCGCTTCGGTGCTACAGATGCACCCACAAACAGTCGTCGTTATTGACGAGGCAGCAGCCTCAGCACTAAAACGGATAGATTACTATAAAGAGGTTTATGCAAACAAACTCGAACTATTGGCTCAAGAAGGTTGAGCGAGGCATTTAGGGGACTTGATCATCGGATAAACCGTATTCTTTCGCTTTCCGTTGGATCGTTCGCCGACTCACCTTGAGTATTTCCGCCGCTTTTGCTTTGTTGTTGTCTACAGATTCGAGGGTCGCGCGGAGTACTTCTCGGTTAATTTCCGCCAGAGACATGCCGACTTTCACATCTAAACCTTGTTTCTCCGAGATCCTATGAACCGGCTCCCAGACATCTGGAACCGAAGGTAGGTTTGAAAACGCTATACCCGCCGCTTTGAGAATCCGCTCCGGTAAATCCGTTTGTTGGAAGGTCGGTTTTGTTGATGTCACGACAAGTCCTTCGATACAGTTCTTCAACTCGCGGACGTTGCCTGGCCACTCGTATTTCATTAAAGTTCTGACAGCCTCTGGTGCAATATCCATCAGAGGTTTTCCATTTTGTCGGCAGAACTCCTCAAGAAAATCCTTCACCAGCAGCGGTACATCTTCAATCCGTTCTTTCAGTGTTGGAAGATGAATCGGTACGACATTGAGTCGGTCATAGAGATCTGGCAGGAACTCCCGTTTTTGGGCCGCGGCTTCCAAATCATGATTTGTAGCACATACGACACGAACATCAACCTGAATGGTTTTGTCACCACCGACTCTTTCAAATTCCCGCTCTTCGAGGACACGTAAAAGACGGGCTTGGTTCGAGAGACTGAGTTGTGAAACTTCGTCAAGAAATAGGGTACCGCCGTGTGCAAGTTCAAACCGCCCCTTGCGTTGATAATACGCACCACTAAATGCCCCACGTTCATGCCCAAAAAGCTCAGATTCTGCGAGGTTTTCATTAAGTGTCGCGCAATTAAAGGCAATGAGCGAACCGCGGCGCAAACTCCGATGGTGAATCGCACGAGCAACCAACTCCTTACCTGTACCGCGGGCACCGTGAATCATGACTGTCGCCTTTGTTGGGGCAATCTGCACAATCATATCACGAATCCTGACGATTTGCGGTGAGTTACCCGTCAGGCGGCGCAACCCTTCCTTTTCATCGATTTGTGACAGGAGCTGCCTATTTTCAAAGGCGAGACGTTGGTTCTCAAGCGTTCTATGTAGAAGCGCCGCCAAGTGAACAGGATTAACCGGTCGCGGTAGGAAATAGGTATCCTTGTACGCAAGCATCGCTTTGATGCCGATGTCGGTTTCTAAAATATTCGGCTCAGTAATAAAAACCACTCCGATGTCTGGGTGGTGCTGCGCCGCTGCCTCTAACAGTGCCAGACCATCAATCCGTTCCGCCTTTAATTGGGCAATAAGAATATCAACTTTTAGGTGCTCAATCTGATGAAATGCCTGATACATGTTGCCTGTGACAACGAGGCGTAGCCCTTTACCCGCAAGCGTTTCACAGACAACTTCGCGTTCGGATCGGTCAGCATCAACAATAAGTACGGTCCCTTGATCGTTCATAGTAAGCCTTAAAAAACTAAATGCCCTAGAAAAATAAAAAGTCTTGTTTAAAATTAAAAAATCAAGTAAACTATACAATCGTTGCCTATTGTTAGATATTATTTATCGTATTTCTCTGGAGGATTGAATGGATAACAGACTCAGTTCGTTGTATAGACTTGGCGGGCTAACCGGCATTTTGAGCGGTGTTCTCATGCTCGCCTCCACTATTTGGTTCTTTATTATTTCAGACCCGTCATTTGTTTCGGACCCATCGCAAGCAGATTTGGGAAAAATCGGAATTTTTCATGGCATAGGGGTTGTCACGCTCATTTTGCTCGTGCCAACGCTATTAGCGAGCTACGGTTTACTCTCTTCTGAAGCACATACACGCAGTGCTTTAGGTGCAAGCATCACCGTCCTTTGGCTTACGATAGAATTAATAGCCCACTGCTCACAAACCGCTCCGATAAATGCACTATCGGAATTAATGACAGGCGAGGGTACCAATGCTGAAATAGGCAAAGCCTTCTATACGCTCTGGGGTGAATGGGGTGAAGCCCTCTTTATGACCGGCGCGTTTTTGTGTGTATTGCTCGCACTCTGTTACGGGTCAGCATTATACGCCTGGGGCAACCCAGTCGCTGCCTACCTATTTTTTCTTTCCATGGCAGCCTTTCCAATAGGTCTTGTGTTCGGACTTGACATCCAATTGCATGTGCTAATCCGCGGTGCAGCGTTCCTATTTCTTGGTGGTGTACTTATACAGGCACCATACGAAGAAAACATCTGATACTTCAGAATTACTAAAGTTTGGACGATATTGTAAACTTATGCTGCCTTGTCAAAAGGCAGGGGTGTATCGTCTTGAAAACGGACATTAATATTCTGTGAGTTTGTTTTTTCATTGAACTTGGCAAAAAATCTTGAGACCGCTATTTGC
>JAJDTJ010000085.1 GCA_022827225.1 Candidatus Poribacteria bacterium | reverse complement strand
CGATTGAGATTAAAAGATCGTCACAAATCGTATAAAGTGCTACAATAGTCAAGTCCATGGGGTTCTCCTTTTGTTTTTGCGTTAAAAACACTATAAAGGATATCCCATGGATTTACAAGTGGCAACTTGGGTTAGAATAGGTAAAATGGAGTTCCCATTGTCCATGATTGTAAACAAGGTCAATCGTAGCGACAAGGTGAGTTTCGGACATATCAAAGTTCTTAGGGAGTGGTATATCCAATTTATCTCTACCCGCCCCCATAGACAGTTGAACACGTTTGCCTGAAACACTGTTATCAACAAACGTGATAGCAGCCTTTTTCCAGCGTGTTGTCCGATATTGCTTTCGCTTGTTAGGGGGTTTCGGTTTTCTAACACCCCCAGTTTTCTTTAGAACACCGTAAGACTTCCAAGACTTGAAATATGATTCACGGACTGCTTGGATACTTTGTGAATGCAAGGGTTGCGATTTAGACAGGTTTTTATCTAACCAGCCTTCGCAATCCTTACCAATATAGAAATCACGATGTGCATGGGGATAGCCTCTTTGGTATTGATACCAATCCATCAAATCACAGCATTCACCCCATACATCAGCAGAAGATGCATTGATCTGAGAAAATATCGGCTGAGATACAACTTTTAATCGTTTCGTTCTTACTTGTTTCATAGAATATCACGTATCACACTTTTATCCTCGTATCAGTAGGAGGCAAGCACGTAGCCGAGAAATTACGCTGATACTGCTTGCCAACGTGATACATATATCATATCACGTTTTTAAGCGAATGTCAAACCTGTTTTGACAAAAAACATATTAACCGCTACTACATCCCCGAGCTAAAGCAACGGGGTTTTGTAGCGGAAGAGTTGATAAATCAAGTATTTTCAGATTTTTCTCAGGGAACCGCAACAAATGTTGTTATTGCCCCTAAAATGTGTTAAAATTGTTGAAAAGAGATTGTAAACTTGGAGAAAGTTGCATTAGAAATGGGAACAGCGTTCAAGAAAGCGATTATTGTTTTTATCGGTTTTATTCTCGTCCTGGTAAGCGTTTTACTCGGCGTTATCCAGAACTACTCCCAATACGGATCACTCCCAGAAACGATACAGATGGTAGACTTTTCTGGGATACTGGTCGCAGTTTTAGGGGCATGTACTTTGAGTTTAGTAAGTATCGTACTGACTTTTTGGTTAGCACGTGCCTGGGCGATCGAACAACCGAAACTCGGGGATCGGATCATCCGCCTCGCGCTTATCGTGAGCATCGTTTTCATCATCGTTTGTGGCGGTTTAGCAGGCGGGTTGATTATTCTACGCACCTTATGGACAATCGGCTTTTTTTAACTTGCATTTGTGTTTTGTATATGGTATAATTAGGTAATTGTGATTCGGATGTAAGGTTTTAACCTTGTTTTTCGCTATTCTGTGCAAACGTCCGAATAGATACAAAACGTTTTGTAGACACGGTTCTTTCACAGACCGTACCGGATGCGCAAGTTGGTCGCTTCCGTTTTAAGAGGGTCTTGTAAGGAGTACCTTACAGGTCATACGAGCGTGTAAGCGGCGCACCACAGTACATTTATTTGGAGGTGTCGAAAATACACTATAGAGGCAGACGTTCTCAAAAGACGCAGGAAAGGCAGAGTCGTTCAAATTATCAGATTCGAGCCAAAGAGATTTTACTCATAGATCAAGACAACAAGCAGGTAGGGGTCATGTCACCCCGTGAAGCGATGCAGCGTGCTGAAGAAGTTGGATTGGATTTGGTCGAGGTTTCACCGAACGCCAAACCCCCCGTTTGTAAAATTATGGACTACGGGAAGTATCAGTACGAGAAGAACAAGCGCGCACGGGAGGCTCGAAAGAAACAGACCAAGGTGGTCCTAAAGGGGATGCAGTTCCGACCGGATACTGCCGAACACGACTACCAATTCAAGAAACGGCATGTTGAGGATTTCCTCAAAAATGGGTGGAAGGTTCGCGCAACCGTGCGATTCCGTGGACGTGAGACACTTCATACCGAACTCGGCAGCAATCTTCTTTCACGCTTGAGAGACGACCTGGTAGAAATTGCCGATGTCGAACAACCCCCACGCATGGAAACACGCATGATGTCCATGATCCTTGCACCGAAATCTCAATAATGTCTTGCCGTTGCACTCGTGTGTAAGGAGCGCGTTTGTTAATAGCACGCATTCGCCGTTTTGTCAGATGCTTTTTTACGGCAAAATCGTAGGTGCACAGAGGCTATAATCTAAAATTTGCTGTCCTATAGGACAGCCTATAGGACAGAAAGAGGGAAGGGCTGATGCCGAAAATTAAAACACATAAAGGCGCGTCAAAACGTTTCAAATTCACGGCAAAAGGTAAAATCCGTCGCAATCGGGCTTATGCTGGCCACCTATTTATCTCTAAGTCAGCGAAACAGAAACGTCGACTGCGACAATCAACCCTTGTCCACCCGAGCAATGCGAAACGCTTGAAACGTCTAATTCATCAATAGAAAAATCGCCAGAAACGCGGACGAAGCAGTACATCCGCAGGCGAAATCGTGGATGCGATCTCGGATGCTACCGGTGATCGCAAGTAGGAGCTCTAAGAATGGCACGAGTAAAAACAGGGAATGTGCGTCGGAAACGCCGGAGTCGGATGCTCAAGCATTCCAAAGGCTATCGCGGCGGACGGAACAACCTTAAACGTACCGCTACAGAAGCTGTCCAGAAAGGGTGGAACCACGCCTACAAACACCGTCGCGCACGGAAACGCGACTTTCGGCGACTCTGGATCGCCCGAATTAACGCTGCCGCCAGATTGCACGGACTCACCTATAGCCGATTCATACACGGACTGAAAACCGCTGGAATCGAGCTCGATAGGAAGGTTCTCGCCGATATTGCCGTTAATGACGAAGCCGGTTTCGGTCAACTCATCGTCCTCGCAAAAGGAAGTTAACGCACACACTATAAATCCGTAGATCGGAAGGCTATGAAGGGACATAACGTAAGCTGTTGAGACCTCTCAAATAGAGAGACCGCGTCATCGGCTGGAAGCGCGGTTTTGAGAGCAACTGCCGAATTTCACCCCGGAGCCGTTAAAAAAGAAAACGAAGCGGGTAAATTTGTAGAAACGACCCCCAGGTCGCGACAATTTACCAAGCGGGGTGGTACCGCGGAAGTAGATGCCTATCGCTTTCGTCCCCAGAAGGGAATTAACCTTTATGGAGCGAAATGATAGGCGTTTTTTGTTCGCTATCGGTCGGCACTGAAATAGCTTCATTATCAGCGGAGGTTTCGTAGGTAACCTTAGGTTAACAGATAAATTATAAGGAATGTTAGCCTGAAACGAAGTGGAAGGCGGGTATACGGATTTAGGCGTTTTCCGTTCAGTTTACCGAAACGAACCGCAAGGAAAATTAAAAGTATGAAAGCAGAATTACAAGCGATTCAGGCAGAAGCACTCGCTGCACTAAAAGATGTTAAAACACCGGACATGCTTGAATCGCTCAGGATTACCTATTTCGGACGTAGAGGAAAATTGACAGATGTCATGAAAGGCATGGGCAAACTGTCCAAAGAGGAGCGTCCGGAAATCGGGAAACTCGCCAATGAGGTGCGCGCGACGCTAACGGCAGCGTTTGAAGAGACAACGCAAACACTGCATCATCAACAACAAGAACAGCAGCTTGAGGCGGAAGCCGTTGACATCACGCTTCCGGGACGCAAGCCTGCTTACGGGAAAGCGCACCCCATCATGCAGACCTTGGCGCGGATTGAGGCGATCTTTACGCAAATCGGTTTTCAGGTAGTTACGGGACCAGAGGTTGAGACCGAGTATTACAACTTCGATGCGCTGAACACCCCCGTGGATCATCCGGCTCGTGATTTACACGATACCTTTTACCTAATGGATGGACACCTCTTGCGAACACACAACTCTCCAGTGCAAATCCGGGCAATGGAGAACCAGAAACCACCGGTACGAATTATTGTGCCCGGAAAATGCTATCGCGTGGATTACGATGTTTCGCACACGCCGATGTTCCATCAGGTAGAAGGGCTGCTCGTGGACAAACACGTCACTTTTAGTGATCTAAAGGGCGTTTTGACCGCCTTCGCTCGACAGATGTTCGGTGACCAGACGCAGATGCGCTTCCGTCCGCATTTCTTCCCTTTTACAGAACCGAGTGCAGAAATGGATATTTCTTGTGCTGTCTGTCAAGGCAAAGGGTGTCGAAGTTGTAGCGGCACGGGATGGGTCGAAATCTTAGGAGCCGGTGCCGTTGATCCCGCCGTATTTGAAGCCGTGAACTACGATCCTGACGAAGTTACCGGATTCGCTTTCGGTATGGGGGTCGAGCGGATCGCGAACCTCCAATTCCGAATCCCAGACATTCGAACCCTCTATGAAAATGACCTTCGCTTCTTACGTCAGTTTTAAAAGAAGGAGGCACGTAAAGTTTGAAAGTGTGCTAAAGTCTGTAAAGCTGCTTCGGAACCACGTACGACTTTAGTCCACTTTAGAACATTTTATCGACTTTATCATGAACGTAACTTTAAAGTGGATTAAAAATTATATAGACTTTGAATTCTCAGCGAGCGAACTCGCTGACCGGCTAACCATGTTAGGCATTGAAGTTGAATCGGTTAAGCAACCCGGTGCCGAACTCGAAGGTGTCGTCGTCGGCAGTGTTAACGCTATCAAACCGCATCCGAATGCCGATAAACTCGTCCTCTGTCAGGTAGACATCGGCGAGACCGAAAAACTCCAGATCGTCTGCGGTGCGCCGAATGTTCGAGAAGGGATGCATGCACCTGTCGCAACGATAGGTACAACGCTGCCCATCGGTCTGACAATCAAACGCGCCAAACTACGGGGCGAAACTTCTCAAGGCATGCTCTGCTCCGAAAAAGAGTTAGCACTCTCTGAGGATGCCGCAGGTTTGATGGAGCTATCGACGGATATACCGATCAGCACACCGCTTGCAACTGCTTTGGGATTAGACGATACCCTGTTTGAACTTGAGATTACACCGAACCGTCCAGACTGCCTCAGTCTCATCGGTGTCGCCCGCGAAATCCGAGCAGAGACAGGCAACCCCCTAAAACTTCCAAAAGTCGACTTCAGCGAAGACGCAACCGATGTTCGAGAGGCAACATCTGTAACGATTGAAGCACCAGACCTCTGTCCGCGTTATGCTGCACGTGTCATCCGAGGCGTTAAAATTGGACAATCCCCGGCATGGTTACAACAGCGACTCGAATCCGTAGGTATCGGTGTGATTAACAACATCGTCGATATTACGAACTTCGTCCTGATGGAATACGGTCAACCGCTCCACGCCTTCGACTATCACAAACTTGCGGAAAATCGGATCGTCGTGCGACGGGCGGGCGCCGGTGAAACTTTAACGACACTCGATGAAGTGAATCGTAAACTCACCCCCGATATGCTCGTCATTGCCGACGCTGAAAAACCTGTCGCCCTCGCAGGCGTTATGGGCGGATACGATTCCGAGATTACCGAAGCGACGTGTGACGTGTTGTTGGAGAGTGCCTATTTCAATCCATCGAGTATCCGTGCGACCGCAAAGGCGTTTGGGATGAGCACAGAAGCATCCTACAGGTTTGAACGCGGTGCGGATCCCGGTATCGTGCTCGCCGCACTCGATCGCGCTGCGCAACTCATCACCGAGTTGGCAGGTGGTACGATCTGTAAAGGGATTGTGGATGTCTATCCGGGGAAGCAGCCCTTAACCGAGATCCAGCTCCGTCCGGAACGCGTCAACTTCGTCTTGGGAACCGAAATCGAGTCCACAACAATGGAAGAAATTTTAACGCGTCTCGGTTTCGATGTCGAAACCTCTGGGCGTGTCTATCGGGTCACCGTGCCGACGTTCAGGTCCGACATTACCCGTGAGATAGACCTTATTGAAGAGATCGCGCGCGTCTACGGCTATGATAACATCCCAACAACACTCCCCAAAGGCGATATACCGGTCCCCGCACTCGACCGGAAGGTAGAGGTCCGTAGGCGTATAAAACAATTCCTCCTCGCTGCCGGAATGATGGAAGCGGTCAACTACAGTTTCTCTGATCCAAACAGTTTCGATAAGATCCGTTTCGCTGCGGACAATCCGCTTCGTAACGCTTCGCCATTACAAAACCCGCTGAGTCCCGAAATGTCTGTACTCCGAACAACCCTATTACCCGGATTACTTGATAACGCGCAACGTAACCACAATCACCAAATAGATACCATCGCACTCTTTGAGATAGGGAGCGTCTTTATTCGTAACGGTGGACAGCAGGAACCAGAACGGGTTAGCGGTGTCCTCGCTGGACAGGTTGGCGATGGCGTGTCAAGTAATCCTTACCGACACCCCGACTTCTACGACATCAAAGGAATTGTCGAAGGCGTACTTGAGGTCTGCGGTATCTCTAATTATACATTGCAGAAAACGGATGCACCGACCTTCCATCCCGGTCGCAACGCAGCCGTGCTGTTCGGCAGGAGGCAAATCGGTATCTTCGGGGAGGCGCATCCAGAGGTACTCGAAAACTACGATCT
This sequence comes from Candidatus Poribacteria bacterium, assembly GCA_022827225.1. Classification (GTDB taxonomy): domain Bacteria; phylum Poribacteria; class WGA-4E; order WGA-4E; family WGA-3G; genus WGA-3G. The sequence goes on along the minus strand of JAJDTJ010000085.1, from coordinate 1,429 downwards.
GCCCTATAAGGCGTACCTCTTTGAACTTGACATGGAAGCCTTAACAGATACTGCGATATTCGCCAAACGTTTTGAACCGATCTCGGTCTACCCCAAGGTTGAGCGCGATCTCGCGATTGTTGTCGATAAAGAGACATTATCGGATATGCCGACAGAACTCATCTATAAAACCGGTGGCGAATGGGTCGAATCCGTCCGTCTGTTCGATGTTTATGAAGGTGAACAGGTCCCCGAAGGCAAAAAGAGTCTCGCTTACGCTATCACGTACCTCTCGGCAAGCGAGACCTTAACGGATAAGGCAGTGAATGCTCTTCACGATAAGATCGTCAAACGCCTCAATCAAGAACTGGGTGCCGAACTACGGATGTAGAGACTATGCAGGCACACCGAATAAAAAATCTATTCTCTGCCATCGCGAGGCATTACGACTTTCTTAACTCGCTGTTAAGCCTCAAGCGTGACAAAGTCTGGCGACAGGAAACTGTCAAGGCGAGTGAAGTCGAACCGACGAGCAAGGTGTTAGATGTCTGCACCGGCACCGGTGAACTCGCGCTTGCTTACACCGATAAACTTGATGCAGACGGTTTCGTTATCGGCTCAGATTTCTGTTTCGAGATGCTCGCTATCGGTGAGCAGAAGGTAGCGACTGGAAGACGGAAAGAAGATATCGGAAGCATGGAAGAAGGGAAGGATGGAGGCACCAATCTTCCAACCTTCCAACCTTCCAGTCCAACGCCTTCCACTCTTCCACTCTTACCCTCCAGTCCCCGTTTTCTGGCAGCGGATACCCTCACGCTCCCGTTTTTAGACAATACCTTTGATATTGTCTCCGTCGGTTTCGGTATACGGAACGTCTCGGATTTAGAGTTGGGGATACGCGAGATGACGCGCGTCGCTGCACCGGGTGGCAGAGTCGCTATCTTAGAATTCACGCAACCCGTAAACCCACTGTTTCGGAGTCTCTACTATTTTTATTTCACCAAAGTTTTACCGTTTCTCGGCAATCTCATCTCTCGGAACAAAGATGACGCTTACGGATATCTCCCGCGTTCTGTTATGAAATTCCCCGATTGCGATGCCTTGAAAACGGTCATGGAGCAGTGTGGGTTGACGGATGTGCGGTATCAACGAAAAACATTCGGAATCGTCGCGATCCACGTCGGGAAGAAGTCTAAATAAAACATTGAGTACCACACAGATCGTATGCTAAGTCGCAGGGAATTGCTCGCATAAGTTAAAGGTTCTCTCTTGGACTTATGAGTATTTCCTGTTTTTTGAAGCAAGTTACTATAACCCAAGTTGCCACTTGTAAATCCATGGGATTTCCTATATAGTGTTTTTATCGAAAAAACAAAAGGAGAACCCCATGGATCTAACTATTGTAGCACTTTACACGATTTGTGACGACCTTTTAATCGCAATCGGACAC
>JAJDTJ010000059.1 GCA_022827225.1 Candidatus Poribacteria bacterium | reverse complement strand
ACTCACTTTTTCAATCTCAACGGCGATGATATTTCGACTCGTAAAATCTGACCGTTCAAAGATCGTGCGGAAAATGCGTTCGGTGAGGATATGCTGGATGAGCATCTCCTCAACAGCGTCTTGTGAGAGATCAGGATTAATGGCGGTACGACAGGTTTCATAAAAATCGGTGAACGCTTCTTTGAAGGCGGGATCGGTCTCATGGCGTTCTTCAATGCGGGCTTTCAAAGCCTGTGCCAGGTCTGGTACATGCGCTCTGAAATCAGAAACAGCTGTCTGCCAATTGTCAAGTGCGGGTGGGACATAAGCGAACAGATACTGGAGTGCAGCAATCAAGCGCGCAGGATCGGTAATATCCACATCCAACGCTATCTGTCCATTCTGATATAGGATCGCGCGCTGTGGGGTTTGAAAGAGGATATTGTTGAGTGGGTAGCCTTTATCGCGTTTCGCCTGCACTGCTTTCGGCAGGTTGTCGTCCATATCTTTCGCTTCCCAATAGGCGAAGGGCAAGCCGTATTCATCAAGGATCACACCATCAACGACGATACGGTTTCCTTTTGGACTGTGCATAGCGAATTGCGGGATGAACGTGCCGTTCACCTGTTTTGTGCAGGTATCGAATAAAAAGGCAAAAGGGTTGCTGACTGCCCCTTCGTGTCTGACGGCATGTTGCGCGTATTGTTGCAGTGTGGCGTAGTAGTCTCGGATCGCTTTGTGGCTCGGTTTCAGGTTCAGTTTTGGCATAGGACACGATAATTAGGTTTCAGGAAATACTTTCAATTACTATTCAATTACTAATTGAGCTCCTCAATATCTACTTCAGTCTTAAGCCATGATTCCCATCCGTAACTCTTAGCATATCTTGAAATAGCTTCTTCCCCGACCTTAATCCGCCCTTCCATGAGCTCTCTATTCACATTGGCATAATACCTGACGACTATTTGGATAGTTTCCCCATCTTTTAAGCCCTTATAATACAACATGAATCTATCGGATGAGAGATTGTCATACTGGAAAAGCGTATTTAACATGACTGCAAGCCATTCCAGACGAGTTGGTGTGTATATATGCAATCCTTGCGGTTTTTCTGACATGGTGAATCTCCCTTTGCCGACTATATAAATTTAACGATTATAGCAACAACGATGCCTGTAACACCTATCGCTATAGTTACAGACCACTGCAAGCGTGTTTCCAACCGAGTTATTCTGTCATGGAGGTCCTTCTTGACCCCCTGAATATCATTCCTCAGGTCACTTTTTACTTCCTGAATCCGAACACCGAGGCGTGATTCAACTTTATCGACTTCTTCCATTCTTGCTTGAAGCCGAATAGCGTCTTCCTTAAGTTCAAATATATCCGGACTATTCTGATCTGCCATGAAACCTTCCTTTCAACATTCAATCTAGATTAAGTTGCAATCATTCTTCGGATCCAAGCGGGTGGCAGAAACGAAGTGAGAATCCAATTCGTAGATATACCAACCGAAACTGATTATAAGAGTATATCAGAAAAATAAACGAATTACAAATCTTCTTTTTTATTCAAAATTCGACAGTTATAGTAAACTTTAGAATTAATAGGACACTCTGCATAGGTTCGGTTAGGAAACCGAACCTACCGGGGGGTGAAAGTGTCTCTTTATTTTTAGGGTTCACTATAAATTTCTCTGTACACCCATTCAGGACGATTTAGTTTTCGGTTTTGGCTTGGGTTTTCGTTTACAGATGTGAACGTTTTTTCGTAAGATCGCGAGCGACAAGAAATACGCAGAAACACCCTATCAAATACCCTATCAAATACCCCAAGCAAATACCCCAAGCAAAAACACTCGCTCCTACAGAGGAAGATATATCCATATATACAAAGCGAATATGTAAAACTAAATACCCCTGTACACCCATTACAGATTAATTGATTTTAAAGTTCAATCATGATAAAATTGAATCGATTAATAGAACTATGAAATACAAACGTCCCGTATCCATTACCATAAACGATAGAGAGGAGAAATATTGTGGAAACCAAGTTTCAAGAACTCAAAACCCGTCTGCTTGAAGTCAATGATATATCGTCTGCTGCTGGACTACTCTATTGGGATCAATCTACTTATATGCCCCCAGGCGGTGCCGCTGCCCGGGCACGCCAAACAGCGACGCTCGGACGATTGTCACACGAGAAGTTTACGGACCCAGCCATCGGCAAATTGCTCGATGCACTCGAACCCTACCAAAAGAGTCTCCCCTACGACTCCGATGAAGCGAGTCTCCTACGCCTGACACGACGGAGATATGAACGCGCGATTAAAGTACCCGCAGAATTCACCGCGGAAGTCACCAACCACACTTCGGAATCGTATCAAGTCTGGACTGAGGCGCGTCCGGCTAATGACTTTGAACGCGTGCGTCCGTATCTCGAAAAAACGTTGGAATATAGCAGGCAGTCTGCGAACTTCTTTCCGGGGTACGATCACATCGCCGATCCGCTTATTGAACCGAGGGATTACGGGATGAAAGCAGCGGATGTTAAACGCGTTTTCGCGGAACTACGACAAGAACTCGTGCCCATCGTTTCCGCCATCACATCACAAGAACCGGCTGATGACTCGTGTTTGCACCAACATTTTCCAGAAGAGAAGCAGCTCGCTTTCGGTTTAGAAATCGCTCAGAAGTTTGGCTACGACATGAGCCGCGGACGACAGGATAAGACACACCACCCGTTTATGACGAAATTCTCGCTCGGTGATGTCCGAATCACAACCCGAACGAAAGAAAACTTCCTCGGCGATGCGCTGTTCAGCACATTACACGAGACGGGACACGCACTCTATGAACAAGGCATCCGCATGGACTTTGAAGGCACACCGCTCGCTCGCGGTACGTCCTCCGGCGTCCACGAGAGTCAGTCGAGACTCTGGGAAAATATTGTCGGTAGAAGTCGACGGTTTTGGAATCACTTCTATCCGCAACTTCAAAGTGCGTTCCCTGAACAATTCGGTGATGTTCCTATAGATGTATTTTACCGCGCCATAAATAAAGTTGAACGTTCACTCATCCGTACAAACGCAGACGAAGTGACATACAATCTACACGTCATGTTGCGTTTTGACTTTGAACTCGCACTCTTAGAGGGACAATTAGAGATTAAAGACCTTCCGAATGCGTGGCGTGAAAGGTTTGAAGCCGATTTCGGGATCGTGCCACCCGACGACAAGGACGGTGTCCTACAAGATGTCCACTGGTATTTCGGGTTGATTGGCGGCTCGTTTCAAGGATACACCTTAGGCAACATCTTAGGCGCCCAATTCTTCGCAACTGCCACCGAGGCGCACCCCGAAGTTACAGCCGAAATCGAAAACGGGGAATTCCAGACACTCCACAACTGGTTAAAGGAGCACCTTTATCAGCACGGGTCGAAATATACAGCACCTGAAATTGTTGAACGCGCAACCGGTACCCCGCTGTCTATTCAGCCATACATGACATACCTACGCACGAAGTACGGTGAATTATACGATCTAACGGGTTAACCGATTCGTAAACCGACAAGGAGACTTATCATGGGAAACATGCGGACGCTACTCATTCTAATGCTCTGTGGCTTCCTACAGGCTTGCGGTGGGTTGAAGCTAATTGATGTTTCCAAAAGCTCCGAGGCACTGCAGCTCACACCAACACAGCAGCAGACGATTCACCCGAAGTTGAAACTCATCCGCGATATTGTCGAGGATTACGATTTCGAGAAAAAACAGTTAGAGGTGGACTATCAGGTGTATCGGGCAGGCATAACACAGCGAGCTTACAATCGATACGAAGACGGATTTATGGATACGCGCTCGCGGCGCGAACTCTATGCGTTTCGTGAGGAGGCACGGAAATTTATCAGACAACGCAACATCTTCCTCGACGAAATTAAGGAGATCATTGAGGAGATCGCAGCTGAACTGACTCCCGATCAGCGCGTTAAATTGGTAGACCTGAAACTACCGAAGTTAGAGGTACCGATGATGCTACAGCGCGATCCTTATAATGAACTCCGCTATATCCCGAACCACCCACTCGGTGGCGTAGATATATTTTAATTACTCCGTATGGATTACTACGTTAACTTACTCGGAGACGATTCAAATAGCGGTTCGTTCGAAACGCAGCCTTGGCGAAGCATTGAACGGGTGAACGCGACGCAGCTGTTCCCAGGCGATTCGGTTCGGTTTAAAGCCGATCAAACCTTCGTCGGAAACCTCCGCTTGGCGAAGGTTAAAAAGAGTCAGGCAGACGAAGCGCGTGTTGTAACAATTGGGTCCTATGGATCGGGTAGAGCAACAATTGACGCGGGTTCCGGTGCCGGTTTCATAGCAAAAAACAGGGGCGGCGTTCATCTCGTCAACCTCAATTTTGTCGGTGCTGGTGCATCAAAGAATACCGGTTCCGGTATCTTGTTCATTAATACCTTACCCAGAGATACCAAGTTATCAGATATTCGGATTCATCGCGTAGATGTCAGCGGATTCAAGCACGCCGGGGTCAATTTCACAGCACAACCGATTGATAATAGTTGGAGCGGGTTCCGTAATGTCAGGATTACGAACACGACAAGCCACGACAACGGCGATGCCGGTATCAGTTGTATCGGTGCTTGGAACCCAGAACGCAACGGTTACGCACACGCCGATTTCTACATCGGCAACTGTAGTGCTTATCGGAACGCCGGTATCCCTGATAAGGGCAGCCATTCAGGGAACGGTATTGTCCTTGCACAAGTGGATGGCGCATTAATTGAGCATTGTCGTACCTACGAAAACGGCAAATTGAACGACTACGAAGGCGGCGGTCCCGTCGGTATATGGACCTGGGATGCCAACCGTATCGTGATCCAGTTCAACGAATCGCATCACAACCGTACAGGGAGCAGTAAAGACGGTGGCGGATTTGATCTTGATGGCGGTGTGACAAATTCAGTCGTTCAATCCAACTATTCCCACGACAATGACGGTGCCGGATACTTATTGGCACAATTCGAGGGGGCGCGTCCGTTTTATGGCAATGTCGTCCGTTATAACCTGAGCGTCAATGATGGTAGACGAAATAAGTATGGCGGCATCCATCTCTGGTCTACCGGTGCGAACGGCGGTATCACAGGGACAACGTTTTATGGAAATACGGTTTATATGACAAAATCCACCGATGGAAATCCTGCCGGCGTTGACTGTTCAAGCGGAGGGATCCGTAGCATCCGTTTCCATAACAATTATTTCCACACCGATGGACAGGCAGTGTCCATCCGGGGTCAGGCAAACCGAAACGTCGTATTCAACAAAAACATCTTCGCAACGAACTTTAAATTTCCGAGATCACCTATTGAGGTCGGATTTCAGTGCAGCCGCTTGAAAAAGTGATCCAAAAACGCTTCAGCGGCGACTTTTATACACACCTGCGCGTTCGGGTTCGGATGTCGGCGTTCACGACGTAGATCGGCAACAGTCATGCCATCTGTTAGCACGCCAGCAGTCTCGACCTGTACGTAGGCATCAACACTCTCAAAGTGTTCAGGATGTGTTAGTATTCCGATCGGGAGCGCGTCGTGGATATGAAATCCCCAGAACCCGACGTGTTGACGATAGAATTCCATACACGCTTGCGTGGAATCCTTGAGGAAACTGGAAATTTTATTGTCGTGTTTATCGACTTCAGCGTGCAACCGCTCACCTGTTAAGACCACCTGATGGGTCGCATCGAGTGGTGCGATATGGATCGGCACTCCGAAATGGAAAACCTCGTCCGCTGCGTGCGGATCGACGAAGATATTGAATTCCGCTGTCGTTGTGACGTTACCGTATTCTTCAAACGCGCCACCCATCACGACAATCTTCTGAAGCCGTCGCATCTTAGCGGCATCTTTGCGGATTGCTTTCGCGATGTTCGTCAATGGACCGAGGGTCACAATTATCAGTTCGTCCGGATAACGCGCTGCCATTTCAAGTATGAGATCGACACCTGAGAGCGGCGACATCTCTATATCTGCGGGTGCGTATAGCAGGTTACCGTCGGCACAGCGCAGTTGGCTGGTATTTCCTAAGCCGTCTTCACCGTGGACGTGTGCCGCCGTTACGAGTTGTTTGACAAGTGGTTCTGCCGCACCTTGCGCGATAGCCGGAAATTCGTCCAAATCAAGCACACCCAGAATTGTAAGCAGGTTTTGTGTTGCCTGTGCAACCGGGGTATTCCCACAAACAGTTATTATCGCTTCTACCTTTAATTCAGGCGAACGCATTGCCAACAAAATAGCGAACGCGTCGTCTACACCCGGATCCGTGTCTATAAGGACTCGTTGCATCGTTAGCCTTTCTATTTTCTGTTTTATTCATTTTACCATTACGGAACGATTTTGTCCAATGATAGAATTCTAATTTCGAAAAATAGCCTTAAAGGATAGAAAACTAAATGTACTTTGCTCACAATACCTCTGATCGAAATAGATACAGACGAATTGTCAGTACCTGTTTTCTCTTATTTCTTGCCTGTTGTCTGCCACTTGCTGCACAGGTGAATATCTTCACAGGCGAGACCCTGAAACAGATGCAATTAGACCCAGGTTGGTATAACAGTATCGCCTTGGATTTAACGTATCGCACCGGCAATACAGACCTACTGACGACACGCGGACGATTTCGATCCGATTATCTCTCAAAAGGGTACCACGGTTTCGTTTTCGGAAGCCTGCAGTACGGACGTAGAGGTGGTAAATTTTTTATCAATAAAGGCATGACACATGCCCGTATCATCCGACGTTTAAACGCACATCTCCTACTTGAATCCTTTGCACAAAAACAGTTCAATGAATCCATTCGCCTAAGCGACCGAAATTTAGCAGGCGGCGGGGTTCGCTTCGATTTACATCCATCAAGTGCGAAATTCAATATTTATCTCGGTATCGGTGCGATGTGGGAACATGAACGCATCAACGACAAAACAGACGGCGTGATGACAACCCACATCATTCGCTCGACGAACTACGTCAATTGGACGGGTCGGCTGGCGGAACACATTACAACGAGCGCGACCGGCTACTACCAGTTCCATCTACGCCATTTCCAAGACTATCGTATCCTTTTTGAAGGCAGCCTCACATTCCAGTTGACAACGAAGTTAGCGTTTCCGCTTCGCGTGAATTTCCGATACGATAACGAACCGCCAACTGGCATCCGCAAACATGATGTGGAAATATTTAACGGATTACGGTATACTTTTTAAGAGCCATCAGCCGTCAGCCGTCGGCAGTCAGTTATAACAGTTTGTGGAGAACAAACCTCAGCAGCGGGCACAAAAATCTATCAGCAGCTGATAACTACTAAAAAAGGAGTTACCTCATGAACAAAGTGAAAACGTATGTTTGGCAAGTAAGAATAATCGTCTATATTGGCATGTATCTTGTCGTATTGTCGAATATTGGATGGGCAGATGGGCATCTCCAGATCAATGCCGAGGAACAGAAACTCGTCTTAAAGGGGAAAATATCAGAAGCCCTCGGTGAATACGATGCACACTTAAAGGGCGCCGTTGAATACCTCGTTTGTGGACACAACGGCAAAGAATACGAAAGTATTATCGTCGTCGAGGCAACAGGAAAAGAACTTTACGAAGCACTCGAAAAACTTGGCGTTAAAACCGGAACGCCCCCGGGTTACGACGAGGAGAAAGATGAACCGACGCCACCGACAGGAACAGAGTTCCTGATGTATGCTGAATGGAAAGATGGTGATGGAACAAAAAAAGTGCGTGCCGAAGAACTCATTTTCAATGTAAAAACCAAAAAAACGATGTCGCACGTCACTTGGATATATTCCGGTTCCCGGATCGTGGCAGACTTGGACAGCGATGATGAAGATGCGATGATGCCGCAGGCGTTTATGAGCAACGATATCGTCGCCTTGAAGCGGTTTGATGCAAGTGCCCTCTTCCAGAACCCGCTTCCCGAATCGGAAGAGGAAAACATCTATAAGAAGAACGAAACTTTGATACCGAAACTCGGAACCCCTGTTACACTTACGATTGAGGTTAACCGGACAATGCAACTGTATGTGCTCATCACAGGAAAGGTGCAAGGTGTGGGGTTCCGCAATTTCACACAGATGAATGCTAAGCAGCTCGGCATTAATGGATATGCCAAGAACCTACCAAATGGCAAAGTCGAAGTCGTCGCTGAGGGCGATAAAGCACAACTGAATGCGTTGATCACTTTGCTAAAGCAGGGACCGCGCTTTGCAAGAGTGGATTCGCTTGAAGCTGACGAGCGTCCCTTCACAGGCGAATATAAGACTTTCGGCATTCGGTATTAAACATGACATCTGGCATATCTGGAATCCTACTCGCCGCCGGACTCTCTACTCGGATGGGGGAACCGAAGCAGCTGCTCCCTTTTGGAGAAAGCACCATCGTTGAAACCGTAGTGGACAATATGCTCGCTGCCAAATTCGATGAGGTTATCGTTGTCCTTGGGCACCGCGCAGCCGAGATTCAAAAGCAATTGGGGACACGCCCAATCAAAACCGTTTTTAACCGAGATTATCGCGACGGTATGTTGACTTCTGCACAGACAGGTATCCGTGCTTCTAAAGAAAGCAGCGCATTCGCCCTGATGCTCGTAGATCAGCCCTTTATTACATCCGACCTGATCAATCGCGTTATAGAGGCATACCAACAGACAGAGAAGGGGATTGCCATCCCGAGCTATAATTACAAGCGGGGTCATCCGGTCATCTTTGATGAGAAATATGCACCGGATATACTTGCTCTGGATACTGAGAGCGACGGCGTGCGGACCCTGTTAAAAAAATATGGCGACGATATTCACTATGTCACCGTAGATACAGACCGAGTGCTTCGGGATATAGATTATCGCGAGGATTACGAACGCGCCCTAAAGGAGGGAGAAAAATGAAAGAGCCTCACAAAGACGCACGAGAAATGCCGGAATCCATACCGACTACCGCGACGTTGGAAGAATTTCTTGAGAACGATGTCCCTGGCTATGAATACATTGACGGCAAATTAGTACTAAAGTCACCGCCAGAAAGGCAGCTGCCGATTCCCACGACGATGACACCGGAAGAATTTCTTGAGAACGATGTCCCTGGCTACGAATACGCGAAAGGAGAATTAATACCGATGTCACCAGCAACGAAAAGACACGGTAAGATTAGTGTCAACATCATTCGATATTTGGATCGGCATGTCCACGAAAATGGGTTGGGAGAATTGTATACCGCAGAAACGATATTTCAGGTTGGCGACCGTATGATGAAACCCGATGTGGCTTTCGTTTCAACCGATCACTTGGATGTTGACGAAGATAAAACGTTCCCGATACCGCCCGATCTAGCGATTGAAGTGGTCTCTCCGACGGATGTTCACTACCGTATTGTCCGCAAGGCACTCGACTATCTGGAAGCAGGTACCCGCCTCGTCTGGGTCCTTGATCCTGTCGCCAAAGCGGTGACAGTGTATCGATCCGAAAGCGACATTGAGACACTTACGCGCGAAGCCATGTTAACAGGTGAGGATGTCGTGCCCGGGTTTACCTGTCCCGTGGAAAACCTGTTTGCATAATGTCAACAATTCAAAGTGGGGGACGGAGTCCGACGGTTCTCTCACCTTACAGTTTCCTAATGCGTTGGAACGGATCGGAAACCTGTCCGAAACGAAGTGGAGGGGTTTTTGATTGGGCGTTCCTTCAGCGCGAAGGCTAATCAATTAAAAATGTTTACATCTATTGAAAACGTTCAATCTGTGTGTGAAAAACATGCGTATATCGCGGATAAGGGTTTAGCGACGACCCTTTATCTTGCGCACCATCTCAAAAAGCCTATCTTCCTCGAAGGTGAGCCGGGTGTCGGCAAAACAGAAGTCGCTAAAGTACTCGCGGACTCCACAGGTGCGAAACTTATCCGGTTGCAGTGCTATGAAGGATTGGATGCAAATAGCGCGTTGTATGAATGGAACTATACACGTCAAATTTTGCAACTCCGCATCGATGAAGCACGCGGACGCGATAAAGAAGATATCGGTACCGATCTCTTTAGCGAGATATTCCTACTGAAACGTCCGTTATTGGAGGCTATCCAGAGCGACGGGGATGTACCACCCGTTCTACTCATTGATGAAGTTGACCGGAGTGATAGCGAGTTCGAGGCGTTCCTGCTCGAAATCTTGTCCGATTTTCAGATTACGATCCCCGAAATCGGCACGATCCGAGCGAAACACATCCCGTATGTCGTGCTGACATCAAACCGAACCCGGGAGGTCCATGAAGCACTCAAACGGCGTTGTCTCTATCAGTGGATCGATTACCCGACCATTGAAAAGGAGTTGGCAATCGTTCAAACGAAATTGCCGCAGATTGATGAACACCTTGCGCAGCAGTTATGTCAGATCATGCAACTCTGGCGGCAAGGAGACTACTATAAGAAACCGGGAGTCGCAGAAACGCTGGATTGGGCACTGGCACTCATTGCGCTCGGTAAGGGACAACTCGACGCGGATGTCGTCGCTGAAACCCTCGGATGCGTCTTCAAATATCAGGATGACATCCAACGCGCACGTGCAGTGGAATTGTCTGAATTAGGATTATGATTGAGGAGAAAAAGATGTCATTTCAAGAATGTTTAGTACTTATTGCCTATCTTAATTTTGTTAGCGTACCTAAAACTAAACACGAGCATCGGGGTGCCGTTAAGACAGATGTCTTGATCAAGCCTCATCGGGTTGAAAAGGTCGGCCGCTCTACGACCCACCCACGTTTGAAACTAAAAGATTTGCTTGTTGATACAAAAAATAACGGATCCAACGAATCTAATGAATGGGATACCGGACCGGCTGTTGGCAATGAAATATGGTAATTGGTTGACCCTGATAACCTCAATCAGACTTGTAGAGAAACTTATGAGTAAAAATAAAAGGAACCAACGTGTTAAAACAAAAATTTTCAAAGGAACCGGTTATTTGCTCCTAGTAGGTGCAGCCTTTTGCACAATGATACCGCTGCTATGGCTGTTGACCTCCTCTTTTAAGACCGCAAACGAGATTTTCGCTGTCCCGATTCAATGGTTTCCGAGTTTTCCGCCGCGTGTTACGTCTTCGCCTTACATCGTCGAAAATGCGTATCCCAAGATTGAAAAACCGATGGCAGTAGATGAGATGGTGTGGGAGACGCTGCACCCCGAACTCACTCAGGCGATTTGGATGGAGACACAGACACACATCGCAACGAACGCGCAGCTCTCTAATTACGTTCCATCCGAAGAATTGCAAACCGAAATAACAGAAGGATTATGGCAGCAATTGGTCACGAGTTTACCCGATGAAGTCTGGAACAACAGAAAGGCATCTATCGTTACGGCAGTGCAGGACGCGATTATTCCTGAAGCGATTGACACGATCTGGAGCTCGGTGTACCGAGAAGTTGCCATTGGAGTGCTTCAGATAGAAGACCTCGATTTCAATCGCACACCGATTGAAGATGTAGCGTGGAAGGTCACAGCAGGCACAGGCGCGCGTATACGTCCATCTGCGGATGCACAGACCCTTGCGAACCTGTCCTACGACTTTCAGGACAGCAATACGCGGTACATAACGGCTACAATTCCGACATCTGTCCCGATTGATCGGATTCGGAGGATTACACTGCCTATCCGCGGTGACGCTTCGTATCACCGTCTCTCTTTAAACGTGTCTATCTCCCCAGCTGCAGGAATTGAAAACGGCACCCGCAACGGTGTTACGTATCAACCGACACGACCTTTTGTCTTAGAGAGCGCGTTGTGGAAAGACACCGTCTGGCGATTGCACGGAATCCCGGGTGAACTGGAATCTTCACACATTACGATGCATCAGGTGGAGACGGAAACCACAGTCGAATCTACGCCGGATACACAAGTTGAGAACCTATTGCTCTTGCAATTATCAATACATCAACCGCCTTATTTGTCAATTGTATGGGATAAATTGACCTCTAACTACCGAAACCTGTGGAAGACAGTCCCATACAATCGTTACTTTATCAACAGTGTCTTTATCGCCACAGCGTCAACGCTTCTCACCCTGTTTTTCTGCTCGCTCGGCGGTTACGCGTTCGCCAAATATCAGTTCCGTGGACAGAAGGTACTGTTCGGTATTCTTCTCGCTTCGATGATGGTGCCTTTTCAGGTGCTGTTGGTTCCACTGTTTGGACTGATGTACGATATCGGGTGGCTCAATAGTTATAAAGCGATTGTCATTCCATTCTCGGTAGGCGCGTTTGGCGTATTTCTGATGCGTCAATTTATTGTTACAATTCCGTCGGAACTGCTTGATGCAGCACGTATTGACGGTTGTTCAGAATTCGGTATCTATTACCGGATTGTGTTGCCTATTATCAAACCGGCGCTGGGTGCGTTGACGATCTATTCCTTTTTAGGCTCGTGGAACGGCTATCTTTGGCCCCTCATCATTTTACGGGATGAGGCGAAATATACGCTGCCGATCGGATTAGCGAATCTCGTCGGCATCTACCGTCAAGACTACGGCATGCTGATGGCAGGAACACTGCTATCGTTAATGCCGATTGTTATTCTATTTCTCGCCATGCAGCGTGAGTTTGTACAAGGAATCACTTTAGGAAGTGTAAAGGAGTAAAAAATGTCAGATTACACAACCGTCACGAAAACGTCAGCGATACGAGAAGGTCGCGGAAAAGCATTCACTGTCAACGGAAGGCGCATCGCTATCTTCAACGAAAACGGCACATTCTCTGCTGTAGACAACACCTGTCCACACGCTTTGGGTTCACTCGGCAGAGGCAGGATCCGGAACGGCATCGCGGTATGTCCAGTCCACGGTTACGCCTACGACACAAAAACAGGTGAATGCCAAACCGATCCACGCCTCCGGATCAGGACCTATCCGTTGATTGTTGAGGGCGAGGAGATCAAAATCGAGGTAAAATAGTGAAATCCAATTGCGTATACATAATCCTTTTAGGTATTGTGTTCTGCTTCTGTCCGGTTCTTTTGAACAAATCGTTTTGCGAACCGCAAGAATCCGAAAATAAAATGATGAAAGGCAATACCGGAGATGTCTGGGATGTGTTTTCGGATCTGCACCACAATGACAGGGGCAAGTTGCAAACTTACTGGGCGAGCGTGCCTGAGTTTCAGGCGGCACTAGCTGTCTATCTCAAGGCAAAAATTGATGCAGGCGTTGTTAATGGAAAAACGGCACTCCCACCCAACCTTGTTTGGTACGAGTTCATCTGGAGTTTTCCTGGGGCGTTGCGTGAGGATTTGTATGCGCATGCCCAAGTGGTCTTGGAAAGCAATCCCGACAATGGGGCAGCTGCCAAATTCGCGGCTATAGTACTCGCGGGAATCCCGTGGGACCTACCACGTGACGGTTTCTGGGATGTTGTCGAAAAGGCGATGGTACTGCTGCCAAATGACGTTGAAGTCTGCTATTTGGCTTTTGAAAAAGCTGGTTTTGATTATCTCCACGAAGAAGCCGTTACCGCACTCGAAAGACTCTTTGAGCGGCATCAAAAACATCAAAGACCCACTGTGACATCTCCTTTTGGCCAATGGGACTTGCAGGAAAATGGGAAGCCTGCTTTATCACAATGGGTATACCGTTTTTGTTACGATTACGCGTACGTAACATCAAGACCTAACGATTTTTATCAGAAGCTTGAAGACGACCATCCGCTAAGGGAACGATGGACTACAGTGCTCAGCAAGCTTCAACAGGTTTTTGAAGAACAGTTAAAACTGACACCTGACGATTGGAATAACACAAGGATGCTCGTTGAAATTCATAAAGCCTTAGGGAATACTGAAGAAGTTCAAGCCGTTTTTCAGAGGTTACAGTTGGTGTTTAAAGATCGGTTAAAGCAGAATCCGGATGACCGAACCGCTTGGAGCGGCTTAGCTAACCTCCACGAAAAGTTAGGTAACTCCGAACTCGCACACGCATATCGGGTGAACGCCGATCCTACACTCGCATGGGTGGGTAAAGTCCTGCCCGATTTCTCATCTGCTGTTGATTTGGATGGCAAACCGATTTCACTCGCCGACTACCGTGGTAAAGTTGTTTTGCTTGACTTCTGGACAACGCGGTATACCGACAGGATATCGACACTTGAAGCTGTATACGAGAAGTATCATAACAGAGGCTTTAACATTATTGGAATAAGTCTTGATGTTGATGAGACGGTGTTGCGCGAATTTATTGACGAAAATCCGTTGCCGTGGCGACAGATCTTTGACGGCAAGCGGTATGAGGGGCCATTGACACAACAGTATCGTGTCCGTAGGATTCCGAGAATGTTTCTCCTTGATCGAGAAAGCAAGGTCATTTCAGTTAATGTAAGAGATAGTGCCCTTGACAAACTTGTTGCCGAGGAGATAGACCGTGAGATGGATTGATACCTTCCGCTTTGCTAGAAAAGATAGCATTAAAAATCTGTACGCACACCTACCATAAATGAGGTTTTACGAATCGGTTCAAACCGGTTGATGCCTTCGGCTGTTGCTACACGGCGGAATCGGTACTCACGGGTGACAATTGTTACAACTGGTGGGAAAATTTCATAACTACCTTCCATGACGAATGCCGACTTTTCATTTAAATTGAACAGATCCACAAAGAAATTAGCATCCTCCGCCTCGCCAATATCGCGTTTCGTATAGAGCAACCGAAACCCGAAACGTGGAATTAAGTCGATTCCGGCAACCGCTATATAGAGTTTGGGATTGCTAATATTATAGTCCTCAAGCGTGCCTAAGAATTGTAGTTTGGGTGTCGGACGTAAAAAGATCTGTGTATAAAAACCGCGTCTCTCTTCTACGCTTGTTTCAAGTCCTAAAAATTCGGGCATATCCGATTCCGGCGATAGTAACTTCGCGGATTCATACGTATAATCAAATACAGAAGGAATATATCCATCTCCTAAGATACGGTACTCAACTTTGAAATTCGCTTTTGGCAGCGCAAGACCAATCCCGACGGCGTTGCCCCATACAAACCCTGTTGGGTCCTCTGTGGCGGTATTTCCGCCAATGGGTTCGCTCTCTAACCGCGTCACAGATTTCTGTTTAACCGGTTCAAGTTCCAAGTGTTCTTCAGGTATAACTTCGTCAGGATCTACTAAAGTATGAAGCACGGTAATATCATTGTATAAGTCAAGCCGAAACGTGCTTCTCTCAATAATCGGGAACCCCACGTCCACACCCAAGGCAGTCAACGGATCTTCGCCCATTTCTTGCAAATCCGGGTTGATGTCGGTGAGGTAAGTGGCGCCGAGTTCAAATCGTGTGAAGAAATTGTTATTTTTCGGTTCTGGACGCAGAAACGGCCGATGAAATACGCGTCCACCGAAAATGGCAGGATTACCGAAATCATTAAACACGGTTTCGACCCCAGTCCGATTGTCGGATCTCCTAAAATTTAGACTTAAGCCACGCCGGTCATAGTTAGAATAACCCGACATAATCGATCCGTGCCCGATCGTCAGATAATCCAACTCTCCAAAACGAAAATAGAAAGGATCATACGGCTGCCCGTAACTCACGTAGCGGATAAGTCTTAACCACGTACTCGGACTATCCCACGCTTCACCGTCTTCGGCGAGAAATTGAGAGTCGGCATCCGTTGCGTAAGGGTTGTAGAGGAAAACTAAATCTAATCCGATATTGACTTTTCCGAGCGGGATATCCGGCTGTACTTGCAGCTGAATGTAAGGAGATGTACCAATGAAGGTTAAACCCCCACCGTACAACCCACTTGTCAGGAAATTCGGTTGTTCCATTACGCTTAAAGTTTGGCCTTCAGCAGCAGTAAGTGTCGGGAAAATTAGGAGCAAAATTAGACTGCTAATTGTTACAGCAAAAATCCCGTTCCTACAGTCCGCAAAAATGTTGATATTGTTCATGCACTGACAATTCTCCCATCTTTCATCTGGATGACACGATCAGCATTCGCTTTTAATCCTTCATGGTGTGTTACAATGGCGATAGTGGTTTGATGTTCCTCACGGAGTTCTTGAATCAAGTTCATTAAATTATCGCTCTGACGACTATCAAGGTTAGCAGTCGGTTCATCGGCAAAAATGATCTTAGGACGATTGGCAAGGGCACGCGCAAAAGAGACCCGCTGTTTTTCGCCGCCGGACAACTGCGCTGGACGGTGATGGAGCCGGTCGCTTAAACCGACTTGGGCAAGAAGGTCGGTTGCACGGTTTTCCGCTTCAACGCTCTTTACACCTGCTATATCCATAGCCACGATCACGTTTTCAAGCGCAGTGAGGTAAGGTAATAGGTGAAACAACTGAAAAACAAACCCAATTTTTTCGTGACGAACGACGCTGAAATCTTCATTCGCCAAATCAATCGGTGCATCGTCAATTCGGAGTTCCCCAGCATCCGGTGTTAATATACAACCGAGCAGGCTAATCAGTGTCGTTTTCCCACAACCACTGTCGCCCATAATCATCACGAGTTCGCTCTCTTCGATTCGGATATTCACAGCGTCAACAGCAACGACGGTTGCATCGCCTGTCCCAAATCGCTTCGTTAAACCGATTCCCTCTACGACTGCTGCCATTTATATCTCTCCCCGGAAAGCGATCATTGGATCAACTTCAATCGCCTTCCGTGCTGCCAAGTACCCGCTCCCGCAACACACGATGAAACTGATACACGCAACGATAATAGATTCAACAAAATTAATCGCAACAAAGATCGGTGCTGCCGCCGCAAAGACATAAGCCAATATAAGCCCAAGCACCACACCGACAACAGAGATCAGGACAACCTGTTTCAACAGCAATCCCATCACATAGTAATCCGAACCACCGATGGCTTTTAACACGCCGATTTCCTGTGTCTTCTCAAGCATCGTTACATACGTAATCATCCCGACGAGGATGCCTGCTGCCAACCAGAGCATTACGCGTAAGAATTGTACCGCCTTCATCGGCTCGTCAACATAATAGGCGATGATGTCGTCAAGCGTCTGTTTTAAGGTCCGTGCTTCAATTGTTTCTAAACTATCTAAACCGGTAGCGACCTGGACGGGCTGTTGGTTCACACTCGTTTTTGCGATCATCATATTAACGTGTGGCGTGTTGCCGAATAGAATTTTCTGAGCGATGCGGACATCCATGAATAAGAGCGGCGTATCCAAGACAAACATCCGGCTTCTTGCCTTTCCAACGACCCGTACCTTCTCATTCCCCAAGGTAATCTGTTCCCCGATTTCCAACCCCATTTTTTCATCAATGACGACCTCGTACGGGACGGGGTCTTCAGGTCTATAGTCCTCAAAATTACTTGCGGTAAACATTCGTCCTTCACCTGCAATAACATCCTTAGGTCCGCCGAGTTTTCCCAACTTATATCCGACGACGATTGCTTTGGTGGATTTTCCACGGACGGTCGGACGCGCTTGTGCAAAAACCAATGGAGCTGCAGAATCAGGTGTTAACCCTTGTGCTGCATTCAGAAACGCCATATATTCTTCAACGACCATAGAAAATCCGATGAATGCCCCGCCGGAGCCTTCAGCAGAAATCCAGACATCGGCGCCAGTTGATTCAACATATTGCCGCGCTTGGATGCGCATACCGTTCATAATACCGCCTAATAGCAGTATCAATGAAATCAGCACGGTGATGCCGAGTGCTGTCAGCACAACCCGCGCGCGGCGATAACGCATGTCTTTAAGGAATAAGGTTTTCATTTTTCAGTTCTCAACGGGCGAGGTTCACGGCTCGTCAGGTATCCATTTGCTAAGATTAGCATCAAGCTGGAAGTAGGTGCCATCAGCTAAATAACGGCTTGTCCTTGATTTTTTTCGACCAAAAGATCAAGCTTTTCAGGCATTGTCATACGTTTACGACGATGCAATTGGACATGTTCGAGATAGGCATCTTCGTCTGCTTCAGTCTGCGTATCGCGTTCGAGGAAGAGCGGAAACTCGGACGCTGGCGGTTTGGCGTTGTGATATGCGTTACGATAGCTCCGCATGATGATACGCTGTTCGCGGTTAAGGGTCTCTAACCATTCTGGTGAGGAATGAAAACGATCGGCAGGCGTGAGCCACGACGGGCAATAGGCAACAAAAATATTATAGCGCACCACATCACTCTCGTTGGGTTCCACGCGATGCCAGATACTCGAATGCATCACTGTCATCGTACCTTTACGTGGGCAGACGATCATTTCACCTGGTACACTCTCATGTGTATCGTAACCGTCCATATACTGCTCACGATGGCTTCCCGGTAAGACGACGAGGTTCCCCATCTTCTCTCTCGGTAGATCGGTCAGCCAATATCCGATCTTGATTTGCAACGGCAGTTTGGGTGAAAACACACCGTAAGGGAGGGCACGCGCTCCGTCCGGATGCCACTGATTGTACTGCTTGCCTCCGGGTGGACGCAGGAAAAACTGACTTATATGGAGTTTCAGGAGCTCCCCGAACAAGTCGTACGCGTAGCCGACATGGCGTTCATGATCAATAAGACCCGCGAACACCGGATCGCGTTCGACGATATTCTGCATACCGAGGTAGCCGCCAGGTTTATATTTCGGATTGGCTGATGCGACACGGTCTATGGTATCAATATAGGTCTGAACATCTTCATCGGAAATCGCATCCTCAATGAATATGATACCGTCTTCGTTAAACGTTTGCCACTGCTCCGGTGTAAACCCGGGGGGCGCAACCCGATATTTTTCTTTCGTTTCCACTGGACAACTCCTTTCGACTGACGTTAGCAATATAAGATAAGCAAATTCCGTGCCAACCTACTACCACGGCACTCATAGAATTCTTCGTAAAACGCTCTAAAAAGACTGCACCTAAAGGGGCAGACGCTATAACCGATTGCACGGAATAGGGCAGGTTATTATAGTGGATCCTGTAATTACTTATACACTTAGCATCGGTGCGGTTAGGAAACCAGCACCTACCGGGGGTTGAATCCGACACGGCACTTACACCCCAACTGCTGCTACCGCCTTCTCGTTTTGGAGTATCCACACTGAAACTGCGTGAACAATAATCTGATTTGCGCGTTCAACAATCGGATTTAACGACGGGATATGGATAAACATTTTTCGTGCCCGCTGTTTCATGTTCTCGATTGAAGGCAGTTCAAGGATTTTCATCTCTTTGAGAAAATTTTCAACCGCTGACTGACCGATGCGGGTCCGGTTTCGGAGTTCGGCTAATTTGGGTGTATGCTGCCATGTCCGCAAAACAGTTTTACCGATATGTTCAACCGAAAAACTGGAGGCGAGCTGCTGCGCTGCTTTTTCTATCGCAGCGATGGATAATTTAGGGACCCCTTCAATCACATGTGCTGGTGGTAAGCGGAGCTCCCAAACCAGCCTAAAACTGGACAAGAGTTTCAAAATATAGTATGTAACATCAATTTGCCACCAATGAAACCCTTGCGGTGTAGCACTCGGAAAGTGGTGATGGTTGTTATGCCACCCTTCCCCTAACGTAATGATCGCCAAGAACAGATTATTTCGAGAACTATCACCGGTGTCATACGGTTGTTTGCCGAACACGTGTGAAAGCGAATTAATTGTAAATGTGCCGTGAAAAAGGAACATCGTACTCACGAAGAAGCCTACGACCAATCCCGACCAACCGAAAATCGCCCAAACCGAGACACCTAATACGAGTGGCGGCAGTCTTTCCCATTTATCTAACCAGACGAGTTCTGGGTATTTCCGAAAATCCTTAATTACACTGTAATCTGCTTTCCGGGCCTGTTTGGAGAAGATCCATAGTACATGGGAATACCAGAATCCATGTTGAACTGGCGAGTGCACATCTTGTTCTGTGTCAGAATACTTATGATGATGGCGGTGTTTCGATGCCCACCAGAGTACACCGCGTTGTGCCGAACTCTGTCCCAAAAATGCTAAAAAGAATTGGAATCCACGACTTGTTTTGAATGAACGGTGCGAAAAGTAACGATGAAAACCCGCCGTGATTCCAAACATGCGGATAACGTACAATACGCCACATAGAATCCAGTCGATAGGTTGAACATCCACCCAAAAAATAGCGAGACATGCAAGGTGCATGCCTATGAAAGGCAGCACACGCGGGTGAATAATATCCGACGCATCGGCCGGATTTGATAAACATGGTTCTTTTGACAATTATTTCTCCTTATTATGTGCAAAGGTATTATACCTAATTTTGTGCTATGATTTCCACTTTAAACTTTACTTCAAGATAACCATTTTGCGCAAGTTTGAAACGCTACCCGCTTGCAATTGATAGAAATAGACACCACTTGCAACATTTTCCCCTAAACCGTTGCGCCCATCCCAATACGCTGCGCGGTTTCTATGCGTGTAATAGCCTGCAGCTTGATGTCCGAGGTCAAGTGTCCGCACAATCGCGCCTTTCGTATCATAAATCGTGATTTGGACCTGACCGGCATTCGCCAACTGATACGGTATCCATGTTTCGGGATTAAATGGATTCGGATAGTTCGGTAACAACACAGTCGTTTCTGGGCGCATTGTAAGTAGCAACTTTTCTAATACGCGAATACCGCGTTTAAAGGCATAACTGCCATCATCCAACTTCCTCGCTTCTGCTATCCATCTCTCAATATGTTCAACCGCTATGAGATTAGCATCAGGTGATGCCGGTACATTCTCACCGATGTTGCTTGCTACTTCGACCAAGTCTAAAATGTTAACAACACCGTCGTCGTTGATGTCAGCGTCTATCCCATCTGGAAGCGTATCAACGTTTGATAGTATATTCGCAACTAACACCAGGTCTATTATATTAACAACACCGTCTTTATTAATATCAGATTTAGCGATATAAGAACCATCGTCTACTTCAAAACGGACAATTTCAGTAAAATCCGCATGAAGCGCGTTCCCCGCTTTATCTGTTATCTTCATCTCGGCAAGTCCCCAGGTACCCGGCACACTACTGACTGGTAAAAGAATTGTTTTGTCATAAGTTCTGTAAACAGTCGGGTCTCCATCGAAATAAAGCCTATAATTATCTCTGTCTGAAATCGAATGCCATTTACTATGGATTACACCGAGCGGGTCCCGTAGATATAACTCTGATCCTGCATATCCGCTTATATCGTCTTTAATTTTGAAGGTGACATAAACATTTGTTTCACCATTAGGTGCCTCAGGATGAGTCGGCTCTGCCCTAATTGTGATGTTATTTAAGTCAAGGACAGGTGGCGTTGTATCTGGAGTTGGCGTATGAATTTCAATTGTCGGCGGAATCTCATCAAATATTATGGCGTTTTCTCCTAAACGATACCCAGGGTCTGTGAAATATACATCTCCACCATTACCGGCAACATCCTCCATCCCAATATAATTGACCTCATACGTTCCATCTTGCTGATAATCAGGGATTGGCAATTCAGCTTGAACTTCAATTAATCCATCATCTCTTCGATTAATTTGGTCTTTGTATCCATATTCAAATAGACCTCTCGAATAGGTCTCTGGATCATCATCGTTCATGCTTGCCCAGACATAGTTCATATCGTTTTTCTCTCTGGCTAACCATTCGACGATAAGCAGTTGATATTCGCCGCCTCGCGATTCTGATTCCTCATCCGTTGACTTTCGTAAAGAAAGTTTCAATGAGTTCGGTACATATTCAGGCGGTTCACAATCGGCTAACGGATTATCAATATACAGTCCCCAACCGAAGTCTGAAATCCCATTATGACGTTCATTCTGATTAGCATCCCAAACACTGATTTGGTCTGGAATCCAATGACCATTCGCCGCATATTTCGATAATCTTTCCTCGTCACTGCGAAGAATGTGTGATGAAGTAACTCGATTGCCATTAGTATCAACAGGATAAAAATAAACATCCACATAAGTATCTTTTTCACTAATTATTCGAGTAATACCGCCATAAGCCGTATCCAGGTCGCTTTCACTATGAATTTCTATTTCTATTACAAACGTTTTATCTTCTTCAAGTTCACCCATCACTTCAACATTCAGACGCACTATTTTCCCTGGATAAACATAATCAGGATACAGATTGTAGACTTCAAAGGTCAAATCTTCTCGGATTTTGGAAATATAGCGGGTACCGTGCATAATCCTACTTTGGATAAATTCATATTTTTCCGGTGAACGCGAGCGAAACCTATCAGGCGTAACAATATAGTAACTGATACTTTCAGCCATATCCTCATTTGGATTTATACCGTGTGCGTAAGCAGAGACAAATTCCAACTGTTTTGTTGTTGACCATCCGTCTTTATCATCGGGGTTTTCATACCACCCGCCAACCTCAATCCAATCTTGCTTCAACTGATTGTCAAACAGATGCTCCCACATAAAATGCGCTTTTTCATGTAGGATAAGTCTATGAATGTATTCCAAACTTTGACCTTGAAAAGCGGACTCCATGAATTCTATATATCCCTCGGTCGGCCAAGCAACAGCAGGAGCTTCTTTATATATCGGATGCGGGGTGCCATCTAACCGCCGAACGATATATTTTAATCCTGGCGTTTTTAACATTCCCATCGGAAATTCTTCGAGCATTGATATTATCGCAAGCACCTCTTTGTTTTTGAATTCGGAGAAACGCCCACTATGCTCCTGTGTCGTATTTCGCGTAAGTTCGGCATAATCAGGGACATCAAGACTCACTGAATAACGCTCTTTTAAAATACGTCGAATAGCACCTCTATCGTTGCCGTTATCAGTAATAAACCTAACAACAGCATTATGTAAGCGTTTAGAGTAATATCTACCACGGACCCCTTCAATTTCTGCCATCAACGGGTTTGCATATCCGAAGGCGTGTTTAGAAACCGTAACAATCCGTATACCGTCAATATTTTCTATTAAAATGTCGTCCTGTATATGTTCATCAGATAATCTCCAAATAGAAACATTATCTAAAGCGGGTTGTTGGTAAAGGGCATAATAATCTTGCGGTATCGATTCAAATGTTTTAAGTAGCTTATCGACATGCGGCCTATCCCATGACAAATCAGGAAAGACAATATACTTACGCACGAGAAAATGAACAGCCGTAAGAGACGGCAGTTGGACCTGCTCGCCAAAGATATTGACTTCTACAGGTTCAACAGGTGTTACACTTTCAGATCCTTGCGGGGTTTCGTCTATCTCCCAGTTGTAGGTGTAAGCTTCACCTTGAAAAACGATGCCGTAGAAAAAGATAACTGAGATTACTGCTAAACCGAAAATCTTAGTCATTCTTTGAAAAGCGAGATAGTTCTGTGTCCGCATAAGGTTCTCCTAATAAGCAGGTTACACTTATTTTTCAAGAAAACGAGGCATTTAGAAGTGATCCCATATTGTCGTATCATTGTCAAGAAGATGTTGAAACAAGAATACCAAATTTCGCCAGCAGAGTCAATCGTTTTTTGTTTTTCTCAGCAATAGTGTCCTGTTTTTCTGGGGTAATTTATAAACTTCGGTAAGCACTTTTTCAAGAAGCAGCGTCATAATTGCTCCATCCTTGGTGAAATCCGGCTGCTCACAGGTATAGACTCGGGTATTTATGAACCACCGTCAGTATAAAATATAGGGCGAGGTTGGGAGCCTCACCCTATAATGTTAGCCAATTCAATTCTACTGCTTCTCTTGCAGACGTGCTTCTAACGCATCCAATTCATCAGAGAGTGCCTTCGGCAGCTTCTCACCGAAACGCTCGTAATGCTCACGAATCAATGCGATCTCGTTGAGCCACTCTTCGGTATCAACATGCAGAAGTTCTTCCATCTGCTCGTCGGTTACCTCCAACCCGCTGATATCAACCGCCCCGGATGCAGGAACATAACCGATCGGCGTTTCAACAGCCTCGCCTTTCCCAGACACACGTTCCACGATCCACTTCAGGACACGGCTATTTTCACCGAAACCGGGCCAGAGCCATCCGCCATCGGCATCCTTACGGAACCAATTGACGTAGAAGATTTTTGGGAGTTTGCTGGCATCCGTGCTTTCACCCATCTCCAGCCAGTGTGTGAAGTAGTCACCCATATTATAGCCGCAGAACGGAAGCATCGCCATCGGATCACGTCGGAGTTCACCGACTGTTCCAGCTGCTGCTGCTGTGCGTTCGGAAGAAGCGATAGAACCGATAAAAGTCCCGTGTTCCCAGTTGAAAGACTCAAACACGAGCGGTACTGTCGTGGCACGTCGTCCACCGAAGAGAATCGCTGAAATCGGTACACCGTTTGGGTTTTCCCAGTTCGGGTCAATAATCGGGCATTGCGAAGCAGGAGTGGTATAGCGGGAATTCGGGTGTGCAGCTGTTTTTTCGTCCCCCGGATGCCACTCTTCACCGAGCCAACTTGTCACTTTTTCAGGGACATCTTCGCTCATCTCTTCCCACCAAACATCAGCATCTTCTGTGAGTCCGGCGTTCGTGAAGATTGAATTAGACGCAAGCGTGTGCATTGCGTTCGGATTCGTATCCATTGAGGTGCCGGGTGCGACACCGAAGAATCCTGCTTCCGGGTTAATCGCGTAGAGCCGTCCATCTTCGCCAAACTTCATCCACGCGATGTCGTCCCCGATCGTCTCCGCTTTCCATCCAGGTAGCGTTGGCGTGAGCATCGCGAGGTTCGTTTTACCACAAGCACTCGGGAACGCCGCGGCGATATAGGTTTTCTCGCCTTCAGGACTCGTTAACCCCAAAATGAGCATGTGTTCTGCCATCCATCCATCATTCTTTGCCATTATGGAGGCGATGCGGAGCGCATAGCATTTTTTGCCGAGTAGCGCGTTTCCACCGTAGCCACTACCGAAGGACCAGATAGAACGTTCTTCAGGAAAGTGTACGATATATTTATTATCCGGATTGCAGGGCCACGAGACATCTTCCTGTCCAGGTTCAAGTGGCATACCGACAGAGTGTAGACACGGCACGAAATCACCATCTTCACCCAAAATGTCCAACACATCACTACCCATGCGTGTCATAATCCGCATATTAACAACGACATAGGGGGAATCGCTGATCTCAACGCCGATATGTGAGATTGGGGAACCGAGGGGACCCATGCTGAAAGGTACAACGTACATCGTTCTGCCTTTCATACAACCTTTAAAGAGCCCTTTGAGGGTCTTCTTCATATCGTCGGGGTCGTGCCAATTGTTCGTTGGGCCCGCTTCAAGGGGTGTTTTTGAACAGATAAACGTTCTGTCTTCAACGCGCGCGACATCGGCGGGATCGGAACGAGCGACATAGCTACCCGGACGCTTCTCCGGGTCCAAGCGGAAGAAAGTCCCGCCTTGGACTAATTCTTCACACAACCGATCGTTTTCTTCCTGCGAACCGTCACACCAATAGATAGAATCGGGTTGGCAAAGTTCAGCCGCTTCTTCGACCCAATCCTGTAACTTCTTGTTTTTCGTCATTAAAATCTCCTATTGCTGATACTGTTACTAAATACTCATATTATCACACCTATATATTTTTTGAACCTTCTCCAGTCTAAAGATTGAAGATTCTTTTGTTCCTCGTGGGAACATTCTCCGCTCAGGCGGAGCAACGCCGGCCTTCTAATCGAATACCGACGGGCGGTGCCATAGCCGCCGCTACGGGGACACCGAAGCTTGGAATTTTTTATCTCTATAGGGAGCCTTCGCTTTCTCATCGCCATTCTTACGCTTTTTACGAAATCCTTTGCGATTCTTGAAATAGCGTCTTCGCACCTCTTGTATACTCTGTGAATGTAGAGGTTGCGATTTAGATAACTGCTTATCCATCCACAACTCACATGGTGCATCAATCTGACCGCCTGTACGATAACCATGCGCGTAATCCCACACCTCCTTCAATACCAAAGACTCATGCCATACAGACGCAGTCTCGGCATTCAGAGCCTCCAACTTCTCAGTATACTGCAATTTTAACTTTCGGGTACGCATGATTAACTCCGTGTTACATGGCTCCCAACATCACTCGGCGGAGGTAGAGACTGCCCTAAGCAGGGCAGATGATGTTCTCTACCAGCCATGCAATATATAGCATATCACACAAATAGAAATCTGTCAAGGAAAAAATATTTACAGCACCTGGATAATGCAGGGGGATCTGTCAAAACGACGCACCTAAATTAACATGTATCTTACCACGCAATAACGAATCACCAGCGGCAAGTCCGTAGTCAATCCGCAAAATACCGCTATTAGACTCAAGCCGTGCGCCAAATCCGTATCCGACTCGGAGTCTATCAAAACTGGACGGTGCTTCAATCGAGGTGACGGAACCCAAATCGGTAAAGACAAAAACTTGGGATTCGGGACCAACGAGAAAGCGATATTCGAGGTTCGCATACACACGACGCGGTCCGGAGAACCAATCCTCATCATATCCGCGTAGCGTCGTCGCACCACCGAGGTAGAAAAGTTCCGTCGGTGGGATCACTATGTCAGATTGATTTTCAAGCTGCGTCGTAAATCCCCAGACCGCAGCCCCGTGGAGCTCAACAGCGACCGTCTGTTTCCGCCATGTAGGGAAATACTGTTGTAAGGAGAGCCAGGCTTTCCGTAACTGAAAATCGCTCCGCGACACCTCAAAAGCGATGCTATCACGCCGTCCGCGTGTCGGATTTAGAAAATAGTCGCGGGTATCCCGCGTTAACCGAAATGTGACGCTGTACTTTGTTCCACTATACGGCACCGTTTCGTCCAAGGTATTCAAATTCGGATTGGGAAAGACCGGCGTTTGGATATCAACAGGGGCGGTTTGTGCCGAGGGTAAACTGGTGTTTGATACATTAATCCGTTTATAACCGAATGTCACAACACCTTCAAAAACGCGACCGAACTCGGTCGTAGCACTCACACTACCCGATCGTTCTTCGGAGGCTGTTTCGGTACCGTCCCCTGAGACACCTAACAGTTGCGTCCTGTTAGGATTTTGCTGCCTGAACTGTCCGTATTCTATACCGACGGTTAGCGGTTTTCCGAATATCCAAGGTTCTGCATAACCGAGCCGTAAAATCTTGAGCAGCCCGGATTTCCAATAGAAGTTAAGCTGTCTACCTGTACCCAATAGGTTGGTTTCACGGGCTTCCAGTACACCCGTGAGTTGTGGTGCTGCGTCCGCCTCTGATTCCGGTGGTGCATACCCGATGATGCCGCTGAAGCGTCCTGTTTTCGCTTCGGTTACGCTGGCATGGAAATTAATCTTGTCTTCTGTCGCCGACGGTTCTAAGACATTCGGATTAACCTGATAGAAATAGCCAGAATTTCGTAACCGGCGATAACTCGCGTCAACATCACGCTGATCAAATCGGCGGTTCGGTTTTACCGGAATTTCTCGCAGGATAACCTCGGGCTTTGTCTTTTCCAATCCACTAATCTTGACCTCACCAATCTGGACCTGTGTCCCTTCTCGGATATCCAACTGGAAGTCAACAGTACCAGCCTCAGCTGAAAATTGGAACCTCTCAGGAACGATCTCAACTTTCGGGTATCCGTGTCGGCTGTACAACGTCTGAAGGCGTTCTATCCCTTGTTCTAACTTATCTGCTGTAAAGAGTCCACCCGCTCGTAAACCGAGTTGATCCCGAATATCCATTTCTGAAAAGACTTCGTTTCCTGTGAATGTTAAAGTACCTGTTCGGATCTGCTCCGCCTCCACGATGTCTAAAGCAATAGCCACCTGCGTACCATCCTTAGAACCGGTATTTTCTGATATCCCCACGATATTAGGTTCTATTTCTGCGAACACAAAACCTGCTTCTCGATACGCAGTAATAATACGTTCAAACCCGTCTATAATTTCTGTGTCGGAATACAGCTGCCCTTGCTCCCATCCAAACAGTTTCATCAATGTTTTCTGGTCAAAATGGTTATTCCCATCAAAACGGAGTTCATGAATATAATAGTGTGATTGTGTTTCCGCTTCTGTTTCCATATTAGTTCCCGACTTTTCTGGAGGCAGTGCGTGTTCCGTCGTTTCAGCGCTGTGTGCTGTTCCAAGAGTTACCACTATCCAGAAGAATAAACCGACAAAAAAAAGGAGTTGTGAGAGTCGATACTTGGACATCTATTACCGCCATTTACAGGAAAGCCTGTTAATTACGTCGTTGTCCTATTTTAGCATATCCAATGCATTAGACGCAAATACCCGTGACTATCAGGATTCAGACAACAATCAACAAACTATTTATACACCCACAATGAGAAAAATTTGATAAAAAACGCAAAATGTGGTATTATATTAAAGAGTGTTATTTTACTTTGGAGTTATAATGTTCGTAATTCATTCAAAAAACTTTGGCAATACACTTGAGAATTACATCTAAGGAGTTAGACCTAAATCATGCCGAATGCACTATTCGTTTATCCAAAGTTTCCGCCGTCCTATTGGGGCTTTAAATACGCCTTAGAATTTCTTGGAAAAAAATCATCAATGCCCCCGCTCGGACTATTGACTATCGCCGGAATGTTCCCGGAGAATTACGCGTTAAAAGTCGTTGATCTGAACATTGAACCGTTGACAGATGAACATCTCCAATGGGCAGATGTCGCTTTGACTTCAACAATGATCGTTCAAAAAGCATCGCTCTATGAAGTCGCTGAGCGTTGTAATCAATCGGGGGTTCCGATTATTGCTGGCGGTCCACATCCTACCTCTTATTACGATAATATCAAGGCGGAAACGGATGCCACAATTGACCATTTTCTTATGGGTGAAGTCGAAGAGACCTTTGAGGACTTTTTAACCGATTTTCAGAACGGTTGCGCGAAAGAGGTCTATCGTGAGCAGCGGAAACCGGATATCACGAAGACACCGCCGCCGCGCTATGACCTCATTGATATTAACGCCTACGGCTCAATGGCACTCCAATTTTCACGCGGTTGTCCTTTCAATTGCGAATTTTGCGATATTACCAAATTATTCGGCCGCGTCCCACGCACAAAAAGCAATGAACAGATGCTCACGGAATTTGAACACCTCTATAAACTCGGTTGGACGGGTCCGATGTTCGTCGTTGATGACAACTTTATCGGCAACAAGCGCGACGCGATGCGGCTATTACCGGCTGTCAAGCAGTGGCAGGAAGAACGAGATTTCCCGTTTTCGCTCTATACCGAAGCGAGCGTAAACCTCGTTGAGATCCCCGAAATGCTTGATGCAATGAATGCGTCCGGATTTAATATGGTCTTCCTCGGTATTGAGTCCCCCAACGATGAAGCACTCCTCAGCACTTCTAAAGGACAGAACACCAGTAAAGAAGAAGATGCCGGTAGCTACCTCATGCGCGCAATCAGAAAAATACAGAACAAAGGCATAGAAGTGACAGGCGGTTTTATCATCGGGCTTGATGGTGATACTGAGTTTGATTCCCACATCAACTTCATTCAGGAAGCCGGCATCCCAATGGCGATGGCGGGTCTGCTTACTGCCCTGAAAGAGACCGACCTCTGGCACCGATTGAAACTGGAAGACCGACTGCTTGTAGAATCGAGTGGAAACAATACGGATATGAACCTCAACTTCGTGCCAGAAATGCCACGTGAGAAACTTATCACCGAGTACCGCCGCGTTATTTCAACGCTCTACGATCCGACGTTAAAAAACTATTTTGCCAGATGTTCGCGGTTGCTTGAACACATGCCTCAGACCCAACATAACGTCCGAGCAATCCGCAAGGATGAAGTCCGCGCCTTTGCCCAGTCCATCCGGAAGCAACTCTTCTCAAGGCAAGGTTTCGAGTACGCCAAATTTCTCATAAAAACCCTCAAAAACCATCCCGGGATGTTCCCTGAAGCAGTACGCTTAGCCGTCATGGGTTATCACCTTGAGAAGATTACACGCCATACCGTTGCTGTTGAGGATTTTAGGAACTTCTTGGCGGAAGAAATGGACACATTTAAAGCGGATATCCCCAGACTTGTAGAGGGTCATGGCGAGCGAATGAGTGAAATCCACAGTTATTCGAGACAACTTTTCGGGCGCATTCAGTCAGAATACAATACGATTCATAAGGATTTCCAATACGCGGCACATAGCGCACTGATAGGCTTTCAGCAATTGATGTTCAAGGAATACTTAGCCGCAGAATTCGATGCTTTCAAAGCCACAGTCGGCGATTTCGCAAAAGCACAGACTGAACGCCTCGGCGAATTACAAGCCTATATCCATAGTATCTTCGACCGCGTTCGCGCACAACACGCACAACTCCAGAACGTTTTCAAGCACCACACTGACGATTTCAAACAGAACGTCCAAGAAACCTTTGACGCTTTCCAAGAGTCCGTCACACGGCATTTAGAGAATCTTTTCGGTTCTGTACCTGTCCAAATCGAAGGGCTGACTTAACCGGAGCATGGCGTGCATTGAAATAGAAAACCTCCGTTTTACATACCCGGGTCGAGAGATCCCGACACTTCGCAATATCACAACCCGTATCGACGCTGGGGCATTTGTGCTGTTGACGGGACCAACGGGGTGTGGTAAATCTACCTTATTGCGGACCTTGAACGGATTGATCCCGCACGCCTCTGCCGGTGTTCTCAGCGGGACTGTCCATCTTGATGGTGAAAATATAGCGACGCAACCGCTTGCTACCACGTGCCAAAAAGTTTCCCTCCTCTTCCAAAATCCTGATGATCAACTCTTTTGTACGCTCGTCGAAGATGAAATCGCTTTTGGACTCGAAAACCTCGGGTTCCCGCCTGAAAAAATGCAGGCACGGATAACTTCTGCTTTGAGACAGGTCGGTTTACAAGAATTTGAGGAACGTGAGATTGCATCGCTTTCCGGGGGACAAAAACAGCGTGTCGTGCTCGCTGCCGTCTGTGCGATGCAGCCAGAAGTCTTACTCTTAGATGAACCGACCAGCCACCTTGACCCTAAAGGCACACGCGACATTCTTAATATTGTGAAGCAGCTCAATAACGACTTCGGTATAACGGTTGTCTTAGCAACGCATCGCACGCGAGAGGTGGCATCGTTGTGCGATCATGTCTGGCTGATGGACAATGGCAAACTCTGTCTGGACTTTCCAAAAACCGAGGCGTTTCGAGACTTCACACCGTATAGACGTTTAGGCGTACAGGTTCCAGAGGCTGTCCGTGGGTCAGAAGATGTCGGATCAAAAGCTCCAATTCCAAGACGTGAACGCCTATCGGATACAGGGCACGGCTCGGAACTCCTTAGTATCAGAAACCTCTGCTTCCGCTACCCTAAAACCGCCAGCGATGCCGTCCACGAAGTTTCTTGTGTGGTGTCACGCGGTGAGGTGATAGCAGTTATGGGGGCAAACGGGTCCGGTAAAACAACATTGATACATCTGATTGCCGGTCTGCTGCGTCCATCATCGGGTGAGGTTACTATTGATGGTCAGTCGTGTAGTCGTTTGAAACGCCACAAGTTGGCAGGCAAAGTCGGTATCGTTTTTCAGAACCCAGATTTATTGCTACAGGCAGAAACCGTCCGTGATGAGGTAGCCTTCGGTCCCAAAAACCTTAAATTCTCGACGCAGGACCTCGAGGCCCGAGGCAATAGGACGTTATCCCAGTTCGATTTGGTCAATTTTGCTGCAGAGGCTCCGTACGCATTATCGCGCGGGCAACGTCAGCGCGTCGCTGTCGCCGCAACTTTTTCATTACATCCCGACCTTTTCCTCCTTGATGAACCGACGACAGGTCAAGACGCGCGGCATCTCCATCGCCTGATGGACGAACTACACGACCAGATCCAACACGAAAACAAAACCCTCATCTTCGCAACGCACGACACTGAACTCACCTTGAAATACGCCACCCGTATTCTCTTACTCCATGACGGGGCAGTGATTTTTGACGGTGACCCTGATACCGCCTTTGCGAACCGAGAACTCTTGCAGCAAGCCTCTTTGTGATGTCCTCTCCATGCTTTAGTAACTTCTAATCACGGTAATGTAAACATAATCTATTGCGAAAACGTTGTAACAGGTTACCTATTGAGGACTTACGCATCTTTCCATGATAACGGACTTCTGACGCACTGCAGGCGGGGTTTTAAACCCCGCCTGCAGTGGAGGCTGCGTAAGTTCTACTATTCCTGGGTTGAATGTACGCATGGAAGCGCAGATGCTTTGATTCGCATTCCGTGTAATCTGATTTGTAGAAGGAGAAATAAAAGTGCAGTTAAATAAGAGATGGACTTGCATGGTTCTTTTATTGGTTTTGCTCCCTGTTACCGCGTATTCTCAAATGGGTTTATACGAGTTGCAGCAAGGGAAAATGGCTGTCGGGTTTGCCTTTACCGGACTTGATTTTAGTATTCGTCAAGAGATTATGGGGATTGGTGGGAATCTCAGTTACGGTATTAATAGCCGGACAAAGGTTGGTCTGGTAACAAATATGGGAGTTTTGGACGAGGATCAATACGGTGGTTCAGAAATTGATGTTCCACCACCTGTTATGATAGGCGTTGGGCTGGGGCATGTTGGTCCTTTAGGACGGACGGGTTTAGATTATTTTTTGACGAGTGCTTTTTATACCGGATTTTCGAGTGGAATTTCTCGGCGGCTTGATGATCCTACAAATGAGACACTTCTCAGTGTCCGAACGAACGGACTTGCCGGTGGCGGTGGTGTTTCAAAACGCCTAAAGACTGGTATCGGCTGGGCCCTAAGACCCTTCTGTGGTCTGTCCTATTCGCGTTCTTGGTCCCGTATAGATAGAAAAGGAGAGGCTAAGGAGATGGGTCGTAATCGAAGCTCTTCTGGCTATGCAGGGAATTTAGGGTTGGTGGTCGAATTCTCGCCAGCGATAAGTCTAACCGGAACTTTTGGCATCTCTCTTGAAGATTTTGATAACAGTTTCAGTATCGGCTTAAATTTTCATTGATAGTGGATGAAACTAACTGTTAAACGTCTCCGTCATAGCAACAAAATCGCTTGACAATGAAAGGTTGAGATGGTATCCTAATCTAAACCAACGGTGATAAGAATCCGAGTGCTACGGTTTGAGGAAAAACATGAGACGCTTTGGAACGCAGGGTCCCGTTCATCCACAGAAACACTACGTTGTCAGTCGCGCTGCTGAGCTCGCAGATTTCATCAGGCGCGTCAAAGAAGGTCGTTACATCGTTATCTTCGCGCCACGGCAGACCGGAAAGACGACTTTCTTCCAACGCGCCTTAGACCTATTCACTGACGAAGAATCAGAATACTTTCCGATTTCATTAAATTTTGAGGAGTATGAGGACTGTACGCCATCCGTTTTTTACGATGGACTCTACGAGGATATTCGCGAGGCGATAGAAAATGTTTTTCTACAACGCCGAGAGACAGTCCCGAAAGCACTGACAGATTTTTTGGACAACGCAGAGATAACCGATCATCTCTCAATGCGAAGATTCTTTACAAACTTTTCCAATTTCCTTGACGACCAATGCGTCATCCTTATCATAGATGAATTTGACGGTATTCCAAAGGAAGCCGTCAAAGGCTTTCTGCATTCGCTCCGCCGTATCTACGTCTCAGACGCTATTTCTCGATGTCCGCATAGTGTCAGCATTGTTGGCGTGAAGAGTATCACGCAGTTGAACTACGACAGAACTATCTCCCCGTTCAATATCCAAGATGAATTCAATTTGCCGAACTTTACGCTTGAACAGGTGCAAGAACTCATCGGACAGTACACAGATGAAGTCGGTCAGATGTTTAACCCAAAGGTTATTGAATCTATTCACAAACAGACCGCCGGACACCCCGTGCTCGTCAACCGATTTGCACAAATCCTCACCGAGGAATTAGATACCCCGAAAACCGAACCGATTACCATGGCACACTTTACAACGGCACATACACAACTCCTCAAGGAAAGCAATGTCAACATCACGCATTTGATAACCAACATCCGAAAAAACCCACGTTTTGAAAGTATGCTGATGCGCATCATGGAACGGGACGAAGGCGTTGATTTTAATCTCGATAATGACATTATCAGTGAACTCGCCACTTATGGGGTCATCGCAAGAGGTGATGACGGCATGTGTGAGATTCTCAATCCGATCTATCTCTACCGTATCATGAGGGCGTTTAAACCACTCGTAAACGGATTGGAGCAAGAATATTTCCCAGAAGATATTAGTGACGAATTTCGTGAGTACCTCACGCCTACGGGACATATTAAAATGAAGACGGTACTTGATAACTTCCAACATTTCATAGCACGGGTAGGTTTCAGAATTTTGCAGGTCCCAGATACGCCGCAAGAATCGGTAGGACGGCACCTCTTGCTTGCCTATCTTGACGAGTTTGTTAGACGTATCGGTGGCGTTATGCACATAGAGGTGCAAACCGGACGCGGCAGGATGGACATCCTTATCACTCACAATCAGGAGAAATACATCGTTGAGACAAAAATTTGGAGAGGCAATAATCGCTATCAAGCAGGCAAGAAACAGCTCGCAGCATACTTGAAGTTAGAACGGACAACAGAGGGATACTATGTTGTATTTGATCATCGTCAGGAGCCTGAACCGCGTGTTGAGACTGAGACCATCGACGGTGTAGAAATTCGGAGTTACGTGATACCTGTTGTGCAGGAACGTCCTTCAAACGAACGCCTTTAGACGCTTGACATTTAGGAGGGAAAAAATGTTTTGCCCCGTGTGTAAAAATATTTCCTCGTACCACTGTGTTCCTACCTATACCTGTACATAACTTTCGCAAGGCTCATCTAAATCTACAAGGACTTGCGAACCTACCTGTAAAAACCGTCCGTTCAGTATGATGTATTGAGACACCGATCCAGAAGCGTCTCTCCGTAAAAAAAGGCACTCCCCAACAAACGTAATATCTGCCGCTGACATCTCCGCTAAACCGTCATCAGAGATAAGGAACAGGTCTATGGTGTCGGATAATTCGAGGGTGAAGCCTGTTGCGAGCACATCGGTATCTGTCTCAACAGTGAGAACGGAAATCTTCGGATGCCCCGGAATACCCGGTCTCATCGGAAACAGCAAGGTGTTCAGCGCGATTGGTGGTTCACTGGTACACCGATAGGTAACAGCGCCATCATCTAACGCTACAGTGATGTCCGTCGTCCCGGTTGTCGAGATGAAGAGGTGCGTGTCTTGTGTCCATGCCCGTTCTGCCGCAGCGTTAGCGCCTCCATTGAGATGGAAAACTTGTTCCACTGTCCGCGCTTCTCCACCGAGGTGGAGATCATGCAAGATGAAGTATTCGCCTTTGAGATAAAAAATAAAGCGTTTGTAGTGGACCGACGAATTCTGATACCACGTTTCGACGAAATCGAAGGCAGGTGCGGTTAACCACCGTGGATCAAGCACATCGGATACTGATAATTCGGTATCAACCACACGGACTGAACTTGTTGTGAGTTGCCGCCCATGCGCGTATAGGACGAGGTGTGATGGGTCAGGATTGTTAGGTGCTGTCGGTGGATGCGCGTCGAAAAATAGGTATTGTGCATCTTCTTCCCAACCATCTCTCATCACGTAGCAACCGGTCTGCGGGAGCGCGTACGATGTGGTATCAGGATACGGAAAATTCTCGATACTGAAGTCGCTATCAACGATCTCGCAGAGTTCGATGGCATCGAAATCGGGTGCCGGAAGCCGCCCGAGTGCTGGAAACGTGTAATCCGGTTTGCTCAAATGGATGCACGTCGCCACCAACTTCTCAAGAAAGGTTTGTATCTCTTCAAAATCATTGACACGCGCCGCTGTCTCCGCACGAACCGCCATCTCCGGGTGAACTGCCATCTCTGCATGAACCGATATGAATCTTGCGAAATGGGCAATCGCCTCAACTTGGGCGCGCAACGTCCGATCCTTATGGAAACCGTCGGTGTGGAAGAATGCCTCGGCTATCCACTGATAGCGGTGTAGTGCCAGTTTATGAAAATGCTCGCTCCATCGGAATTCTGGGAACAGGCACGCGGCGATCCCGATCTCTGTCGTCGCTATGATGGCTGGTGTCGGATGGATAGACAACCGAAGTAGACATTCGAGATAGGTTTTAGCAGCAATATAGTCGGATACAGTAGAATCGGGATTACAAGTCTGGACTACAAAGTCGGTGTATGCAGATTTCGCGGTATCTATGTCGCCCGATAAAATAGCGGTTTTCACGGCTTCGAGCCCCGGAAAATCTAAATTCAGCATGTCAAAGAAGTCGCTATCGTTTAGTGGCAAGTTAAATTGATTTTTGAACTTAATATTCCGTTTGAGAACCGTCCTATAAGTCTCAATCACAGATGCCAAGATCGGTAGGTCCTGTTCATTCGCAAGCGAGAAGGCAGCATCTATTGGTCCGGTGAGATGCGAATCTGTCGGTGTTAGTGCAACCTCCGAAAGTACTGCCGAAATCCTTCCGAACCCAGCGAACCGCCAGAGTTCGGACTGTGGGAGCGAAGTACAGATGCAGCCCGCAAGTGCCAAAGCACTTCCGGCTTCCAATCTCGGACGTGGATCGCCATGAGGATACGCGTAGAGGTAGACAGTATGCTCTAATAGGATACGTGCAAGTTCACGGTACCCGAATTCGGTCAGCGGTTCGTGTGCAGCAATCGCAACCGCCTCAATCACCCGCGATGCCACGGATTCTAACCGCCAAGCTGGATATTGCGGCATAAATATTGTCGGGGTCGGATTGGCTTCAGTGAAGGCAAGGAGCTCTTCCATGTCGGCGACCGGCTCAAATTGATCGATGACGGGTAAATTTCGCGCTGCAAGTTCCTGTGCCAGTAAGTGGACCTGTTCAATTCGGAGCGTCGTCCATTTTTCTAAGAGCATGTCATACCTCGCCTGTAACAGTATGAAGTTGTAGGTGATAAAAAACGGGGTGGTAAAAACCACCCCGTTGGTATTTCATTGAACCGTGGAACTTAGGTGGACAATTCTGAAATCGCTTCATCTTCGCTATCAAAGTGCTCGAAATGGTTGACGATTCGGGTAACAACAATCAGATTGCTGATCTGTTTAGCAACGTTGACGACCCCGATACGTCCTTCCTTGCGATTCGCAATCGCGCGCGCCTGAAGCAGAGAACCGAGACCCGAGCTGTCCATCATGTTGACGTTCTCAAAGTTGATAAGGATCCGGGGGGTATCGGATGCCTCCACCTCTGCTGTCAGCACTTCACGGAGCTCCGATGCTGCGGCTCCCATCATTCGTCCACTCGGTTCCACAATTGTAACGCCATTTTGCTGGCGAATTTTTACGGACATATTCCGCCTCCTTATTCGTTTTCCAAGAACATTAGAGCGTCAATTTAACTTCCGTTTTTATTATACACAATTTGCACCTTAATTGCCAGTATCATTATTTACACACCCTAACCCGAAAAAACAATTTGACACAATCAACGGATTGTGTGATAATTTTATTTGTCTTGGATCATTTTTACTCGGTGTGTTACTACAGCGCAATTTTCAAAGAAAGGAAATTTTGATAATGGCAGTTACATTTCACCACGTTCATCTCCGATGCGAAGACCTTGACGGCGCAGTCCGTTATTACGAAGAGATGTTTGATGGAAAGGTTGACGAAACCGTCGAAGTCCGCGGCTTAAAAATCGTACGGATGGAGATCGGCGGCGAACGGATCTTCCTCTCACCTAAACTCGGTGATATGGAAGTCGAGGACACCACCGGCAATCCACGTTGGGGGGTCTACCAACTCGCTTTCACTGTAGAGGACCTCGACGCAGAGGTCGCAAGACTCCAAGCGAAAGGCGCGGAACTCGAAGACCTGAAACCGCAAGGGTTGATGATGGCGTTCTTCAAGGGACCCGACAACGTTCAGATCGAACTCATTGAGGCTTAGCGTCGGCGAGGTCCAATCCGGCAGGTGCTTCCCATGAAATTCAGTGAACTCTTCCATACAATTCAAGGCGAAGGGCAACTCATCGGTGTACCCTCCGTTTTTTTTCGGACGAGTTATTGCAACCTGAGATGTGTTTGGTGTGATACACCTTACACATCTTGGCACCCTGAAGATCAGGACATCACCGTTGCTGAGAGCGTCGCCAAAATCACGCAATACGGATGTAAACACGTCGTTATTACCGGCGGCGAACCGTTTATTCAGCCCAAAGCGTTGATAGAACTCTGCCGTGAACTCGACGCGCGCGGACATCACATTACGATTGAGACCAACGCCACACGCTTCGCTAAAGTCGCTGCGCATCTCATCTCAATGAGTCCGAAACTGCGGAACTCGAATCCGCCGACACAGGATCGATTTTTCAAACGTCACGAACGAGACCGCATTCGCCCGGACGTTATCCGTAAATTTCTTGATGTTTATCCGTGTCAAGTGAAATTTGTCGTGGATACGCCCGAAGATTTGGCTGAAATCCAAGCGTTGCAGACCGACATCGCTATTCCAGCTGAAACGATTTTACTGATGCCGCAAGGAACGACACCGACTGTGCTACAACAGAAACAGGAGTGGTTGGTTGACCTCTGCAAAGCGAACGGCTATCGCTATTCCCCGCGCGTACATGTCGATATCTGGGGCGATAAACGTGGGGTCTAAATATAGGTTCACAGATTACACCGAAAACCGAGCGCGGAGACGGAAATGAAATACGACGTTCTACTGAAAGGTGGCACCGTCATTGATGCCGCTCAGGGATTGAATGCGGTGCGCGATGTCGCCATCGCTGACGGTGTTATCGCAGCGATTGAAGCGGATATCGCCGAAGATGCAGCCACGCATACCATCTCTGTTAAGGATAAATACGTGACACCGGGACTCGTAGATATCCACACGCACGTCTATTATGGCGTAACGACGTGGGGGATCAGACCCGATGCGGTCTGTCCGACAGCAGGGACAACAACGGTTGTGGACGCTGGCAGTCCGAGTTGGGCATCATTTCCGGGTTTCCGAGAGTTTATCGCTGAACCTGCCCGAACGAACGTTCTTACCTATATCCATATCTCCGGGATCGGGCTTGTCTACGGACCGGTCGGCGAAATGTTCGATATGGCTTACGCCGATCCCGCTCGCGTCGCGGAGACACTGCAACGAAATCGCGATATTACCGTCGGTGTCAAGGTGCGTCAAGGGAAGGGGCAGGTCGGCGATAACGGTGTTGAACCGCTGAAATGCGCCATTGAAGCCGCCGAGCGTGCCGGAACATCTGTCATGTGCCATATCGGTGCCGGTGTCCCGCTGCCCGACATTTTGAGGTTATTACGTCCCGGTGATGTCATTACGCACTGCTTCCAAGGCAACGGTGATAACATCGTCGACGAAAAGGGACGGATCATCCCAGAGGCGTGGAAAGCGCGTGAAGACGGTATCATCTTTGATGTCGGACACGGTGCCGGTAGCTTCCATTACGAAATCGCACAACGCGCAATGGAACAGGGATTCATCTCTGATGTTATCAGCACCGATTTACACACCGGAAACATCAACGGTCCCGTCTACGATCTACCGACAACGCTGTCGAAATTGATGCATCTCGGTTTATCGCTTGAAGATGCGATTGACAAAGCTACTTTCAGTGCAGCAAAGGCTATCCAACGTGAGGAGCAACTCGGCAATTTGCGAGTCGGCACCCTCGCCGATATTGCAGTCTTTGAAGTACTTGAAGGTGAATTCGAGTTCTTTGACGCACACGGGACAAAATTCATCGGCAATCAGAAATTAAAGGCAGCATTAACGATACGTGAGGGAAAAATCTAAACGGACACCACGAAAGTCCAACACAAAAAACAACAACATGGCGAATATAATAAGCAGAAAACTGAGTGGCTGCTACAGAAGATTTTTAACTTTTTTGTTCATAATTATAGCAGGCGGTTTACTTGTCGGGGCATTGGTTTATTGGCAAGTCGGTGGACCTGAAGGTGCCCGCTATTGGATGGCAAAACATGCACTCGGCAACATAGAAAAGCGTCTTAATTCAGCGGAACGGAGACCGGACGGTATCGCGGAGGAGCAGATCATTGAAAGTTTCCAGCGTGTCCGTGAAGCGATTGAGAACCGACAAGTTAACCTGATGTCGCTTTATACAGTCATGAAAGACTATCAGAACGAGTTTCATGGAAAAAAACCGTCAACGCCGGAAACCCAGGAATTCCTCCGTAAACTTGAAGGTACAATCCGCGAGGAAACTGGTGCTGAAAAGTAATACTATAGTTCGGCAGATGGAAGTTTTTAGGTAGAAAAATCGGTTATTATCTCCCGGATCCGGTGCGTGTAAACATCATCGCTTAAACGCGTCCCAGTCATATTGGTGATAGCACTTCGGAACCTCTTTTGTGGATCGCCCCACGCTTCAAGTAGCATCCTACTTTCGGTCGCATCGGGCTGCGCAATGGCTCGCAACAGTTGGTCAATAACTGACAAGTAGAATAGCAGGTGATGACCGTCAACCCGCGTAGCGACCTCGTCAGGCGAACAAGGTTCACGATGTGTACTTACCCATTCCGCATAAGTGTTGACGAGTTCTCTATCTAAAAGGGAGACAAAATTACCTGTTTCAGATGGCGAGACAAGGAAAGCACCGATACTATTGAGCAGCTGCACGAGACGCATCTCTTGCCAATTCCAACCGATACTGGCGAAGTCAATAAAGAACGGAAATTTCCCGCGAATAACGATGTTTCGGGCATTGTTGTCCAGGCTGCCGAGTGTCGTCGGCGCATCCTGTAGACGCGTCGAGAACACGTCCCACGCGTCCGTAAACGTCCGTTCTTCAATCGATGACATCGGTCTATCACTAAGATGCGAGAGATAACCGACGACTTTTTTGCCTCGTGCCAATAAATCCTGTAGGGTCGCTTCAGCATTGAAACGGAAAACGTCCGGCGCAAGTTGTGCAGCGTGTGTCGTAAAACAGGTCTCAATGTTGCACACTTCCTGGAGGATCGTCAACAAAAGCGGTGTCAAACTTTGTGCCGACTTCTCGTCGCGTTGGGCAAGTGCGTCAAGCGTGGATTCACCACACCACTCTAAGAGGAGGGCGTGGTGATGTTCCGACTTCCAGACGAGCTGTGGTACGCGGCAACCGTTATCATATAAAAGTGTGAGGACGTTTGCTTCAATCTGGCTCGGTGTCTGTCCTGCCGCAACGACGGGTGCGGTAATGTCGTGCTGTTTCAGGAGATAGTATTTGCTGCCGAGCCTCAGTCGGCAGACGTTGTGCCGCTGTCGTGTGCCGTGCCGGATCGGTTCAAGTTCAAGAGCGTCAGTCTCCGTTTTGAAGTGCGCAGCGATATGCTTTATGAGATGTTTCACCGTTACCCCCTTCGGTCAATTATACCTTATGCTGCGCGCGAATTCTATAATTTTCTAAATGGTTGTCAGCTGCTTGCCAGATCGGAAGATTGGAAGGGTGGAACGAAACCTCCATCCTTCCCTCCCTTCCACCCTTCCATCCGCAATATCCACTTCGTGCGTAAGTCCTATTTATCTAAAACCAAATGCCCCTGGAACACCGTCGAATTTCCCTTGACAATTCCCTAAAATCCGTGTTATAACATTAAACTTGAAATACAACCATTTCTGTGGTAAAATATTTGTAACAGTTTTGATGAACACGGGTTCATCGAAATTTTAACTTTAATACTGAAGACGACACACCTCTCGATTTGCACAGCGGGTTCTCTCATGCTGGGAGTCTGATGCAAATGTGAAGGAGGTGGATGCGAAAACCCGGTAGAAGCGGTCTCGCTTCTACAAACTTAGGAGGTTTCTTTGGCAGTTACAATGAAAGAACTCCTCGAATGCGGAGTTCATTTTGGACATCAAACCCGTCGCTGGAATCCGAAAATGGCGGAATACATTTTCGCAGAGCGAAACGGGATCTATATTATTGATCTGCAGAAGACGTTACGGATGCTGCAGACCGCGGTAGACTTCGTGCAAGACATCTCTGCAAAGAGAGGCGGCGTGCTATTTGTCGGTACAAAACGGCAGTCGCAAGAAGCCGTACACGATGAAGCCCTGCGCTGTGGCATGTATCATGTGAATCATCGCTGGCTTGGCGGCATGCTTACCAATTTCCAAACGATCCGTCGGAGTATTAACCGGTTGGATAAATTGGATGCCGACGAAGAGGGCGGTCTCTTTGAAAGAATCCCGAAAAAAGAGGTTATGAACCTCCGTCGCGAGAAAGGGAAACTGAGTAATAACCTCAGCGGCATCAGAGAGATGAAGCGGCTCCCGGAAGTCGTCATCGTAACAGATACGCGCAAAGAGCATACGGCTATTGCTGAAGCAAATAAATTGGGGATCCCGATCATTGCGATTGTTGACACGAATTGTGATCCGGATCCGATTGATTTGCCCGTGCCAGGTAACGACGATGCGATCCGTTCGATCCGTCTCATCTGCTCCGTTTTAGCTGAAGCGGTC
This sequence comes from Candidatus Poribacteria bacterium, assembly GCA_022827225.1. Taxonomy (GTDB): domain Bacteria; phylum Poribacteria; class WGA-4E; order WGA-4E; family WGA-3G; genus WGA-3G. The sequence continues at coordinate 2,941 of JAJDTJ010000059.1, read as the reverse complement.
ATTGAAGGCCGTGGTGAAGCATCGGAAGGCGCAGAAGGTGAACAGGAAGTACCGCAAACCGAAGGGGTCCCACCGGTAAGTGACCCGCTTGAAGCCGAGCGGCATGAACAAGAGAGTGCCACTTTACTTGAAGAGGCAGAGTTATCATCGGAGCCTGAAGCGATTGGAGACAGCGAACAACGTCAAACACGTGCGCCCCGCCAACGTCGAAGAGGTCGTGCACCGCGACGACAATCGTCATAACAGTTATTTGTGCGCGACTGCCTTTTCAATAAGGTGTCGCTGAACCAAAAACCTCGTGCCTTAGTCAAAAATATCGGAGTCGAGGTTTTTGGTTCAATAAATATTTACCAAATTAGGTGTGGTAAGGACACACGATTTGTGCCGTAAATTATCGCCACGCCTATTGAAAAATCAATGAAGTCAGTGGAGGATAGATGGCAATCACAGCAAAGATGGTTAGCGAGCTCCGTTCGCGTACAGGTGCGGGGATCATGGACTGCAAAAAGGTGCTTGCAGAGACGAACGGAAACATTGACGAAGCAATTCAGAAACTCCGGGAGAAAGGTCTAAAAGCTTCTGAAGTCAAAGCGGGTAGAGCGACAGAAGAAGGTTTAATTATTTCCTACATTCACCCGGGCAGCCGTGTCGGCACGTTAGTTGAACTGAATTGTGAGACCGATTTCGTCGCGCGGACGGAGCAATTCCAGGAACTCGGGAAAGAGATCGCTATGCAAGTCGCAGCAGCGAAACCGAAATACGTCAAACCGGAAGATGTCCCCGCCGAAGCACTTGAATCGGAAAAGGCAATCCTCAAAGCACAAGCCGAACAAGAGGGTAAACCGGCACATATCGCCGAACGCATCGTTGAAGGACGTATCTCTAAATTCTATTCGGAGACATGTCTCCTGCAACAACCGTACATTCGCGATACCGATAAAACCATCGAAACGCTTATAAAAGACGCTATCGCCCAATTGGGTGAAAATATCGTCGTCAAACGCTTCGTCCTTTATGTGCTTGGACAGTCCTAAGACTGAATCGCTCGGTGTTGTGAGCAACTTAGAATTCCCAACACATCTACCGGTAGGCATCGATTCTGTGAGCGTACAGACTGTGGTGTATCGGTAGTTGTAAAACCTGCTACAAGTGGTAATGCCTGAAGCGTGACGGCTTCCATAGCACGCCATGTAGCTGCATGTCGGTCACCTATTGATATATTTGAACCAAAAACCTCGTGCCTTAGTCAAAAATATCGGAGTCGAGGTTTTTGGTTCAGCGCGGGTGTCCGCAATGTCTTATAGGAAACAATCAGATGCAACAGATACTTCAACAGGCTGAATCCCGGATGAAGAAGACAGTTGAAGTAACAGCGGAGAAATTGTCGCATGTGCAAACGGGACGCGCGACGCCAGCACTTTTGGACCAGGTGAGCGTTACCTATTACGGTACCAAAAGCCCGCTGAGCCAAGTCGGTACGATTACGACTCCCGAACCGCGTCTCCTTGTCATTCAACCGTGGGATAAAGCCTTAATTACAGAAATTGAAAAAGCGATTGCGCACTCGGATTTGGGGTTCTCAACGAACAACGACGGGAACGTTATCCGAATCTTGGTGCCTGAACTGACAACAGAACGGCGTACGGAGTTAACGAAGGTTGTCCGTAAACTTGCTGAAGAGGGTAAGATCGCAATTCGGAATATTCGCCGGGATGCCAACGATGCCGTAAAAAAACTTGATGGTGGAGATACGGGCGGCGGCGGTAGAAGTAAAGGCAGAGGTGGCGATAAAAAGAGAGGCAGCGCAGACCCGGTACAGAAGCTGACGGATACGTACGTCAATAAGATCGATGAATTGACGGAGGCGAAAGAAACTGAATTATTAGAAACTTAATTCAAACGGGACACAAAAACTATGTTTTGGCGGAGAGCCTTGAGTGTGGTTTTGCTGCTACCGTTAGTCCTACTCGTCATCTACTGGGGGGACTGGCTCTATGCACTCGTTGTATTGGTCGCTATGTCGATGATGCAAATTGAGTACTGTCGGCTTGCACAACACTTCACTGAAAAATTAAATCCGGTGATGCCAGCACTCTTGACAGGTATGTTCTGCCTGTTAGCATACTTTTTGCCTCCTTTGACAAGGTCTCTACCGGTCCAAGCAGTAACGTTTAGTTTCTTCACTCTCGTATTCATTTATGTTTTTGCTGAAAGCATCTTTAGAGCAAAAGTTGACGGTGAGTTGATCAGGGTCACACTAAAATTAACAGGCATTTTAACCATCGGTTGGGTATTGGGTTATCATCTTATCTTGTTACGAAATGTCGAACCCATAGGTCGGCATTTCATCTTCTTGCTGATCGGCACAATTTGGTGTAGCGACACCGGTGCGTACCTCGTCGGTGTTGCCTTCGGCAAACACAAGCTCGGTACACCCGTCAGTCCTCGGAAAACAGTTGAGGGCACTATCGGTGGGTTGCTCATAGGCACCCTCATTGGCTTTTTACTCGGTATGCTCCTTTTAAAAGACACACTGTCTTGGGGGAACGCCGCTTTCATTGGACTCTTTTTGAGTGCCCTCGGACAACTCGGAGACCTGAGCGCATCACTTATGAAACGGACAGCCGGCGTCAAGGATTCTGGAGATGTAATTCCCGGACACGGCGGCTTTATTGATCGCTGTGACAGCCTGATTTTTAGCACGCCTGCACTCTACTATTACTGGGAACTGACAAGACATTTGGCGTAAGCGAGTACGCAGTTAACAGTTGTCAGTACGTTCGCTTCGCTCACTTTCAGTTATAAGTAACCCAAGTTGCCACTTGTAAATCCATGGGATTTCCTATATAGTGTTTTTATCGAAAAAACAAAAGGAGAACCCCATGGATCTAACTATTGTAGCACTTTACACGATTTGTGACGACCTTTTAATCGCAATCGG